>NZ_JAUQOL010000001.1:0-703065 GCF_047689505.1 Saccharothrix sp. BKS2 | reverse complement strand
CGGTAGTTAAGCCTTCCAGCGCCGATGGTACTGCACTCGTGAGGGTGTGGGAGAGTAGGACGCCGCCGAACATTCTTTCCCTCAGGGGCACCCGTGATACGGGTGCCCCTGAGGGCTTTTTGCGTTCAACACCACCGAGCTGCAACACAGCGACGGCAGCACCGCCCCGGCACCCCGCCGACGCGGCAGCTAGGTTTCCCCCATGCACAGCGAGGACCCCCGAGCCCAGCGCCGCTCCGGCGGTGACACCGCAGTCCAGGCCGATCTCGCCACCAGCCCGTTCCGCGTGGACCGGGACCGGGTGGCCGGCTCGCCGTTCTTCTCGCGCCTGGGCGGCGTCACGCAGGTCGTCAGCTCCACGGGCTCCGGTCTGCTGGTGCACAACCGCCTCACCCACAGCCTGAAGGTCGCCCAGGCGGCCCGCGCGATCGCCGAGCGCCTCAACACCCGCCCCGAGGTGGCGAACCTGCTCGACAAGCTCGGCGGCTGCGACCCGGACGTGGTGGAGGCCGCGGCCCTCGGGCACGACCTGGGGCACCCGCCGTTCGGGCACCTGGGCGAGCAGGTGCTCGACCGCCTGGCCCGGCACCGGTTCGGCCTGGCCGACGGGTTCGAGGGCAACGCCCAGTCGTTCCGCATCGTCACCACCACGGACGTGCGGGGCCCGTCGGCGGTGGGGCTGGACCTGACGGTCGCGGTGCGGGCGGCGATGCTGAAGTACCCGTGGACCCGGCTGTCCCACCCGACGCCGCACCCGCGCGAGCTGCCGGAGCCGCCGCGCGGCGCCGCCGAGCCGCCCGACGCGCCGGGCACCGGCTCCGCGAAGTTCTCCGCCTACGTCACCGAGCTGGAGGACGTCGTCCAGGCGCGGGCCTTCTACGGGGGCCGGCTGGAGCCGTGGCAGCAGACGGTCGAGGCGTCGGTGATGGACACCGCGGACGACATCGCCTACGCGATCCACGACGTGGAGGACTTCTACCGGGTGGGTGTGCTCCAGCACGCCACGGTGTCGGCGGAGCTGAACTCGTGGCTGGGCCACGCGGTCGAGCTGGCGGGCCTGTCGGCGGCCGAGCTGGCCGCCCAGCAGCGCCGCCCCGGCCGGTCGCTGGAGGAGCTGCGCCGCCGCCTGCACGCCAAGGACTCGTGGACGGTGGACGACGACGCGTTCGCGCAGGCCGTGGCGAAGGTGCGGGCCGAGCTGGTGGACGGCCTGCTGGCGATCCCGTTCGACGGGTCGGTGGAGGCCGAGCAGGCGGTCGCCGGGTTCTCCGCGCGGTGGACGCGCCGCCTGGTGGACGCGGTCGGGGTGATCGAGGAGCCGACCACCCGTTCGGGGCACGTGGTGCTGGCCGTGCCGCAGTGGCACGAGGTGCAGGTGCTGAAGTTCGTGCACCGCCGGTTCGTGCTGCTGCGCCCGGACCTGGCGCTGCACCAGCGCGGCCAGGCGCGGCTGCTGACGGCGCTGGTGGAGGCGCTGGAGCAGTGGGCCACCGACCGGCACGAGGCGAACCGGCTGCCGCGCCGCCTGCACGACCTGGTGGAGCTGGCCGGCGCGGAGTACGCCAGGATCGCCCGGACGGACCCGGCCGTGCTGGTGGGGGCCACCGGGGACGCGCCGTCGGGGCCGGACGCGGTGCGGACGCTGGCGCGTGGCCGGGCGGTGGTCGACTTCGTCGCCTCCCTCACCGACAACCAGGCCGCCGCGCTGCTCGACGGGTTGTCCGGGCGGACCGGACAGCTGTGGACGGATGCTTTTGTACTGTGAAATGTGATGGATATTCCACGTCGCAAGTAGGCCAAACGGTGGCAGACGGTACTTGGGCGTGCGCAATACGTTGACCCCTCGATCGGGGACACCCGATCGCAGGTCGCGTGCGTCGGGGGCACGCTCAACGTGGGGGAGACGCCTGTGCGTTCACAGCTACGCCGGTCTCGAAGAACCGCCTTGATCGCAGCCGGCGCCGCCGCGCTGCTGACCCTGGGCGTCGTGTCACCCGCCGGCGCCGATCCGGCCAGGGCGTCCCAGGGCGTCGAGGACCGGACCGCCGCGCAGATCGCCGCGCTCCAGGAGATCAAGCGGTCGCTCTCCGGGGCGGAGTCCAAGCTGGACAGCGCGCTCGTGGTGGAGCAGCGCCGCCGCGCCAACGCCGGCGCGCTGAACCGCGTCCCGGCCGTGCAGACCGGGGTGAAGGTCCAGAGCGGGAACACCGTCCTGGTGGACATCCGCGCCCACAAGGTCAGCGACGACCTGATCAACGCCGTCCTCGCCGCGGGTGGCGGCGTCCGCGCGGTCTCGGTCGAGGGCCGGACCGTCCGCGCCCAGGTCCCCCTCGGCTCCCTCACCCGGCTCTCCGGCCGCGGCGACGTGCGCCGGGTCGAGACCGCCGTCGAGGCCAAGACCTTCCACAAGCAGGACCCCAAGAACACCGCCCAGGCCCCCGCCAAGGAGGACAAGGCGCGGGACGTCGAGGCGCGCACCCGTGAGGCGCTGGCCTCGGTGAGCGCGGCGGCCACCACCGGAGAGGGTGACCGGGCGCACGCGGCCGACACGGCGCGTGACGAGTTCCGGGTCACCGGCACCGGCGTGAAGCTGTGCGCGCTGTCCGACGGCATCGACTCCCTGGCCGCCTCGCAGGCGTCGGGCGAGCTGCCCGCGAACGTCGAGGTGCTGCCCGGCCAGGAGGGCTCCGGCGACGAGGGCACCGCGATGCTGGAGATCCTCCACGACATCGCCCCCAACGCCAGCCTGGGCTTCGCCACCGCGTTCAACGGTGACGCCAGCTTCGCCGACAACATCCGCGGCCTGCGCTTCGAGCTGGGCTGCGACGTCATCGTCGACGACGTGCTCTACTTCAACGAGTCGCCGTTCCAGGACGGCGTCATCGCCCGCGCGGTGGACGCGGTCGCCGCGGACGGCGCGCTGTTCTTCTCCTCCGCGGGCAACGAGGGCAACGTCGCCGACCGCACCTCCGGCCACTGGGAGGGGCAGTTCGTCGACTCCGGCGTCGGCATCGGCAAGTTCGCGGGCACGGCCCACGACTTCAACCCGGACCCGGGCGCCAAGCAGGTGGTCAACCCGCTGTCGGAGAGCTCCGGCAACGTGCCGGTCACGCTGTTCTGGTCCGACCCGCTGGGCTCGTCGTTCAACGACTACGACCTGTACCTGGTCAACGCCCAGGGCAGCGTGGTGGCGTTCAGCCAGGGCGTGCAGGACGGTACCCAGGACCCCTACGAGCGGCTCAACACGCCCGCGAGCTCCGCGGGCCTGCGGCTGGCCGTGGTCAAGTTCCGCGGTGAGGACCAGTACCTGTCGCTGTCCGCGCTCGGCGGCCGCTTCAAGGACTCGACCGGCGCCAAGGGCTTCGCCACCCCCGGCGTGACCCGCGGCCACTCGGCGGCCAAGGGCGCGATCAGCGTCGCCGCCGCCCCGGCGGCCGACCCGCTGCCGTTCGACCTGGAGCCGGGCGACCCGGCCAACCCGCGCGGCCCGTTCCCGGGCGCCTTCGACGGCTCCCAGAAGCCCGAGCGGTTCACCTCGGACGGCCCGCGGCGCGTGTTCTTCGCGCCCGACGGCAGCGCCGCCCCCGAGGTCAGGCAGAAGCCCGACCTCACCGCGGCGGACGGCGTGTCGACCAGCGTGCCCGGGTTCGACCCGTTCTTCGGCACCTCGGCGGCCGCGCCGAACGCGGCGGCCATCGCGGGCCTGATCCTGTCCGGCAACCCCGGCCTGTCCCCGGCCGAGGTGCGGGAGGCGCTGACCGCCACCGCGGTCGACATCGCCGAGGCCGGGGTGGACAACCGCACCGGCGCCGGCATCGTCCGGGCCGACCTGGCGCTGGCCTACACCGGTGCCTCGCCGCAGCCGCTGGCCAGGGCGCAGCGCCCGAGCGTGGTCAACGACTCGGACGGCAGCCAGTACCTGAAGCCGGGCACCACCTCGACGGTCACCGTCCCGGTGACCAACAACGGTGACGGCACGGCGGCCTCCACGAGCCTGGTGCTCACCACGCCCACCGCGGGCGTGACGATCGCGCCGCGCTCGAAGCACTACGGCAACATCGAGGTCGGCCAGACGGTGACCAACACCTTCAAGGTGAGCGTCCCGTCCGGGGTCCGGGTCGGCTCGGCGATCAAGCTGGACGCCCGGGTGACCTACTCCGGGTCGACGTCGCCCACGACCGCCTCGTTCACGCTCAACGTGGGCGAGCCGTCGCGCGACGTGAAGACCTTCTCCTACACCGGCCCGGTGCTGGCCATCCCGGACAACAGCCCGCTGGGCGCGACCGTGCCCATCGAGGTCACGGGCGTGGGCAGCGCGTCCAAGGTCGCGCTGTCCATCGACGGCACCCAGTGCACGCCGAACATGGACGGTTCCACCACGGTGGGCATCGACCACACGTTCGTGGGTGACCTGGTCGGCACGCTGACGGCGCCCAGCGGTGTCAGCGCGACGGTGTTCCAGCGCAACGGCGCGACCGGCTCGAACCTGTGCCAGGTCGTGTTCGACGACTCGGCCGCGCGGGCGTTCTCCACGGTGACCAGCGCGAACGCGCCGTTCACCGGCACCTGGAGGCCGACCACGCCGCTGGGCGCGCTGCTGGAGCAGCCGGCGGACGGCACCTGGACGTTCAAGGTCGTCGACACGGCGGCGGCCGACCGCGGCTCGATCCGCGCGGTCTCGCTGAAGATCAACGGTTACATCTGAGCAAAGGGAAGGGCCCCGGGACTCGTCCCGGGGCCCTTCTTCTTAACGCCTGTTACTTCGGCCACTCCCAGCGGATGCCGAACACGCCGGGCCCGAAACCGAGCGCCACCGCGTGCACGCCGCCCGCGCCGTCCAGGGCCAGGTTGCGGCGCCGCGACGGGGTGTCGTCCCCGGCGGGCACGCTGTACTGCTGGCACCGCGCCGGCAGGTACGACGGGTCGAACCGCACCTCGATCACGTACTCCCGCACCGGCAGCCGGAACTTGCGGGCGAAGGTGTTCTTCCCCGCCGGGTAGTGACCCTCCGCGAACAGCAGCTCGTACTCCATGATGATCGTCTCGCCGCGGCTCAGCGGCCGGTCGAACATCATCTCCGCGGCCATGATGTTGGCCTCGCCGTCCTGGACGACCCGCCCGAGGTGGCAGTTGCGCAGGTTCACCACCTGCGGCAGCACGTCGGACTCCTCGGTCTCGAACACCAGCGCCCAGCGGTCCGGGCCGTCCTGCTCGGCGCGCAGGATCTGCCGCACCCACACCGACCGCTGACCGCCGTCCGCGGCGATCTCGATGCGGTCGTGCTGGCTGATGCGGCCCAGCTTCACGTCCGAGGTGGTGTCCACCTTCGTGAGCAGGTTCGCCACCCGCTCGCGGCGCTCCCACAGGGCGTCGATCGGCATCATCGTCGTCGGTCGCGACCGCCTGCCGCGCGGGCGCGGTGGACCCAGGAGCGCCGACAGGCCCGCCTGGGGCACGCCCAGCACGGTCTCCAGGTGGCGCAGCGCCTCCAGCGACTCCGGTCGCTCGGGACGGCGACGACCGGACTGCCAGTAGCTCAGCGTGGCGACGCTGATCGTGACCCCGCGCAGGGCGAGCCGGTGCTGGATCCGGTCCAGGCTCAGTCTGCTGGCCTTGATGGCGGCCCTCAACGCCTCCGGGAAGGGCCCGGTGGTGAGAAGCTGCGCAAGACTGCCGTGGCCCGCCGGGTCGAGTTCGTCGACGGACAGGTTGGGTCTACCGGCAGCGTTGGTCATTGTGACTCCCCGCTGTCATGAGATCACGCCCCAGTGACCCTACCCGCCAACGCAGGGCGTTGGTGCCTTCCGAGCGGAGTCAATGATTGGGCCGAACGGGTTACGAGTTCACCGGGGTGGACATCGTTCTGTCAAGTGGTGACTGCTCCTGCTCCATCCTTTGTAAACCCGTCGGTAACATTGTGCAACGGGTGTCCGCCGATGTGGTGGAAATCCCTTCGGCCGAGTGAGCGGCCGGTGCGGGTCCCGCGCGTGTTGGCGACCCGCGATCGGTTGCCCCTACTGTGTCCCCGGTGACCGCCGCCCAGGACCTCGTGCCCCTGCCGGAGGACCCCCTGGCGGGAATCGCCGCCGCCGTGCTCGGCGCCGACCCGGACTCGGTGCTCGACCTGCTGGACGTCGCCCGCCACCACGGCGGGCCGCCGGTCGACGTGGTCCGCGCGAGCGACGACCTGCTGCCCCGGCTGGCGCACGAGAACGCCCTGTCGCCGGCGTTGCTGCTGGCCAGGCAGGCGCTGCGGCCGGGAGGGCTGTTCGTGGCGGCGGTGCCCGAGCTGGACAAGCTCGGCCGGCTGCGGCCCACCGCGCCGCCGCCGAAGGTGACCGGGCGGGGCGGGGAGCGGCAGGTGACCGTCCAGCTGTGGGACTGGTCGCCCGACGGCGAGTCCTACGCCCTGGAGGTCGTGCGGCTGGTGCGCGCCGAGGGGTCGTGGCAGGTGGCGAACACCGTGTCCACCCGGCACCGGGTGCTGTCGTCGGAGCGGATCTCGGCCGAGCTGGACGCGGCCGGGTTCGCGGCGGTCCAGCGGCTCTCGCCGGCGGAGTGCGGGCACCCGCTGCCCGTGTGGGTCGCGGTCGCGCCGGCATGAGCCGGGTGCGGCCGGTCTCCGGCGGCGGGCGTGCGGTCGAGGTCGAGCCCGAGCGGCTGACCAGGTGGTTCGAGCGGTTCGCCGGCCTCCACGGCGGGGTGGCGACGACGGCGGTGACCGAGCACGAGTTCCTGGTGACGGCGGTCGACGGCACTACGGCCTCGGTGTCGGCGGCCTTCGGCAGGTTCACCCCCGAGGGTGAGCCCGATCGAAGGTCACCCGGTGGTTCGCCTCCCTCTGACCCACCTCTCAGCCGCCGGTCCTCCACCGATGCCTCCAACTACCGCCTGCTCTCCGCCGGCCCGCTCTTCTCAGGGCCACTCCCCGCGGGCCCGCTTCCCGCCGAGCCCTCCGGTCCGCCCTCCGCCCGGTCCTCCTCCGCCCGGTCCTCCTCTACCCCGTCCTCCTCGGACCCGCCGTCCACCCACCGGTCCTCCTCTTCCTCTTCTTCCTCCTCCGGCCGGGTGTTCGAGGGTCTGGTCCTCGACCCGCTGCTGACCAACGCCCTCACCCCGCGCCGCCTCGGCCTGCTCCTCGTGCGGCTCGGCGGGCACAGCATCGGCGTGGCGCTCGACGGCCGGGTCCTGGTGTCGACCACGGACAGTCACCAGGTGCACGGCCGCAACAAAGCCGGCGGGTGGTCGCAACAGCGGTTCGCGCGGCGCCGGGAGGGCCAGGCGAGGGTCGCCCTGCACGCCGCGGCCGACGACGCCGCCCGGGTCCTGGCGCCGCGGGTGGCCGAGCTGGACGCGGTGGTCCTCGGCGGCGACCGGCAGGCCCTGGACGCGCTGCGCGCCGACCGCCGGCTGGCCGAGGTGTTCGCCCTGGCGTCGCCGAGGGTGCTGGACGTGCCCGAGCCCCGGCGGGCCGTGCTGGACGAGGCGGCGGTGCGGGCCAGGGCGGTCGAGGTCGTCGTCCGGGAACCACCCGAAACTCGTGACAACCCCCAGCCCGCCCCACCGCATTCATAAGGGTGCAGAGGGCACCACCCCCGGTGCCCCGCAGACCCGAGGAGCAGCTGTGCCGCGCAAACGACTCGTGCTGGCGGTCGGAGCCGTCGTGGTGGGTGGCCTCGCGGTGGCCGTGCCCGCCCTGGCGTTCGGTTCCGGTCCGGACCCCCGGCCGGTGCCGACGACCACCAGCGTGCCGGTCACCGTGACCGAGGTGCCCACCTCGCCGCGTCCGACCACCACCTCGCCGAACCCGGTCGAGACCTCGCCGGCCCCCACGACGCTGCACCCGACCACCACGGCGCCGTACCCGACCACGCCATACCCGACCTCGCCGCGTCCGACGACCACCGCGCCGCAGCCGATCGAGACCTCGCCGCGCCCCACCGCCACCACCTCACCGCGCCCGACCACGACCGCGGCGCCGGTGCAGACGACGCCTCCCCACCCGCGTCCCACCTCCACGCGGCCCCTGCCACCCACGACGGAACCGCCGGCCGCGGGGCGCTGAGCACGTGAGCTGGGACGCGGAGTTCACCCGACACTTCGACCGGTGCGCCGACTCGATGCGCTTCACCGCGTTCCTGTTGTGCGGCAACCACCACGAGGCCGAAGACCTGGTGCAGTCCGCGTTCCTCAAGCTCTACCTGGCGGGGCCGAAGATGGCACACCGCGACGGTCTGGACGCCTACCTCAGGCAGATCGTGGTGCGCACCTTCCTGGCCGAGCGCCGCCGGGTGCGCTGGAAACGGGAGAAGCTCACCGACCTCCCGCCGGAGGTGCCGTCGGCGGGGGTGCTGAGCGAGGACAGGCTGGTGGTGTGGCAGGCCCTGGCGGCGGTGCCCTCGAAGCAGCGGGCGACGCTGGTGCTGCGCTACTGGCACGACCTGGGCGTGGAGGAGACGGCCGCCGCCCTCGGTTGCTCGGTCGGCACGGTGAAGAGCAACGCCAACCGGGGGCTCAAGGCGTTGAGGCAGAGGCTGGGACCGGAGTTCGGCTCGCTGTGGGAGGTGTCGCGCGGTGCTTGAGGACGAGCTGAAGAAGACGTTCGAGGAGCTGAACGTCGAGCCCCTGCCACGCACGTTCGGCGCCCTCGACATCGTCCACCGGGGCACCCGGGTCAAACGCCGCCGCCGCACCGCCGCCGTGGCCGCGACGGGCACCGGCACCACGGCGCTGGTGGCGGTGGTGGTCGCCTTCGCCCTCAACCAGACCCCCGACCCGAACCACAACACCCCCGCCGATCCGCCCGCCTCGAACACCACCCACCCGGCCACCTCGCCGGCCACCTCACCACCGCCGAGCATCGAGACCTCACCGACGACAACGGAAGGAGCCCCACCCCTCGGCACCCCACCGGCCACCACCACGCCCCCGACCACCACCCCGCCCACCGCCACACGACCTGCCACCGCCGGCCCCCACCCGACAACCACCACCGAAACCCCGACCCCGCGCACCACCTCCACGACCACCCTCATCGAGGTCTCCGCCACCGCCCCAACCGCCGGCTAGGGCCTACCCAACCGCCCCGGCCTGCCACCGCCCTACTCACCATCGCCCGGCCGCGCTGCCCACCTGCCGGTCCGCCTACCTACCCGCCTACCCGCCTGCCTACCTGCTCGCCCGCCTACCGGGCCGGCCGTCTGCCTGACCGATCCGGCAGCGCATCCTGTCCAGCCCATGCACCCCTCCTCGGCCAGCGCCGTGGGCGTTACCGGCACCCACCACACGACTCGACCGCCAGGCGGCCTCCCACCTTCACGACCGGCCTGCCGGTGCGCTGCCAGCCCCGGATCGCCAGCCCCGTCCCGGACACCGCCGCCGCACCACCCGGCCCGGAGGCGACGGACACGACCGCCCGCCACCACTCGCCGGCCGACTTCTCTCCACCGCGGTCTACTCGACGCGCCGGCCCCCACGTCATAGGCGATGTTCACCGCCCCGGCCACCCCGCGAACCCGCCTGCTCGCCCTGGCCGGCCCGGGCGGCGGCAAGACGCGCCCGGCGGCCCGCGTGGCCAACCGCGCCGAACCGGCCACCGCCGCCCGCCACCACACCTGAGCCGACCACCCCGCCCGCAGCCATACCAAGCAGCCGCGCCCCCACAACCCGACCTCCGCGCCGGTCCCACCCCGCGCCGGTCCCGCGCCCGGCGCGGAACCGCTACCCGAGCGTGCCGGTGGCGAGCAGCCCGCCGTCCACCCGCACCGTCTCCCCGGTGATCCACTCCGCCGCGTCCGAGGCCAGGAACGCCACCAGCCGCGCCACGTCCTCCGGCGTCCCGAGCCGCTTCATCGGGTAGGCGGCCGCCGCGTCCTCCTCTCGCCCCGTGTAGAGGGCCTCGGCGAACCGCGTCTTCACCACCGCCGGCGCCACCGCGTTCACCCGCACCCCCGGCCCCAGCTGCCACGCCAGCTCCTCGGTCAGCCGGATCAGCGCCGCCTTGCTCGCGCCGTAGGCCGCGATCACCCCGGTCGACCGCAGGCCGCCCACCGACGCGATGTTCACCACCGCCCCGCCGTGCTCCCGCATCCACGCGTGCCACGCCAGCTGCACGAACCCGAGGGCCGCCACCACGTTCGTGTCGAAGATCTTCCGCACCGCGTCCAGGTCGGCGTCCACCAGGGGACCGAACACGGGGTTGATGCCGGTGTTGTTCACCAGCACGTCCAGCCGACCGAACCGCTCCACCACCAGCCGCACGGCCTTCGCCCGGTCGTCGGCGTCGCCCGCGTTGCCCGTCACCGCCAGCACGCGGTCCGGTGACGCGCCCGAGGTCTCGGCCAACCCGGTCGCCGCGGTGGCCAGCGCCTCCGGTTTGCGGCCGGTGATCGCCACCGACGCGCCCCGCGTGAGCAGTTCCAGCGCGATCCCGAGGCCGATGCCCCGGCTCGCGCCCGTGACCAGGGCGACCTTGCCCGTGAAGTCCGAAGTCATGGCCGCAATCTATGCGCCTGCCCACACCGTGGAAACGCGGTGGCGCTCACCCCGTAGACTGGTGGGGTGGTCGTCTTGATCGAGTAGGTAGCGCGCGAGCTGCGCCGTTGTCCTCGCACGACCACACACCCGGAGTTCTGACGAGTGATCACCGCAACCGATCTCGAGCTGCGCGCCGGTTCGCGCATCCTGCTGTCCGACGCCACCCTGCGGGTCCAGCCCGGCGACCGCATCGGCCTGGTCGGCCGCAACGGCGCCGGCAAGACCACCTCGCTGCGCGTCCTCGCCGGCGAGGGCCAGCCCTACGCGGGCGAGGTGCGCCGCACCGGCGAGCTGGGCTACCTGCCCCAGGACCCGCGCGAGGGCGACCTCTCGGTCGTCGCCAAGGACCGCGTGCTCTCCGCCCGCGGCCTGGACCAGCTGCTGCGCGACATGGAGAAGCTCCAGACCGCCATGGCGGAGCTGGCCGACGACGCCGCGCTCCAGGAAGCCGTGCGCAAGTACGGCCGACTGGAGGAGCGGTTCGCCGCCCTCGGCGGTTACGCCGCCGAGAGCGAGGCCGCCCGCATCTGCTCCAACCTCGGCCTCGCCGACCGCGTGCTCGCCCAGCCGCTGCGCACCCTGTCCGGCGGTCAGCGCCGCCGCGTCGAACTGGCCCGCATCCTGTTCGCCGCCTCCGAGGCCGGCGTGGGCGGCAAGTCCAGCACCATCCTGCTCATCGACGAGCCCACCAACCACCTCGACGCCGACTCCATCGCGTGGCTGCGCGGGTTCCTCAAGTCCCACGACGGCGGCCTCGTCGTGATCAGCCACGACGTCGAGCTGCTCGACGAGGTGGTCAACAAGGTGTGGTTCCTCGACGCCACCCGCGGCGAGGTCGACCTCTACAACATGGGCTGGAAGAAGTACCTCGAAGCCCGCGCCTCCGACGAGAAGCGCCGCCGCCGCGAACGCGCCAACGCCGAGAAGAAGGCCGGCGCGCTCATGGCGCAGGCCGACAAGATGCGCGCCAAGGCCACCAAGGCCGTCGCCGCGCAGAACATGGCCCGCCGCGCCGAGAAGCTGCTGTCCGGCCTGGAGGAGACCCGCCAGGCCGACAAGGTCGCCAAGATCCGCTTCCCGCAGCCCGCGCCGTGCGGCAAGACGCCGCTGACCGCCGAGAACCTCAGCAAGTCCTACGGTTCGCTGGAGGTCTTCACCGGCGTCGACCTCGCCATCGACCGCGGCTCGCGCGTGGTGATCCTGGGCCTCAACGGCGCCGGCAAGACCACCCTGCTGCGGCTGATCGGCTCCAGGGAGCGCCCCGACAGCGGCGAGGTGCTCAAGGGCCACGGGCTCAAGCTCGGCTACTTCGCGCAGGAGCACGAGACGCTCGACCACCAGGCCAGCGTGTGGCAGAACATCCGCCACGCGGCGCCCGACGTGCCCGAACAGCAGCTGCGGTCGCTGCTGGGCACGTTCCTGTTCAGCGGCGAGCAGCTCGACCAGCTCGCGGGCACCCTCTCCGGCGGCGAGAAGACCCGGCTCGCGCTCGCGGGCCTCGTGTCGAGCGCGGCCAACGTGCTGCTGCTCGACGAGCCGACCAACAACCTCGACCCGGCCAGCCGCGAGCAGGTGCTCGACGCGCTGCGCCGCTACGAGGGCGCGGTCGTGCTCGTCACCCACGACCCGGGGGCCGTCGAAGCCCTTGAGCCCGAGCGGGTGATCCTGCTGCCCGACGGAACCGAGGACCACTGGTCCCAGGAGTACCTCGAACTCGTGCAGTTGGCGTGAGGGCAAGGGTTTCCGCGTCTCAAACCCGTAAAGTGAGTGGTGATCGACTCACCGTGGTCGAACGACCGCTCGCAGATCATTTCGCTTGATCACCTGGCGTTCTTGGTCTTCGTGTTCGATCATTGCGACGACAGGGGCTTACGAAGGCCCGACCTGCTGTCTACGGAAGGCGGGACAAGGTGGCTGACCTGAAGAAGGGCGCCCGGATCACCGGCGCCACGCGGGACAAGCTGGCCGCTGACCTGAAGAAGAAGTACGAAAAGGGCGCGAGCATCCGGGCGTTGGCCGAGTCGACCGGGCGCTCCTACGGCTTCGTGCACCGGGTGCTCAGCGAATCCGGTGTGCAGCTGCGCGGTCGCGGTGGCGCCACCCGGACGAAGAAGAAGTAAGCTACCCTCCGGTAACCCGAGGCGCCGAGGAGAGACGGCGCCGCCCGACACCGGAGGTTCACGCATGTCGGCACCGACCGCCATCGACGCCGACCTGCTGGAACGCGCACGCGTGCGGTTCGAGGTCGACGGGGCGCGCGCGACGATCACCCTCGACCGTCCCGATGTGCTCAACGCACAGACGCCGTCCACCTGGGTGGCGTTGCGGACGATCGGCGAACAGCTGGACCCGGACGTCCGCGTGGTGGTCGTCCGGGGTTCCGGTCGTGCCTTCTCGGCAGGGCTCGACCGGCGCATGTTCAGCGGTGAGCGGGTGGAGGGCGAGCCGGGCCTCGCGGAGATCACCGCGCGAGGCCCAGAGGCCGGCGCCGCGCTGATCGCCGAGTTCCAAGAGGGCTTCCGCTGGCTGCGCGACCCGGCCCGGGTGACGATCGCCGCGGTGCGGGGGCACGCCATCGGCGCCGGCTTCCAACTGGCCCTGGCGTGCGACTTCCGCGTAGCCGCCGACGACGCCCGCTTCAGCATGGCCGAAACCTCCCTCGGTCTGGTCCCCGACCTCGGCGGCACCCTCCCGCTGGTGCGCCTGGTCGGCTACTCCCGGGCGGCGGAGATCTGCCTCACCGGACGCCGGGTCGACGCCGAGGAGGCGCTGCGCATCGGCCTGGTGAACAACGTCGTGCCGGGACCCGACCTGGACGCGGCGGTCGACGACCTGACCGCCCAGGTCCTCCGCCCACTGCCGGGCGCGGTGCGCGAAACCCTGGCCCTCCTGTCCTCGGCCGCCGACGGCGCCACGGAGCAGGAGCAGTTGCTGGCCGAGCGCACCGCCCAGCTGCGAAGGCTCGCGGAACTGTCGGCCCTGGCCGGCGCAGGGGACTGACCTGGGCTTATGGCGAGCCGGGGCCACACGATCGGGTGATCACCGCCCGAAAATGTACGAAAACAGCGTTCCGGTCATCGGTTAAGAGAAATCGAGAAGCCGAAACCACCCGCCCCGCCAACCCCACCCGTCCCGCCCATCACCCGACCCCACTCCGCCGCACTTCCCCCGTTCACCACGCACCACCCGCTGCCCCCGTTCACCGTCCCCGCAGCCACCGCCCTCCACACCACCACCACCACCACATCCCGCAGCGTCACCACACCTCGCAGCGCCACCACATCCCGCACCACCACCGTCCGCCCCCCGGTCACCACCCGTCCCTCCGCCCACTCCAGCTGAGGGCCGACCCACGACAGGCACCCGACCCCGCCGACGACCCCGCCGAACACGCCGGCCCGCACCCGCGCGGGAGATCCGGGAAGCTCCCGAACCCCGCCGGCGTTCCTCCCTGTCGTGGATGGTTCCTGGGCCTTGATGCGCAGCGCGATGCGGACCGCGGACGCCCCCTCGGGGGTGCGACCCGGCACGTTCCGCCGAGTGCTGAGCTTCGCCCGCCCGCACCGGGCGAAACTGGTGTTGTTCCTGCTGCTCACGGTCGTGTCGGCGGTCCTGGCCGTGAGCACCCCGGTGCTCGCCGGGCAGGTCGTCAACGCGATCGTCGACGACCGCGACGTGTCGATCGTGGTGTGGCTGGCGGTGGTGATCGCCGGCATCGCGATCGTGGACGCGGGCCTCGGGCTGGTCGAGCGGTGGCAGTCGGCGCGCATCGGGGAAGGGTTGATCTACGACCTGCGCCGCGCGGTGTTCGAGCACGTCCAGCGGATGCCGGTCGCGTTCTTCACCCGCACCCGGACCGGCGCGCTGGTCAGCCGCCTGAACAACGACGTGATCGGCGCGCAGCGGGCGTTCACCTCGACCCTGTCGGGCGTGGTCACCAACGTCATCCAGCTGGGCCTCTCACTCGGCGTGATGTTCACCCTCTCCTGGCAGGTCACGGCGTTGGCACTGCTCCTGCTGCCCGTGTTCGTGCTGCCGGCCCGCCGCATGGGCACCCGGATGGCGGACCTGCAACGCGAGGCCGCGACCCTCAACGCGGGCATGACCACCCAGATGACCGAGCGGTTCTCCGCCCCCGGCGCAACGCTCGTCAAGCTCTTCGGCCACCCCCGCGCCGAGGTCGACGAGTTCGCCGCCCAAGCCGCCCGCGTCCGGGACATCGGCGTCCGCACCGCCATGGCCACCCGCTGGTTCATGACCGGCCTGACCCTGGTGTCCGCGCTCGCCCAGGCCCTCGTCTACGGCCTCGGCGGCTACCTCGCCCTGACCGGCCACCTCGCCGCGGGCACCGTGGTCTCGCTGGCCCTGCTCCTGACCCGCCTCTACACACCCCTGACCGCCCTGGCCAACGCCCGGGTCGACGTGATGACCGCGCTGGTCTCCTTCGAGCGCGTCTTCGAGGTGCTCGACCTTCGACCGATGATCACCGACAGGGACGACGCCCGCCAGGTCCCGGAAGGTCCCGTCCGCGTCGAGTTCGACGACGTGCGCTTCGCCTACCCCTCGGCCGACAAGGTCTCCCTCGCCTCCCTGGAAAACGTGTCCACATTGGACTCGAGGGGTGGCGAGGAGGTCCTCCACGGTGTCACCTTCCGCGCGGAACCGGGCCAGCTGATCGCGCTCGTCGGACCGTCGGGCGCGGGCAAGTCCACCATCGCCTCGCTCCTACCCCGGCTCTACGACGTCGAAGGTGGCGCCGTTCGACTGTCCGATGTGGATGTACGAGACCTGTCCGCCGACTCGATCCGCCGGACCGTCGGCGTCGTCACCCAGGACGGCCACCTCTTCCACGACACCATCCGCGCCAACCTCTCCTACCCGCGCCCCGAGGCGACCGAGGAGGAACTCCACGACGCCCTGCGCCGCGCCCGCCTCGACCACCTCGTCGAATCCCTGCCCGACGGGCTCGACACGATCGTGGGAGAACGCGGCTACCGCCTCTCCGGCGGCGAACGCCAACGCCTCACCATCGCCCGCCTGCTGCTCGCCCAACCGCGGGTCGTGATCCTGGACGAGGCCACCGCCCACCTGGACTCTGAGTCCGAAGTCGCCGTGCAGGCCGCCCTCACCGAAGCCCTCGCCGGCCGCACCGCGCTCGTCATCGCCCACCGCCTGTCCACCATCCGCGCGGCCGACCAGATCCTGGTCGTCGAGGACGGGCGCATCGTCGAACGCGGCACCCACACCGAACTCCTCAACGCCGAGGGGCGCTACGCCGACCTCTACCGCACCCAGTTCGACGAAGCGCCCGCCCCGGTCTAGGGCCCGCTCGGGAACGGCGCCCCCGACGACCCGCCACCCACCACCAACGCCGTGCGGAACGGCACGTCACCCTGCCCGCTGCCGGCTTCGACACGCTCCGACCTCGACACGCTCCGGCACCGACTCCGCGGGGTGCAGGATTCGTGGACGACCTACCCGAGCTGGGGCACCCGCGTCTGGTACTTGCGCAGCAACTCGGCGTTGGCCTGGTCGCCGCCCTCGACGTTCGCGCTGCGCCACAGCGGCAGGCTCACCCCGGACTCCGCGGCCTTGTCGAACAGGCGCACCATCAGCAGGTTCCACAGGAACGTCGTGGCCAGCGTGGACACGGCGGCGGTGACCGGGTTGGCCACCGGGTAGGTCGCGTCACCCGGCGGGACGAGGTTGTCCAGCACCACCGTCGCGTTCTCCGCCAACGTCGTGCCCGCCCGGCGCGGCGCCAGCGCGCTCGCGGCCACCGACGTCACCGCCACCACCGGGCACCCGGCGTTCGCGGCGTGCATCGCCAGCTCGACCGGGTAGGGGTTCACCCCCGAGGTGGAGAAGACGAACAACACGTCGTGATGAGCGAGCCCCGCGTCCCGCAGCACCTCGGCCGCCAACCCGGACCGCCGCTCGGCGGCCGTGCTGCTCACCGCGCCGTGCATCGGCAGCAGCTCGGGGTGGTAGATCGGGCGCACGCACGCCAGGCCGCCCGCCCGGTAGAAGGTCTCGGCGACCGCGGCGAGCGAGTGGCCCGCACCCGCCGCGAGCACCAGGCCGTCCGCGCGGACGCCGGCCAGCACGAGTTCGGCCACGTCGTCCAGCGCGCTCGCGTTCTGCTGCTCCACCCTGGTCAGGTGGTTGCGCACGACGTCCCCGTAGTCGGATCCGGTGACGGTCTCGGTCGCCATGCGGTCGCCTCCAATGGTCTACACCAAATATGTGCCCGCCAGTCCTACCGGATCGTCCCATCACCCGCCAGGGTGTTGACCACCGAACAGCCGCTGTGTTCAATCGAACGCAATGGACGTCATCTGGCGGCACGAGGCGATCTTGGACCGCCTGCGCGGGGGCGAGAGGGTGGCCGTCGCCGCGTTGGCGGAACTGGTCGGCACCTCCGAGATGACTGTGCGGCGCGACCTGGACGTGCTCGAACGCGACGGCCTGGTGCGGCGCGTGCGCGGCGCGGCGGTCGGCATGTTGACGGGGGAGGAGACGCCCTACGCGGCCCGGTCGCGCCAACGGCTGGACGCCAAGCGCCGCATCGCCGCGGCCGTCGCGAGCCTCCTCGACGACGGCGAGACGGTCGTGCTCGACAGCGGCAGCACCGCGGTCGAGGTCGCGCGCGAACTCGTGGACCGCCGGATGACCGTGCTGCCGCTGTCCCTGCACGCGGCCGACGTCCTGCGGCGCGCCGACCACGTGCGACTCGTCCTCCCCGGCGGCGACGTGCGGCCGGGCGAGTTCGCGTTCACCGGCCCGCTGACCGAGCACGCCTTCCGGGTGATGCGCTTCGACACCGTGGTCCTGGGCAGCTGCGGCCTGAGCGCCCGCAACGGGGTGTCGGCCCACGACCTGGCCGAGGGCGCGGTGAAGCGGGCGGCGATCGAGGCGTCGGCGCGGGTGGTCGCGGCGATCGACGGCTCGAAGTTCGGGCGCACCGCGTTCGGCCGGGTGTGCCCGGTGGCGTCGATCGACGTGCTGGTCACCGACGTGGGTGCGCCGGCGGACGAACTGGGCCGCCTGCGCGACGCCGGGGTGGACGTGCGCGTCGTCTGACGCGGGGTCCGGAGGGTGGCCGGTGCCCTCGCGCGCTGTCGGGTGCGCGTGAACCGAGTGTGCGTCAACCGGGTGCGCGTGAACCAATCGCGCGTCAACCGGGTGTGCCGGCCAAGCCGGGGGTCAGGTCAGCTCCCCAAGCCCCAAGGGCCCAGGGGTTCGTCACGGACGGGCGTGTCGGGAGAGGGGCTGTGGTCGCTCGCGGGGTTCCTCATGCTCAACCGATGATCGGGAACGCTGTTTCCGTACATTTCCCGGCGATGATCACCCGATCGTGTGAGGCAACTGACGAACCATCCCCACGAGCCCAACCCGCGCCCCCCATCACGGTAGCCGGTACCGCGGTTCCACGGGCGGCAAGGGCTTCTCCGGCAGGTTCTCGTGCGCCTTCGTCATGAACTCGAACCACGTCCGCGCGGGCAGCGTCCCCCCGTAGATGTCACCCTCCGCGCACAACCGCGGCGGCCCGCTGTTGACGCAGATGCCCCTCGGCGTGATGCCGTCGTTGAAGACCTGCACCGCGCCCGCGTAGTCGAGCGTCGCCCCGATGAACGCCGCCGACTTGTACTCCTCCGTCGTCCCCGTCTTGCCCAGCGCCGGCCGCTTCCAGTCGTACTGCTTGGCCGCCGCCGCAGCGGTGCCGCGGTCCTGGTCGTCCTCGCTCAACCCGACCACCAGGGCGTTCGCCAACCCCTCCTCCACCACCTGCTCGCACGGCGGCTCCCGCACCGCGACCTCCGCGCCGTGGCGGTCGACGACCTTCCGGATCGGCGTGGGCCGGCACCAGGTGCCCGACGACGCGATGGTGGCCGCCACGTTGGCCAGCTCCAGCGTGCTCGTGGGCGCGGGCCCCAGGGTGAACGACGCGTTGCCCGCCGACTTGTAGAAGTCGGCCTGCGACACCTGGAGGTCCTTGCGGTCGGCCGACGGGTCGGGGGCGACGCCGGCGATGTTCGTCGCCATCGTCTCCCGCATCCCCAGCCGGGACGCCATGTCGACCACCGCGTCCAGCCCGACCTTCTCCTCCAGGATCACGAACCCGGTGTTCGGCGACGTCGCCAGCGCCTGCTTCAACGTCATCTGGGGCGCGTAGGAGTCGTCGTGGTTGGACAGGCAGTACCAGTACGTCGCCTGCTCGCCGGTCGACGGGCACGACGCGGCACCGCCGCGGAACACGCGGGACACGTACGAGTTGGGCGTCGCGATCATCGACTCGATGCCGATGCCCCTCTCCAGCGCCGCCGCCGCGGTGAACACCTTGTAGACCGACCCGGCGCCGAACTTGTTCTCCACCGCCGACGGCAGGTCGAACTGGGTCTGGAACTCCTCCTTCTTCAACCCGTAGTCGCGGCTGGCGACCAGCGCCACCACCTCGTGCCGCTCACGACCCGGCTTCACCACCGCCGCAGTGTTGGCGATGCCCGGCGTGGTCTTGGGCACCTGGGCCTCGGCGGCCCGCTTGGCGTGCTGCGTGAGCGTCCGGTCGAGGGTCGTTTCGATCCGGTAGCCGCCGGCCTTCAGGTCGTCCAGGTCGAAGCCGTTGGCGGTCAGGTAGTTCACCACGTAGGAGCAGAAGAACCCGGTCTCCGGGCCCGCGCCGACGCACCCGGTGGGCAGCGGCCGCACCGGGGTGGCCAGGCCCAGCGGTGCCCGCTTCGCCGCCTCGGCCTGCTCGGGGGACAGCTTGTTGTTCGCGGCCATCAGGTCGATGACCATGTTGCGCCGCTCGGTCGCCTTGTCCGGCCGGGCCTCCGGGTCGAGGAACGTGGGGCTGTTGACCATCCCGGCGAGCATCGCGGCCTGCGGCACGGTCAGCGCCTTCGGCGTGGTGTCGAAGTACGCCTGCGACGCCGCCGCGATGCCGAAGATGGTGCCGCCGAACGGCACGACGTCCAGGTAGCGGGTCAGGATCTCGTCCTTGGTCAGCTGCGACTCGACGTGCATCGCGATCCGCGCCTCGCGCAGCTTGCGGGAGATGGTCTGCTCCTGCGCCTTCACCTGCCCGCCCTTGTCGTCGCGCTCCAGCACGTGCACGAGGTGGTTCTTCACGTACTGCTGCGTGATCGTGGACGCGCCCTGGGACACGGAGCCGTCGGACTGGTTGCGCATCGCGGCCCGGATGGTGGCCAGCCAGTCGACGCCGTTGTGCTCGTAGAAGCGCCGGTCCTCGGTGGAGAGCAGCGCGTCCTTCATGACCTGCGCGACCTCGCCCGGCGGCGTGAGCACGCGGTACTGGTCGTAGAGGTACGCGAACGGTTGGCCGTCCTTGTCCGTGATGGTGCTCATCAGGGGCGGCGGGGTGTCGATCAGCTGGACCGAGGTCATCGCGACCCGGTCGCCCACGCGGTTGGACACCAGCCCCGCCGCGCCGACGACCGGCAGCGCGAGCCCGGCCAGCAGCAGGCCGGCCACCAGGCACAGGCCGGCGAGTTTCGCGACGCAATCAGCCCTACGCATACCGGGGAAGTGGGCCGCGGCGGCCCTCGAAAAACTCCGGGAACGCAGGTTCACACTATCGCGCAGCGGTGTTTAACCGGACGTGTCTCGCCCGGCGGTGAAATGCTTTACGCTGCGTTGCACCGGGTGGTCGCGGCACTCGCCAGGTCGGCGGCGTGCCGCATGGCGGCGGCGTGCAGCGCGGTCAACGACAACGCGTCCGCCTGCGCCGCCGGGTCGCCCGAGGTCGGTTCCAGGCGCGTGTCCGCGGTTTCGTAGACCACGCATTCCGCGGCCGTGCTCAGCCGCCGGGCGAGGAACGCCACCGCGCGCATCAGGCGCTCGGCCTCGTCCCGGGTGATCGGCACGACCCGCGGCGGCTCGTCGCCGACGGCGTCGAGCTCCGCCCGCCGCGCCCGGCAGGCCAGGACGCGGTCCCACAGCCCCGCGGCCTCGTGCAACGACTCGATGAACGGCTCCCAGTCGACCTCGCTCGCGGCCATGGTCCCTCACCTTCCGTGCGTCACCCGGGTACTGAGTGCCCTCATCGGGAGCGCTCCATGCCCTCGGTTCACCATCGGGTGAGAAAAAGTGCCACTCTCCGGCAATGACGATCACGACGGGTGCCAGTAAAGTGCCCTCCTGTCATTCGGAAGAGTGGCAGCGTGCTTTTCATGTTGCAAAGACCTCGACCGGTGGTAGCCGATTCCCGGAGTGATCCCGACGTCGCGGAACGGCGCCGGGGGTGGAGGAGTCGTGCTTTCCCAGGGGAGGAATGATCAATGGCCGCGCAATCGCAGACACGGCCCCCGATGCGGGCGGCTCGGACGTGGGCGGCCCGGACCACCGCGGCCGCGCTCGTGCTCGGCTGCCTGGTGGCCCCGCACAGCCGGGTGACCGCGGCGCCGGTGGACGACCCCGCCGCGAGCACGCGGACGGCGGCGGAGGGCGACCACGCCGCGGGTTCCCAGATCGCCCTGCACGAACCCGGGCAACCCGTCGACGCGTCCCAGCTGGGCGGCACCGGGCCGACCGTCCCGGGCATCGACGTGAGCAGCCACCAGGGCGACGTGGACTGGCCGCACTGGTGGGAGCAGGGCAAGCGGTTCGCCTACGTCAAGGCCACCGAGGGCACCGGCTACCGCAACCCCCACTACTACCAGCAGTACAACGGCTCCTACGACGTCGGCATGGTCCGCGGCGCCTACCACTTCGCGCTGCCGGACCGCTCCGACGGCGTCGCGCAGGCCAATTTCTTCGTCGACCAGGGCGGCGGCTGGTCCGCCGACGGCCTCACCCTGCCCGGCACCCTGGACATCGAGTACAACCCGTACGGCGAGGACACCTGCTACGGCCTCACGCCGGAGGAGATGGTCGCCTGGATCCGGGACTTCAGCGAGACCTACCACTTCCGCACCGGCCGCTGGCCGATGATCTACACCTCCACGCTGTGGTGGGACGGGTGCACCGGCCGCGCCGGCGACTTCACCGCCACCAACCCCGTGTGGGTCGCCCGGTACGCGGCCGAGATCGGGCCGCTGCCGCACCGCTGGGCGGTGCACTCCATCTGGCAGCACAGCTCCACGCCGATCGACCAGAACGTGTTCAACGGCACCATGGACGACCTCGTGGCGCTCGCCAGGGGCTGACCCCGGTCCGTCTGATGAAGGGCGGCAGCCATGCACATCGACGAGTTCCGCGGCGCCTTCCGCATCCGCTGGCGCGGCTACGACCGGCAGGAGGTGGACGCCGAGCTGGCCGGGCTGAGGCGGGAGGTCGAGGTGCTCCGGGTGGACCGGGACGCCGCCCTGGCCACCGCCGACGACCTGACCCACGAGCTGGAGGACGCGCGCAGCGAACTCGCCGAGTACCGGGTGCTGCACGCCGGCTACTCCAAGGACAACGCCGTCTCCGGCTGCATCCGCTACCTGATGCACGTGGCCCGGCAGAAGGCGGACGCCTTCGAGAGCGACGCGCGGGAGCGCAGCGAGCAGATGCTGCGGCAGGCCGAGGAGGTGGCGCGCCGGCAAGCGGTGCTGCTCGACGAGACCGAGCAGGAGACGCAGCGCCGCCTCGCCGAGGCCGAGCAGCGCGCCCGGGAGGTCGTGGCGGCGGCCGTGGCCCAGGCGAACGCCCTGTCGGTGAGCCAGGTCGCCCTGTCCGCGAACCCGGTCGAACCGTGGTCCCCGGGCCTGCCCGGACCCCGGATCACCTCCGGCCCGCTGCCGGTCGTGCACCCGGAGGCCGAACCCCGGGGTCAGTGAGACGACGGCTCGTGGCAGCTGCCCTCGCGGGTGGTGCCGTCGACCCTGATCATCACCTGGCCGGGCGACAGGCTCCCGATCACGCACGCCCGGTCGCCCAGGTGCACGCCGTAGACGACGCCGGCCGGCGGTGCCGTCCCGGTGACCGGCAGCTCGAACGGCTGCGCGTACACCTCCCCGGTGGCGCGGCCCGTGCCCTCGAGCACGCGCAGCGCGCTCTCCCGCGCGAAGTCGCCCTGCCCGCACAGCCGCTCCAGCGCGGGCCGCAGCTCCTCGGCCACGGCCACCGCCTCCGCGTGGGCGGCCGGTGCCAGCGGCGCGCGGCGCTTCCAGGCGTTGTTGTCCGCGTGGTTGGGCGGCAGGTCACCCGGGAGCCGCCCCGAGCCGGTCGACGGGGGTGGCGCGGTCGTCGCCGGTGCGGCCTCGGCGACCTCGAACCGGGTCTGGCAGGGACCGGTCGGCGGGACGGAGGTCGGTGCGGCCGGTGGCCCGGTGACCGGTGGCCCGGCGGTCGGTGGCCCGGCGGTCGGTGGCCCGGCGGTCGGTTCCGCGGCGAGCCCCACCCCGGCCGGCGGCGCCGCGCCCCCCTGACCCCGGTCCGCGCACCCCACCGCCACCACACCCGCCAGCAGGACCACGCCCGCGAGCGCCCCACCCCTGAGCAGCGTCATGACCCGACCATGGCACACCGACCGCCGCGCGGACCCGGTTTTTCAGGTCACGAGGTCCTCGGGCCGGTCCACGTCCGCGCCGTCGGCGACGTCCTCGCACGGCACCACCACCGCGCCGTGCGCCCGCAGGTAGTCGCGCGCGCCCGCGTCCCCGGTGGCCGCCGCCGACACCCCCGGCCAGTGGTCCGCGCCGATCAGCACGGGGTGCCCCGGCGCCCCCGCGTAGGAGGCGCGCGCCAGCACCGCGGGTGACGCGAGCGCCACTAACCGCCCGACGGCCGCCGCGGTGACGCCCGGCGTGTCCACCGGCAGCACCACCACCGCGTCCACGCCGGTCAGCGCGGCCAGGCCGACGCGCAGCGAGGAGCCCATGCCGGTGGCCCAGCCGGGGTTGTCCACCACGACGAGACCCGCCAGGGACGTCTCGGCGCGCACGGTCGCCGCGGCCGCCCCGAGCACCACGACCACGGGCGCGCACCCGGCGTCGCCCAGCACCGCCGCGGCGTGCTCGACCCAGCGCACGCCGCGGTGCGCCACCAGCGCCTTGGGCCGGCCGAACCGGCTCCCGGCGCCCGCGGCGAGCACCAACCCCGCGACCCGCACGGGGTCAGACTATGGCCCGGTGCCCCCTCAGCTCGCTCCGGCCGGCCACCGCCAGCTTGCGGTAGACCCTGGTCAGGTGCTGTTCGACCGTGCTCACGGTGATGTGCAACCGCGTCGCGATCGCCCGGTTGCTGTGGCCCAACGCGGCCAGGGTCGCGACCCTGCGCTCCGAGTAGGTCAACTCCGTCATACGCGGGAACACGTGCGGGGGACCGGCTGCGGTTCAACCGTCAGCGCAGATGCTCCAGGAGAAGCGAGGTGAGCACCTCCGGCGCCTCCTCCGGCACCCAGTGCGACACGTCCTCCAGCATCTCGAACCGGTACGGCCCGGTGACCCAGTCGCCGGTGGCCAGCGCCGCGGTCGAGCCGAACGCCACGTCCTCGGTGCTCCACACGTACATCGTGGGCACCGACACCTTCTCGGCCCTGCCGCCGGGCCGGCCCGCGCGGTACCAATTCAGCGCCCCGGTCAGCGCGCCCGGCTCGGACAGCCGCCGCACGTACTCGTCCACCCGGCTCGGGGGCACCCTCCACTCGAAGAACCCCCGCAGCGCCGCGGCGTCGTCGGCGAGCATCCGCTTCTCGGTGCCGCTGTTGCGCCACTCGGTCATGTACCCGGAGCGCAGGTGCTGGTCCTCGTCGGTGCGCAGCGCGTCGGCGAGCGCGCCGGGGTGCGGCGTGGACACCACGGCGAGCCTGCGCACCCGCCCGGGGTGCTCGGCCGCGGTCCACCAGGCCACCGCGCCGCCCCAGTCGTGGCCGACCAGGTCGAACGCCGACCAGCCGAGCGAGCCCGCCACCGCCAGCACGTCCCCGACCAGCGCGTCCACCCCGTACTCGGCGGGCCGCTCGGGGCGCACGCCGGGGGAGTAGCCGCGCTGGTCGAACGCCACCGCCCGGAAACCCGCGCGGCCCAGCACCGCGACCTGGTGCTCCCAGGCGATCGCCGCCTCCGGGAAGCCGTGCAGGAACAACACCGGGCGGCCGTCCTCCGGGCCCGCCGCGATCGCGTCGAAGATCCCCTCGTCCGTCGGCACGCCGATCTGCTCGATCACTGGATTCAGACCCCATCCCTCGCCCGGTCAGCCGCTGCGCCGGACATTCTGGCCCGCGACCCCGACCGCTCCGCCGGCCCGGGGGTCACCCCGAACCGCCGACCCGATTGCGGGACCCGGACGCGGAACGGTTCACCAGGATGAACCAGCGCCCCGTCGGCATTGGGCCGTTCGGCTCATATCCTCCCTCGGACGGGTGTTCTTCCCGCTGGTCCGTCGTCGATCGTGGTCAGCTTTTCCGGATCCCGTATCAGGGGCCGTGCTGCGTGCTCCTCATGAGTGAGCCGGGGTGGGCCGGGAGGCAGAGCAGCGTGAGGAGGTCGCCGGATGGTGCATCACGCATCCGTGCGAGCTGACGTCGAGTTCGCGGCGGGGGCGCCCGGCCGTCCCGGGGTCCGGCTGGTGCCGGGGGGAGCCCCGGACCACCGCTCCGCCCGGTGGCTCGCCGAGGCCGAGCTGGCAGACCTGGTGGACGCCGCCCTGCTGGGCGACCAGCGCGCGGTCGAGCAGCTGCTCAAGCGCATCCAGCCGCTGGTGCTGAGGTACTGCCGGGCGCGGGTCGGCACGCGGGAGCGCACCCTCGTCTCGGCCGACGACATCGCCCAGGAGGTGTGCCTGGCGGTCGTCGCGGCGCTGGGCAAGTACCAGTACGAGCCCGGCTCGTTCCTGGCCTTCGTCTACGGGATCGCCGCGCACAAGGTCGCCGACGCCCGAAGACGGGCCGTGCGCAGCCGGTCGGAGGTCGTGCCCGAGCTGCCCGACACGCCCGCCCTGGAGGACGGGCCCGAGCAGCGGGCCATGAACGGCGAGATGATCGGCCACGTCACCGAGCTGCTGCGCAGGCTGCCCGACCGGCAGCGGGAGATCCTGGTGCTGAGGGTCGCGGTGGGCCTGTCGGCCGAGGAGACCGCGGCGGCCGTGGGCTCCACGCCGGGCGCGGTCCGCGTCGCCCAGCACCGCGCGCTGGCCCGGATGCGGGAGATGTTCGCGGCCGCTGTCGAGGGCTGACCGGCCCTGGCATCGTGGGGGGATGGCACCGCCGTCGCCCGCCGATCCCCAGTTCGACGTGCTGCTGTCCGGGACGGTGTTCCTGGACATCATCTTCACCGGTCTGCCCCGGCCGCCCGCGCCGGGCACCGAGGTGTGGGCCGAGGGCCTGGGCTCGTGCCCCGGCGGCATCGCCAACCTCGCCGTCGCGCTGAGCCGGCTCGGGCTGCGCACGGCGCTGTCGGCCGCGTTCGGCGAGGACGCCTACGGCGACTTCTGCTGGGAGGTCCTGGCCGACCAGGAGGGCGTCGACCTGTCCTACTGCCGCCGCTTCTACGGCTGGCACTCGCCGGTCACGGTGTCCATGGCGATGGACCACGACCGCTCCATGGTGACCCACGGCCACCGGGCGCCCGTGTCGGGTGACGAGCTGCTGGACCCGCCGCCCTGCACCAGGGCGTGCTTCGTGCACGTCGGGGCGGAGGACGAGCGGTGGGTGTCGCTGGCCAGGGAGCGGGGCGCGCTGCTGTTCGCCGACATCGGGTGGGACCGGACCGAGGCGTGGTCGCCCGACCTGCTGCGCCGGCTGGACGGCTACGACGTGTTCCTGCCCAACGAGGTCGAGGCCCGGCACTACACGCGGTGCGGCTCGGCGCGGGACGCCGCCGTCGCGCTGGCCGAGCACGTGCCCGTGGTGGTGGTGACCAGGGGCGGCGGGGGAGCGGTCGCGGTCGACTCGACCAGCGGCGAGGTCGTCGAGGTGCCCGGCCTGAACGTCGCCGCGCTCGACTCGACCGGGGCGGGCGACGTGTTCGGCGCCGGGTTCGTGGTGGGGACGCTGTCCGGGTGGCCGCTGGCGCACCGGGTGCGGTTCGCGAACCTCTGCGCGGCGCTGTCTGTGCAGCACTTCGGAGGGTCGCTGTCGGCGCCGGGGTGGGTGGACATCTCCACCTGGTGGCGGACGGTGTCGCGGCGCCTGGACGACGACCTGCGCCAGTACGGGTTCCTGGAGGACGTGCTGCCGCGGCAGGCGCGCACGGAGATGCGGCGGGCGAGCGCCACGATCCGGCTGAACCCCCGATGATCACCCGATCGTGATCTTGCCTCCGTCGAACACCTGTTCGACAATGGACCACGTGATCGACGATCGCCCCCGCCCCCGGCGGGTGAGCTCGATCACCTCGTCCCGCCCGGTGGCCCCGGCCCCTCGGCTCGACGGGGTTTCACCAGGCGCTCCACCGGGCAGGAGTAAGTTCGACAGCTGTCGTCGAGATCGCTCTCGAAATTCCTGCTCGCCGGTGAGCAACCTGCGGCGGTCGTCGTGCGACTTACTCGATGGGGGTTTCCCGCGGGGTCTCGGAAGGGGTTGCTGGTTCAGTGTTCGCCGCTCGCGCGACAGGTCTGGTCAAGTTGGTGGGGTTGTGCCTCATGGCGGGCGTGCTCGCCGCGGCGGTGCTCTTCCCCGTGGTCGGCGGTCTCGGTCTGGCCTCCAACCGCGCCGCGGACACGGTGGACCAGACCTCCGGCGAGCTGACCAAGGCGGAGCTGCCGCTGGTGTCGACCGTGCTGGACATGAACGGCCAGCCGATCGCCTACCTCTACGACCAGTACCGCATCCCGGTGCCCTCGGACCAGATCTCGGACACCATGAAGGCCGCGATCATCGCGATCGAGGACAAGCGGTTCTTCGAGCACAAGGGCGTCGACTGGCAGGGCATCGCCCGCGCCGCCGCCAAGGCGGGCGTGGACGGCGGGGCCTCCCAGGGCGCCTCGACGCTCACCCAGCAGTACGTGAAGAACTACCTGGCGTTCGTGGTCGGCAAGGGCTCGGAGGAGGCGTACGAGAAGGCCACCGAGGTGACGCTGGGCCGCAAGATCAGCGAGGCCCGCATCGCGACCCAGCTCGAGCAGAAGATGAGCAAGGACGAGATCCTCACCGCCTACCTCAACGTCGTCCCCTTCGGCAACCAGACCTACGGCGTCGGCGCGGCGGCCCGCGCCTACTTCGACACCACGCCCGCCGAGCTGACCGTGCCGCAGGCCGCCATGCTCGCCGGCCTGGTCAACGAGCCGAGCCGGCTCAACCCGGGCGCCGACGTGGACGCCGCGATCAAGCGCCGCAACACGGTGATCGACAAGATGCGGGAGAACGGCGCGTTCGGCGCGGACCCGCAGGTCGCCGACGAGAAGGCCGACGAGTACAAGGCCGCCGACATCGGCGTGGTGCCCGACCTGAAGCTGCTGCCCAACGGGTGCGTCGGCGCCGGCGACGGCCCGATCTACGGTTTCTTCTGCCGCTACCTGATCGACTACCTGGAGCGCGCCGGCCTGCCGCTGGAGGAGGTCCTCCGCGGTGGCTACACGATCACCACCACCATGGACCCGGTGGCCACCCGCGCGGCCAAGGACTCCGCCATGGCCCAGGTGCCGAAGACGCAGCCGGGCATCTCCAACGCGATGGCCGTCGTCCAGCCGGGCGCGGACAAGCACCGGGTGCGCGCGCTGGCCGCGAACCGCGACTTCGGCAACAACGCCGAGGCCGGGCAGAGCGCCTACTCGATCCCCGCCGAGGTGACCAAGTTCGGCGCGGGCTCCATCTACAAGGTGTTCACCGCCGCGTCCGCGCTGGAGCGCGGGGTCACCGGCATCGACCGGCAGGTCGACGTCCCCAAGACCTACACCTCGTCGGTCTACAAGGACGGCAACAAGGGCTACACGGTCAAGAACGACGGTGAGTACGGCGGCAAGATGACCCTCACCGACGCGCTGGCCAAGTCGCCGAACACCGCCTTCATCATCCTGGAGGAGAGGGCGGGCCTGAACAACGTCGTCGACATGGCACACCGGCTGGGCCTGCGGGAGTCGATGCAGGGCGTGAACGAGGAGGGCATCCCGCTCAAGGCCGACGGCTCCAACGGCCCGTCGCAGGGCGACGTCTACAAGCGGGACAACAGCGGCTCGTTCACCCTGGGAGCCGGCCCGACCAGCGTCCTGGAGCTGGCCAACGTCGCGGCCACCATCATGAGCGGTGGCAAGTGGTGCCCGCCGACCCCGGTGGAGAAGATCGTCGACCGCAACGGGCAGCCGGTGCAGCTCGACGAGGCGCCCTGCGAGCAGGCGGTCGAGCCCGGCGTGGCCAACGCCCTGGCCACCGGGATGTCCGCGGACACCAAGGGCGGCGGCACGGCGGCGCAGGCGGCGGGCAACGCCGGCTGGACCCGCCCGATGATCGGCAAGACCGGCACCACCGAGCACCACATGTCGGTCGCGTTCATGGGCGCCACCCCGCAGTACGCCGGCGCGGTGATGACCTACGCCGACGGCTCGACCCCGCAGGCGATCTGCCCCGGCAGCCCGCCCTACCTGTGCGGCCGGGTCAACTCGGGCGGTGTCTACGGTGGCCAGGTGGCCGCGCCCACGTGGTTCAACGCGATGAACGTGATCCACCAGGGCAAGCCCGTGGAGCCCCTGCCGCAGGTCGAGCAGCGCTACCGCTAGGTCCGCCCGCCCGCGAACGCCCACCGGCTCGGGGACGCACCGGACCTGGTCCGCGATCCAGGCTCGTGGTGCTCCGGTGCGGCTCGGTCACCCTGAAGTCGATCCGGGCGGGCCGGACCGGACGGCGCGGCGCGACAGGCCGAAGCGCGGTCCGAACTCCGGTTCGACGGTGAACCGCGACGCGGTTCCCGAACTCATGGCCGGCCCGTCCCACCGGTGATCGCCCCAGCGGCGGTCCGGTCGTGGGACGGGCCCGGCCTTTTTCACCGTTGCCACGCCGTCGCGGCCGTAGTCGGTGTGGTGCTCGTCACGCCGTTCTGCCGGGTCGTCCACCCCCGGACCTCCCGGAAGGCCGGTGGTGGGGCGGTCCGTCACATGATCGGCCTCCCGTTGCAGGGCGCGGACCAGCGGGTTTGTCACGGCCCGATACGGAACCTACGAGTGTCTGAACACGCTGAGTGATAATCAGTGTGTTAGCTCACGAAAAACCCGCAGCACTCACCCGAAGGGTTGCCCTTCCTGGCTACGTCGGGTTACTTTTCCGGCCGAACATCACGGTTCGGTCACCGGATGGACACGGCACCGCTCCCCGAAAGCGGGGCCACCTGGATCCCCCGCCAGGCGTCCAGACCGAACTCCCCGATGCAGGAAGGCACAACCTTGGCACGGCATTCGATCGCCAGTGGCCGCCGCGCGTTCAGCGCGTCCCCGAGGGCCACGGGCACGCGCGGTTGTCACCGAGCGGAGTGCGACAAAGCCCCCGTCACGGGGCGCGTCGCGGCCGTCGTGGTCGCGGCGGGCACGCTCGTCACCGGTGTCGGCGCGGCCGGCGCCCTCGGCGGCGACAGCCGGATCATCCCGCTGGCCGCCGGCACCGACTTCGCGGCGGCCTTCGCCGCCAACACGACCACCGCCCCCACCTCGCAGACCACCGCGGTCCGCACCGTCCACGCGGTCGAGCCCGGCCTGGAGACCGCGAAGCTGATGCGGTCGGAGGCGCTCCTCGCCCGGCAGCACGTCGACCAGGCCATCAAGCACGCCTCGGACGGCTACCAGGGCCGCCAGGCCGAACTGAAGCGCCAGCAGGAGGCGGAGCAGGCCCGCGTCGCCGCCGAGGAGGCCGAGAAGGCGCGCGTCGCCGCCGAGCAGGCCCGCGTCGCCGCGGAGGAGGCGGCGAAGCGCCCCAGGGTGGCCAAGCCCGCCGAGGGCGCCTTCACCTCGGGCTACGGCGCGCGGTGGGGCACGACGCACTACGGCGTCGACATCGCCAACGCCATCGGCACCCCGATCCTGTCCGCCCTGGACGGCGTGGTCGTCGAGGCCGGTCCCGCCTCCGGCTTCGGCCTGTGGGTCCGCGTCCAGCACGGCGACGGCACGATCACCGTCTACGGGCACGTCAACGAGATCCTCGTGTCCCAGGGGCAGCAGGTCCAGGCGGGCCAGCAGATCGCCACCATGGGCAACCGCGGCCAGTCCACCGGTCCCCACCTGCACTTCGAGGTCTGGGTCGGCGGCTCGCAGAAGATCGATCCGATCGGCTGGCTGGGCGCGCGCGGCATCTCCCTCTGAACTTCCCGGTCCCGCCCCGCCGCTCCCGCACCCCTCATGGGTGAGGAGCGGCGGGGCGGAGTGCTGTGCGGGGTGGGTGAGGGGCGTGCGGGCGGGCCGCTGTGCAGGGGTGGGTCAGGGGCATACCGACCGGTCGGTACCTGCGGTACGGTGACGGCCGGATGCCCGGACGGGCGCCGGGACGCTCAGGGAGGCGATCGTGAGCCGTTGGGGAATCACCCTGCCGTTGACCGGTGTGCCGGTGCTCGACCACCGCGGGCTGGTGGCGGAGCTGGCCGACCTGGGCTACACCGACGTGTGGTCCGCCGAGACCGCCGGCACGGACGCCTTCACCCCGCTCGCGCTGGCCTCGCAGTGGTCGGACCGGATCCGGCTGGGCACCGCCATCGTCCCCGCCTACACGCGCGGCCCCGCCACCCTCGCCATGTCGGCCGCCACCCTGGCCGAGGTCTCCGGTGGGCGGTTCGTGCTGGGCATCGGCTCGTCCTCGCCGGTGATCGTGCAGCGGTGGAACGGCGTGGAGTTCCGCGAGCCGTTCCGGCGCACGCGCGACACCCTGCGCTTCCTCAAGGCCGCGCTGAGCGGCGAGAAGGTGACCGAGGACTACGAGACGTTCTCGGTGCGCGGGTTCCGGCTGGAGCGGGTGCCCGCCGAGGCGCCGCCGATCATGCTGGCCGCCCTGCGCCCCGGGATGCTCCGGCTGGCCGGGCGGGAGGCCGACGGCGCCATCACCAACTGGCTCGGCGCGGGCGACGTGCCCAGGGTGCGCGAGGAGCTGGGTGACCGGGCGGAACTGGCCGCCCGCGTGTTCGTCTGCCCGACCGAGGACGCCGACGCCGCCCGCGCCCTGGGTCGGATGCTGATCAGCACCTACCTCACCGTGCCCGCCTACGCGGCCTTCCACGACTGGCTCGGGCGCGGCGAGGCGCTGCGGCCGATGCACGAGGCGTGGGCGGCGGGCGACCGGCGCGGCGCGGGCGCGCTGATCCCCGACCGGGTCGTGGACGACCTGATCGTGCACGGCAGCCCGGCCGAGTGCCGCCGCCGGGTGGCCGAGTACGCGGCGAACGGGGTGGACACCCCGGTCATCGCCGTCCTGCCCACCGGCGCCGACCAGTTCGACCTGGTGCGCGCCCTCGCCCCGAACGCCTGATCCCGGCCCTGACCCCGGTCCCGCCGGCGGGACCGGGGGCATCAATGCGCGAGCGGAAACTTGGTGCCGCCCCCGGAATCGGGTAACGTCCCTTCCGCTCGGCCGGGTCCGGAACTCTCCTGGGAATAGACCGGGACGTTCCCGTTTCTTCCTCCGTCAATCCTCCCGATGTCCGGTCTGTTCCGGCGCGGGCATTTACAGCGGCCAGTCTCATGCCTCTGAACTGCTAAAACGTGTTCAACAACTCCTCGGGGAAGAGGCGCGACAACCGGCGGGCCACATTCTTCGCCAGCGAAGCACCAGGGGTGGATCATGCGTGTCACAAACGGTTCGGTACGGATTTCGGGGATGGTCCTGCTGTCCCTGCTGGTGCTCCTGGGTTCTTTCCTCCAGGCACCGGCGGCCACGGCGGCCCAGGCGCTCGGCGTACCCGCCGACGCACCCCTCAACACCGACCTGCCCGCCCCGGGCGGCCTCGACGGCGTCCAGGCGAGCGCCGGCGGGTGGTACGGCCCGTTCACGTTCCGCGCCCTGCACAGCAACAAGTGCCTGGACATGCCCGACGCGGCCACCCACAACGGCGCGGCCGCCGCCCAGCACGAGTGCGTCGCCGGCGCGGTCGCGCAGAAGTGGTACCTCTGGCAGACCGAGGGCGACGGCACGACGGCCCGCTTCATCTTCCGCAGCGCCGCCAGCGGCAAGTGCCTGGAACCGGCCTACTACGGCGTCGGCGCGCCGGTCGTGCAGTACCCCTGCTACGTCCTGACGAACCAGATCTGGCAGACCGACGGCGAGGTCTACTCCAACGTCTGGTCCTACCTCTGCCTGGACGTGCTCGCCGCGTCGCAGGCCAACCGGGCCTCCGTCATCGCCTCGAACTGCCACGGCGGCGCCAACCAGACCTGGCTGAGGTACGACGCCTGACCCCGGCCCGACGAGCGGCGCCCTCCCACCCCGGGAGGGCGCCGCTCGTGCGATGACCAGGGGCCGGGACGTCCCGGCCGGTGCGCGCGACCGGACCACCACGCGGTTCTGGCTAGGCTCGTACCAGGTCGGGAGGTGGAAGTTGACGAGCATGTCCGACGTCGCGCGGGCGGCCGGGGTGTCCGCGGCGACGGTGTCGCGGGCGCTGCGCGGTGAGCCCGGGGTCTCGGAGGCGACCCGCCGGTACGTCACCGAGGTCGCCAAGCGGATGCGGTACGCGATCGCCCGCGACGCGTCGAGCTTGGCTGGCGGGCGGCGGTACGCGATCGCCGTGCTGACCGCCGACGTGGGCCGGGGCGAGCTGCTGGCCGGGGCCGAGGGCGCGCTGCGCCAGGCCGGTTACGACGTGCTCCTCTACGTGGTGAAGGAGCCCGAGGCGCGGTCCCGGTTCTTCGAGGAGCTGCCGCTGGCCCGCCGGGTGGACGGCGTGCTCGCGCTGTCGGTGGACCTCGGCGGGGCCGAGGGCGCCGCGCTGGCCGGCCTGGGCGTGCCGGTGGTGGAGGTGCGGGACGACGGTCCGCGCGAGGCGCTGCGGGTGGCCGTCGGGCACCTCGTCGGGCTCGGGCACCGGGACGTCGCGTTCGTGGTGGCCGGGGACGTCGACGAGTCCTGCGACGAGCTGCTGGCCGAGGGCGGGCTCCGGGCGCGTCCCGAGTGGAGCCTGTGGTCCTCGCCGACCGTCGCGGGCGGTGAGCAGGTGGTGGACGCGCTGCTGGACGCCGAGCGGCTGCCGACGGCGGTGATCAGCTCCAGCGGCGAGGTGGCGCTCGGCGTCTTCCTGCGGCTGCGCCGCGACGGGCGGGAGGTGCCCGGCGACGTGTCGATCGTCAGCCTGGAGGGCCTCGACCTGACCCGCGCGGTGGGCCTCACCGCGGTCGAGGTCGCCTGGCGGGAGCGCGGCGAGCACGCCGTGGACGCGCTGCTGGCCGGCCTGCGCGGGGAGTCGGCCGACCGCGAGCCGCCGGCCGTCCGGCTGGTCGTGCGGAATTCGTCCGGACCCCGGGTTTGAACCCCCGTCGCGCAGGCCATTAACCCGGGAGAACTTCCTGCGACCATCGGGTGACCAGGCCGGTCCGGCCTGGCTTCGGCAGACCTGAGGAGACGAAGCTGTCCGGCGTGGACGACGAGCTCGCGGCACTGGCCGAGGCCCACGGCGTGGCCACTCACTACGAGGACGCCGATCAACGCCGCGCGGACGTCGACGCCGACATCGTGGTGGCCGTCCTGGCGCAGCTGGACGTGGACGCCTCCAGCCCCGAGGCGATCCGCCGCGCGCTGGCCGCGCCGAAGCCCCCGCCGCGCACGCTCGTGCTGCGCGAGGGCGACGTGCTCGACGAGACCGGCACCGCCCTGCTGGAGGGGGGCGGCGAGGTCGAGCTGCCCGCCGCGCTGCCGCTGGGCTACCACCGGCTGGGCGACCGGACGGTCATCGTGGCGCCCCGCCGCCTGGAACCGGTGCCGCGCGCGTGGGGCTGGATGCTCCAGCTCTACGCGATGCGCTCGGCCGAGTCGTGGGGCATGGGCGACTACGGCGACCTCACCACCCTGGCCCGGCGCAGTGCCGAGGAGCTGGGCGCGGGCGTGCTGCTGGTCAACCCGGTGCAGGCGATCAGCCCGACCACGCCGGTGGAGCGGTCGCCCTACTCGCCGTCCAGCCGCCGCTACGCCAACCCCCTCTACCTGCGCGTCACCGACGTCCCGGCGTACCGGCGGGCCGACGGGAAGACCCGCGCGGAGGTCGACGCGCTGCGCCCGCCCGGCGACACCGAGCTGATCGACTACGACGCGGTGTGGGGGGCCAAGGCCAAGGCCCTGGAGCTGCTGTGGCGGCACGAGGAACACCGTGAGCCCGAGGGCGACCTGCTGGAGTTCGCCCGGTTCTGCGCGCTGGCCGAGGAGCACGGCCCCGACTGGCGGGAGTGGCCCGCCGAGCAGCGCGACCCGGCGACCGCCACCCCTTCACGCGAACGAGTGATGTTCCACGCTTGGCTCCAGGAATTGTGCGAGCAGCAACTGGATCGGGCCCGACGCGCGGCGCACGATTCGGGTATGCCAGTCGGCGTAGTGCACGACCTCCCCGTCGGGGTGCACCCCGGTGGCGCCGACACGTGGGCCTGGCGCGACGCCTTCGCCCCCGCCGTCACCGTCGGCGCCCCGCCCGACGCGTTCAGCCAGCTGGGCCAGGACTGGAACCTGCCGCCGTGGCGGCCCGACCGGCTCGCCGAGCAGGGCTACGAGCCGTTCCGGGCGGTGGTGCGCAGCGTGCTGCGGCACGCCGACGGCATCCGCATCGACCACGTCGCCGGCCTGTGGCGGCTGTGGTGGATCCCGCCGGGCGAGGCGCCCAAGCGCGGCACGTACGTGCACTACGACGCGGAAGCGATGCTGGCCGTGCTGACCCTGGAGGCCCACCGCGCGGGTGCCGTCGTGGTCGGCGAGGACCTGGGCACGGTGGAGCCGAAGGTCACCGAGTCGCTGCACGAGCACGGGATGCTCAGCTCGGCGGTGCTGTGGTTCCAGCGCGACTACGACCTGCCCGGCCACCCGCTGATCCCGCCGGAGAAGTGGCGCGGGTCGGCCATGGCGAGCATCTCCACGCACGACCTGCCGACCGTGGCGGGCTTCCTGGCCGCGGAGCACGTTCGGGTAAGAGCCGAGCTGGGGCAGTTTGAGGGACCCCCGGAAGGGGAATACGAGGCAGCCGCGCGCGAGCGGGGGGAGTTGGTCGAGCTGCTCGACCAGGAGGGGGTGCCGGCCGATGACCTGGTTACCGCGTTCCACGCACTCCTCGCCAAGGCCCGTTCCGCGCTCGTGCTGACATCGCCCCAGGACGCGCTGGGCGAGACCCGCCAGCCCAACCTGCCCGGCACCACCGATCAGTACCCCAACTGGCGAATTCCCCTGCCCATCGCGCTCGCGGACCTCTTCGAGGACCCGCGCGTGCGCCGGGTGGCGGCCGCGCTCGCCGCCGGGCGCGGCCGGTGAACCGCGACACGCACGCCTCCGCAGGCCGCCCACCTGCGGAGTATGGTCAAGCCCGTCACCCGCGCCATGGTTGGAGGTGGCATTCACCCGTGAACACCGAACTGGTCGCCCGCACCGGGTTGTTGCCCGAGCTGCCCGTACAGACCGCCCCCGTCACGACCGCCCTGCCGAGTCCCGTCGACGCCCTCGAAGCGGCCGTCGACCGGGTCCTCACCGCCGTGCGGCCGTCCAACCTCGCCGATCCCCAGTCCGGCACCCGCTTCGCCGAGGAGTCCCTGCGGGACGCCCTGCGGCGCACCGACGCCGGCTCGAACCCGGCCCTGGAGCAGGCCGTCGCCTGCGCCGAGGCCGCCGCCGAACACCTCCGCTACTCGGAGCTCCAGGAAGCGCGCCTGCTGCTGGTCGCGGCACGTGGACAGCTCGTCAGGTCGCACACCGGCAGGTCGTGACCTGGAACTGGTAGGGGTCGGAAAGTCTTTGAAGCTCGTCGGAGGAAACCCTGTGCGGCCCTGGCCCGGAACTCCCTACCCGCTCGGCGCGACTTATGACGGCGTCGGCACCAACTTCACCCTCTTCTCGGAGGTCGCGGACTACGTCGAACTCTGCCTCTTCGACGCGGACGGGGCCGAAACGCGCGTGCGGCTGCCCGAGGTGGACGGCTTCGTCCACCACGGCTACATCCCCGGCGTCGGTCCCGGCCAGAAGTACGGCTACCGCGTGCACGGTCCCCACGATCCCGGGCGCGGTCTGCGGTGCAACCCCCACAAGCTGCTGATCGACCCGTACGCCAAGGCGATCACCGGCGAGGTCGAGTGGCACGAGTCGCTGTTCGGCTACCCCTTCGGGTCGCCGGAGGAGCGCAACGACCAGGACTCGGCCGGCCACGTGCCGCTGTCGGTCGTGGTCAACCCGTTCTTCGACTGGGCCAACGACCGCCCGCCGAAGACGCCCTACAACGAGACCGTCATCTACGAGGCCCACGTCAAGGGCCTGACCATGCTGCACCCGGAGGTCCCGGAGCGCCTGCGCGGCACCTACGCGGGCCTGGCGCACCCGGCGGTGATCGAACACCTCAAGAGCCTCGGCGTGACCGCGATCGAGCTGATGCCGGTGCACCAGTTCATCAGCGACCACGGCCTGGAGCAGAAGGGCCTGAGGAACTACTGGGGCTACAACACGATCGGGTTCTTCGCGCCGCACGAGGGTTACGCGGCGCTGCCGGAGAACGCCGGTCAGGTCCAGGAGTTCAAGGGCATGGTGCGCGCCCTGCACGAGGCGAACATCGAGGTCATCCTCGACGTGGTCTACAACCACACCGCCGAGGGCAACCACCTGGGCCCGACGCTGTCCATGCGGGGCATCGACAACCAGGCGTACTACCGCCTGGTCGAGGACGACCCCAAGTTCTACATGGACTACACCGGCACCGGGAACTCGCTGAACGTGCGCAGCCCGCACACGCTCCAGCTGATCATGGACTCGCTGCGCTACTGGGTGACCGAGATGCGGGTGGACGGGTTCCGCTTCGACCTCGCCGCGACCCTGGCGCGGGAGTTCTACGACGTGGACCGGCTGTCCACGTTCTTCGACCTGGTCCAGCAGGACCCGGTGGTCAGCCAGGTCAAGCTCATCGCCGAGCCCTGGGACGTCGGCCCCGGCGGCTACCAGGTGGGCAACTTCCCGCCGCTGTGGACCGAGTGGAACGGCAAGTACCGGGACACCGTGCGCGACTTCTGGCGCGGCGAGCCGGCCACGCTCGGTGAGTTCGCCTCGCGCATCACCGGTTCGTCGGACCTCTACAAGGACGACGGGCGGCGACCGTACGCCTCGATCAACTTCGTCATCGCCCACGACGGCTTCACCCTCAACGACCTGGTCTCGTACAACGACAAGCACAACGAGGCCAACGGCGAGGACGGCCGCGACGGCGCCGACGACAACCGGTCGTGGAACTGCGGCGTCGAGGGACCCACCGACGACCCGGAGGTCAACGAGCTGCGGGCCCGGCAGCGGCGCAACATGACGGCCACCCTGCTGCTGTCGCAGGGCGTGCCGATGCTGCTGCACGGCGACGAGCTGGCCCGCACCCAGCAGGGCAACAACAACGCCTACTGCCAGGACAACGAGCTGTCGTGGGTCGACTGGTCGCTGCTGGAGAAGAACCGCGACCTGGTCGACTTCACCTCCGCGCTCACCGAGTTCCGCAAGCAGCACCCCGTGCTGCGCCGCCGCCGGTTCTTCCAGGGCAAGCCCATCCGCAAGGGCGACGAGCTGCGCGACATCGCCTGGTTCACCCCCGCGGGCGAGGAGATGCAGGAGCAGAACTGGGACGACGGCTTCGGCAAGTGCATCGTCGTGTTCCTCAACGGCGAGGGCATCCCGGACCTGGACCAGCGCGGGATGCGGGTGCTCGACGACTCGTTCCTGCTCGCCTTCAACGCCCACCACGAGGACATCGAGGTCACCCTGCCCGAACCCGACTACGGCCCTCAGTGGACCGTGGTCGTCGACACCGCCACCGGCACCGTGGTCGCGCCCGAGCTGGGTGAGGACCCCATCCCCGCCGGGGGCAAGCTCACCCTGGCGAGTCGCTCCCTCGTCGTGCTCCAGCGGACAGGTGTGGAATGAGCGTCCCGTCCTCCACCTACCGGATCCAGTTCACTCCCGACTTCACCTTCGCCGACGCGGAGGCGGTGGTCGACTACCTGGACGCGTTGGGCGCCGGCGCCCTGTACGCGTCGCCGCTGCTGGAGGCGGTGCCCGGCTCCACGCACGGCTACGACGTGACCGACCCGACCAGGGCCCGTGACGAGCTGGGCGGCGAGGCGGGCCGGGTCGCGCTGAGCAAGGCGGTGCGGGGCGCCGGCCTCGGGTTCGTGCTCGACGTCGTGCCCAACCACATGGCCGTCGACCACGACGACGCCAACGCCTGGTGGTGGGACGTGCTGCGGCACGGCCGCGAATCGCGGTACGCGCACTACTTCGACGTCGACTGGGACTCCGGCAAGCTCCTGCTGCCCTTCGCCGCCGACGAGGCGTCGGAGGAGGAGCACGAGCACTACCGGCTGGCGTTCTGGCGGCGCGGCAACACGGAGCTGAACTACCGGCGGTTCTTCGACATCACCACGCTGGCCGGCGTGCGGGTCGAGGACCCGGAGGTGTTCGAGGCCACCCACGGCGAGCTGCTGCGGTGGGTGGCCGCGGGCGAGGTCACCGGCCTGCGGGTGGACCACCCGGACGGCCTGGCCGACCCCGGCGGCTACGTGCGGCGGCTCAAGGAGCGCTCGGGCGCGTGGCTCGTCGTGGAGAAGATCCTCGGCGTGGACGAGGCGCTGCCCGCGAGCTGGCCCGCCGAGGGCACCACCGGCTACGACGCGCTGCGCGAGGTGTGCGGGCTGTTCGTCGACCCGGCGGGCGAGGAGGGCTTCACCGCGCTGGCCCGCGAGCTGGGCGTGCCGGTGGACTTCGCCGTCGTCGAGCACGAGAGCCGCGAGCTGGTCGCGGGCACCATCCTGCGCGCCGAGGTGCGCCGGATCGCCGCGCTGCTGCGGCACCCGGACCGGGACGAGGCCGAGCGGGCGGTGGCCGAGGTCATGGTCAACTTCCCGGTCTACCGCTCCTACCTGCCCGAGGGGCTGGAGGCGTGGGAGGCGGCGGTGGCCAGGGCCGCCTCGCCCGCCGCGCGGGCGCTCGACGAGCAGGTCCGCGCCGACCCGGGCGGCGAGCTGGCCACCCGGATCCAGCAGACCTCCGGCATGGTCGTCGCCAAGGGCACCGAGGACACCGCGTTCTACCGCTACACCCGGTTCGTCGCGCTCAACGAGGTGGGCGGCGCGCCCGACCGCTTCGGCGTGCCGCCGGAGGAGTTCCACCGGCGGGCGGCCCTGCGCGAGTCGGGCGCGCCCCACGGCATGACCGCCCTGTCCACGCACGACACCAAGCGGTCCGAGGACGTGCGGGCCAGGCTCGCGGTGTTGGCGGAGATGCCCGACGAGTTCGCCGCGCACGTGCGCCGGTGGACCGCCGAGCACCCGATCGACGAGCCGTCGCTCAACGCCCTGGCCTGGCAGTCGCTGGTCGGCGCGTGGCCGATCACCGCCGACCGGATGCGCGACTACCTGGACAAGGCGGCCAAGGAGTCGAAGGTCCGCACCACCTGGACCGACCACGACGAGGAGTTCGAGGCGGCCGTGGCCGCGTGGCCCGACCGGGTGCTGGACGGACCCGTGGCGGCCGACGTGGCGGCGTTCGTGGACCGGGTCGTGGGCCACGGCTGGTCCAACGCGCTGGGCCAGAAGCTGGTCCAGCTCACCGCGCCCGGCGTGCCCGACGTCTACCAGGGCACCGAGCTGTGGGACCTGTCGCTGGTCGACCCCGACAACCGCCGCCCGGTCGACTACGAGGTGCGGCGCAGGCTGCTGCGGCGCATCGAGGAGGGCTGGCTGCCGGAGGTGGACGACTCGGGCGCGGCCAAGCTGCTCGTGGTGCACCGCGCGCTGCGGCTGCGCCGGGAACGGCCCGAGCTGTTCCGCGGCTACCGGCCGCTGCCCGCCGCCGGACCGGCCGCACCGCACGCAGTCGCGTTCGAGCGGACCGGTGTGGTTGCGGTGGCCACCCGCCTTCCGGTGGGCTTGGCGAACGCGGGCGGGTGGGGCGACACGGTGCTGCCGCTGCCGGCGGGGGAGTGGACCGACGTGCTCACCTCCCGGCCGGTGCCGGGTTCGACGTCGTCCCCGCGCCTGGCCGAACTGCTGGACCGCTACCCGGTGGCGCTGCTGGTGCGAGGAGATCTGTGACTTTCTCGGTGTGGGCCCCGGCGCACGAACGCGTTCGGGTCCGGGTCGACGGGCACGACCACGACATGACGGCCGGTCGGGACGGGTGGTGGCACGCGGACGTGCCCCGGGAGGCGGGCGCGGACTACGCGTTCGTGCTCGACGGGGACGCCCTGCCCGACCCCCGGTCGGCGTGGCAGCCGAACGGCGTGCACGCCGCCTCGCGGGTGTACGACCACTCGGCGTTCCGGTGGACCGACTCGGCCTGGACCGGGCGCGGGCTGCCCGGCGCGGTGATCTACGAGCTGCACATCGGCACGTTCACCCCGTCCGGCGAGTTCGACGGCGCGATCGAGCGACTCGACCACCTGGTGTCGCTCGGCATCACCCACGTCGAGGTGATGCCGGTCAACTCCTTCGACGGAACCGCCGGCTGGGGTTATGACGGTGTGCTGTGGGGCGCGGTGCACGAGCCCTACGGCGGGCCGGACGGGTTCAAGCGGTTCGTCGACGCCTGCCACGCGCGCGGGCTGGCCGTGCTGCTCGACGTGGTCTACAACCACCTCGGCCCCTCCGGCGCGTACCTCGACCGGTTCGGGCCGTACTTCGCGGGCAGCAACGAGTGGGGCCCCGGCCTCAACCTCGACGGCGAGGGCGCGGACGAGGTGCGCCGATACGTGATCGACAACGCGCTGGGCTGGCTGCGCGACTTCCACGTCGACGGGCTGCGGCTCGACGCCGTGCACGCGCTGGTGGACCGCAGCGCGCTGCACGTGCTGGAGCAGCTGGCCGTGGAGGTGGACGCGCTGTCGGCGGGACTGGGCCGGCCGCTCACCCTGATCGCCGAGTCCGACCTCAACGACGCCCGCCTGGTGACCGCGCGCGAGGCGGGCGGCCACGGCCTGCACGCCCAGTGGGCCGACGACCTGCACCACGCGCTGCACGTGGCGCTCAGCGGCGAGACGTTCGGCTACTACCCGGACTTCGAGGGCCGGCTCGGCAAGACCCTGCGCGAGGTGTTCTTCCACGCGGGCACCTGGTCGTCGTTCCGGGGCCGGCGCCACGGCCGCCCGGTCGACCGGAGGCTGCCGGGCTACCGGTTCCTGGCCTACCTCCAGAACCACGACCAGGTCGGCAACCGGGCCACCGGCGACCGGCTGTCGGCGACGGTGTCCCCGCGCCGCCTCGCCGTGGGCGCCGCGATCGTGCTGTGCTCCCCGTACACGCCCATGATCTTCATGGGGGAGGAGTGGGCGGCGAGCACGCCCTGGCAGTTCTTCGCCTCGTTCCCGGACCCCGGGCTCGCCGAGGCGGTGCGCACCGGCCGGCGGCGCGAGTTCGGCCGCCACGGGTGGGACGAGCAGGAGGTGCCCGACCCGATGGACCCGGAGACCGTGCGTCGCTCCGTGCTCCGCTGGGACGAGGTGACCGAGGACGGCCACCGGGAGCTGCTGGAGACCTACCGGGCGCTGATCGCGCTGCGCCGGGAACGGCCCGAGCTGGCGGACCCGCGGCTGGACCGGTTCGCAGTGCGCGAGGAGGGCCCGGTCCTGGTGCTGGAGCGGGGCCCGCTGCGCGTGGTGTGCAACCTCGGGCCGGACGCGGAGGTGCGGCTCGACGTCGAGCCGCTGGACGTGCTGCTCGCCTCCGAGGGCGTGAAGGTCGCCGGGCAGGTCGCGCACCTGCCCGGCGACTCCTTCGCCGTGCTCGGTCCCCCGGCGCTCAGTCCCCCGGCAGCCAGCCCACCTCGGTGAGCTTCTCCGCGAGCAGCTGGCCGGCCAGGGTGACCTGGTCGGCCAGTTGTCTTCGCACCTCCGGTCGCTCGTCCTCGGCCTCCCGGGCCGCGTCGTAGGCCGCGACCAGTCGCCTGGCCGCGTGCACCACGTCGACCCCGGGCCACTCGGACGCGGCGACCCGGCCGTTCGGCTCCGCGGACAGGTGCACGGCGCGCACCGCCTGGCGCGGCCCCAGCTCGGCCGACAGGTCGAGCAGCTTCAGCGCTATCGTGTGCAACTTCACGTTGTGGTGCTGCGACATGCGCACGAGCAGCTGGAACCCCTCTTGCGGCGTGCAGCCCTGCACCGCCGAGATCAGGCCGGTGGCCTGTCCGATCACGGTGCGCGTCTGCACGGCTTTGCGCAGTCCCATCACCTCGGCCTCGAGGCTGGCGATCCGCGCGGTCAGCGAATCGTCACGGCCGTTGTCCCCGACCACGGTCGGGCTCCTCTCGCACGTCGGTACCGGTCAGCCAGGCCAGCTGTGCAAGAGCGCCAAAGGACACGCGGGTGCCCGACCCAGGCAAGCCCACAGCTCTCGCTGACCCTGGTGCCCTTTCGGGCGCGGGTGGCTTGCGGCTGGCTTTTCAACCGCGTAGACGATCACCGTAGTCGAGAGAGGGTGGCCCGGCGAAACTGGACCGCCCTCAGCGTGGCGGGAGGACGCAGAACTCGTTGCCCGCCGGATCGGTGAGCACCACCCACGGCAAGCCCTCGTCGCCGCCCACCCGCCGGGCCCCGAGCCCGACCAGCCGGTCCACCTCGGCGTCCCGGTCCCGGGGCGCCGCGAGGTCCAGGTGCAGGCGGTTCTTGGTGGTCTTCGGCTCGTCGACGGGCTGGAGCAGCAGCATCGGCCCGTCACCGGTCAGCTCGGTGTAGGTCATCCCGCGCGGGTCCTGCCACCGGCGGTCGACCCGGTACCCCAAAGCCGAGCACCAAAACTCCGAAAGGGCGCTGACCTGCGCGGAAGTGCAGTCGATCACGAGGGCGAGGATGCGTGAGGTCATGTCCGCCGGTTTCCCCGGACGGGTGGCCGGGTATCCACCTGATGAGACCGCAGCACGAAGGAAGGACTTCGCTCATGGGTGCCGACGAGAAGTTCGACAACAAGGCCGAGGAGCTCAAGGGCCGGGCCAAGGAGGCCGTCGGCGACGCCACCGACAACGAGCAGTTGCAGGCGGAGGGTCGTACCGACCAGGCCAAGGGCTCCCTCAAGCAGGCCGCGGAGAAGGTGAAGGACGCCTTCCGTGGCTAGTCGCACGACGACCAGCGCCGCCCCGTTCGTGCCGGAAGGCGCGGATTTGGCGGCGCTGCGCCGTGCGGCGGACGGGTGCCGGGGGTGTCACCTGTACGAGGACGCCACCCGGGTGGTCTTCGGCGCCGGGCCCGAGGACGCCCGCCTGCTGGTCGTGGGCGAGCAGCCCGGTGACGTCGAGGACCGGCGCGGCGAGCCGTTCGTGGGACCCGCCGGCAAGCTGCTGGACAAGGCCCTGGCGGAGGCGGACCTGGACCGCGAGGGCGTCTACCTGACCAACGCGGTCAAGCACTTCAAGTTCACCCCGGACGCCCGCGGCACGCGGCGCATCCACAAGTCGCCGGTGCGCGGCGAGGTCACGGCCTGCCTGCCGTGGCTGCACGCCGAACTGGCGCGGGTCGACCCCGACCTGGTCGTCTGCCTGGGAGCCACCGCCGCCAAGGCCGTGCTCGGCAACGACTTCAAGGTCACCGAGCGGCGCGGGCAGCTGGAGGAGCGCGGGGGTCGTGACGTCATCGCCACGATCCACCCCTCGGCCGTCCTGCGCGCCCCCGACCGCGACGAGGCGTACCAGGGCTTCCTGGCGGACCTCCGCGCGGTCCGCCGTCACCTGGGAACGTGAAACGGCCCCCTGACCGCTTCCCGCGCCGGAGGGCACGGGCCGAGCTGGACTGGGCTCGGGGTCACGGGGGCCGGGTGGCTGTCTGGGATTCGCCCAGACCACCTGGGAAAGGCCGGTCCTAGCGGACAGCCACCTCACGACGAGTCCTGTAGCTATGCAACTTGGGACCACCTCCTTCCTCGTGTGACACGAACCTATGCGAGGGTCGGCGCACCTCGCAACGGAAAATCTCGTTCGTCACAACACGCCTGGTCAGGGCGTCGTCACAGGGTCGGACCGACCCCGCGCGAGGGGGTGGGGCGCGCCGGGTGGCGCGCCCCACCTCGCGATCAGCCCACGTTCACGTCGACGCAGGAGTAGAACGCGTTCGCGGTGTCGCCGATGTTCCAGATGGCGAGCACCGTCTGCCTGCCGGACGACGGCAGGGTCACGGTGTGCGACACGGTGGCCGGCGGCTGCTGGTTGTTGCCGCTGATGTTGGCCACCCGCTGGCCGCCCACGTAGTACTCGTAGTTGGCCGTGCGGTGCCGCGCGGTGAAGACCCAGTTGAACGTGACCGTGCGACCGACGTTGCTGACCCGCCAGCCCTTGTTGTTGTCGTTCAACTCGGCGAAGTGGGCGACGCCGCCGTTGCAGCTGCGCAGGCCCTTCGGGCCCTCGACGCTCTGCGGCTCCCACTGGATGGCGCCGCAGGACACCGTCTTGGCGGCGCACTGGGCCTGGCGGCTGGGCGGGGACGAGATGTAGCCGTGCGCGAAAGCGGGTGCCGACGGCAGGGCGACGGACACGAGCGGTGCGGCGAGCACGCCGGCCGCCACTGCGGCGATCCTTCGGCGGAGTGACATGGGGACTCCTTCGGTCGGATGGGCGGAAACGCTTGTGGCGAACGCCAACCCGAGTGCGCGTGGGTGGAGGTGCAGGGCGTTCACCCAAACGCGGCGGCCGGTCTAGACCATACTCTGTGTGATCGCCCGGTGACAACCTCTAGCTGGGCAGAGTGGTTTTCGGATGTCCGGTCATCACCCGGAGCGTCCGCCTCCGGGCGCTCCTGCGGTCATCCGGCGGCCGAGGGCCTGGGCTGTTCGGGTGGATTGCCCGCGACCCCTCCGCGTCGTGCCGCCCGGCCCGCTATTGCTGGTCGTGGGGGTGTGACCGTGCGGTTGTGCTTGTTGGGTGAGGTGGCGTGCGCGTGGACGGTCGCCGGCTCGACCTGGGGCCGGCGAGGCAGCGGTGCGTGTGGGCGGCGTTGGTGGTGGATGTCGATCGGGTGGTGTCGGTGGAGCGCCTGGTCGACCGGGTGTGGGGTGGGGATCCGCCGGTGCGGGCGCGGGCGGTTACCTGTTGGCGGTCGAGGAGTCCTCGGTCGACCTGCACCGGTTCCGCGCCCTGGGCGCCCGCGCCCGCGAGGCCGACGCGGTGCGGGTGTTGACCGAGGCGCTGGGGCTGTGGCGCGGAGAGGCGTTGACCGGGCTGAACGGCGAGTGGGCGGCCGCCGAGCGGGACCGGCTCGGCCGCGAGCGGCTGGCCGCCGAGCACGACCTGGTCGACGCCCGGCTGCGCCTGGGCCACGGCGAGGAGCTGGTGACCGAGCTGGCCGCGCGCGTGGAGGAGCACCCGCTGGACGAGCGGGTGGCGGCCCAACACCTGCTGGCCCTGCACCGCGCCGGGCGCACCGCCGACGCCCTGGAGCACTACCAGCGGCTGCGGGAGCGGCTGGTGGAGGAGCTGGGCGCCGACCCCGGTGCCGCGCTGCGGGACCTGCACCAGCGCCTTCTCGACGACCCCGCCCCACCCACCGCCGGCGCGAGCACGGCGACCTCGACGGCCGACCACGGCCTTCGCGACCTCGATCTTCGCGACCTCGATTTTCGCGACCGCGGCGACGACCGGCCGCACCGGAGCGCGGAAACCGCCGTACAGGTCCGAAGAACCCCGGTGAGCCGCCGCGACGCCCCGCCGTCACCTCGCGGCGAAAACCCCCTCGACGTGCGCGCGCAGGTCACCGGGCTCGATGACGGTGGTCAGCGCCGACCCCGCCAGCTCGGCGGCCCGCCCCTCCCCGCCCGCCGCGATCTCGTCGGCCGTGCGCCCGGTGCCGCGCAGCACCGCCAGCGGCCGGCCGCGGCGCACGCTGTGCTCGGCGTCCTCCCACGCCACCGCGCCGCCGTTGGCCAGCACGGTCAGCGAGGGCGCCGCCCCGGCGACCACGTCGGCCAGGTCCGCCAGCCACGGCGCCTCGTCGCCCCACCGGCGCCCCGGCACCAGCACCAGGTGCGTGTGGTGCGGCTCCGGCACCACCGCGCCGGCCAGCTCCGCGACGACCACCCCGACCAGCGGGAACCGCCCGCCCGCCGCCGCCCGCGCGCGCCCGGCGGCCCGCATCACGCCGCTGTCCGTGCCACCGTCCAGGACGACCGCGTCCCGGGCGTCCAGCAGCGGCACGAGCTCGCGCAACACCTGTTCCAGGTCCGCCACGTCCGCCCGGTCCATCCGGTCGGCGCCGCCGACGAGCACCAGCACCGGCCGCCCGAGCGGCAGGCCGACACCGCCCAGCTCCGACCTCGACGAGACCCGCGTCGTCTCCACGATCGACGACCGTACCGGCGCGCGTGCGCCCGCCGAACCGCTTCGGGAACCCCGGTTCGGCGGGCCGTCGGGGTGGACCTGTTGGCGGCCACCGGAATATCCGGCTGGGCGCTGCCGGACATGTGTGCGTTCGGGCATGATGGAAACGGCGGAACCGGGAGGCGGTCGACATGGCTGTGGAAACACCTGCGGAACTGTCCTCGGACTTGCTGGACCTCACCGCGACGTCGTTGTTCGAGATGAGATCGCTGCGCGACCCCGCGTTGGACCTGGCGGTGCGCCGGACGCTCGACCGCTTCCGGTCGGGCGACTTCGGCGATTCCGTCCAGGAACAGGCGTAGTCAACGGGCGGACGCGTGACCTCCCCCGGGTTGAGCACGCACCGCCTGCCGCGCTCCGTGTTCGACGAGATCTGTTCGGGAGCGCTGTCCGCGGCCGGGATGGCAATTTTGCGGACAACGCAGTACAGCGTTCGCCGGTTGCGCCTGCGCGCTTTCCTGGAAGCCGCTTCCGCGATCCCCGAACGGCTCGGTCCGTTCGCGGACCTGAACCGGGCGTGGACTTTGTTGGCCGAGGCCGAGCGGATCGCGCCCCGCGCGGTGGAGGACGTGCTGATGCACCATTCCGTCGGCGTGTGGCTCGGCCGGGCGCTGCGGCAGGTGACCGGCACCCCGGCGGACACCACGCCGCTGTGGTCCGAGGCCGGCTGGTTCCACGCGGTGGCCGCCGCCGCGGCCGTCAGGAGCGGCCTGGCGTGCGTGGTGGAGGTGCCGGTCGTGCACGGCGCGGTGACCCTGCCGACGGTGGGCGCCTGCCGGCTGCCCCACCGCTTCCCCGTCGGGCACGCCACCTTCCGGAACTCCTCCGCCGGCGCGGTGCTGGAGGTGGCCGGGCGGACGACCACCGCGAGGTGGGAGCCCGCGAAGCGGCAGCGCAGCACCTCGCGCGGCCGCACCATCGACGTGGTCCTGGACGACCTGAGCCCCTACCGCGAGTTCACCGGTCCGCTGCCGCCGGACCGGCTGGAGCCGGACGAGTGGGACGAGTGGCGCAAGCTGCTCGGGGAGGCGTGGGACCTGCTGACCGAGCGCCACCCCGGTCCGGCCGAGGAGCTGTCGGCGGGGTTGGCCGCGCTGGTGCCGCTGGACGCCCGGCGCGACGTGTTCGCGGCGTCCTCGGCGGCCGCGTTCGGCGCGATCGCCCTGTCTCCCAAGCGCTCCGCGGTGGAGTTCGGCGAGGCGCTGGTGCACGAGTTGCAGCACTCCAAGGTGAACGCGCTGCTCGAACTGGTGGAGCTGCACACCGGCGACGACGCGCCCGTGCACTACGCGCCGTGGCGTGACGACCCCCGGCCGCTGGAAGGGCTGCTGCACGGCGTCTACGCGTTCGTCAGCGTCGTCGAGTTCTGGCACGCGCACCGCGGCGCACCGCCCGTCGTGCCCGCCCGCCACGCCGGGTTCACCCTCGGCCACCGCGCCCGGCAGGTCGAACTCGCCCTGGCCGGCCTGCGCGGGTCGACCGCCCTCACCGACCTGGGCCGGGAGTTCGCCGCCGCGGTCTCCGTCCGGCTGGCCGCGTGCGACTCGACCCCCGGCACACCGGAGGTCGCCGCGGCGGTCGAGGGGCTCACCGCCGAGCACGCGGTCACCTGGCGGCTCCGGCACGTCCGACCGGACCCGGAGGGGGTCGAGGACGCCGTCACCGCGTGGCTCGACCGCCGCGGGGCCCCGGCCTGGCGGCGCCCCGGGCGCGTCGTGCCCGGGAAGGGCTCGGGCCGCTCGCTGCTGGCCGCCCTGCTCCGGCTCCGGGCGCTCGACCCCGACGGGTTCGGCCGGGTCGAGCACCGCGCCGGCCCGGAGTTCGCCCACCTGCGGGGCGAACTCCGGACGGCCGTCGACGGGTACACCGCCAGGGTGCGCGCGGCGCCCCACGACGTCGCCGCGTGGGCGGGCCTGGCGCTCGCGCTGGGCTCCCCCTCGCTGCGGCGGTCGCCCGAGGTGGTCCGGGCCGCCTGCCGCGGCGTGGCCGCGCGCACCGGCGCGGCGCCGTCACCGGTGGAGCTGGCGGCCTGGTTCGACCGGACCGTCGGCTGACCGGGCCGCCGGCTGACCGGCTCAGAACTGCATGGTGTCGGTGTCGCAGTTCGCCCGGACGTACTGGGTGGCCCCGGTCGTCGCCGGGTGGTCCTCGCCCAGCACCCGGCGGAACGCCTCCACCGTCCGGGCGTGCAGCACCGCCGCCTCGCTCTCCTCGCCGAGCGCGCGCAGGTCCAGCGACAGGTTCAGCGCGACGGCCAGCGTCGTCGGGTGGTCCTCGCCGAGCACCCTGGTCGACCGCTCGAACCCGGCCCGGTCCAGCTCCAGCGCCGCCTCGTGCTCCCCGGTGGCGGCCAGGTCGCTGGCCAGGTTGGTCGCCGCGATGAGGCTGTACGGGTGGTCCGCGTCGAACACCGCGATCAGCTTGGCGTGCGTGCGGCGGTCGAGGTCGAGCGCCTCCGCCACGTCGCCGCGCAGGCGCAGGGTCACGCCCAGGTTGGTCGCCGCGACGAGGGTGTACGGGTGGTCGGGACCCGACTTGCGCTCGAACGCCTCGAAGCTCTCCCGCGCCAGCCGGAGCGAGCCGTCGAGGTCGTCGAGGTGGCGCAGGTCGGTGGACAGGTTCATCCGCGCCGTGATGGTGTCCACGTGCTCCTCGCCCTGCCGGCGGCGGTAGTCCTCGACGCACTTCTCCGCCAGCTCCTTGGCCCGCGCGTGCTCGCCCGCCTTGCGCAGCGCCACCGACAGGCTGCGCGTGGCGCCGATGACCTGCGGGTGGTCCTCGCCGACCACCTGCCGCTGCCGGGCCAGCTGCACCTCCTGCTCCCGGGCGGCCTCGGTGTAGAGGCCCATCTCGCGCTGGTCCATGTAGAGGCTGTTGTACGAGGCGAAGGTGGACCGGTGGTCCGGCCCGAGGACCCTGGCCCGCCGCGCCAGGGTCGCCTGGTCGATCCGGAAGGCCCCCCGGTAATCACCCATGAGGCGGAACGAGCTGGCGAGGTTGTTGGCGTACTGCATGGTCGCGGGGTCGTCCTCGCCGAGGATCCTGACCGCGCCGTCGTAGACCTGCTGCCGCATCTTCAGCTCGTCGGCGAACTGGCCCTGGGCCCGGCGGTCGAGGGCGATGGTGTCCAGCATGTCGAGCATGGCCTCGTGCTCGTCGCCGACGACCTCGCGGAACCTCTCGTAGGTCTTCTCGTTGAGCTGCTGCGCCTCGGTCGTCAGGCCCAGCCGGCGCAGCGAGATCCCGTACCGGCGGGTCATCTCCAGCGTGTCGAACTCCCGCTCGCCCAGCACCTCGCGCCACGCCTCCGAGGTCTGCTTGGCCAGGTCGTGCGCGCCGCCGAAGTCGCCCGCGTTGAGCAGGTACCGGACCAGGTTCAGCACCAGCCCGCGCACCCACCGGTCCGTGCACTTCGCCGCGTTGGACACCAGGGCGTGGGGGAGCAGCTCGGCGTAGCGGGGCCAGTTGTCGGTGCTGTCCGGGTCGCCGGGGTCGCCGTTGACCAGCAGCACGTGCACCGCGTGGCGCATCCGGTCCTGCTCGGCCTTGTCGAGCTGGTTCTTCAGCACGGTCTGGACCAATCGGTGCAGTTGGAGGGCGTTGGCCCGGTGGTCGATCTTGGCCAGGCTGTAGCGGCTGATCTCGCGGACCGCGCGGCTGAGCCGGATCGGGTCGCTCAGCGCGGCGGCCAGCGCCTCGGGCACCGGGGCCTCGCGCACACCGCGGAACAGCTGCTGGGAGATCGGGTCCGGGCCGAAGAACGCGCAGACCTGGAGCAGCTGGAGCGCGGCGTGGTGGTCGTTCTTGAGCCGGTTGAGGGGCACGTTCCAGGCCGCGGCCACCGGGAGCTGGTCCTCGCTGGAGGTGCCCGCCTCCAGCAGCTCGGTGCGGTTCTGCTCCAGCAGCTCCAGGTACTCGGAGACCTGCATGCCGGTCTGGGCCCGCCAGGCGGCGGCCTGCTCCACGGCCAGCGGCAGGTCGCCGAGGGCCTCGGCCAGCGCGTCGGCCTCGGCGTCGTCGAGGTCGCCCCCGCGCAGGTGCAGCAGCTCGACGCTCTCCTCGCGGGTGAACAGGTCGACCTCGACCGGGCGGGCGTAACCGCCCCACTCGGAGTTGCGGGAGGTGACCACGATGTGGCCGGTGCCCGCCGGGAAGTAGCGCCGGACGTCCTGGGGCCGGTCGGCGTTGTCGAACACCAGCAGCCACCGGGAGTACGGCTCGCCCCGGCGCAGCGCCTCCAGCACGGAGGGCACGGCGGTGTCGGCGGTGCTCGCGGCGGCCACGCCCAGCCGCTTGGCCAGCTCGACGAAGCTCTGCTTGATCTGCTCCTGCCGTTCCGCCGAGATCCACCACACCACCTCGTACTCGGCGGCGTGGCGGTAGATGTACTCCACCACCGTCTGGGACTTGCCGACACCGCCCATGCCGTGCAGCGCCTCCGGCAGCACGGCCGTGGGACCCGACTCGCGCAACCGCTGCTGCAACTGCCCGAGCAGTTCGCCGCGGCCGACGAAGTCCGGGTTGCGCAGCGGCACGTGGCCCCAGACCCGGGGTTGCGCGCTGCCGGGGTGCCGCTCGCCTGTGGCCATCGGGGTACCGGGAGCGGTCACGTCGTCTCCTTCGGGCGGCGGCGACCCAGCCTCCACGTCCGGCTGGGTGTGGGTGATCGTCACAAGGTTCTCCTGATCAGGTGCGGCGTGCGGTCCTCCGCCCGTGCCGTGGACCCCCGCCCGCTCCAGCGAGCGGCGGATGCGCCGCGACCGCCGGGAGTAGGGACCCGACAGCGCCTTGAACACCGCCTCCTGCACGCGCAGGTAAGGCACGTTCTCGGGGGAGGCGTCGAGCTCCCGGGTGGTCTTGGGGTCGTCGAGCGCCAGGCGGAAGTTGCGCAACGCCTCGTTCCCCGCGCCGGCGTGCTCGTCGAGCACGCGGGCGACGCGGGCGGTGTCCGAGCGGCGTGAGGTCGCCAGCAGTTCCTCGCGGACACCGGTGTTGAACTCGTAGGCGACGGCCGCGGTGTCGCCGTCGACGCCCGGCAGTCGGGTCATCAACCCGCCGAGCATCACCTCGGCCAGGGCCGAGAGGTCGGAGCCGGGCAGCAGGACGCGCTGCACCAGCCCCATCAGCCGCGGGCTCAGCGGGGTGGCCGCCAACAGGCCCGCGAGCTGGAAACCGTCGGCCGAGGAGTAGGTGCGGAACCTCAGCACGCTCTCGGCGGCGTCGAGCGGTTCCTCCCCGTCGACCTCCGGCGCGGGGCCGGTGCACGGGCCGACCAGGGCGGCGGTCGTCTCGACCCACTCCGGGCCCGGGGCGGTGAGCAGGCGCGCCCACCCGGCCATCCACTCCGCGGACAGGCCCAGCACCGGCACCGGGGTGGCGTCGACGCGCGCGTCCGCGATCCGCAGCACGGCGTTGGGCGAGCCGGGGGCCGGGGCGCACAGCTTGAGCCGGCGGGTGGGCAGGCCGCCCCAGGACCACAGGCGCTGCGCCAGCGTCTGCACCACCGCCACCGGCATCGAGCGGCCCCAGTGGTGCAGCACGTGGCCGACCGCGCCCGCGTGCCAGGCGGGGCCGATGGTGTCGGTGAGGACCAGCACGATCCGGGTGCCCGCCGGCTCGACCAGGTACCGCCAGGGGTGCCGCGCACCGCCCTCCGAGCGCAGGGTCACCCGGTCGGGGTCGGACCCGGAGCTGTCCATCCCGTAGGTGCGCACGTCGCGGAACGCGCCGAGGCGCTCCAGCAGCAGCCGGAACTCGCGCACGGTCTGCTGCCAGATCTCGGCGGCCACGGTCGTGTCCACCACCAGGGCCAGGTCGAACCGCCGCCACGGCGCGGCCCGCCACTCGGGCAGCCACAGGCCGTCGCGGGCCGCCCGCACGGCGGTGGCCTCCTCGTCGAGCAGCCGCACGCGGGGCGAGGGCTGCCGGCGCCCCAGCGGCCGCAGGGCGCGGCCGATCCGGCGGCGTTCGGGCAGGGCGGGCACGGTCGGCCACGCCGAGACCGCGCTGACCTCCCCGTTCACCTGCGGCGCCGGGTCGGTGCGGTCCAGGGTGGTCGGGGTCGGCGTCCACCCCTGGGTGGGCGCCGGCTCCGGTCGCCGCGCCGGCTGCTCCGCCTCGGGCCGTTCGGGCTCCGGCTCCGGTTCGGGTGCCGGCTCCGGTCGGGGTTCCGGTCCCTGTCGGTCGGCCGCCGGCGCCGGGGGAGCGGGCGGTGGCGCGTCGGTCGCCGCGCCCGGCGCGTGCGCGGCGTGCGCGAGCCACAGCGAGTCCCGGACCTCGCGCAGCGTCAGGTCCGCGGTGCGCAGCCGCTCCACCCGGTGCCCGGTCGCGTCGAGGTGCTGGAGCAGCACCTCGCGGACGGTGGGTTCGCCTGGTCCCGTCATCCGGCCTCCGTGAGCGGGTGCCAGATGGCCTTGAGCAGCTCGGCCCACTCCTCGTCGGGCTCGTAGGCGCCGGAGGTGGCCAGGTGGACGGCGTTGAGCAGCTGGTCGGCCGACACCGTGCCCACCTCGTCGCGGTGGGCCAGGAAGTCGGCGATCAGCCGGGCGATGTCCACGCCGCGCGCGTCGCCGAAGTGCACGGCCACCATCTCCCCGAGCTGTTCGCGGCCGGGCTGGCGCACGTGCAGCCGCAGGCAGCGGCGGAGGAAGGCGGGCGTGAACTCGCGCTCGCCGTTGCTGGTGATGATCACCACCGGGAACTCCCGGCAGCGCACCGACCCGTGCGAGACGGTGGCGGTGTGGCCGCGGTCGGCGGTGAGCACCCGCACGTCGGCCTGGTGCTTGGCGTGGCGGACCAGCTCGGGGATGTCGTACTCGCCCTCCTCGAAGACGTTGAGCAGGTCGTTCGGCAGGTCGATGTCACCCTTGTCCAGCTCGTCGATCAGCAGCACGCGGGGCAGCCCGTAGGGCAGCAGGGCGGTGCCGAGGGCGCCCAGGTGGATGTAGTCGCCGATACCGGCGTCGGGGTCGCCCGCGCCCGCGGCCTGCACCCGGCCGATGGCGTCGTAGAGGTACAGGCCGTCCCGGAGGGTGGTGCGGCTGGTGACGGGCCAGCGCAGCACCGGGCCCAGCCCCAGCTCGCGCGCGACGAGGTAGGCCAGCGACGACTTGCCGGTGCCCGGCGCGCCGGTGACCAGCAGCGGGCGGCGCAGCCGGAGGGCGGCGTTGACCATCGCCACCTCGTCCGGGTGAGGGGTGCGGCGGACCGAGCGCACCCCGCCCACGCGGCGGTCGCCCTCGCCGCCGTCGTCGTCGGGTCTGGTCGCGTCACCCCGACCGGTGAACGTCCGCCACGGCGGGGGCGGGGGCAGGTCGCCCACCGGACCCCGGGCCACCTCGCCGGTGCCGTGGTAGACGAGACCACCGTGCGGGCCCCCACCGTTCATGCGACCGCCCCCTCGGGTGGCCCCGGTTGGCTGGGGAGGACGAGCCGGGTCGGGTCGTCGTAGAGGACCGTCAACGCCGCGCCGACGTGGCGTCGCGCGGGGCCTTCCGCGAACGCCGTGGTCCGGACGAGGCGAACGCGCTCCAGCAGGTGCCGCTCGTCCTCTTCGTGCAGCAGCGACTCGACCAGCGCGCCGAACTCCGCGGAGCCGCAGTCCTCGCGGTGCCACAGGACCAGCGGGACGCCGGCGCGCACCCCGGCCGCCACCGGGTCCCGGCCCGCCGCGTCCGGGTCGGGCGGCGCGGACAGCACCAGCGACACCAGGCCCCGTTCCCGGTCGAACAGCGACAGCAGCTCGCGCAGCTCGTCGTCCACCCCGGCGGGGGCCCGGCAGGTCGAGGCGTGCGCGACCCGGCTGTTCCGCTCCAGCTGCCGGGCCAGCTCCCCCCACCGCTCGCGCCACTCGCGGTGGTAGCGGCGGGTGACCATCCGCTCCAGGCTGCGCACCACCACCGGGTACCGGCAGCCCATCGGCCGCACCAGGTGGTCGGCGTTCTCCCAGGGCCACTGCTCGACGTCGAGCGACAGGTTCTCGTAGTCCAGCACGAACTCGATCCGGATGGCCGGCAGGTACTGCCCCCAGGCGTCCTCGACCTGCTCGATCGTCGCCGCGACCTCCCGCTTGACCTCCGCCAGCGGTCCGGCGAAGTCGCGGCCCGGCAGCGGCGCCCACTGGTGGGGGTTGCCCAGCTGCCGCCAGGACGCCAGGCGGTACCGGTCGCCCGTGGGGCCCTCCGAGCTGATCCGCAGCACCAGGTAGGCGGGTGAGCCGGGCGGCGGGGTGAGCGGGACGGCGGCCTCCGAGCGCAGCCGCTCGCGCGCCCGGGCCAGCTCGTCGACCAGGTCCATGGTGCGGGCCTGGGCGTAGGTCCAGCGCTGGAGCTCGATCGACAGCTCCGGGCGCACCCCGCTGGCCAGGCGCTCCAGGAACACCAGGGGAGGCGGCAACCCGTCCGGGCCCGCGTTGAACGTCTCCAGGATCCGGAAGACCTCGGACGGGGTCGTCGGCCCGTAGAGGTTCGGGGCGAAGGGACCGGCGACGGCGCGGTAGACGTCGGCGATGTCGGGAACAGCCACGCCGGCCAGCAATGTGAAAAGCCTTGCCCTGTCGTTGGTGGTGAACAGATCCGCCGGGGTCAGCTCGCCGACGATCCGGCGCAATTCTGCCATCGGCTTGGAATCCTGTTCCACCAGGCTCACGCTGCGCACCAGCGCGGAAAGGCGCTCCGGGGTCCGGTGGCACGCCTCGGCCAGGTTGAACAGGTGGCCGACGGGCATCGGGTGCTCCTCGACGAACAGCGGCTCGTCCAGTTCCGAGCTCATCATCCGGATCACCAGGTTGCGGCCCTCGCGGTCGAAGAGCGCCGGTACGCGGCACAGCACGTCGACGAGGGACCTGAGCAGCCCTCGCTGTCCCATGTCGTCCGCTCGGACCACGGTCGCTCCTGTTCCGCGCTGTCTTCTCCCCGGTGGTCCAACGCCCGCACGACGCGCTTGTGCTCCGCCTGGGGGCAATGGTCGGCTCACTACGTCATCTTCGTGGGGCATTCCTGCTTCCGGACGGGTGACAACCGATAGCTAGGTGAGGTTTTCTCACCTTTTTACCGGGCTCAACCAGTCAGGCTCGCAAAGAAATGCCCGACGGCAAAGGGAAGGTTCCAGCGGGATCACTCGTATGGAGCGCCCTCGTTCGGGTGGGCGACGTCACCGCGGTCAGGAAGTATGGCAAATTCGACTGCCCTGGGCAACGAGGTGATCGGGTGTTCTGCATAAGAACATCCGATCGGGCGAGGATAAAATTCAAATGCCACGGTGCGTGACCGAATTCTTGCGGTCAACGTCGAGGCACGGGGTCGGGGCCCGCCGAGGGGGCGCCCCCGCGGCGGGAACGCCCCCTCGGGACGTGGCTTCGGCTGACCGAATTCGAGCGCGACGGGTGCTTCGGACGACCCGTGACCGCCGGCCGTGCGCCTGAGGCCCCGGAGTTCCGGGGCCTCAGAGTTCCGGGGGCCTCAGAGTTCCGGGGCCCCGGGGTTCCGGGAGTCTCAGGGTTCCGGGGGTCTCAGAGCTCCAGGCCGGTGAGCACCAGGACCCGCTGCTCGGTCAGGTCCTCCATGGCCGCGCGCACGCCCTCCCGACCGCTGCCCGACTCCTTGACCCCGCCGTAGGGCATCTGGTCGGCCCGGAAGCTGGGCACGTCGCCCACGACCACCCCGCCCACCGCCAACCGGGCCGAGGCCCGGAACGCCAGGCGCACGTCGTGCGTGAACACCCCCGCCTGCAACCCGAAGCGCGAGGCGTTGACCCGGTCGAACGCCTCCTCGGTCGAGTCCACCGCCGCCAGCACCACCACCGGCCCGAAGACCTCCTCGTCGACCACCCGGCACCCCGGCGGCACGTCGGCCAGCACGGTCGGCTCGACCACCGCCCCGGCCCGCCGGCCGCCGGTCAGCACCCGGGCGCCCGCGGCGACCGCCTCGTCCACCCACTCCTGCACCCGGCGCGCGGCGGCCTCGTCGATCAGCGGACCGACGTCGGTGGCCGGGTCGGCCGGATTCCCCACCCCGAGCCCGCGCACGTGCGCCACCACCGCCCGCTCCAACTCCGGGTAGACCTCCCGGTGCGCGTACACGCGCTGCACCGAGATGCAGGACTGCCCGCCCTGGTACATGGCGAACGTGGCGATGCGCGAGGCGGCGAAGTCCAGGTCGGTCCAGTCCGGGCACACCACCGCCGCCGCGTTGCCGCCCAGCTCCAGCACCACGTGCTTGCGCGGCACCCGCTCCTGGATCGAGTACCCCACCGGACCCGAACCGGTGAACGACACCACCGGCAGCCTCGGGTCCTCGGCCAGCGCGCCCGCCACCTCGTTGGGCACCGGCAGCACCGACCACGACCCGGCCGGCAGGTCGGTCCCGGCCAGCAGCTCGCCGAGCAGCAGCGCCACCAGCGGCGTCGCGGGCGCGGGCTTGACCACGATCGGCGCGCCCACCGCCAGCGCCGGGGCGACCTTGTGCGCCACCAGGTTCAGCGGGAAGTTGAACGGCGCGATGCCCAGCACCGGCCCGCGCGGCACCCGCCGCACCAGCGCCAACCGGCCCGTCGCCGCCGGGTCGGTGTCCAGCCGCTGGAGCTCGCCGGAGAACCGCCGCGCCTCCTCGGCCGCCCACCGGAACACCGACACCGCCCGCGACACCTCCACCCGCGCCCACCGCACCGGCTTGCCCGACTCCGCGGTGATCAGCGCGGCCACCTCGTCGGCCCGCTCGGCCAACCGGCGCGACACGTGGTCCAGCGCCGCCGCGCGGGCGTGCGCGGGCAGCACGGCGAACCCACCGGCCGCGGCGTGCGCGGCGGCGACCGCCCGCTCCACGTCCAGGGCCGACGCGTGCGACGTCACCCCCGCCACCGCGCCGTCGTGCGGGCTGCGGACCTCGACCCGGTCCTCGCTCGTCGCGGGCTGTCCCGCGACCCAGTACGGCGTGCTCACTCCACGGCTCCTTCCACCACGTCCGGCCCCTCGGCCGGGTCGGTCACCCGGGTGCCGTCCACGTCGCGCGGGCTGGTCACGGTTCCAGGATCGTCCACCCGGACCAGGGGCGGCAGTGGTCGGACCGGCCACCGCGCTGTACACAGTGTCCATGCCGTTGACGGTGGGGGCGCTGGCCCGCGGGGTCGGTCTGCCGGTGGTGGTCGACGCGGGGCTGGACCGCGTGGTGGCCTGGGCGCACAGCACCGAGCTGGTCGACCCGACGCCGTTCCTGGAGGGCGGTGAGCTGCTGCTGACCACCGGCCTCGCGCTCGGCCCGCACGGGGACTACGTGCGGCGGCTCGTCGCGGCGGGGGTGGTCGGCCTGGGCTTCGGCACCGGCCTGAGCCACGACCGGGTGCCCCCCGACCTGGTCACGGCGGCGGAGGAGGCCGGGCTGGCGCTGCTGGAGGTGCCCAGGGCCACGCCGTTCATCGCGATCACCAAGGCGGTGGCCGCCGATGGCCACGCGGTCCTCACCCGGGCCGCCGAGGCGCACCGCGCGCTGAGCCGCGCCGCCGTCGCCGGGGGAGCCGGGGGCGTGGTGCGGCGGCTCGCCCGGCTGCTCGACGGGGCCGCGGTCCTGCTGGACGGGGCGGGCGCGCCCGTCCACGTCGCCGGCGACCCGCCCGAGCCCGTCCTGGCCGACTTCGCCGCGCAGGCCCGCCGGCTCGCGTCGTCCGGCGGACCGGCCGGGGCCGCGTGGCAGGTGGGGGAGCGGCACGCCGCGGTGCAGGCGCTCGGGCGGCGCGGGTTCCTGGCTGTGCTGGCGCCGCGGCCGCTGGAGGCGGGGGTGGTCAACACCGCCGCGTCGCTGCTCACCCTGGCGCTGGTCCGGTCCGACGAGGTCGACCGGGTCCACCGGGAGCTGCGCGCCGAGCGGTTCCGGCTGCTGCTGGCGGGGGTGGTGGTGGCCGGGCTGCCCGAGGCGCCGTTCCGCGTGTTCCTGCCGGCGGCGCCGGTGCCCGACCCGCCGGGGTTCTGGGCCGAGGTCGACGGGCGGCAGGTGGTGCTCGCCCAGGACCTCGACGTGCCGGCGGCCGCGTCGAGCCCGGTGGGCGCGACGAGCGTCGCGCGCGGCTACCGCGAGGCGCTGCGGGCGCTGGAGGAGGGCGTGGCCAGGTTCGAGGACGTGGCCGCCGCGGGGCTGCTGGCCCCCGACGCGGCCGAGCACGCCGCGGCCCTGCTCGCCCCGCTGGACGACGTGCAGCGGGAGACGCTGCGGGTGTGGCTGGCGTGCCACGGCCAGTTCGACCCGGCCGCCGCCCGGCTCGGGGTGCACCGGCACACCGTGCGCAACCGCTTGCGGCGCGTCGAGCGGCTGCTCGGGCGCTCGCTGGACCCCGCAGGAACACGTGCGGAACTCTGGTTGGCCCTGCACGTCGCGCACTAGGCTCGATCCGCACCGCCACGCCCATCCCCAACCCACGAGGGGGTTGCTTTGGCGCGCTTGCGCTTGTTCGCGCACACGGCCGGTGTCCTCACGGCCGCCGCCACGTTGATCGCCGCGGTGCTGACCAGCCCGGCGAGCGCGTGCAGCTGTGTGCCCGGTGACACCGAGCCCCAGCGGTACCAGCGGGCGAACCACGTGTTCAGCGGAACGGTGGTCGCCTCCGAGACCGAGGCGAACGACCCGTCCACGGTCGGCGACGACCGGTACCGCTACCGGGTCGAGGTGGACGTGGAGTACAAGGGCGACGTGCCGCCCATGGTCGACGTCCTGACCTCCGTCCACGGCTCCACCTGCGGCACCACGCTGGCGGTGGGGACGGAGTACCTCGTGTTCGCCTTCGGCGACTCTTCCGATGCCAGGGTGGACACCCATTTGTGCAGCGGCACCCGGCACGCCTCCGGCGGCCCGCCCACGAGCCAGGGCCCGACCGGGTCGTCCACCACGCCGACCTGTTCGACGCCCACGCCGTGACCCGCCGCCCCGGGACCGCTCGACCGGGTGGTCCCGGGGCCTGGTCCTTTCGCACCCCTCCGTGATCGGTTCTGCCCACGAGTCCGCAGAAATTCAGAAGATCGGGTGGTTTACGGTTCGCCATAGTGGGTAGCTGTCCCCGACAGGGGGAACGAGGCGGCCTGACCGCACCACGCGACCGGGTAGTTTCCGGCGTCCGAAAAAACCTCGTCGACGCAGCGGAGGGACGACCCGGATGTGGGACGGTGACCTGACCGGAGAGGTCGTCGACGACCGGTACGAACTGGCCGACCTCTACGGCTCGGGTGGCATGGCCGAGGTGTACCGGGCATCCGACCGGCGGCTCGACCGCGGGGTCGCGATCAAGTTCTTCCAGGGCGAGGCGACCCCCGAGGACCGCATCCGGCTGGTCCGCGAGGCGGAGGTGCTGGGCGCCCTGCGCTGCCCCGGTCTGATCGAGGTCTACGACACCGGTGTGCACCGGGGCCGGCCGTACTTCGTGATGCAGCCGATCGAGGGCGGCACGCTGCGCCGACGCATGCGCGAGGCGCTGGCGCCCGCGGTGGTGGCCCACCTGGGCGCGCAGGTCGCCGAGGTGCTGGCCCACGTGCACGCCAACGGCGTGGTGCACCGCGACGTGAAGCCCTCGAACATCCTGCTCGACACCGGCGGCAGGCGCGCCTACCTGGCCGACTTCGGCCTGGCGCTCCAGGCGCAGGTCACCCGGGTCACCCGCACGGGCGTCCTGGTCGGCACCGCCGGCTACCTCGCCCCGGAGCAGGTGCGCGGCGCCGACGTGGGACCCGCCGCCGACGTCTACGCCCTGGGCCTGGTGCTGCTGGAGTGCCTGACCGGCAGGCCCGAGTACCCCGGCGGCGACACCGAGGCCGCGCTCGCCCGCCTGCACCGCGAACCCCGCGTCCCCGTCAACCTGCCCCGGGCGCTCACCGCCGCGCTGACCGCCATGACCGCCACCGACCCCGATCACCGACCCACCGCGGCCGAGTGCGCGCGCCTGCTCACCACCGCCGAACGCCTCTGCACGGGCCTGCCGCCCCTGGTCCAGGTGGCGGTGGCGACGCCGAGCCCGGCCGCCCCGGCGCGCCGGCGGGGCAACGGCGTGCTGCTCGGCGGCGCGGTGGCGGCCGCGGCGGCGCTGACGCTGCTGGCGGTGCTGAACCTGGGGGACTCGCCACCCGAGGAGAACCGGACCGGGCAGCCGGAGCAGCCCGCCGGGGCGACCACCGTCGTGCAGCCCGTCGTGCGGGTCCCCGCCACCACCGGCGACCCGCGCCCGGAGGACGACCGGGCCCCGGTGACCGTGGTGCGGGAGGTGCCCGACCAGGCGCCGCCGACCACGACCACCGCCGACGTCACCACGACCGGTGCGCCCGCCGCCACCGGGACCGGGAGCGCGGTCGACGACCTCGCGGTGGCGCCGACGACCGCCGGTCCCGCGACGCCGCACCTGCCCAGCCAGGCCAAGACGCCCGCCAACCCGCAGCCGAAGTCGAGGGAACGCGGGCCGGGCAACGGCTGAACGGGAACGGTCGGCGCAGGAGTTCGGCGGTCAGCGGTTCAGCGGTTCAGCGCAGGGCGGGGAGCAACTTGCCCTTGGCGAAGTCCAGGAACTCCCGCTGGTGGTCGCCGCCGATCTGGACCAGGGCCAGGTCGGTGAACCCGGCGTCGCGGAACTTCGCCGCCGCCTCCACGATCGGCCCCACCTCCGGCCCGCACGGGATCTGCTCCGCCACGTCCTCCGGCCGCACGAACCGCGTCGCGCCGGCGAACCCGGCCGTGCCGGGCAGCTCGGAGTTCACCTTCCACCCGCCCGCGAACCAGCGGAACTGCTCGTGCGCCCGCTCGACGGCCCGGTCCCGGTCGGTGTCCCAGCACACCGGCAGCTGGCCGATCTTGCGCGACGAGCCGCCCCCGCCCTGGAAGACGTCCCACTCCCGGCACAGCGCCGGTTCCGCCTCGGTCGACACCATCGCGTCGGCCAGCGGCGCGAACGTGCGCACCGACTGGTTGCCCGACACCGCCACCGCGATCGGCACCCGCTGCTCGGGCAGGTCCCACAGCTTCGCCGAGTCCACCCGGAAGTGCTCGCCGGAGTAGTTCACGTACCCGCCGTCGAACAGCAGCGAGATGATCTCCACGGCCTCGCGCAGCAGCTCGTGCCGCACGTTCACCGGCGGCCAGCCGCGGCCCACCACGTGCTCGTTGAGGTTCTCGCCCGCGCCCAGGCCCAGCGTGAACCGGTTGCCCGACAGCAGCTGCACGGTCGCGGCCTTCTGCGCCACCACGGCCGGGTGGTAGCGCACGGTCGGGCAGGTCACGTAGGTCATCAGCTCCACCCGTTCGGTGGCCTGGCTGACCGCGCCCAGCACGCTCCACGCGTACGGCGCGTGCCCCTGCTCGTCCAGCCACGGCGAGTAGTGGTCGCTCATGACCTCGAAGTCGAACCCCGCGCCCTCGGCCAGGGCGGCGTGCTCGACCAGCTCGCGTGGACCGGCCTGCTCGGTCATCAGGGTGTAGCCGATCCGCACGATCGTCCTCCTAGGCCATCGGCAGGTCGGTGAGGTCCGCCCGCAACTGGTCGAGTTCCTCGTAGACTGCCGACGCCCCGTGCTCCCGCAACTCGGCCTCGCCGAAACCACCCGTGCGGAGGCAGACCACGGGCAGCCCGGCGCGGTGCGCGGCGTCGCAGTCCCACACCGAGTCGCCGATCACCACGGCCCGCCCGCCGTCGCGGTCCACCTGCCGCAGCGCGACCTCGACGAGGTCGGGCGCGGGCTTGCTCTCCGCCACGTCCTCCGAGGACGTGGACGGCACGTCCACCGCGTCGATCAGCCCGAGGTAGTGGTCCACGTGCCGGCGCTTGCCGGAGCTGGCCAGCACCACCGCGAGGTCCTGCTCCCGCGCCGCCGACACCAGCCGGTGCGCGCCCTCCAGCGGCCGGACCTCGGCCAGCATCGGCTCGAACTCCGCCTCCCACGCCTCGCGCAGCTCGTCACCGCGGTCGCGCTCGACGTGCTCGCCCGCCACGGCCGCGACCAGCTTGTCGCCGCCCATGCCGATGGCGCGGTGCAGCCGCCAGGTCGGCACGGTGAGGTCGAAGCGGCGGAACGCGCGGAACCAGGCCACGGCGTGGTGGTAGTTGGTGTCCACCAGCGTGCCGTCCACGTCGAGGACCAGCGTGTTGGTCATGGGCCGGGGTTAGCCCGGCCGGACGACCCGCAAACCGGCCCCGGTCGGGGTCAGCCCAGGAACTCCTCGATCAGCCGGGCCCACTCGCGGGGCGCCTCCAGCGCGGGCGCGTGACCGCTGTCCAGCTCCGCCCACCGCGCGCCCGGGACCAGGTCGGCCAGCGCGCGGGTGGCGCTCGGCGAGATCAGCCGGTCGTGCTTGGTGCCGACGACGAGGGTCGGCACGTGCACGCGCGGCAGCTCGTCGGTCAGGTCGGTGCTCAGCACCAGGTCGACCTGCTCGGGGCTGCCCGGCGGGATCGTCGCGGCGATCAGGTCCAGGAACCCGGCCTCCTGCTCGGCGGTCATCCGCCGGTGGAACGGCTCGCCCAGCACGGTCGACATCAGGTAGCGGGCCACCGCGGTGCGGTTGCCCGCCGCCAACAGCCTGGACCACTCCTGCAACCGGGCCCGCGTCTCGTCGTCGGCGCGCACGAACCCGGCGGTGAGCACCAGGGCCGTCACGCGTTCGGGGTACCGCAGCGCCGCGCGCACCGCGACCGCGCACCCCAGGGAGAAACCGACGACCGCGAACCGCTCCTCGGCACCGGCGGCGGCCACGAGCCGGTCGGCCAGGTCGTCGAGCTCCAGCGGCCCGCCGGCGCGGGGCGTGGCGCCCGAACCGGGGAAGTCCACCGCGTGCACCTTGCGCTTGCGGGACAGCTGGGGGATGAGCGGGCTGAAGTTCGCCCGGACGGCGCCGCCGGCGCCGTGGGCCAACAGGAGCGAGGGGGGAGTCACGCGTCCGATTCTGCCGGTCGGCCCCCGTCCCCCGCCGCCGATCCGGGTGAAGCCCTCATGTCGACCACCTCACCCCACGCCCAACCTTCACCCGAAAATCGCGAGTCGTACGTTCAGACCCACCGTGTCGTACGTTCAGGACCCCCGAGTTCAACATCCGGGTCCCCCGAGACCCCCGTCCGGGGTGGTCTAGGGGACATCAACCGATCGGTTGACCCGGAGTCCGGCCCGCCGTGGGATCCGCCGGGCCGCCCCGTCGACCAGCCTGGGCGCATGGCGATCATCGAGGTGGTCGACCTCGTCAAGAGGTACGACCGGAAAGTCGCGGTGGACGGCGTGTCGTTCACCGTCGACGAGGGGGAGATCTTCGGGATCCTCGGCCCCAACGGAGCCGGGAAGACCACGACCGTCGAGTGCGTCGAGGGGTTGCGCTCGCCGGACGGCGGCACCATCCGGGTGGACGGGCTCGACCCCCGGCGCGACCGGGCCGAGTTGCGGACCAGGCTGGGCGTGCAGCTCCAGCAGAGCGAACTGCCCGACCGCATCCGGGTGGGCGAGGCGCTCGACCTGTACTCGTCCTTCTACCGCGACCCGGCCGACTGGCGGGAGCTGCTGGACCGCCTCGGCCTGGGCGACCGCGCCCGCACCGAGTACCGCCGGCTCTCCGGCGGCCAGAAGCAGCGCGTCTCCATCGCGCTCGCGCTGATCGGCAAGCCGCGGGTGGCCGTGCTCGACGAGCTGACCACCGGCCTGGACCCGCAGGCCCGCCGCGACACGTGGAGCCTGGTGGAGCAGGTCCGCGACTCCGGCGTCACGGTCGTGCTGGTCACGCACTTCATGGAGGAGGCCGAGCGCCTCTGCGACCGGCTGGCCCTGATCGACGGGGGCCGGCTCGTCGCCGTGGACAGCCCGGCCGGGCTGGTGTCCCGCGTGAACGACGAGCAGACGGTCCGGTTCCGGCCCACCGGCCCGCTCGACCTCGAACTGCTGCGGGAACTGCCCGAGGTGTCCCGCGTCGAGCAGCACGGCTCGCGGGTCGTCGTCACCGGCGGGGGCAACCTGCTGCACGCCGTCACCGCGGTCCTCGCCCGCAACCACGTCGTCGCCGCCGACCTGCGCGTCGAGCAGGCGGACCTGGACGACGCCTTCATCCGCCTCACCGGCCACGCGCTCACGGAGTGATCCCGGACATGCTGAAGATCATCGACATCGAGTGGAAGCTGTTCCTGCGCGAGCCGGTCACGGTCGCGTTCGCGATCTTCTTCCCCACCGTCCTGCTGCTGGTCCTGGGCGCGATCCCGGCCCTGCGCACCCCGGACCCCAACTTCGGGGACCAGCGGTTCATCGACGCCTACGTGTCCACGCTGGTGGTGATCGCGCTGGCGTTCCTGGGCCTGAACAAGCTGCCCGCCACCGTCGCCACCTACCGCGAGAAGGGCGTGCTGCGCCGCTTCTCCACCACGCCCGTCAGCCCGGCCCGCCTGCTGGTCGCGCAGCTGGTGGTGAACCTGATCGCCGGCACGGCGTCGGTCGTGCTGCTGATGGCCGTGTGCCGGGTCGTGTTCGACATCGACCTGCCGCACCACGCGCTCGGCTTCCTGCTGACGTTCCTGCTCGGCATGCTCTCGCTGTCCGCGCTGGGCCTGCTGGTGGCCGCGTGGGCGCCGACGGCCCGGGCCGCGGGCGGCTGGGCGACCGTGGTGTTCATGCTGGTCATGTTCTTCGGCGGCGCCTACCTGCCGCGGTTCCTGATGCCCGACCTGCTGGTCCGCATCGGCGAGCACCTGCCGCCCGGCGTGGGCGCGTTGCAGGAGTCGTGGCTCGGCGCCGCGCCGGACCCGGTGCACCTGGGCGTCCTGGCCCTGGTCACGGTGGTGGCGGGTACCGTCGCGGCGAAGTCCTTCCGCTGGGAGTAGCCGTGATCGATAAGCTCGAGGTGTGGGAACGCCGCCTGCACGCCGCGGACCACGCCATCCCGTACCTCGTGCTCACGCTGCCGACGCTGGTGTACGTGCTGGTCATCCCGGACGCGCAGGGGACGAAGGCGGTCAACGTCGGCATCGCCGCGGCCACGGCCCTGTGGATGCTGTGGTGGCACACGCTGCACCCCAGGTGGCGCGACCGGCGCGGCCTCATGGCCGTGTTCTACGTCGGGATCCTGGTGGCCTACGCCGTGCTGGGCCTGCGGCACTCGATCTTCGGCTTCTTCTCGTTCGCCGGCTACATCTACGCGTTCGACGTGCTGCGGGGCCGCTGGAAGTTCGTTGGCGTGGTGTCCACCGGGGTGCTGGCCGCCACCTCGCTGAACGGCGGCCTGCCCGCGCCGGACCCGGTGTCGATCGGCGTCTACCTGGCGATCGTGTTCATCATCGTCACGATCGCCGGCACGTTCACCCTGCTCGCGCACTTCACCGACGCGCAGTCCCAGCGCCGCAAGGAGCTCATGGCCGAGATGGCCACGATGATGGAGGAGAACGCGGGCCTGCACGCGCAGCTGCTCATCCAGGCCCACGAGGCGGGCGTGCTGGACGAGCGGCAGCGGCTGGCGCGGGAGATCCACGACACCCTCGCCCAGGGGTTCGCCGGCATCATCACCCAGCTCCAGGTCGACGAGGGCCCGCCCCGGCACGTCGAGACGGCGTTGCGGCTGGCCAGGGAGAACTTGGCCGAGGCGCGCCGCTCCGTGCACGCCCTGCGCCCGCCGGCGCTGGTGGACGCGAACCTGCCCGACGCGTTGTCCGAGGTCGTGACCGGGTGGATCGACCAGACCGGGGTGGCGGCGACGGTCGCCACGACGGGGGCGGCGCGGCCGCTGCACCCGGAGGTGGAGGTGACGCTGCTGCGCGCCGCGCAGGAGGCGCTGTCCAACGTCGCCAAGCACGCGGGCGCGTCGCGGGTCGGGCTGACCCTGTCGTACATGGAGGACGTGGTGACGCTGGACGTGCGCGACGACGGCGCCGGGTTCGACCCCGCGCGCGCGACGGACGGTTTCGGCCTGGTCGGCATGCGGCAACGGGTGTCCAGGCTGGCGGGAGCGCTGGTGGTGGAGTCGGAGCCGGGCGGCGGCACGGCGGTGTCGGCGTCGGTGCCGGCGATCCCGGCGGGGGTGGCCCGGTGATCCGCGTGGTGGTGGTGGACGACCACCCGGTGGTGCGGGACGGGTTGCGCGGGATGCTCGCCACCGCCGGTGACGTCGAGGTGGTGGGGGAGGCGGCGGACGGCGCGGAGGCGGTGGCCGTGGTGCGCGCGGTGGCGCCGGACGTGGTGCTGATGGACCTGCGGATGCCCGGTGTGGACGGCGTGACCGCGATCGAGCGGCTGCGGGACTTCCCGACGCGCGTGCTGGTGCTCACCACCTACGACACCGACAGCGACGTGCTGCCCGCGATCAAGGCCGGGGCGACGGGGTACCTGCTCAAGGACACGCCGCGCGACGAGCTGTTCCGGGCGGTGCGCTCGGCGGCGCGGGGCGAGGCGGTGCTGTCGCCGTCGGTGGCGACCCGGCTGGTGGAGCAGGTGCGGCAGCCCGCGGCGGAGCCGCTGAGCGACCGCGAGGTCGAGGTGCTGGGGCTGATCGCGCGCGGCTGCACCAACCGGGAGGCGGCGGTGAGGCTGTTCATCAGCGAGGCGACGGTGAAGACGCACCTGGTGCACGTCTACGCCAAGCTGGGGGTCAAGGACCGCGCCGCCGCCGTCGCCGTGGCCTACGAGCGGGGCCTGCTGGGCGCTTAGCCGCTCCCGGTCCGTTCGGTTGTCCACAGGCCCGCCACTCGACCGGGGGACGTTTCGGGCCCTTCCCCGGACACCCCCGCCGACTTGTCCACAGCCCCGGCGGAAGTCGTTGTGCCACCGGAAAACCCGGCGCAACCTGGCCCCATGAACACCGCTCCCCCCACCACCGGCCACCCCATCCCTTTCCCGCGCCGCAGCCCTTTCCCGCACCGCGGCCTCGCCGCGGTGCGCCCGAGTTCAGTAGTCGACCCGGTCCGCGCGGGACAGCCACGCCCTGAACGGTGCGTCGTCCACACCCGTGGAGACCTGCCGCACCGGCAGGGGCCAGGACTCGCGCGGCCTGGCGAACAGCTCGTGGAACTCGCGGTCGTCGAACCCGGCCGCGGCGGCGTCATGCCGGTCCGCGGCGTAGACGACCCGGTCCACCCGCGCCCACAGGGCGGCCGAGAGGCACAGCGGGCACGGCTCGCACGAGGACACCAGCACGCAGCCGGTGAGCCGGAAGTCGCCGATCTCCCGGCAGGCGGTGCGGATCGCCACCACCTCGGCGTGGGCGGTCGGGTCGAGCGAGGCCGTCACCTGGTTGGTCCCGGTGGCGATGACGGCGCCGTCGCGGACGACCACGGCGCCGAACGGTCCGCCGCCCGTCGCGACGCTGCGGGTGGCCAGCTCGACGGACTCGCGCAGCCAGGCGTGGTCGGGGGAGACGGTCGTGGTCATGGGTGTCGTGCCCTTCGTCGCGGGCGGGATCGCCGCGGGTCGGTCGGCCGGGCCGCCCGCCCGGCGCCGCTGCGGCGCCTGGGCGGTCTGCTCCGGGGCTTGGTCGGGAGGTGGTGGCCCGCGTCTCGGCGGGGGTGGTCAGGTGCCGGTGATGTGCTCCGGCCGGACGGGCACGCGCGGCAGGTCCAGGCCGGTCGCCGCGCGGACGGCGGCGACGATGGCCGGCGTCGAGGAGATGGTGGGCGGCTCGCCGACGCCGCGCACACCGTAGGGCGCGTGGGGGTCGGCCAGCTCCAGCACGTCGATGGTCATCGGCGGCATGTCGAGCACGGTCGGGATGAGGTAGTCGGTAAACGACGGGTTGCGCACCCGCCCGCCCTCGACCTGGATCTCCTCCATCACCGCCAGCCCGAGGCCCTGCGCCGAGCCGCCCTGGATCTGACCGAGGACGGCCTGCGGGTTCAGCGCCCGGCCCACGTCCTGGGCGCAGGCCAGCTCGACCACCTTCACCAGGCCCAGCTCGGTGTCGACGTCGACCACGGCCCGGTGGGCGGCGAAGCCGTACTGCACGTGCGCGTTGCCCTGCCCGGTCACCGGGTCGAGGGGTTCGGTGGCCCGGTGCCGCCACTCCGCGGTCTCCTCGATCACCTCGTTCCCGAGCAGCGCGGCCAGGTCGAGCGCGGTGGGGTCGAACGACGCGGGGTCGGGCGATGCCGGGTCGAGCGCGGTCGGGTCGAGCGCGGTCGGGTCGAGCGCGGTCAGGTCGAGCGCGGTGAGGTCGAGTCCTGCCGGGGTGCGGTCGCGCGCCAGCCGGGCCAGTCTCAGGCGCACCGCCGCGCAGGCGGCCTTTACCGCGCCGCCGGTCACGTAGGTCTGCCGGGAGGCCGAGGTGGAGCCGCCGTTGCCGATACCGGTGTCCATGGGCAGGATCGTCACCCGCTCCACGCCCAGCTCGGTGCGCACGATCTGCTGCATGATCGTCACCAGCCCCTGGCCGACCTCGACCGCGGCGGTGTGCGCCAGCGCGACCGGCTCGCCGTTGATCACCTGGAGCCGGACCCGCGCGGTGGAGTAGTCGTCGAAGCCCTCGGAGAAGCAGATGTTCTTGATGCCGACCGCGTAGCCCACGCCGCGCACCACGCCCTCGCCGTGCGTGGTGTTGGAGACGCCGCCGGGCAGGTCGCGCAGGTCGACGGCGGTGCGCCGCGGCGGGAGCGGCTTGGCCCTGACCAGCTCCAGCAACCGCGCCACCGGCGCGGCGGAGTCGACCACCTGGCCGGTCGGCATCACCGAGCCCTCGCTCATCGCGTTGACCAACCGCAGGTCCACCGGGTCCATGCCCAGGGCCGCCGCGAGCTTGTCCATCTGGGACTCGTAGGCGAAACCGGTCTGCACCGCGCCGAAACCGCGCATCGCGCCGCACGGCGGGTTGTTGGTGTAGACGCCCCAGCAGTCCACCGTCACGTTGGGCACCTCGTAGGGGCCGATGCCGAGCGTCGCCGCGTTGGCCACCACGGCGCCCGTGCTGGACGCGTACGCGCCGCCGTCCAGGTGGATCCGCGCCTTGACGTACACCAGCCTGCCGGTGCGGTCCGCGCCGTGCTCGTAGTGCAGGACCGCGGGGTGCCGGTGCACGTGCCCGTAGAACGACTCCTCGCGGTTGTAGACCATCTTGGTGGGCTTGCCGGTGTGCAGCGCGAGCAGGCAGGCGTGCACCTGCATCGACAGGTCCTCGCGCCCGCCGAACGCGCCACCGACCCCGGAGAGGGTCAGCCGCACCTTCTCCAGCGGCAGGCCGAGCGCCGCGGCGACCTGGGCCTGGTCGACGTGCAGCCACTGGGTGGCGACGTAGAGGTCCACGCCGCCGTCCTCGGCGGGCACGGCCAGGCCCGACTCGGGACCGAGGAATGCCTGGTCCTGCATACCGACCTCGTAGCGGCCGGTGACCACGACCTCGGCCCGCGCGTCCTGGTCGCCGCGCCGGATCGGGACGTGCCGCACGAGGTTGCCGCCGGGGTGCAGGGGCGGGTCGTCGACCGCCGTCTCCATGTCCACGACGGGTTCCAGCACCTCGTACTCGACCTCGATGCGCTCCATGGCGCGCCGCGCGGTCTCGGGGTGGTCGGCGCCCACGAGCGCGATCGGCTCGCCCTGGTAGCGCACGACGTCCTCGGCCAGGACCGGCTGGTCCTTGTGCTCCAGGCCGTAGAGGTTCAGGCCCGGCACGTCCCGGTGGGTGAGCACGGCGTACACCCCGGGCACCTGCAACGCCCCGGTGATGTCGACCGACCGGATCCGGGCGTGCGGGTGAGGGCTGCGCAGGGTGGCGCCCCAGATCATGTCCTCGTGCCACAGGTCCGAGGCGTAGGCGAACTCGCCCCGGACCTTGAGGTTGCCGTCGGGCCGCTGCGGGCTGGATCCGATGCCCCCGGCGACGGCGGAGGTCAGTTCGGCGGGAGTCAGGCTCATCGCGTCCTACCGTCCTTCCTGGCGCGTACCGGCGGTCTCGACCCCGTACCCCGCCGTTCCCGCTGCTCGTACCGCTCCGCGCGGACCGGCGCCGCACCGTGCCCGGCCTGCCGGCGCCCCCACGGGCGTGGGCGAGCCGAACGCGGTGGCCGGGTCGTTTCCCGTGGTGCCCGGGTCGTTCCCCGCAATGACCGGGCCGTTTTCCGCGGTGGCCGGGCCGTCCTCGCGCCCACGCGGTGCCGCGTTCCCCTCTCCTGGGATCGTCCACCCCCTCATCGGGAAGCCGCCTTCAGCCGTCCGGCGGCGGCGCGCAGGTCGCGCGCGAGCTCGGCCTCCGGGGCGGTGCGCAGCTCGCCGTCGTCCACGACGGTCCGGCCGCCCACGAGCAGGAGCCTGAGCTTCGGCGCCGGTCCCAGGACGAGGGCGGCGACCGGGTCGTCGATGCCCGCGTGGTCGAGGCCGTCGAGCCGCCACACGGCCAGGTCGGCGAGCTTGCCGGGTTCGATCGAGCCGATCTCGTCGTCCCGGCCGAGGCAGCGCGCGCCGCCCGCGGTGCCCAGCCACAGCGCCTCGCGGGCGTCGAGCGCCCGGGGACCGCCGCGCTGGCGGGCCTGGAGGAGCGCCTGGTGCAGTTCCTCGACCATGCCGCAGGACTCGTTGGACGCGGCGCCGTCCACGCCCAGGCCGACCGGCGCGCCGGCGTCGAGCAGGTCGCGGACCGGGGCGAGACCGGTGCCCAGGCGGCCGTTGGAGGTGGGGCAGTGCGCCGAGCCGGTGCCGGTGGCGCCCAGCCGCTTCACCGCCTCGGGCGACAGGTGCACGGTGTGCGCGAGCCACACGTCCTCCCCGAGCCAGCCGAGGCGCTCGGCGTACTCGGTCGGCGTGCAGCCGAACTCGGCCAGGCACTGCTCCTCCTCGTCGGTGGTCTCGGCGAGGTGGGTGTGCAGGCGGACGCCCCTGGCCCGGGCCAGCTCGGCGGCGCCGGTCATCAGCTCCCGGCTGACCGAGAACGGCGAGCACGGGCCGACGGCGACGCGGACCAGCGCGTCGGGCGCCGGGTCGTGGTGGTCGGTGATCGCGCGTTCGGTGGCGATGAGGGCGGCCTCGGTCTCCTCGACCAGGTTGTCCGGCGGCAGGCCGCCCCGCGACCGGCCGCGGTCCATCGAGCCGCGCACGGCGTGCAGGCGGATGCCGACGCGACGGGCCGCGCTCACCAGGGCCTCGAACTGGTCGCCGCCCTCGCGGGGGAAGACGTAGTGGTGGTCGGCGGCGGTCGTGCACCCGGTGGTCGCGAGCCTGGCCAGGCCCGCCGCGGCGGCGGCGTGGGTGATCCCGGCGTCCAGGCCGCGCCACACCGGGTACAGCGCGGTCAACCACTCGAACAGCGTGGCGTCCTGGGCGATGCCGCGCGTGGCCCACTGGTAGAGGTGGTGGTGCGTGTTGACCAGGCCGGGAGTGATCAGGCAGCCGCTGCCGTCGATCCACGTGTGGGGCCCGGCGGGCCTGGGCGCCTGGCCGGGGCCGACGGCGGTGATCCGACCGTTCTCGACCACGACGTGGCCGGACGCGTGCTCGGTGCCGGCGGCGTCCACGGTGGCGACCGCGGCGCCGTCGATGATCGTCGGGGTCATCGGCGTCCGTCCGCCCGGACGGCGGCCGCCAGCCGCACCGCGTCCAGGATCTTCTCGTAGCCGGTGCAGCGGCAGAGGTTGCCTGCCAGCGCCTCGCGGATCTCCGGGTCGCTCGGGCGCGGGACGCGGTTGAGCAGGTCGTGGGTCGCGATGACGAGACCGGGGGTGCAGAAGCCGCACTGCACCGCGCCCGCCTCGACGAACGCCTCCTGCACGGGGTCGAGCGCGTCGGCGCCGGCGGAGGGGTCGCCCGTGGCGAGCCCCTCGACCGTGCGGACCTCGCGGTCCTGCACCTGGCCCGCGGCGACCAGGCACGCGCACACCGGCACGTCGTCCAGGTACACCGTGCACGAACCGCACTCGCCCTGCTCGCAGGCGTTCTTGGAGCCGGGCAGGCCCAGTCGCTCGCGAAGGAGGAACAGGAGGCTCTCGCCTTCCCACACGTCGTCGGCCTGCCGCCGCTCACCGTTCACCGTCACGTCCACGCGCATGGTCAGGCCGCCTTCCCGGAGTAGTCCTGCCAGGCCCAGCCCAGTGCGCGGCGGGCCAGCACGGACAGGGCGTGCTTGCGGTACGCGGCCGTGCCGCGGACGTCGTCGATGGGGCTCGCGGCCTCGGCCACCAGCTCGCCGAACCGCCGCTTCACCGAGTCGAGCAGCGGGCCCGGCGATTCCCACTGACCCGTGGAGGTGAGTTCACCGGACAGGAAGTCCTCGGCCGCCGACGCGCGGCGCGGTGTGGGCGCGGCCGAGCCGACGGCGGCGCCCACCGCACCCCGCGCCGGGTGCAGGGCCAGCGCGAACGAGCACACCGCGATGACCATGGCGTTCCGGGTGCCGACCTTGGCGAACTGCTGGGGTGCTCCCGTGACGGGCACGCGCACCGCGGTGATCAGCTCGTCGGGCTCCAGCGCGTTGCGCTTCACGCCCAGGTAGAACCCGGTGGCCGGGATGGTCCGGGTGCCGCGGGTCGAGGCGACCTCCACGGTCGCGCCGACGGCCAGCAGCACCGGGTGCGTGTCGCCGGCTGGCGAGGCCGCGCCGAGGTTGCCGCCGACCGTGCCCCGGTTGCGGATCTGCGGCGAGCCCACCGTGCGGGAGGCCATGGCCAGGCCGGGCAGCCGGTCGCCCAGCTCCTCGATGATCCGCGTGTACGGCACGCCCGCCCCGACGCGCACCGACCCGTCGGCCTGGTCCCACTCGCGCAGCTCGGCGATCCGGGTCAGGTCGAGCAGCGCGGTGGGCCTGCGGTGGTCGAAGTTGAGCTCGACCATCACGTCCGTGCCGCCCGCGATGGGCACGGCCTCCGGGCGCTGCGCCTTGAGGCTCAGCGCCTCGGCCAGGGTGGCGGGGCGAAGGAAGTCCATCGGCTACCTCGGCGGTCGGTGCGGTCGGTGTGGGGAGTGCGGTCGGAGGGGGTGGGGTTGGAGGGGGTGGGGTTGGAGGGGGTGGGGTTGGAGGGGGGTGGGCGGTCGGTGCGGGGCGTGTGGTCGGTGTGGGTCGGCGCGGGGTCTGCGGGTCAGTACACAGACCGGTGCGCATGATCGGCTACGGCGGCGGTGCATGAACAACAGGCTCCTACGGCGACGTGATTTGTGCTTTCCTACAAACACGGTAGGGCGACGGTGAATCGCGGAGATGTCCCCCGTGCAACGATCCGCCAGGCCGGGCGAGGAGGCGTGGTGCGGGTCCGGGACCTGGTGGGGATGCCCGAGCTGGGGTTGCGCCCGGTCGTCGGCGCCGAGCTGCTCGACCGGCCGGTGACCAGGCTCTACGGCACCGAGCTGCCGGACCCGGCGCGGTACCTGTCCGGCGGGGAGCTGGTGCTGTCCGGGCTCCTGTGGCACCGCGCGGACGGTGACTGCGAGCGGTTCGTCTCCTCGCTGGCCGGGGCCGGGGTCGCCGCGCTGGCGGCCAGCCCGCCCGAGGCCGGTGACCTGCCGGCGGCGCTCGTCGAGGCGTGCGAGCGGCACGGGGTGCCGCTGCTGGCGGTGCCGGTCGACCTGTCTTTCGCGACCATCACCGAGCGGGTGGTGCTGGAGCTGGCGGCCGAGCGGGTCGGTGACGCGGGCGCGCAGCTGGGCCGGCACCGGCGGCTGCTGACCGTGGTCGCCGAGGGCGGTGGGCTGTCGGAGCTGGTCGAGGCCGGGGCGGCGGAACTGGGCACGCCCTGCTGGGTGCTCTCGTGCGCCGGGCACGTGGTCGCGGGTCCCGACCTGCCGGGGGCGGCCGTGCTGGTGCGTGAGTTCCTGGTGGCCGAACGGCTGCCGAGGGTCGTGCGCGGGGTGACGCTGCTGCCGGTGACCGCGCGCGGCGGCGGGCGGTTGACCGCGTGGATCCTGGTCGTCTCCGGGGACCGCGCCGACGACGAGGCCGCCGTCGAACTGGCCAGCCTGGTCGGGGTGGAGCGGGCGCGGGTGGTGCAGGGGCGGCGGATCGAGAACCGCGCCGCCGGGCCCCTGCTGCGGCAGGTGCTGGCTGGTGGCGACGCGGCGGCCCGGATCGCGGACGTCGGTTGGGACCCGGACGCGCAGCTGCGGGTCGTGGTGGCCTCGGCGTCGGACGGGCCGGTCGAGCTGGTCGCGGCGCTGTTGGAGGAGGCGCTGGCCGCGGTGACGGCCGGGTTCCTGCTGGCGACCGTCGAGGACGAGGTGTACGCGCTGGCGCCGTCCGGGCCGTGGGTGGAGCGGGTGAGGTCGGCGCTGCGGACCGCGGAACCGGGTCTGGGAAACACGCGGGTGCTGGTGGGCATCTCCTCCCCGGCGGGGCACGGCGGCTTGCGCGGCGCGGCCGAGGAGGCGTCCCACGCGCGGCGGCTGGCAGAGAGGCGGCTGGGGGAGAGGCGACGGGGGGAGAGGCGGCTAGGAGAGCAGCGGCTGGGGGAGGGAGGGCTGGAGGAGCAGCAGCTGGCAGAGCAGCAGCTGGCAGAGCAGCAGCTGGCAGAGCGGCGGCGGGGAGAGCGACGCTCGGGCCGGACGTGCGTGGTGGCGGGGGAGGAGATCGCGCTGCACCAGCTGCTGCTGGCCGGCGTGCCGGAGGACCTGCGCGGGTCGCTGCGCCGCCGGTTGCTGGGCCCGGTGCTGGACTACGACGCCGCGCACGGTTCGGACCTGGTCGGGACGCTGCGGGTGTTCCTCGACTGCTCGGGCTCCTGGACCGCGGCCGCCGCCCGGCTGCACGTCCACGTGAACACCCTGCGCTACCGCGTGGGGCGGGTCGAGGACCTGCTGGGCGCGGACCTGTCGAACTTCGCCGAACGCGTGGACCTCTACCTCGCGCTCCAGGCGGGGTAGAGGTCCACGCGGTGGGTCGGCGCGGTGCCGGGGAACCGGGTCTCGGAGGGAAATCCCGGGGAACGCGCGGACCGCTTACTCCGGGCGTTGGCTCACCGCCCGGCACCAGTTCACTCCCGGCACCGGCGACCGGTGTTCACGCACTGGACCAGCCGGTCCATGATCTCCCGCGACATGACGTTGGCGAAGTCGTCGTGGTCGGAGAACGGGTTGTGCTCCTCCTCGGGGAACGCGTCGACCGCGTACTGCCCCGCCACCTGCACGTCGCGCGGGATGTCGTAGGTCAGGCTGATCCGCAGCTGCGGCACCGCGGTGAACCCGTTCGGGCACTCGCCCCGCTCGTTCGCGTACACCATGTGGTCGCGGTGGTTGGCGCTGTCGGTGTTCTGCCCGTCCCAGCAGCCGGCGAAGTCGTGCACGCGCTTGACCTTGCTGCCATCCGGGCAGATCGGGTACTTGTTCATCAGCACGCGGTCCTCGAAACCGGTGCAGGTCCACGAGTTGCGCGCGTTGCGCGTGCCGTTGGTGGTCACCTTCGCGTCGCCGTAGAGCACCCGCAGGAACTGCGGCATCGCCTTGACCTTGCCGACCGGGCTGCCGCGGAAGGTGATGTCCACGACCTCCGGGCGCTGGATCTCGCCCTCGTTGCCGGGCAGTTCGTTCTCGTCGCTGCCGCTCTTGCCGTCGCCGTTCTCCGGCGCGTCGGGTTCGGCCTCCTTGGCGGCCTCGGCCACCTGCGCGTCGTTGGCGTCACCGTCCTTCACCGTGCACGGGGCCAGCCGCCTCAGGCCGCGCGGGCGCTGGCCGAACCGGTCGATCACGTCGGCGATGCGCTCGATGGTGGCGGTCCGCTTGTCCCGCAACGGCCGCAGCACGCTGTTGTTGACGAAGTTCGGGTCGTCGACGTTCGCGGCGCCCTTGAGCTTGGCGTTCGCCTCGGCGACCTGGTCCTTGAGCGCCCGCAGCTGGCGGTCCACCTCGCCCCGCGCGCGCTGCGGGACGTCGCGCAGCTTGCGCTTCACGTCCGGGCACTCGACCTCGGCGTTGTTCGGCTCGCCGGGCTCCTCGTCCTCGCCCTCGCGGTCGATCCGCACCACCGGCCAGAAGTACGTGGACTTGTCGCCGTTCTTGCAGGTCGTGTCGGCGGCGAGCAGGCTCTCGTCGGTCGAGTCGGCGTCGGTGGAGACGTTGCCCACGTAGTCGTGCAGGTGCTGGGCGCCGTTGCGGACGCCCGGCTGGGCGATGAAGTTGTCCGGGTTGAAGTGGCCGTTCTCGTTGCGCCCGCAGTCGACCGTGAACGTGCCGGTGCTCGCCCCGCGCCGCGGCCGGGGCGCGTTGACGTTGCGCTGCTGCGTGGTGATGTCGACGAACAGGGAGATGTCGGCCCCGTCCGCCTGGGCGGTGCCCTGGTCGCCGGTGGTGCTGATCGCGACGGCCAGGCCGATCGTCAGCGCCAGCCCGGTAACGCCGGCGGTCAGCTTCGTGCGCCGGGAGAAGCGGTGCCGCCCCTGGTTTCGCGTCATGGATGTGTCACCTCGTCGTAGGTACGCGCATGTGCAACCGAACAACCGAACAACCCCGACCGCCGGTGGGCGGCGGACACAGGGGCATACGTGCGGTCTCGACGCCGCGACCTACCTGTTACCTTTTCGTTATCAAATGCCCACCCCTAACTTGCGCCCGGCGGCCAACCGGACGCAAGAGTCCACCCGGTGGCCCCCCGACGGGAGATGCCATTTCTGTGACACTCGAATCACGGGGAGTGCACGGGAGGACACGCGTGATTCGTCGGGGTGGGGAGAACGTGGTGTCCGGGACGGCGCACGGGCCCGTGGTGCAGGCGGACAGCATCGGTGACGTGCACTTCCACGCCTCGCGCGGCGAACCGCTGATCCCCTACCAGCTCCCTCCCGCACCCCGGCTCTTCACCAGCAGGCGCCGCGAGCTGGCGGCGCTGGACGGCTGGCTCGCCACCGAGGAGGCGCCGGTCGTGGTGGTCAGCGGTCCCGGCGGGGTGGGGAAGACCTCCCTGGCGTCGCGCTGGCTGCACGCCAACCGGTCGCGCTTCCCCGACGGCCAGCTGTACGTCGACCTCGCCGCGCACCCCGCGGACGGCCCCGCCACGCCCGAGGCGGTGCTGGAGTGGTTCCTCGTGGCGCTGGGCGTGCCCGCCGCGGAGGTCCCACCGGGGCTGGCCCGCAGGCAGGCGGCCTTCCGCAGCGCCACCGCCGACCGCGCCGTCGCGCTGATGCTGGACAACGCCGTGTCCGCCGCCCAGGTCCGCCCGCTGCTCCCCACCTCGGCCCGCAGCGCGGTCGTGGTGACGAGCAGGTGGCGGCTGGGCGGCCTGGCGGTCGACGGGGCCAGGTTCGTGGAGGTGGAGTCGTTCGACGAGTCCGCGTCGCTGGAGCTCCTGGCGCGCGCGGTGGGACCGCGGGTCACCTCCGAGCCCGACGCGGCCCGGGAGCTGGCGCGCCTGTGCGCGGGCCTGCCCATCGCGCTGTCGGTGATCGGCGCGCGCCTCTCCACGCGCCCCAAGCGCTCGCTGTCCAAGGAGGTCGGCTCGCTGCGCGCGGAACGCCTGGCCACCCTCACCCTGGGCGAGGTGTCCGTCGAGGCGGTGCTCGACCTGTCCTACTCGGACCTGCCGCCCGACCACGCCCGCGTCTACCGGCTGTGCGCCGTGCACCCCGGCGCGTTCTTCGGCGTCGAGGCCGCCGCCGCGGCCGCCGGTGAGCCGGCTCCCCTGGTCGAGCCCGTGCTGGAGCACCTGGTGGAGAAGAACCTCCTGACCGAGGTCGGCGACGAGCGGTTCCGCTTCCACGACCTGCTGAAGCTGCACGCCCGCCACCACGCCGACCGGGCGTCGCCCGCCGAGCGCGACGCCGCGCTCCGCCGCGTCGTCGAGTGGTACCTGGACCGCCTGGTCGACGCGGACCTCGCCCTGCGGCCGACCCGGCACCGGGTGGGGCCCCGGTACCGGGACCGGCGCTCGCCGTTCCGGGAGCGGCAGGACGCGTTGGCGTGGCTGGAACGCGAGCGCTCCAACCTCCGCGAGGCGTGCCGCGCCGCCGCCGCGCTCGACCTGGACGACGTCGTCTGGCAGTTCTGCGAGGCGATGTGGGGCTTCTTCCTGCACGCCCGACACTACGACGACTGGTTCGCGGTGCACGAACTGGGCGTGCCGGCCGCGGTCCGCAGCGGTCATCGCGCGGCCGAGGCGAAGCTGCGCGCGCAGCTCGCGTACACCTACGGCGTGCTGCGCAGGTTCCCGGAGGCCGAGCGCGAGGGCGCCCGCGCGCTGGACATCGCCGAGGTCGACGGCGACCGCCAGGGCGTAGCGGTGGCGCTGACCGAACTCGGCGGCGTGGCCCAGGGCACCGGCGACCTGGAGCGCGCGCTGGACCACCTGACCCGGGCGCGGGAGATCCGCCGGCACATCGGCCCGCCGCGGGCCGAGGCGCTGTGCGCCCGGCGGGTCGGCGAGGTGCTGGCCCAACTGGGCCGGGACGACGAGGCCTTGGCCGAACTGCACGCGGCGGCCGAGGCGATGGGGCGGTTCGGCGACCACACCGGCCGGGCGAGGTGCCTGATGTCCGCGGGCGCGGTCGAGGCGCGCCGGGGCGAGGTCGCGGTGGCCGAGGCGCGCCTGTCCACCGCGCTGGACCTGCTCCGCCGGGCCGGCTCGCCCCACTACGAGGCCGAGGCGCTGGTGTTGTCGGGGGAGGTCGCCGAGGCCCGCGGCGACCTCCCCGCGGCACGCGAGCGCTACGCCGAGGCGCGGCGCCTGTTCGCCCACGTGGGGAACCCCAGGGCCGCCGCGATCGGCGCCGAGCTCGCGCGGCTCGACCCGTGAGGGAACCCGACCACCAGGTCGGCCAGCCCCAGGGCGTCCGGTCGGGCACGACCGAGCTCGCCGATCACGACCTGGTCGGGACGGCGGCCCGGGGTGGCGACGACCAGCCGGTGCAGACCGGGACCCAGGCCGTCCACCACCAGCCACACCATCACGTCGGGTCCGGTCGCAGCGGCACCGGGGCGGGCACCGCCTCGACGCGGGCCGGGCCGGTCGGCTCGGGCAGGTCCAGCAGCCGGTACATGGTCCGGCGCAGCTCGACCGCCGCCGCGCCGGGACGCGACGACACCAGACCGGCCAGGTGGGACGCGCCGCTCCCCGGCACGGCCGCGGGCAGCTGCGGCAGCAGCGGCCGGGTGGGGTCGACCCGGGGGCAGCACCGGCGGACCGCGTCGGCCAGGCTGCCGCGGCGGACGTTGCCGTCCGGGAACGACGCCAGCGCCACCGGCGTCCCGATCGCGGCGGCGTACTGGGTCGTGGAACCGTGGTCGCCCAGCACGTGGTCGCTCGCGACGACGGTGGCCCGCCAGCCCTCCTCCGGCGGGATCACCAGCAGCCCCGCCTCGATGCACTCGTGCAGCCAGGCCCGCACCTGCCACCGCCCGTGCACGGCCCACGCGTTCGGGTGCAGCACCAGCGCCACCCGGTACCGCTCGGCGGGCAGCTCGTCCAGCAACGCCCGGCACAGCGAGGGCCGGCTGCCGAAGGCCGAGTCCGGTGCCCAGGTCGAGCTCACCGTCACCAGCCGCCCGTCCTCGGGAACGCCCAGCGCCTCGCGGTAGCGGGACCGCAGGGGCGCGCTCGCCACCATGCGGTCCAGGCACGGGTCGCCCACGACGACCGCCGTGTGCAGCGCCTCCGGGCAGGACGTCCGCAGCGCCGCCACCTCGTCCTCGTGGCTGAGCCCGATCGCGGCGGGCAGCACCCTGCCCCGCCGCGTGAGCGACTCCCGGCTCAGCCCGGTGTGCGGCAGGGCGCCGGGGCCCGCGTGCCTGCTGTACCTGCGCGACGCGAGGTTGCCCGCGCCGTGCGGCAGCAGCAGCAGCGGGCCGCGCACCTGGTCGATGTCGTTGTAGCCGGCCGCCAGCACGAGGTCGAAGTCGAGCTGCGTGGCCTGGTCCCAGGGCACCACGAGTCCGCCCCGTGCGCGCACCTGGTCCTCGGTGCCGTGCCACCGCTGCCCGGTGTCGGTGACCGAGAAGACCACCTGGACCCTCGGGTCGTCGCGCAGCAGGGGCACCACGTCCGAGAGCAACCGCGTGCCCGCCGCCGGGTGCGGGACCACCACCAGCACGGTCCGGCACCCGGCCACCGTGACCCGCCGGTCGGCGTCGGGCCCGACCGGACCCCTGATCCACCGGGCGCTCACGCCGCCACCCCGACGTACTCGACGACCCGGCGCGGCTCCCCGGTCGTGCAGTCGAACACCGGCAGGCCCCGGAGCGGCAGGTCGTCGTAGTGGCGGTGGGGCGTCATCAGGACCGCGAGGTCGAAGGCGCGGTGGTCGAAGGCGCGGTCGTCGAGGTCCGTCCGGCGCAGCCGGGTCCCGTCGGACAGCACCAGTTCCGGCACGTGGGGGTCGTGGTACTCGGCCGACGCCTCGCGGCGCAGCTCCTCCAGCACCGCCACGGCGGCCGACTGCCGCACGTTGGGCGTGTCGGCCTTGTAGGTCACCCCGAGCACCAGCACCCGGCAGTTCCGCAACGGCTTCGCCAGCACGCGCTCGGCCGTGTCGCGCAGCAGGTGGACCGTGCGCGCCGGCATCGCGTCGTTGATCGCCAGTGCCGCGTCGACCAGCGGGCTCAGCAGGCCGCGCCGGCGCGCCGCGGTGGACAGGAACCTCGCGGACACCGGCACGCAGTCACCGCCCGCACCCGCGCTGGGTTGGTGCCCGAGGAAGCCGAACGGCTTGGTGCCCGCGGCCCGGAGCACCTCCGCCACGTCGACCCCGTACGCCCGGCACACCGAGGCGAACTCGTTGACCAGGGAGATGTTGACCAGCCGGAACGTGTTCTCGAACAGCTTGGCCAGTTCCGCGGCGCGGGTGCTCGTCACCTGCACCACGTCGTGCGCCATCGAGGAGAGGAACTGGGCCGCGCGGTGGGCGCACCGCGCGGTGTGCCCACCGACCACCCGCGGGATGGTGGCCAGCGGGTGCGCCCGGTTGCCGGGGTCGATCCGCATCGGCGCGCACGCCACGTGGAACGCGGAGCCGGCCCGCAGCCCGGAGACCTCCTCCAACACCGGCACCAGGGCGTGCGCGACCGTGCCGGGAGGGCACGTGCTCTGCACGAGCACCAGGTCTCCCCGGCGCAGCACGGCGGCCACCGCCCGCAGCGCCTGGGCCAGGGGCCGCAGGTCCACGCCGCCGCGCTGATCCGGCGGAGTGGGCAGGCACAGCACGTGGACGTCGCCCGCCGGCACGCCGGAGGCGACGTCGCGCACCACCAACCGCCCGCTCGCCAGCGCGTCGCCGAGCGCGGTCTCCGACACCGTGCCCAACCCGGAACCCGGCTGCGCGTCGAGCACCTCGGCGATCCGCCGCGCGCAGCTGTCCAGGCCGACGACCCGCATCCCGGCGGCGGCCGCCGCCACCGCGGTCGGCAGCCCGGTGAACCCGAGGCCGACCACCACCACATCCGGAGAAGCCATCGAAACCTCCACCGCGGCCCGCCGGGTCCGTCCCGCCGGGCGACTGGTGCCAGCGTGCCGGTGGCCGATGTCGAATCCGGTTCAGCGGACGGACGGATAGGCGAAAGGCTAGCTCAGCGCGGTGAGCGTGATCATGTGGGCGAATGGAGTTGCACGTGCACCGGCATGTGCGTCCGGCGAACTTTCAGCAGCCTTTCAGCTCACATTCCGGTACGTCGCAGCCGGTTGGTCCAGTTGGACTACGGATTGTCACATAGAGGTATCGGAACGTGACGAACCGCTGGCTCGGGCAGGTGCGTACCGGCACACTCCGATGTGAATCATTGCTTCCAGCGAGGGGTGGCGCTGGTGAACTTGGATTTCAAGATCCTTGGGCGCACGCAGCTGCGCACGGTCGGGGGTTTCACTCATGAATGGGGCAGGCCCAAAGAGCGGGCAGTCCTCGCGGTACTGCTGCTCAACGTCGGCAGGGCGGTTCCGGTCCGCACTTTGGCGGAATGGGTTTGGCGACCGGACAGAATGCCGCGCGATCCGGCGGCCACTTTGTCCACATATTCCACTCGAATACGCGGGGCGCTGAAGCGGTGCGGTTCGGCGGCCACGCTGGAGACGGGGGAGGGCTCCTACCGGCTGGCCGCCGATCCGGCGACGGTCGACCTCCACGTCTTCCAGCGGACCGTCGACGGCGCGCGCCGGCTGGGCAGGACGGGCCAGCAGGCCCGCGCTTGCGAACTCGTGGAGCAGGCCCTGCGGCTCTGGGACGAGCCCCTGGCGGACCTGGACACCGAGCGCGCGGAGAACTGGCGCCGCGTGGCCGTCCGGGACGAGTGGTTGCAGGCCAGCACGGCGCTGATCTACGGCCGGTACAAGCTGGGCGAGTACGAGGAGATGCTGCGGCTGGTCAAGGCCGTCCAGGTCGAGCACGACACCGACGTGCTGCTGGCCAAGCGCCGCCTCCAGGCCCTCTACGCGCTGGAGCGCGTCGAGGACGCGGTCCAGTACTACCTCGACTACTACCACCGCGTCCAACCCGACTACCCCGAGCGCGCGGACGAACTCCGCCGCTCCCACGACGTGCTGCTCAACCGCCAGGCGCGGCCGGTGGCGCCGTCCTCCGCCGAGCCGGTCGTGCCGCCCCGGAACCTGCCCTACGACGTGGACGGGTTCACCGGCCACGACGACCTGCTGGCCGAGCTGGACGGCCTCGTGGCGGGTGGGCGCCGGTTGATCGCGCTCGACGGCCAACCGGGGGTCGGCAAGACCGCGCTCGCCGTGCACTGGGCGCACCGGGTGCGCGGGCGGTTCCCGCACGGGTTCTGGTTCGTCAACCTGCACGGCTTCGGCGACGCGCCCGCGCTGACCGAGGAGGAGGTGGTGACCGACCTGCTCGACGCGGTGGGGGTCGCCCCGGCCGACCGCCTGCCCACCGCCCGTGCGCGGCGGGCCAAGCTCCACGACGTCCTGGCGACCCGCAAGATGCTGGTGATCTTCGACAACGCGGCCGACGCGAGCCACGTCGAAGGGCTCCTGCCGCTGCTGGCCGGGTCGGTCGTGGTGGTGACCAGCCGGGGGCGGTTGAGCGACCTCAGCCTGAGGTACGGGGCGCGGTGCTTCACCGTGCCGCCGCTGGAACCCGACGTGGCGCGGCGGTGGCTGCGGGACCGCTGGGGCTCGCGCGCGGACGCCGAACCGGAGGCGGTGGACCGCCTCGCCCGGATGGCGGGCGGCATACCGCTGGCCCTCGGGCTCGTCGGCGAGTACGTGGCCGCGCAGCGCGGGAAGCCGCTCGGCGACTTCGTGGCCCGGCTGCGGGAGCGCGGCGCGATCCTGGACCTGAGCACGAGCGGACCGTCGTCCACCGTGTCGTTGCGGGCGGTCATCGACTGCTCGTACCTCGTGCTGACCCCGCGGGTGCGCCGCCTGTTCCGCCTGCTGGGGCTATACCCCGGGGTGGCCTTCCAGCTGGGGGTCGCCGCGGCCCTGGCCGGTCTGCCCGCGGACGAGGTGCGGCCGCTGCTGGAGGTGCTGGTGTGGGCCCGGCTCCTCGAACCGCGGGAGGGCGACCGGTACGCCTTCCACGACCTGCTGCGCGACTACGCGGCCGAACGCGCGGTCGCCGAGGAGGGCGGGGAGGGGCGGCGGCACGCCCTGGTCCGGATGCTCGACTGGTTCCTGCACACCGGCAACGACGTCGACCGGAGGCTCTTCCCGCAGCGCGAGGCCGTGCCGCTGCTGGAGTTGTCCGAGGGGGTGCTGCCCCAGCGGTTCTCCAGCGACGAGGAGGCGATGGACTGGTGCGCGCGGGAGCGCGCGGAACTGCTGTCGGTGATCGACTTCGCCGCGTCGAACGGATTCGGTGAATACGCCTGGCGCATGCAGAACGTCGTCGGCGAGGTCATGATGAGGCTGGGGTTCAAGGACGAGTTGCTGCGCGGGCTGGGGACGGCCCTGCGGGCGGCGCGCGTGGTCGGTGATCGTTCGGCGGAGGCGAGCGCCCTGTGCAACCTCGGCCTGATCCACACCCGTTTCCACGAGTACCCGAAAGCGGACGACTGCTACCGGCGGGCGATGGAAATCGTCCGGGAAATCGACCACACCCTCGGCGCGATCACCGTCCTGCGCAACGCCGGCGAACTCCGCGCGTTGACCGGGGACGTCCCCGGCGGGCTGGAACTGCTCGACCAGGCCCTGGGCATCGCCCGCCGCGTGGGCGACCCGGACGGTGAAGCCGGTGTGCTGCAACGCATCGGCGACGCGATGCTGCTGGGCGGGCGCCTGCACGAGGCGATAGTCCAGTTGCACCTGGCCCGCTCCGTCCGGGACCGCCTGGGGGACGAGGCCGGCGCCGGGACGGCACTGGCCTCGTTGGCGGCCGCCTACTACGCCTCCGGCGACCACATGGGCGCCCTCGGCCACGCCCACCAGGCGATGTCCACCCTGAGCAGGACCAGGAGGCTGGCGCAGGAGGGGCAGGCGGCCACCACCGCGGCGGCGGTGCTGCGCGACCTCGGCGAGTGGGAGCGGGCGCAGTTCTACGCCGAACGCGCGGTCGACCTCTGCCGGGACGCGCACGACTCGCTGCGCCAGGCGGCCGCGCAGGACGTGCTCGCCCAGATCCACTGGAGCGAGGGGCGGCGCGGGGAAGCGCGCCTCTGCTGGGAATTGTCCCACGGTCTCTACGCCGGCTTGGGCGACCGGAGGGCGGACGGCGTCCTGGCCCGGTTGACCGAGTGGTCGGAGCCCGACGTCCCTGCCGGGAGGAACTCCGAGGGCGCCAACAATCCATCATCCGTTCGTGGGGTTTAGTACACTCGATTGGGTGGTCTTATTAAGACCATAGGGGCGCAATAAGTCCCTGACATGGTCGTATCACCGAGTGTGATGCGGGGGTCAGCCCAAGGTGACTACCTCGGTATACGCGGTGTCGGTCCGGGGTGCGATGATCCGCCCCCGTGAAGATCGAGCGCCCCCAGGGGCCAACGAAGAGGAGGGTGTACCGAGTCCTCGCCGGTACGACCCTCGTGGTGACGGCGGTGGCCGGGCCCGTAGGTCCGGCCACCGCGTCGGCCGAGCCGACAGGTGTCGGGTCCACTCTTGTCCAGTGCGACCTGAACACCTCGTCGATGTGGTGGGACTAGCGATCCAGGTGAACGCTCACGCGAGTGAGCGGTGATCAACCCCACCACTGTTGCCCGGCTCTCGAAGAGGGCCGGGCACATTTATGGTTACCTTCAGCATGGTCGGTGTCGACGGTTCCGACAAGTCGGTACGAGCTTTTGTGGCACAGTTGACCCTATCGGGCGGTGAATTCCCTCCAGGCTAGAATAGTGTGACGCCCACTTGTTGCCCATATCCGGTCGGAACGGTCGTCGAATCATGTTTCACGTTTTGTTCGGGTCGGCGATCGGGACTTCTTGATCATCTCCGGGGTCGGCCGGTGTCGATCCCCCGGAGACGTCATCGCGCCGGGGGCGTGAAACGTTTCCGGGCCGACCGGTGGGCCGGCCCCGTGGAGGTCGCCCGGCGGGGCGCCGGTCCTGTCGATTCGCTGTGGGCCCTTCTCGCGACCCCCGCGGGCGCGGAACACTCCCGCGACGGACTCGAACCGCAAGGAGTGGTCATGTCTCGCACCCCCGGTGCGCTGGCCGCCGTGGTGCTGGGGGTCTCCCTGGTCATCACCGCACCCGCCACCGCAGCGCAAGCACCTCCGTTCCCGACCGAATTCCCCCTGCCCGACGGCTTCCTGCCGGAGGGCATCGCGATCGGCTCGGCGCCCACCGCCTACTTCGGGTCGCGCGCCGACGGCGACCTGTTCCGCGTCGACCTGCGCACCGGGCGCGGGGAGGTGTTCAGCCAGGGGCCGGGCACGGCCTCGGTCGGGTTGAAGATCGACCGGCGCAAGAGGGTGTTCGTCGCCGGCGGGGCCGGGGGTGACGGCCGGGTCGTCGACGCGAGAACGGGAGAGGTCCTCAGGTCGTACCGGTTCGCGGAGGACGCGAACACGTTCGTCAACGACGTCGTGATCACCGATGACGCCGCCTACTTCACCGACTCGCGCAAGGCGGTGCTCTACGCGCTCCCGTTCGGCCGGCGCGGCGACCTGCCGAAGTCGCACATCGCCATTCCGCTCAGCGGGGACTTCGTCCTGACGCCGGGCGTCAACAACGCCAACGGCATCGCCGAGACCCCCGACGGCAAGGCGCTGCTGGTCGTGCAGGGCAACACCGGCCAACTCCACCGGGTCGACCAGCGCTCGGGCTCGACCCGGGTCGTCGACCTGGGCGGCGAGGTGCTGACCAACGGTGACGGCCTGCTGGTCGAGGGCCGCACCCTCTACGTGGTGCAGAACCGGCTCAACGCGCTGGCCGTCTTCGACCTCGCCCGGAACGGGGCGGCGGGGGAGCTGGTGACCAAGATCACCGACCCGCGGTTCGACGTGCCGACCACGGTCGCCGCCTTCGGCAACCGGCTGTACCTGCCGAACGCCCGTTTCACCACCCCGCCCACGCCCACGACGACGTACAACGCGGTTTCCGTTCCCGAGGCGTGAAAGACAGGGGGCTGATCAAGGGAAGTTCACATCGGCCCCCTGTTCGGGGTGTCACTCGACTGGGTAACCTCATCGTCGCGTGGTGCGAGTGATCGCTGTCTCTTCGTAATAATGATCTTTCGGTGTTACCGTTCCGTGGCCGGATCGGGTGAACGAAGAGACAGCGCTCCTAGTGCTGCGCCTGACCTGGTACCTGGACGAGGCTGCGGAGTGCTGTGAAGCAGAAGAGCACCACGGAGACGAACTACAAGACGATCCGCTCGCGACTCACCGGTGTCGTCGTCGTCCCCAGCATCGTCCTGCTCATCATGTGGGCCCTGTTCTCCTCCTACACCGTCTTCGACGGCTTCTACCTGCGCGCGGTGGCGCAGGGCGTGCGGGACGCCTCGATCCCGGCCGTCCAGACGTTCGCCGCGATCCAGAAGGAGCGCGAGCTGAGCATGACGGCGCTGGCCCTGCCGGACGCCGGCACCAGCGACCTGGAGGCCCAGCAGCAGGACACCGACCGCGCGGTCGACGACATGCGCGCCGCGTTCACCGAGCTGGCCTCGCAGGCCCCGCCGGAGATCGTGGAGCGCATCAACGCGCTGAACGTCCTGGTGGACCAGCTGCCGCAGCGCCGCAGCGCCCTGGCGGCGGGCCGCGCGTCGAAGACCGAGATCTACACGTACTACAACAGCCTGCTCGACGCCGGTGACGCGCTGTTCAGCGTGCAGGCGCGCGTGGTGCCCGACGCCGAGTCGATGAAGGGCGCCATCACCGCCTCCGAGTACTTCAAGGCGTCCGACTGGATGTCCCGGGCCACCTCGCTGGCCTCGGGCGCGCTGGCCGCCGGGCGGTTCACGCCCGAGGAGCACGTGGAGTTCGCCAGCCTGGTCGGCGCCTACCACGCCTCGTTCAACTCGAACGAGGCCCACGCCCGGCCCGAGGTGCGCGAGCACTACCGGTTCATGGTCGAAGGCGAGGAGTGGAAGAGGCTGATCGCGTTCGAGGGCAGGCTGGTCCAGAACGGCGACCGGCCGCTCGAGGCGGGCTCGCTCCAGGAGTGGCAGAACGTCAGCGGCCCGATGTCGGCCGAGCTGACCGCGCTGGTCAGCGAGCAGGCCGCCAGCGCCGTCGGGGTCACCATGTCGCGCGGCGAGAGCAAGTTCCGCACCGTGATCGTCGGCAGCCTGATCGCGCTGCTCGCGGTCATCATCGGCATCCTGATCGCCATCCGCACGTCGAACCGCCTGGTCAACAAGGCCCTGATCACGCGCCTGGCCTCGCTGAAGAAGGACTCGCTGGCCCTGGCCCACGAGCGCCTGCCCGACATCGTCGACCGGCTGCGCGAGGGCAAGCACGTGGACGTCGAGGTCGAGGTGCCGCCGCTGGACTACGGCAGCGACGAGATCGGCCAGGTGGCCGACGCGTTCAACGCCGCCCAGTACACCGCCGTGGCCGCGGCCGTTAAGGAGAGCCAGGCCCGCGAGGGCGTGAACCGGGTCTTCCTCGACATCGCGCACCGCAACCAGGGCCTGGTGCACCGCCAGCTGAAGATCCTGGACAAGCTGGAGCGCGAGGAGGAGAACCCCGAGCAGCTCGACGCCCTGTTCCAGCTCGACCACCTGGCCACCCGCGCCCGCCGCAACGCCGAGAACCTGATCATCCTGGCGGGCGAGCAGCCGGGCAGGCAGTGGCGCAAGCCGGTGCGGCTGCTCGACGTGCTGCGCGCCGGGGTGGCCGAGACCGAGCAGTACGTCCGGGTCAAGGTCAACCCGGTGCCGGACACCGCGCTGGTGGGCGCGGCCGTCGCGGACACCATCCACCTGGTCGCCGAGCTGGTGGACAACGCCACCGCGTTCTCCTCGCCGCGCTCGCAGGTGCAGGTCCACGCCAGCGAGGTGCCGCAGGGCATCGTGGTGGAGATCGAGGACCACGGCCTGGGCATCAACCCGGAGGACCGAGACCAGCACAACGCGATGCTGGCCGACCCGCCGGAGTTCGACGCGATGCGCCTGCGCGGCGAGTCCCGCCTCGGCCTGTTCGTGGTCGCCCGGCTGGCCGCCCGCCGCGGCATCCACGTCGAGCTGCGCGAGTCGCCCTACGGCGGCACGCTGGCGCTCGTGCTCATCCCCTCCGCGATCGTCGCGGGACCCACCACGGTGACCGAGCCCGCCGAGACGAGGCAGCTGCCCCGTCGACCCTTCCACGACATCCCCCAGCAGGGCGACGACCCAGTGCGAGACGCCGGCTTTCCCGACACCTCCCGAGACCTCGAAGGCTTCTGGGCCCAGGCCGAGGCCGCTGCCAACGCCGGCGCCCCGGTCAACAACCACACCCCCAACGCGACGACCACCGCGGATCCCCTTCCCGAGGTCGAGCGGATGAGCGGCGGGCTGGACCTGTCGCAGCGCAGTGGCGAACTGGAACTGCCGCAGCGCAAGCGGGTCGAGGAGTGGCCCGGCACCGAACCGGACCCGTCCGCCGGCGGCACCGGCGCCGTGGGCCGGCCCGAACTGCCACGCCGGCGCAGGCAGCAGAACCTCGCGCCGCAGCTGGTGCGCAACGATTTCCACCCTTCGCCCGAACCGCTCGCCGAGGTCGACCCCGAGAAGTCCGATCGGGTCCGCAAGGGCCTGTCGGCGTTCCAGCGGGGCACTCGCGATGCCCGTCGCAGTGAGGACCTCGAACCCTGACCAGCAGCAGTGGCCGGACGACTGGAAACCGGAAAGGCAACCCGATGAACGACATGGCCAGCCAGCACAACGAACTGAACTGGTTGTTGGAGGACCTGGTCACACGCGTGGTCGGGGCCCGGCACGCCGTGGTCCTCTCGGCGGACGGGCTGCTGCTGGGCCGCTCGGGCGGTTTGTCGAAGGACGACTCGGACCACCTGTCCGCCATGGCCTCGGCGTTCCAGAGCCTCGCCCGCGGCACCGGGCGGCACTTCGGCGGCGGCGCGGTGCGGCAGACCATCGTCGAGATGGAGCACGCCTACCTCTTCGTCACGGCGGCGGGCCACGGCGCGTGCCTGGCCGTGCTCGGCGAGGAGGACTCCGACATGGGCATGATCGCCTACGAGATGAACATGCTGGTCAAGCGGGTGGGCACCTACCTGTCGTCCGCGCCGCGCGGCACCACCGCGGCGAGCCTGCCCGTTGCCCGAAGGTCGTCATGATGAACGGCCGCGAGGACTGGTGGTACGACGAGGCGGCCGGTCCGCTGGTCCGGCCCTACGCGATGGTGCGCGGCCGCACCCGACCGCTGCGCCCGGAACTGCACCTGGTCACCCAGGTGCGCGCGATGCCCTCGCCGTCCGACCCGGACTCGCTGTCGGTCGAGCACCTCGAAATCATGGAGCTGTGCCGGCGACCGCTGTCCGTGGCGGAGGTCGCCGCCTACCTCGACGTGCCCCTGGTGGTCGTCAAGGTGCTGTTGAGCGATCTCATCCAACGCGGTGACGTCGTCGTCCGAGACCCCTCCCGAGCTCCGGTGGTACCGGACCGGAACCTGTTGCAGGCAGTGCTGGATGGTGTCCGTGGAATCTGAGCGGCCGGGCGGGGAACTGCTGGTCCCCACCCCAGTCAAGATCGTCATCGCCGGAGGTTTCGGCACCGGCAAGACGACGCTGGTCAACTCGGTCAGCGAAATCCCGCCGCTGCACACCGAGGAGCTGCTCACCGAGGCCGGTGTCGGCGTCGACGACGTGGTGGGCCTGGAGAACAAGGAGACCACCACGGTCGCCCTGGACTTCGGGCGCATCACGATCAACCCCGAGGTCGTGCTGTACCTGTTCGGCACCCCGGGCCAGAACCGCTTCTGGTTCATGTGGGACGAGCTGGCCTACGGTGCGATCGGCGCGGTGATCCTGGTGGACACGCGCCGGTTGGACAGCAGCTTCCCGTCGATCGACTTCTTCGAGCGGCGGGGCATCCCGTTCATCATCGCGGTGAACTGCTTCGAGGGCGCGCACCAGTACGGGGCCGAGGAGGTCCGGCGGGCGCTGGACGTCGACGAGGCCATCCCGCTGGTGCTGTGCGACGCGCGCGACCGCGAGTCGTCGAAGAACGTGCTGGTCAGCCTGATCCAGCACACGATGGACCGGCTCGACGCGATGGCCTAGAGGACCGCCGGGCGCTGCGGACCGCACCGCGGCGCCCCCGGTGGGACCCGTGGGCTCCCGTGCCGCGAGGACGGCGGGGCCCGCGACCCCCTTCCCGGGGGACCGCGGGCCCGACGCTCAGACCACCGGCTCCACGCGGCAGTTGAAGTGCCGCAACAGCTTCGGCACGTGGGTCAACCGGTAGCCGGGCACGCGCTCGGGGTTCTTCGCGATCCCGGCCAGCGTCTCGCCGACGTACTCCAGGTGGCTCTGCGTGTAGACCCGCCGCGGGATGGCCAGGCGCACCAGCTCGAACGGGGCGGCCTTGAGCAGCTCGCCCGCGTCGTCCAGCTCGCCCAGGTACAGCGACCCCAGCTCGGCGCACCGGATGCCGCCCGCCAGGTACAGCTCGGTGGCCAGCGCGAAGCCGGGGAACCGGCCCGGTGGCAGGTGGGGCAGCAGCCGCCCGGCGTTGAGGTACACCGCGTGCACCCCGGTCGGCCGGACGCTGTCCACCCCGGCCGCGGCGGCGAGTTCGGCGACGTACGCCGTGGCGGCGGCGCGCGCCCGCAGGTACTCGGGCTCGGTGACCTCCAGCAGGCCCTGGGCCAGCATCTCCAGCTCGCGGCCCGACAGCCCGCCGTAGGTGCGGAAGCCCTCGGTCGCGGTCAGCAGCAGCTCGCACCGCTGGGCCAGCTCGGGGTCGCGGACCGCGAGCAACCCGCCCATGTGGACGATGCCGTCCTTCTTCAGGCTCGCCACGCACCCGTCGGCCAGGCGGAACGCCTCCTGGGCGACCTCGCGCGGCGTGCGGTCGGCGTACCCCGGCTCCCGCTGGGTGACCAGCCACGCGTTCTCGGCGAAGCGCGCGGCGTCGAGGAAGAACGGCACGCCGTGCTTCCGGGCGAGCTCGCCCGCCGCCCTGATGTTGGCCATCGACACCGGCTGCCCGCCGCCGCCGTTGTTGGTGACGGTGATCAGCACGACCGCGACGTCCCGCGGACCCGACAGCACCGCCTCCAGCGCCTCCAGGTCGATGTCGCCCTTGAACGGCGCGTCGCTGTCGAGGTCCCCGGCGGCCCGGCACGGCAGGTCGACCGCCACGCCGCCGAGGATCTCGACGTTCGCCCGCGTGGTGTCGAAGTGGGTGTTGCTGACGCTGAGTTGGCCGGGCTTCAGCAGGGCGGTGAACAGGATCCGCTCGGCGGCGCGCCCCTGGTGGACCGGGAAGGCGTGCGGGTACCCGGTCAGCTCCGCGACCACGTCGCGGAACCGGTAGTAGGAGCGCGAACCCGCGTAGGTCTCGTCGCCGCGCAGCCCGGCCGCCTGCTGCTCGGCGGACAGGGCGTTGGTGCCCGAGTCGCTGAGCAGGTCGATCGTCACGTCGGTGGCGGCGAGGTTGAACGGGTTGTACCCGGCGGCGGCCAGCGCCCGCTCCCGGTGCTCGCGCGTGGTGATCGGGATGGGCTCCACGACCTTGATGCGGTACGGCTCCATGATGGGCATGACGGGGCTCCTAGACGGCCAGGCTGACCGGGCGCGGCGCGGACACGTGGTACGCCTCGGACGACAGGTATGCGGTGATGCCGGGACGCGGCCGGCCCATGCGCAGCGACACGTGCGCGATGAGGCCGACGCCCTCGTCGAGCGGGCGCCGGGCCACGGCCCGCAGCGCGCGTTCGAACGGGGTGGGATCCAGGTCGTACTTCGTCATGACCGCGAGCACCCGGCGCCTGGCTTCCTCGTCGTCGGCCACGTAGTCCCGGATCGGCACGTACAGCGAATAGCCGCTGGGCGCGTGCGCGTCGCCGTCCATGAACGTATAGCTGGAAATCAGCGGGCGTTTGTCGAACGTCGCCGTGCCGCCGGTGAGCAGGCAGAAATCGGGGACCCGGTCCACGTCCACGCCCCGGGCGGCCTGCGCGGCGCGGGTGACGTCGCGCACTTCCGCGTCGTCGTGGGAGATGTACACCTTGGTCCGCGCGCGGCGTTGTTCGGTCAGGTCGAGCGCGAAGAACGAATACCGGTCCAACCCGGGACGGGTCACCGCGTGGTCGCGCAGCACCGGGAAACCGGCGGCGAAACCGCTCCGGCCCAGCCCCTCGCGCACCAACTCCTCCGCGGCGTCCTCGCCGCGGACTTCCGGGTTGAGGTAGACCTTCACCATCGGCCGTTCACCGGCGCGGAACACCAGCGAATACCAGAACGCGAAGTCCCGCTCCGCCTCGGCGGGCAGGAACAGGTCGCGGACCGCGTCGAACTGGGCGGTGTCAACGTTGTAACGGCGCCGCATCCGGTCGAGCGCGGCGAGTGCCGCGGCGGTGTTGGCCTGGCGGGACGGCCTGGTGGCGGAGGTTTCGACGATCATGCGGACGACCGGGGACTCGTCCGGGCCGAACGCCGTGGAGAACTCGACCGGGGTGTGGTCGTCGGCCACGTCGGAAGGCCATGCGGGGCTGGTGGAAACCGGCCGCAAGCCGCCCGGACCCAGGGCGTCCGCGAGCAGTCCAACGCATTCCGGGACGTTTTCAGTGATGCCCACAGAATGTAGAAGGGCGCTCAACTGTCGTCCCGTGAAAACGCGTACGGGAATAGTTTTGGGCTCCAAGGCGGGGGTCTCCTTGTGGGGTGCGAACCGAAAGTTACGCTACGCGAAGCAATCTTGTCCACCAGGCGGCGGTAGCGTGACGTAGGGCACTCTAGGGCCAGCTCACAGGTCCTGTCGATCAGTGCACGCCTGGCTCGGAACGGTAATCAAGACTACTCCGAACGGCCTATTGACTAGACCTCTGTCAGTCTTTTGCACCAATGCGCCGACGATCTTCGATGACGGATCGTGGCATTTTGCCCCCGGCTCGGCCCGGTGTACGGTCGAATGTTCGGCAGGCAATGGCCCGTGGCCATTCAAGACAGTTCTGTTAATTGTTCCACAGTCGCCGGGACGTGACTTCCGAGGTGCACCTGTGGTACGCGGCCCGACACCGGAGGGGCCGCCGACCACCCGGTCGACGGCCCCTCCGGCACCCCGGGTCAGGAGGAGTAGTCGTAGAACCCGCGCCCGCTCTTCTTGCCGAACAGGCCCGCGTCGACCATGCGCAGCAGCAGCGGCGGCGGGGAGTAGAGGGGCTCCTTGAACTCCTCGTACATCGACTCGGCGATCGCCTTGGTGGTGTCCAGGCCGATCAGGTCGGTCAGGCGCAGCGGTCCCATCGGGTGCGCGCAGCCGAGCACCATGCCGTTGTCGATGTCCTCGGCGCTGGCGAAGCCGGACTCCATCATCCGGATCGCGGACAGCAGGTAGGGGATGAGCAGGGCGTTGACCACGAACCCGGCCCGGTCCTGCGAGCGGATGACCTCCTTGCCCAGCACGCCGGTCACGAACGCCTCGGCGCGCGACCTGGTCTGCTCGCCGGTCAGCAGCGAGGGCACCAGCTCGACCAGCTTCAGCACCGGCACCGGGTTGAAGAAGTGCACGCCGATGACCTGCTCCGGGCGGCCGGTGGCCATGCCGAGCTTCATGATCGGGATGGACGAGGTGTTCGACGCGAAGATCGCGTCCGGGTCCTCGACGACCTTGTCCAGCGCCGCGAACACCTCGATCTTGACCTGCTCGTTCTCCGCGACGGCCTCCACGACCAGGTTCCGGTCGGCGAGGTCGCCCGGGTCGGTGGTGAACCGGAGGCGCTCCAGTGCGGCGTCCCGGTCCTCGGCGGACAGCTTCCCGCTGCGCACCCCGCGGCCGAGCGACGAGGCGATCCGCCCGCGCGCGGCCTCGGCGGCGTCCGGGTTGACCTCGGCCACCAGCACGTCCAGGCCCGCGCGTGCGCAGACCTCGGCGATGCCGGAGCCCATCAGACCCGAGCCCACCACTCCAACTCGTTGAATGTCACTCACGCCCCGATCCTGCCAGGGCGTTCGGCGGACGGCACGCCTCGTCCGGCACGATGGGGGGCATGGGCGTCGAAGCCGTGCTCATCCCGCTGGGCGCATCGGTGGTGCGCAGCGCGCTCAAGCTCTGGCTGGGCGACAAGTCGGTCACCGCCGCGGCCGGCGGCACCGGCGTCGACCTGCTGGAACGACGCCTCACCAACGCGCTCGACCAGCGCAAGCTGCGGCGGGTGGCGGAGCAGTTCACCGACGCGGTGGTGGAGCGGGTGCAGCCCATCGTGGACACCGAGTACCGCCGATTACCCGAGCACGAGCGCCTGGCCGCGATCGAGGCCGTGCGCGAGACGTTCGAGGAGGCCGCGCTCGACGACGACGACCTGTTCGCCGCGGACCTCGACGCCCGCAGGCTGGACCGCCACCTGCGCGGCCGCGTGCCGACCGCGCCCGACGGGCTGTCCACCGACGGCACGCAGCTGTACGGGCTGCTGCTGCGCGAGTGCGCGGGCTACGTGATCGAGGTGTCCCGGGCCCTGCCGGCGTTCGGCCCGAGCGCGTTGACCGAGATCCTGCGCCGGGAGACCGAGATCGTCACCGAGGTCCGCAAGGTGCTGGACCGCCTGCCCCAGCGGCGCGCCTCCGCCGACTTCTCCTACGACTACCGGCAGCTCGCCGCCCGCACCCTGGACCAGGTCGAGATGTTCGGCGCGACCCTGTCCGAGGCGAGTCGCCGCTACCCGCTGTCGGTCGCCTACATCAGCCTCAGCGCGGACGGCGACGACGCCACCCCCGGCAGTCGGGTGGAGCACCTGCTCGCGGCCGGTGACCGGGTCTTCATCCGCGGCGAGGCCGGCCTGGGCAAGACCACACTGCTCCAGTGGATCGCAGTCCGCAGCGCCCGTCGCGACTTCACCGAGCCGCTGACCGCGTGGAACGACACGGTGCCGTTCTTCATCCCGCTGCGTCGCTACGCCGACCGGGACCTGCCCGCCCCGGAGCGGTTCCCGGACGAGGTCGGCAGGCACATCGCGGACGAGATGCCGCCCGGCTGGGTGCAGGCGCAGTTGCGCTCGGGGCGGGGTCTGGTGCTCGTGGACGGCGTCGACGAACTCGCGCCGGACCGCCGCCACGAGGCCCGGAACTGGCTGCGGTCGCTGGTCGTGGCGTTCCCGCGAGCCCGGTTCGTGGTGACGTCCAGGCCGAGCGCGGTCGACCCGGACTGGTTGCTCGCGGAGGGGTTCGGGAGTGCGTCGCTGCTGCCCATGACGGCGGCGGACGTCCGGGTGTTCGTCACGCGCTGGCACGAGGCGATGCGTTCGCAGTTGGCCGACGAGGCCGCGCGGGTCGAGCTGGCGGACTACGCGGTGTGGTTGCTGGAGCAGTTCGCCGTACGCCAGCACCTGCGCAAGCTCGCGGGTTACCCGCTGCTGTGCGCGTTGCTGTGCGCACTGCACCGCGACCGGCGCGGCGACCTGCCCGACAACCGGATGGAGCTGTACGACACGGCGTTGCAGATGTTGCTGGAGCGGCGGGACGCCGAGCGGCGGCTGATCCCCGTCCCCGGGTTGTCCCGCACGCGCAAGGCCCTGCTGCTGGGTGACCTGGCCTACTGGTTCCTGCGCAACGGCCTGGCCGACGCCGCCGTGCCCCGGGCCGTCGACCGGATCGCGTCACGCCTGGTCGCGATGCCGGAGGTCGCGGCCTCGCCGGAGGAGGTGTACCGGCACCTGCTGGAGCGCACCGGGCTGCTGCGCGAGCCGGTGGAGGGGCGGGTCGACTTCGTGCACCGCACCTTCCAGGACCACCTGGCGGCGAAAGCGGTGGTCGACGCCGACGACATCGGCGCGCTCGTCGCCAACGCCCACCTCGACCAGTGGCACGAGGTCGTCGTCGTGGCCGCCGGCCACGCGTCCAGCGCCCGCCGCGACGAGCTGCTGGAGCGGATGCTCGAACGCGCCACGACGAAGAAGTACCGGGGCGCGCTCGACCTGCTCGCACTGGCGTGCCTGGAGACCGCGCCGGAGTTGGCGCCCCGGCTCAGGGAGGAGATCCTGGCCCGTGCCGCGAGCCTGCTCCCACCGACCACACCGGCCATGGCGAGGTCCATCGCCCTGGCTGGCGCGGTCGCCCTCGACCTGCTCGCCGCGACGGAGCCGCATTCCGAGGCCGAGGTCGCCTCGACCATCCGGGCCGCCGCGGCGACCGGCCTGGACGATGCCGTGCCGTTGATCGCGAAGTACCGGCACGACGGCCGGACGGCGGTGCGCCGAGCGCTCCTCCAGTCATGGCGGAACTTCGACCCCGAGACCTACGCCGCGCAGGTGCTGGCCGACTACCGTGCGCCCACCCTCGCCGTCAACGGCCCTGAAATGGCGCGTGCCGTGCGTCACCTGCGGCAAGTGCGCCACATCACCTGCATGGAACCCGGTGGCGCACTCGACTTCCTGTCGCCGCAGGTTGAGTCGTTCAGACTGCATTCGAAACGGGGGGTCGACCTCGGCACCCTGAGGGCAACGGGGCTGCGCAACCTCGGCGTTCTCGTCCGCGACACGCAGGACGTGAGCCCATTGGGAGAACTGGTCGACCTGCGCCGGGTCCACGTCCACGCGCAGTTGGTCGAAGGGCTTCGGGGCCTACGGTACCTTCCCCACCTGACTCACCTGGAACTCTTCGGATCCTGCGATGCGAGCGTGTTGGGAGGGCCTGACACACTCCGGCAGTTGCGGGAACTGCTGCTCTCGAACATCGGAGGGATGGTCGACCTCCGCCTGTACGACTTCGCTCCACGCCTCCGGAAGTTCGGCATAACGCAGTGCCACGCAGTGACGGACATCCGGGGCGTGGAGCGGTGGAGGGACACGCTGGAGGTGCTGAGCGTGTGGAACTGCGGGAAGGTCGACCTCGCCGCGCTGGTGGAGCTTCCCCGCCTCGTCGAACTCCACCTGGTCATGACCGAGCCGAAGAACTTCCGAACGGTCGCGCCTCGCCTGAGCCGGTTGGAGGTGTTGAGCACCGAGGTGCTGGACCGTTCCACAGCGGAATTGGTCGCGGAGCTACCCGCCCTGAAGGAGATCAGGATCTCGCGGTCGGCCTCTGTGAACCCCGCGGTCGTCCGTGAGCTGGAGCACGACCGCGGGATCCGCGTCAAGGGCTTGTTCGGGCGTGAACTGTCGAGCGATGTGGATCTCGAAGAGAGCTGATCCCACCACCCACATCACTGCCGCACGCCGAACTCCTGGGTCCAGTAGGCCCGCCCGCCCGCGTCCACGCCGTACGCCACACCGAGGTCCCGCAGCTCGCAGTTGAGGATGTTGGCCCGGTGCCCCGCGCTGTTCATCCAGTCCCGCACGACCTCCCCCGCCGTCCCCTGCCCGGCGGCGATGTTCTCGGCCGTCACCCGGTACGGGTACCCGGCCTCGGACACCCGCTGGGCGGCGGTGCTGCCGTCCACCCCCGTGTGGCTGAAGTTGCCGGTCCTGATCATCTCGTCGTTGTGCCGTCGGGCCGCCGCGGCGAGCTGGTCGTTGACCGCGAGTGCCGGACACCCGGCCGCGGAGCGCTCCTGGTTGGTCAGCGACAGCACCGATTCCTGCTGGGTCGGCGCGGCGGTGGCCGTGCCGGTGGTGACGATCAGTGCCGCGATGGCCAGGCCAACCGCAACCTTCTTGGGTGTCATGGTTCAACCTCCTCCTCGGTGGCACCCGATGGATGAGGTATTCCCGTTGCGGAGCGGAACTTGATTCCACGTTAGGGGGAACCTGGTTCGGGTGGCGTGGAAGAGCCGGGAAACCACCCGAACCGGCGGTGTCAGTCCTTCAACTCCTGTTCGGCGCGCGCGATCGCGGCGAACTCCTCCTCCGGCGCGGACGCCACGAGGTGGTGCCGGCTGTAGAACCAGAAGTAGGCCAGCGCCACCACCACGATGCCCGCCGTGATCCCCGCGGCCAGCTCGTCGACGAAGAACGTCGCCACCACCGCCGCCACCGCGAGCACCAGCGCGACCCCCGTCGTCACCACGCCGCCCGGCGTCCGGTACGGCCGCTCCAGCTCGGGCTCGCGAACGCGCAACACGATGTGCGACACCATCATCAGCACGTAGGACAGCGCCGCGCCGAACACCGCGATGTTGATCAGCTGCGCCCCGTCCCGGGTGATCGCCGCCAGCGCGAAGCCGATCACGCCCGGCACGGCCAGCGCCAGGTACGGCGTCTTGCGCCGGCCGGTCCGCGACAGCCACCGCGGCAGGTACCCGGCCCGCGACAGCGCGAACAGCTGCCGCGAGTAGGCGAAGATCAGCGAGAAGAAGCTCGCCACCAGCCCGGCCAGGCCGACGTAGTTCACCACCTGCGCCAGCACGCTGCCCTCGCCGTAGGCCGCGCGCGCCGCCGCCGGCAGCGGGTTGTCCGACGCCTTCAGCGCCTCCGAGCCCGCGCCGCCCGGCGCCAGCACCAGGATGGCGCCCGCGAACACCAGCAGCACCAGCATCGCGCCGATGATCCCGCGCGGCATGTCCCGCTTCGGGTCGCGCGCCTCCTCGGCCGCCACCGGCACGCCCTCCACGCCGAGGAAGAACCAGATGGCGTACACCAGCGCCCCCAGCGCGCCCGCCACGCCGAACGGCAGGAACCCGCCGTCGCCGCCCACCACGTCGAACAGCTTGTCCGAGTCGAACGCGGGCACCATGCCGATCACGAACACGACCAGCGCCACCACGGCCACACCGGTGATCACGAACATCAGCCGCAGCGCCTCGCCCACGCCGTACAGGTGCACGCCGATGAAGACCGCGAAGCACACCAGGTACACGGGCCAGGAGTTGGTCAGCCCGAACAGACCCAGCGTCTCCACGTACCCGCCGATGAACACCGCGATGGCCGCGGGCGCCATGGCGTACTCGATGAGGATCGCGACACCGGTGGCGAACCCGCCGAGCGGGCCGAGCGCGCGCCGGGCGAACCCGTACCCGCCGCCCGCCACGGGCAGCGCGGAGGCCAGCTCCGCCAGGCCGAACACCATGCACGTGTACATGGCGCCCATCAGGACCGTCGCGACGAGCAGGCCGCCCCAACCGCCCTGCTCCAACCCGAAGTTCCACCCGGCGAAGTCGCCGGAGATCACGTAGGAGACCCCGAGCCCGGCCAGCAGCACCCACCCCGCCGCGCCGCGCTTGAGCTGCCGCTGCTCCAGGTAGTCGCTGCCCACCGTCTCGTACTCGACGTGCTTGGCCATGTGCGCTCCCTCTAATGGGTCAGTCGCGCTCCATTGCTGCGGGTGTTGAGCGTGGCCGAGCCACCCGACCGTGTCAACGGCGGTCCGGGCGCGGATTCCGGGCCCCGGCGGGAGGAGGAGCGGTCCGGGCGGTGGCGTGCCCTCACCCGGTGGTGCCAAGATGAGGCGGTCCAATGGCTCGCCGTCATACCTTTGGGAGTGGTGCGGATGCTCGCCGTGGAGGAGTTGCGCGTGCTGGTGGACTCGGGTGAGGTGGACACGGTGCTCGTCGCCGTGGTCGACATGCAGGGCCGCCTCCAGGGCAAGCGCTGCGCCGCCCGCTACTTCCTCGACGAGGTGCTGGAGCACTCCGCCGAGGGGTGCGACTACCTGCTCGCCGTGGACGTGGAGATGAACACCGTCGCCGGCTACGCCAACTCGTCCTGGGACCAGGGCTACGGCGACCTGGTGATGCGGCCCGACCTGGCCACGCTGCGCCGCGTCCCGTGGCAGGAGGGCACGGCCCTGGTCCTGTGCGACGTCGTGGACCACCACGGCGAGCCCGTGTCCGTCTCGCCGCGGCAGGTGCTCAAGCGCCAGCTCGACCGCCTCGCCGAGCGCGGCCTGCGCGCGTTCGCGGGCACGGAGCTGGAGTTCATCGTCTTCAACGACACCTACGAGCAGGCGTGGGACCGCGGCTACCACGGCCTCACCCCGGCCAACCAGTACAACGTGGACTACTCGCTGCTCGGCACCGGGCGCGTCGAGCCGCTGCTGCGCGACATCCGCAACCACATGACGGGCGCGGGCATGGTGGTCGAGTCCGCCAAGGGCGAGTGCAACCCAGGCCAGCACGAGATCGCGTTCCGCTACACCGAGGCGCTCGCCACGTGCGACAACCACGGCATCTACAAGACCGGCGCCAAGGAGATCGCGGCGCTGCACGGCAAGTCGCTGACGTTCATGGCCAAGTACAACGAGCGCGAGGGCAGCTCCTGCCACATCCACCTCAGCCTGCGCTCCGCCGACGACGAGCTGGTGTTCGCAGACGGCGACGGCATGTCCAGGACCATGGAGCACTTCCTGGCGGGCCAGCTGGCCGCGCTGCGCGAGCTGACCTGCTTCCTCGCCCCGAACATCAACTCCTACAAGCGGTTCGCGCGCGGCAGCTTCGCGCCCACGGCGGTGGCGTGGGGCCGGGACAACCGGACGTGCGCGCTGCGCGTGGTCGGCAAGGGCCCGTCGCTGCGGTTCGAGAACCGGGTGCCCGGCGCGGACGTCAACCCGTACCTGGCGGTCGCCGCACTGATCGCGGCGGGCCTGCACGGCCTGGACAACGAGCTGCCGCTGGAGGAGGAGTTCATCGGCAACGCCTACGCCTCCGACCGGCCCACGGTGCCCACCACGCTGCGCGACGCCGCGTCCCTGCTCTCCCGCAGCGAGATCGCCCGCGAGGCGTTCGGGACGGACGTGGTGGAGCACTACCTCAACGCGGCGCGGGTGGAGCTGACCGCGTTCGACGCGGCCGTGACCGACTGGGAGCGCGTCCGTGGCTTCGAACGGCTCTAGACCGCTGATCGGCGTCAGCACCTACCTGGAGCGCACCACGTTCGGCGTGTGGGACGTCGACGCGGCCGTGCTGCACCGCGACTACCTCGACGCGGTGGTGCGGGCCGGCGGCAACCCGGTGCTGCTGCCGCCGGTCGGCACCTGGGACGCCGACGGCATCGGGTTCCTCGACGGCCTGGTGCTCTCCGGCGGCGCGGACGTGGACCCCGCGCGCTACGGCCGCCCGCGCGACCCGCGCACCGGCCCGGCGCGGCCCGAGCGGGACGCCGCCGAGCTGGACCTGGCCCACGCCGCGCTCAAGCTGGACCTGCCGGTGCTCGCGGTGTGCCGGGGCATGCAGGTGCTCAACGTGGCGCTGGGCGGCACGCTGCTCCAGCACGTGGACGGCCACAACCCGGCGCCCGGGGTGTTCGGCCACACCGGGATCGCGGTGGCGCCGGGTTCGGTGCTCGCCTCGGTCGTCGGGCCGGCGACCACCGTGCACTGCCACCACCACCAGGCCCTGGACACCGTCGGCGACGGCCTGCGGGTGGTGGCGAGGGCCCCGGACGGCACCGCGGAGGCGGTCGAGCTGCGGGGGTCGCGGTTCGTGCTCGGCGTGCAGTCGCACCCCGAGGCCGACAGCGAGGACGACCGCCTGTTCGCCGCCCTGGTCGGGGCCGCCCGCGACCGCACGGCGCGGGAGCTGGCCGCCCTGGAGAAGGCGGCGCGGGAGAAGGCGGCCCAGGAGCGGGCCGCCCTGGAGAAGGCCGTCCGGGACGAGGTCCGGGACCGGCCGGTTCGGCAGCGAGGAGCGCGATGACCGCCCACGACGTGATCAACCCGGCCACCGGCGAGGTGGTCCGGTCGGTGCCCTCGACCTCGGCCGAGGAGACCGACGCGGCGATCGACCGCGCGGCCCGCGCGCTGCCCGCGTGGCGCGCGGTGGCGCCGGGGGACCGGGCGCGGCTGCTGCGGCGCTTCGCCGACGCGGTCGACGGCGCGGTGGAGGAACTGGCCGCGCTGGAGGTGCTCAACGCCGGGCACACCATCGGCAACGCCCGCTGGGAGGCGGGCAACGTCCGCGACGTGCTGCACTACTACGCGGCCGCGCCCGAGCGGCTGTTCGGCCGGCAGATCCCGGTGGCGGGCGGGTGGGACGTCACCTTCCAGGAGCCGGTCGGCGTGGTCGGCGTGATCGTGCCGTGGAACTTCCCCATGCCCATCGCCGCGTGGGGCTTCGCGCCCGCGCTCGCGGCGGGCTGCACCGTGGTGCTCAAGCCCGCCGAGCTGACGCCGCTGACCGCGCTGCGGCTGGCCGGGCTGGCGCTGGAGGCGGGCATCCCCGAGGACGTGTTCCAGGTGCTGCCGGGCGCCGGGGCGGTGGTGGGGCAGCGGTTCGTCACGCACCCGGCCGTGCGCAAGGTCGTGTTCACCGGGTCCACGCGGGTCGGCAGGCAGGTCATGGCCGGGTGCGCGGAGCAGGTCAAGCGGGTCACCCTGGAGCTGGGCGGCAAGTCGGCCAACGTCGTGTTCGCCGACGCGGACCTGGAGCGGGCCGCGGCGACCGCGCCCTACGGGGTGTTCGACAACGCCGGGCAGGACTGCTGCGCCCGCTCGCGCATCCTGGTGCAGTCCTCGGTCTACGACCGGTTCATGGAGCTGCTGGAACCCGCGGTCAAGGGCGTCGTGGTGGGTCTGCCCGGCGACGAGGCGACCGAGATGGGGCCGCTGATCTCCGCCGCCCACCGCGAGCGGGTGGCCTCCTACGTGCCGCCGGACGCGCCCGTGGCGTTCCGGGGCTCGGCGCCGGACGGTCCCGGCTTCTGGTTCCCGCCCACGGTGCTCGCGCCGGTCGCGCCGACCGACCCGGTGGCCGTGGAGGAGGTCTTCGGGCCGGTGGTGGCCGTGCTGCCGTTCACCGACGAGGAGGACGCCGTGCGGCTGGCCAACGACAGCTCGTTCGGGCTGTCCGGCTCGATCTGGACGCGCGACGTGGGACGCGCGCTGCGCGTGTCGCGGGCCCTGGAGGCCGGGAACCTGTCGGTGAACTCCCACTCGTCGGTGCGGTACTGGACCCCGTTCGGCGGGTTCAAGCAGTCCGGCCTGGGCCGTGAGCTGGGCCCGGACGCGCTCGACGCGTTCACCGAGACCAAGAACGTCTTCCTCGCGCACTGATCGGAGTGGCAATGGTTCAGCGACTTGAGGGCCGCGTGGCCGTGGTGACCGGCGGCGGCAGCGGCATCGGCCTGGCCTCGGCGCGGCGGCTCGCGGCGGAGGGCGCGCGGGTGGTCGTGGCCGATGTGGACGGTGACGCGGGCAAGGCCGCGGCGGAGGCCGTGGACGGGCTGTTCGTGCAGGTCGACGTGACCGACGAGGAGCAGGTCCAGGCCCTGTTCCAGACGGCCGTGGACGCCTACGGCTCGCTGGACGTGGCGTTCAACAACGCGGGCATCTCGCCGCCGGAGGACGACTCGATCCTGACCACCGGCATCGAGGCGTGGGACCGGGTGCAGCGGGTGAACCTCACCTCGGTGTACCTGTGCTGCAAGTACGCCATCCCGCACATGCTCGACCGGGGCAAGGGGTCCGTGATCAACACGGCGTCGTTCGTGGCCACCATGGGCGCGGCCACGTCGCAGATCTCCTACACCGCGTCCAAGGGCGGGGTGCTGGCGATGAGCCGGGAACTGGGCGTGCAGTTCGCGCGGCAGGGGGTGCGGGTCAACGCGCTGTCCCCCGGACCGGTGAACACGCCGCTGCTGCGGGAGCTGTTCGCCAAGGACCCGGAGCGCGCCGCGCGGCGGCTGGTGCACGTGCCGCTGGGCCGGTTCGCCGAGCCGGAGGAGATCGCGGGCGCGGTCGCGTTCCTGGCCAGTGACGACTCCTCGTTCATCACCGCCGCCAACTTCCTGGTGGACGGTGGCATCGCCGGGGCCTACGTGACACCGCTGTGACGCCGCTGCGGGACGCGTTGTTCCGCCCCGTGCGGGCGGGCAACGCGTTCGAGGAGACCGTGGAGCGGCTCGTGCGGGCGATCCGGCTGGGCGTGGTCGGACCGGGGGAGCGGCTGCCCGCCGAGCGGGAGCTGGCCGGTCGGCTCGGCGTGAGCCGGGTGACGCTGCGCGAGGCGATCAGGTCCCTCCAGGACGCCGGGTACGTCGAGTCGCGGCGCGGCCGGTACGGCGGCACGTTCGTCACCTCGCCGCCGCCCGTCCCGGCGGCGGGGGGACGGGTCGCGGCGGCCGACCTGGTGGACGCCCTGACGTGGCGCGCGGCGGTGGAGACGGGGGCGGCGGAGTGCGCGGCCGGCCGGGCGCTGGACCCGGTCGAGCGGCGCGACCTGCTGGGGCGGCTGGCCGAGTGCGGCGGCGCGGCGCTGGAGGAGTACCGGCGCAAGGACTCGCGGCTGCACCTGGCGATCGCGGAGGCGACCGGCTCGGCGTCGCTGACCGCGGCCGTGGCCGACGCCCGCACGCGGGTCAACGAGCTGCTGGACCGGATCCCGCTGCTGTCGCCGAACCTGGCGCACTCGAACGCGCAGCACGAGGGGATCGTGGGCCACATCCTGGCGGGGAACGGCGAAGCCGCGCGGCGGGCGATGGCCGAGCACCTGGACGGCACGGCCGTGCTGCTGCGCGGCTTCCTCGCCTAGCGGTCGCCCCGGTCCGGGCGGTCCCCCCGTTCTCCCCGTTGCCCGCGCTCCCCGCGCTCCCCGCGCTCTCCCCGGTCGAAGTCGCCGCGTCCGGGCCCGCGGTCGTCGAACCGCGAGGTGCCGGGGCGGTCGGCGTTGCCGAAGCGGTGGTGGTCGCGGTCGAGGAGCGCGACGAGCCCGCCGCCGAGGACCAGACCGAGCAGGCCGACGGCGACCAGCTGGGTGGCCCGGTGCCGGACGACGCGGCCGAACCTCCGGCGCGGGGCGGGCTGTTCGACGACGGGGTGAGCGGTGGGTGGCGGGGTGGGTTCCTCGACGGGTGGTGCGGCGGCGGGTGGCCCCGTGGTGGGGCGCGGTTCCGGCGCCGGGTGCTGCTCTGACATGGCGTTCTCCTGCTCTCGCGTCCCTGACCTGCGCCAAGGGTGCGCGAACAACCTGAGCGGACACTGAGCCACCGATCACGGACCGCTGTCGGTTTGCTGTGAGAAGCTGTGAATCCTGCCGTCGACGTGTGCCGACGGCCAGGTCGGCGATCACCGAACCGGACCAGGCCGCGCACGAGACCGGGAACCGGTCCGGCGTCACCGGCGCACCACGGGACGCGAGGCGGCGCCCGGCTCAGCTGGCCCCGACCTCGACCTCGGCTGAGTCCACCAGCTGCCGGGCAGCCTCCCCGGCCATCCTCAGGACCTCGGCCAGGGCGGTGGGCCCGTCCACGGTGTGCCGGGCCAGTTCCGCCACCAGTTCGGCGAAACGGACGCCTTCGACCTCCTCCACGACCTCGCACACGAGGTCGAAGCTGTCCGTCGACCACGACCTGCCGGCGAGCAGGAGACCGGTGCCGCGCACGGTGTGCCCCAGGTAGCCGTTGCCGGTCTGGTACGCGAGCACGCCGGCGGCGACGGCGTGCGCCCACCCCGCTCTCCTGTCCCCGTGCGCCAGGAGCAGGTTGTGGAAGAGGTGGTAGTGCGTCGTCAGGGCATCAGCGGCGTTCCCGTCGAGGTAGCACAACCGCAGGGATTCCCGTTGGAGGGTTGCCGCCACGTCGTGGTGACCGAGCGACGCCTCCACCTCGGCGAGCGCGTCCATGACCCGTCCCATCCCACGGCTGTGGTCGTTGACCTCGTAGACGGACGAGCACCAGCGCAGCAGCTCTTGAGCCTCGCCGACGCGCCCTGACCCGAGCAGGGCGAAGTAGTCGTTGAACGCGGTGTTCGCCTGCTCCAGGTGGCTCGCGCCTCGATCGATCTTGGAGCGCAGGGCGACGGCGTTGAGGTCCAGGGCGCGCTGCCACCGCTTGAGCGCACCCGCCGCGACCGCTCCGATGGTCGCCGTCCCCTCCAGCACGCTCCACGGGATGGCGCTGTCAGGTGCCCCGGCGTCCATGGGCAGTTCGCTCATGGTGGTCAGGTGTCGCTCGACCGCCTGGAGGACCTGCTCGTGATAACCCCGCTCGAGCAGGATCCGGAGGCGCTGCGACTCGGCGGCGAGTCGGGTCCACTCATCGGATCCGGCTCGCGTCGAGTAATCCAGCGCCTCGTCCGCCAGGTGAAGCGCTTCCGCCCATCGTCCCAGGTCGCGGAGCAGGAAGACGAGGTCGGAGGCGATCGCCGACGCTTGGTCGTACTGCCCTTCGGCCGTCGCGGTCGCGAGGAGTTCCCGGTACAGCGCCTCGGCCCGCGCGGGCTCGACGCCGGTGACGGCACGGGCGCGGATCCGACCCAGTGACAGTGCGGGTCGCACATCCCGAACGGCATCGACGGCGGTGTTCAACACGGGTAACAGGGCGGTGGCGGTAGCGGTGGAGCCGTCGCGGTTCAGCACGTGGGCGGCCACCGTGCAGAGGCTGTCCCAGCGTTGTCGACGCAGCAGGTAGGGCAGCACCGAACGGGCCGCACGGCGCACCGTCCCGCCGAGTCGCCTCTCGGTCTCCTGCTCCACCGCTCGGCTGAGGACCACCAGCCAGAATTCCGCCAGCACCGTGTCCACCGCCTCCCGCAGGCCCGCCGACGCGGACCCGCGTCCGGCTTCGGCCACGCCGGGATGGATCCCGTGGCGACCCGACCCGCGCGCCACCGTGACCAGGGCGTGCTCGACCAACGGCCGGACCGGGTCCTCGATCGGGGGCATCCCCTCCAGCACCAGCAGCCAGCAGCGCTCGATCACCAGGGGAATCCGGTCGTCGTCCTCCAGGCAGCACAGGAACTGGAAGAACAACCGCGACCCCGGCGGCAGGGCGGCAGCCGTGGCCAGGGTCCAGCCCTTCACCACGGCGAGGTAGTCCTCACCGTCCGGCGTTCCGCCCTCCCCCCTCAGGAACGGCCCCAGCCGCACCCCGCGCGCCCGCCACTCCCCATCCGCCCCGTCCAGCCGCTCCGCCAGCGCCACCGGATCACCGGCGTGCCCCTCGGCCAGCTCCAGCAGCTTCGGGTGCCCCTGCACCACCCGCAGAGCCCGAGCGGCCAACTCCTGGTCCGAGTCGACGAGACGACGCAGGTTCGGCCACTCCCGGGCCAGCAGCACGCTCTCCCGCAGCGACAACGCGTGCACGCCCTCCACCACCACGGCCCCAGGCACGTCCACGAACCTCCGCCGCGACGTGAGCACCACTCGCGACAACCCGCCGTGGCCGAGCAGCGCGCCGACCAGCAACCCCCACGACTCGTCGCGCCACCGCCCGTCCCCGGTCAGCAGCGACTCGCAGTTGTCCACCACGATCAGCACCCGGTCCTGCTCCAGCGCCTCGCTCAACGCGGGCAGCGCCGCCCGCAGCGCGTCCGGGCTGGTCACGCGATGGGCCAGCCTCAACCCCGGCAGCTGCCGCTCCAGCGCGAAGGCGAAGTCCACCAGCGAGGTCGTGATCGCGTGACCCTCGGGCGGCGCGGCGTACCAGGCCAGCGACCCGAACGAGTCCTGGTGGGTGTAGGCCAGCTCCAGCGCGCAGGCGGTCTTCCCCACCCCCGCCATCCCGTGGAACAGCACCCCGGCACGCCCGCTGCGCGGCGCCAGCGCGGTCGTGGCCCGGGTCATCGGCCCCACCCGCCCCACGAACCGGTCCGGCTGCGGCGGGAACCCGGCCAGCTTCCGGTGTTCCACCTGGAACACCAGCGGCTCGCCGGCGGGCGGCACGAGGCGCAGGTCGGCGGCTCGGGCGCCGAACAGGGTCGGGGTCGCCGACGCGAGCCCGGTCGTCTTGGCCAGAGACAGGGCCAGGGCCCGCGCGACCGGCTGCCCCTTGCCCAGCACGAGCCGGTAGAAGGAGCCGGCCAGCGCGATCGCGAAGTCGTCCGTCACGGGGTACCGCATGGCCAGCGCGGCGCAGTCCAGCCTGCCGACCACCTCGGTGGCCACGGCGGGCAGCGAGTCGACCGGGGCGGTGTCGGCCCGGACCGCCGGGCCCAGGCCCAGGTGGTGCAGGTGCTCGGCGGCGGTCACGGCGGCGGACTCGCAGGCGAACAGGGTGACCAGCTTGAGCTGGTTCGAGGTCAGGTCCAGCAGGTCGACCAGGTCGGTGCCGGTGATCAGGTCGCGCCCGCCCGCCTCGTCCTCCAGCACCAGCCCGGCGGGCAGGCCGTGGCCGGACAGGTGGACCACGTCCCAGCCCTCCTGCTCCAGCAGCGCGTCCTCCAGCCGCTCGCGGGTCGCGCCGTACTGGAGGACGCGCAGCTCGACGCCCTTGTGGTGGACCTTGGCGATGTCGTGGACCAGGCGGGCCAGGGCGTGGCGCTCCTTGCGCAGGTTCAGCGCGCCCGCGTCCTCCGGCAGGCTGAACACGGCGAGCATCCGCAGCTTGTCGCCCACCTCGGCCTTGGCCACGGGCCGGCGGGGCAACCGGTCCACCACGAAGACCACCCGGTGCTCGGCCAGCGTCCGCCCGTCGACCCGGGCCAGCTCCCACGGCAGGTGGCCCAGCACGCCCGCGCCGACCTCCAGCCGCACCGGCCGCCGCGCCGCGGCCAGCGCGCCGGCGATCGGGCCCAGGACGCGGTCCGCGACCCAGTCCCCGACCTGGGCGACCAGCTCCGCCTCGTGGGCCGCCCGCCGGTCGGGGGCGGCGTGCCACCGCAGGTAGCGGTAGAGATCGGTGAACGCCTCGAACCGCCACTCCGCCGGGTCCAACCCGACCAGGTGATCGGCGACGAAGGCGCCGCCGTCGGTCAGCCGCCACCGCCAGGAGGTCGCGTCGCGGTGGTCCAGCACTTCGAGCCGCAGCACGGGGACCACCTCGTTTCCTCCGCGGTCACTACCGGTGACGATCGGGGGTCGGGAGCGGCACGTTACCCGGCGTGCCGGAGCGGTGCGGCCGAAAACGAGTCGGTGAGCACCGATAACATCTCGGGGGAAGGACCGTCCGCACACCCGAGGAGTCATCGTGTCCCAGCCACGTCCCGCAGCCGCTCAAGCCCCACCGCGCGTGGTGGTGCCGGCGGGGACCACCGCGGGGACGGCGGTGCGCGAGGCGGGTCTGCCCGGCAAGGGCGCCGACGCCGTCGTGGTCGTGCGCGATCCCGAAGGCCACCTGCGGGACCTGTCGTGGGCGCCGTCGGTCGAGGTGGAGGTGGAGGCGGTCGCCGCCGACACCGAGGACGGCCGCTCGGTCATCCGCCACTCCGCCGCCCACGTGCTGGCGCAGGCCGTGCAGCAGCAGTTCCCCGAGGCGAAGCTGGGCATCGGACCGCCGGTCAAGGACGGCTTCTACTACGACTTCCAGGTCGGCCGGCCGTTCACCCCCGAGGACCTCCAGGCGCTGGAGAAGCGCATGAAGGCGATCATCAAGGGCGCCCAGCGGTTCAACCGCCGGGTGGTGGAGTCGGTGGACGCGGCGAAGGCCGAGCTGGCGGCGGAGCCGTTCAAGCTGGAGCTGGTCGACCTCAAGAGCGACGTCGACACCTCCGAGGTGATGGAGGTCGGAGCGGGCGAGCTGACCGTCTACGACAACCTCGACCCGCGCTCGGGCGAGCGGGTGTGGGGCGACCTGTGCCGCGGCCCGCACGTGCCGACGACCAAGCACATCCCGGCGTTCAAGCTGACCCGCCCGGCCGCCGCCTACTGGCGCGGTGACGAGAAGAACCCGCAGCTCCAGCGCATCTACGGCACGGCGTGGGAGTCGCAGGAGGCGCTGGACGCCCACCTGGAGCGCCTCGCCGAGGCCGAGCGGCGCGACCACCGCAAGCTCGGCGTCGAGCTGGACCTGTTCAGCTTCCCCGACGAGCTGGGCTCCGGCCTGGCGGTGTTCCACCCCCGGGGCGGCATCATCCGCCGCGAGCTGGAGGACTACGCGCGCCGCCGGCACGAGGACGCCGACTACGAGTTCGTGAACACCCCGCACATCAGCAAGAGCGGGCTGTTCCACACCTCGGGCCACCTGCCGTACTACGCGGACACGATGTTCCCGCCCATCCAGTTCGAGGGCGAGGACTACTACCTCAAGGCCATGAACTGCCCGATGCACAACCTGATCTTCAGGTCGCGCGGGCGGTCCTACCGGGAGCTGCCGCTGCGGCTGTTCGAGTTCGGCACGGTCTACCGGTACGAGAAGTCCGGTGTGGTCCACGGCCTCACCCGGGTGCGCGGCCTGACCATGGACGACTCGCACATCTACTGCACCAAGGAGCAGATGCCGGGCGAGCTGCGGTCGCTGCTCAAGTTCGTGCTGGACCTGCTCGCCGACTACGGCCTGAGCGACTTCTACCTGGAGCTGTCCACCCGGGACGACTCGCCGAAGTTCATCGGCGACCCGGAGGAGTGGGAAGAGGCCACCGAGACGCTGCGGCAGGCCGCGGTCGACTCCGGGCTGGAACTGGTGCCGGACCCGGGCGGCGCGGCGTACTACGGGCCGAAGATCTCCGTGCAGGCCAAGGACGCCATCGGCCGGTCGTGGCAGATGTCGACCATCCAGCTGGACTTCAACCAGCCCAAGCGGTTCGAGCTGGAGTACACCGCTCCGGACGGCTCGCGGCAGCGGCCGATCATGATCCACCGGGCGCTGTTCGGCTCGATCGAGCGGTTCTTCGGCGTGCTGACCGAGCACTACGCGGGCGCGTTCCCGGCGTGGCTGGCGCCCGTGCAGGTGGTCGGCATCCCGATCGCCGACGAGCACGTGGAGCACCTGCGCGAGGTCGCCGCGGCGCTGAAGTCGCGGGGCATCCGGGTCGAGGTGGACGCCTCGGACGACCGGATGCAGAAGAAGATCCGCACGCACACCACGCAGAAGGTGCCGTTCATGCTGCTGGCCGGCGGCAAGGACGTGGAGGAGGGCGCGGTGTCGTTCCGCTTCCGCGACGGCACGCAGGTCAACGGCGTGCCGGTGGCGCGGGCCGTGGAACTGGTCGTCGACTGGGTCTCCCGGCGGGAGAACTCCTCGCCCACCGCGGACCTCCTCAGGTGACGACGGACTACGAGGAGCAGGACGGGGTCGGGGTCCACGACGCGCTCCAGCGGCTGTGGACCCCGCACCGCCTGTCCTACGTGCGCGGCGAGGGCAAGGCGGTCGGGGACGAGCCGGAGGGGTGCCCGTTCTGCCGGGTGACCGGTCTGGCCGACGCCGAGGGCCTGATCCTGGCGCGCGGCGAACTGGTGTTCGCGGTGCTGAACCTGTACCCGTACAACCCGGGTCACCTGATGGTCCTGCCGTACCGGCACGTGCCGGACTACACGGACCTGACGCCCGCCGAGACGGTCGAGTTCGCCGAGTTCACCCAGCGGGCGATGCGGGTGATCCGCCTGGTGGCGAGCCCGCACGGCTTCAACATCGGCATGAACCAGGGCGTGGTGGCGGGCGCGGGCATCGCGGCCCACCTGCACCAGCACGTGGTGCCGCGCTGGGGCGGCGACGCCAACTTCATGCCGGTCATCGGCCACACCAAGGTCCTGCCGCAGCTGCTGCCCGAGACCCGGGCACTGCTGGCGGAAGCCTGGCCCACCGCCTGAACCCCGCGCGAGTCGTACGTCCAGGCCCCCCGTGTCGTACTTCCAGGACCCCCGAGTTACACGTTCGCGCACCCGCGAGGGCGTCCTGAACGTGTAACTCGGGGGTCCTGGACGTACGACTCGCGGGAGTTCGGCAGGTGCACGGGCGGGTGCACGTGCGTTTGCGCGTGATCGTCATCGGCGTAATGCAGATCACCAACGAGTGACATGTCAAGGGGCCGCAAGCACCGTGGTGGCCGATCGTCAAGAGGGTTGGCGATCGATACGGTGCGTTGCATGACCGCACCTGAGCGTTCGCGGCTGGCCCGAGAACGGCTCTCGCGCGAGTTACGAAGGCTGCGCACCGAGGCCAAGATGACGGGTACGGCCACGGCGCGCGCCACCGGGATGAGCCAGTCCAAGTTGTCGAAGATCGAGAACGGCATGCTCCTCCCGTCCGTGACCGACGTGGAGCGCCTGGTCGCCGAGCTGTCCGCGACCAGGGAGACCAGGGTCGAACTGGTCGAGCTGGCCCGCCAGCTGCACGCCGAGGCCGAGACCCGCCGGGTGGTGCTGCACCGCGGGGCCCACCGCCACCAGCAGACCGTGGCCCGCATCGAGGCCCGCGCCACCACCAGCCGGTTCTTCCAGAACGCGGGTGTGCCCTCGCTGCTCCAGAGCGAGAACTACCTCCGGGTCGTGCTGAACTCGACCCCCTCCCACGAGCAGGACACCGCGATCGCCACGCTGCGCAGCCGCCGGGCGCGCATGGACGACCTGGGCAAGCGGTTCGTGTTCCTGCTGGCCGAGAGCGCGCTGCGCTGGCGCATGGGGTCCGCGGACCTGATGTGCGAGCAGATCGACCACCTGGTGCAGCTCCTGCGAAGACCAAACGTGCAGCTGGGCGTGGTGCCCTGGTCGGTGGACGCGAACATGGTCGCCCCGCACGGGTTCCAGGTCTACGACGAGCGCGTGGTGACGCTCACCGTGCTCACCGGCAACGCCACCATCACCGACCCGCACGACGTGCGCGAGTACCTGGCGCTGTTCGGCAGGCTGGAGCGGCTGGCGGTGCGCGGCGACGAGCTGGACGACCTGCTGGACCAGATCTCCAGGGACCACCGCAAGCTCGGCTGAGCTGGGCCGTTAGGCTGCCGGGGACCACATCGTCCCCGCCGGTAGGTGCCTGGCCACCCCATGCTGAACATCTTCGCTCGCGCGTCGGTTTCGCGCGTCACCGATCCGATCGGGGCGTGGCTGCTGCGCCGCGGCCTCACCCCGAACGCCGTCACGGTGCTGGGCACCGTCGGCTCCGTCGCCGCGTCCCTGTGGTTCATCCCCCGGGGACAGCTGGTCGCGGGCGCGCTGCTCGTCGCCGCGTTCGTGCTGTTCGACCTGCTCGACGGCGCCATGGCCCGCGCGGGCGGCGGCGGCACGAGGTTCGGCGCCGTCCTCGACGCCACCTGCGACCGCATCGCCGACGGCGCGCTGTTCGCCGCCATCGCCTGGTGGGCGTTCGACGCGGGGGAGCGCGGCCTGGCCGTCGCCGCCCTCGTGTCGCTGGTCGGCGCGCAGGTCATCTCGTACGTCAAGGCGCGCGCGGAGGCGACCGGGTTCGTCGCCGCGGACGGCGGCCTGGCCGAACGCGCCGAGCGGTTCATCATCAGCCTGCTCGGCATCGGCCTGCACGGCCTCGGTGTGCCCTACATCCTCCCGGTGGCCCTCTACCTGCTCGCGGCGCTGGTCATCGCCACCGTCGCGCAACGCGTGCTGGGCGTGAGCCGCGAGGCTAAGGAGCTGACGTGAAGCAGCGGCTGGTGGACCTCGGTTACGCGACGGGCTGGCGGCTCGCCCGCGTGCTCCCGGAGCGGGTGGCGCGCGGGGTGTTCGACGCGGCCGCCGACCGGGGCGCGAGACGCGGCGGCGACGGGGTCCGGCAGCTGCGCCGGAACCTGCGCCGGGTGGTGCCGCGGGCGGGCGAGGCCGAGCTGGACGAGCTGGTCCGGCAGTCGCTGCGCTCCTACGCGCGGTACTGGCGCGAGGCGTTCCGGCTGCCGTCGATGGACCGGGCGGCGCTGTTCGCCGAGCTCGACCGCAGCTTCAGCGGCGTGGAGAACCTGGACGCGGCGCTGGCCGAGGGCCGGGGCGTGGTCGCGGCCCTGCCGCACAGCGGCAACTGGGACCTGGCCGGCATCTGGATGGTCGAGCACTGCGGCACGTTCACCACGGTCGCCGAACGGCTCCAGCCGGAGTCGCTCTACCGGCGGTTCATCGCCTTCCGGGAGAGCCTGGGCTTCGAGGTGGTGCCGCTGACCGGCGGCGAGCGCAACCCGGCGGTGGTGCTGGCCGAGCGGCTGCGCGAGAACAAGGTGGTCTGCCTGCTCGCCGACCGCGACCTGACCGCGGGCGGGATGCCGGTGACGTTCTTCGGCGAGCGCACGCTGATGCCCGCGGGCCCGGCCCACCTGGCGGCCACCACGGGCGCGGCGCTGCTGCCGGTGGGCCTGTGGTTCACCGAGGACGGCTGGAACCTGCGCTTCCACCCGCCGGTCCGGGTCGCGGGCGTGGCGGGTGTGGGCGCGGCGACCCAGCAGGTGGCCGACGTGTTCGCCGCCGACATCGCCGCGCACCCCGCCGACTGGCACATGATGCAGCCGCTGTGGATCGACGACCTGCCCGAGAGCAGGCAGCGGGCCCTGCGCCGGGTGCTGGCCCGCCGAGGGGAGTCGGTGTGAAGGTCGGCATCGTGTGCCCGTACTCCCTGGAGGTCCCCGGGGGGGTGCAGGCCCACGTGGTCGACCTCGCGCGGGCCCTGCGCGCGCTCGGGCACGAGGTGGAGGTGCTCGCGCCCGCCGACGACGACACGCCCCTGCCCGAGTTCGTCACCTCCGCCGGCCGCGCGGTCGCCATCCCCTACAACGGGTCGGTGGCGCGGCTGTCGTTCGGGCCGGTGTCGTTCACCCGGGTCCGGCGGTGGATCGCCGAGCACGAGTTCGACGTGCTGCACCTGCACGAGCCGACCTCGCCCTCGCTGTCGTTCCTGGCGCTGATGATCGCGGACGGGCCGATCGTGGCCACCTTCCACACCTCGACGCCCCGGTCCAAGATGCTGCTGGCGCTCCAGCCGTTCCTCCAGCCGTTCGTGGAGAAGATCACCGCCCGGATCGCGGTGTCCGCGCTGGCCAGGCGCGTGCAGGTGGAGCACCTGGGCGGGGACGCGCTGGAGATCCCCAACGGCGTGGACGTGGGCTTCTTCGCCGACGCCGCGCCCCTGGACGGCTACCCGCGCCCCGGCGGCACGATCGGTTTCGTCGGCCGGTTCACCGAGCCGCGCAAGGGGATGCCGGTGCTGCTGGACGCGTTCCGGGCGCTGGACCTGCCGGACGCGCGGCTGCTGGTGGTGGGCCGCGGCGACGAGGACGAGCTGCGCGAGCAGGCCGGGCCGGAGCTGGCGTCGCGGATGGTGTTCCTCGGCATGGTCGACGACGAGGAGAAGGCGCGCGCGCTGCGCAGCGTGGACGTCTACTGCGCGCCCAACACCGGCGGCGAGAGCTTCGGGATCATCCTGACCGAGGCGATGTCGGCGGGCGCGGCGGTGGTGGCCAGCGACCTGGACGCGTTCCGGCGGGTGCTGGACGACGGCAAGGCCGGGGTGCTGACCCCGGTGGGCGACCCGGCCGCGCTGGCGGCGGCGCTGCGCGACCTGCTGACCGACGCCGAGCGGCGGGCGGGGTACGTGGACGTGGCGAGGCAGCGGGTGATGACGTTCGACTGGTCCGTGGTGGCGCACCAGGTGCTCAGGGTCTACGAGAGCGCCACGGCCGCCGACCCGCGGCGGGTGGTGGAGGCGTGACCAGCTCGGGGACCGCGACCGCGTTCCTGGTGCTGCTGGGCGTGGCGCTGCTGGTGGGTCCGTGGATCCTGGGCACGGCCAACCGGCTGGACCGGCTGCACGTGCGCACGGACTCGGCGTGGGCGGCCCTGGACGCGGCCCTGGCGCGGCGCGCGGTGGTGACGCGGGCGGTCGCGGTGGTGTGCGGGAGGCCCGAGCTGGGCGTGGCCGCCGACGAGGCGGAGGGCGCGCGGCGACCCGACCGCGAGGCGGCGGAGAACCGGTTGAGCGCGCTGCTGGCGGGGCTGGACCGGTCGGTGCTGGCGCCCGCGCTGGCGGCCGAGCTGTCCGACGCGGAGCAGCGGGTGGTGCTGGCGCGCCGGGTGCACAACGACGCCGTGCGCGACACGCTGGCGCTGCGCCGCCGACGCTCGGTGCGCTGGCTGCGGCTGGCCGGCACCGCGCCGACGCCCACGTACTTCGAGATCGCCGAACCGGGTGGTGACGCGGAGGCGTCGGGGCTGGTGCAGCGCGTGTCGGCGCGGGTGGTGCTGCTGGACGAGGCCGACCGGGTGCTGCTGTTCGAGGGCTTCGACCCGACCCGGCCGGACGAGCTGTTCTGGTTCACCACCGGCGGCGGGGTCGAGCCGGGGGAGGAGCTGCGGGACGCGGCGGTGCGGGAGCTGTTCGAGGAGACCGGGATGGCGCTGCCGGCGGACCAGCTGGTCGGTCCGGTGTGGAAGCGGCACGCCGTGTTCGCCTTCGACGGGCGGAACTACGCGGCGGTGGAGTGGTTCTTCGTCGGCCGGGCTCCGCGCGGGTCCGAGGTGGACACCTCGCGCTTCGACGACGTGGAGCAGCGCACCATCCGCGGCCACCGGTGGTGGTCGGTGGAGGAGTTGGCCGGCGGGGACGCGGTGGTCTACCCGGCGCAGCTGGCGGAGGCGCTGCCGGGTGTGGTGTCCGGGTGGGACGGGACGACGCGGTCGATCCGGTGACGGACCCGGCCCTCTTGGTATCGGGTGCTGGAGGAGTCGGACCGTCCGCGGGCGTACTTCGAGTTCGTGGACGTCGAGGGCTTGGTGGTCGCACCGGTTCTCGTGGCGTCGCCTGGACGGTGACGGGTTCGGGCTCACCGACCAGCCGATCGAGCCCTCGGGAGCACGGCATGGCGCCGATCACCGCCGAGGAGTTCGAGCGGGCCTGGAGTCGGAGTACGTAGGTGTCGATGACCCGCACAACGCGTTCCAGCTCCCATCGGCGGGAACGAACACCCGGTATCGCACGCAGCGAACGGGCCTCATGCGTTTCCCGATATCCGTTTCGCCCATGTATCGGAATTCATTCCGCGCCGTTGGGTGCTGGGGAGCGTCAAGCCGGGAAAACGTAGCCTTCGATCCGTGCGAACGTGTAGCCGGAGGCGACGGCGTCGCTGATTCCGGTTGCGGTTGCCGTGGTGAGGTTGTCCATCCGGCCGCTGTGCCAGTACAAGTACAGGGGAACCGTTCCGCTGACGTTCGTCGTCTGCAGGTAACCCTCATTCCGAAGGAACGTGTAGCCGACGTTCAACGCGTCGTTGTCCCGTACCGCGGTGCCGGAGGCATAGTGGTCGGCTCTGGCACTGTGCCACCAGGTGAACAGACCGCGGAGGGCGTTGGGGGCGGCTCCGGCTGGCTCCGCGGTGGCGGGCGCGCCGGCGAACGCGATCCCGCCCAGCAGCAGAGCGACGATCGCCGCCCACCTGAACTTGCGCATGGGTCATCCTCCTGTGTCGCGTCGTCCGCCCGTGATCCTTGAGGTCGGACGGAATCGAAATGAACTTCGAAGTCGGGTCGACGCGCATTGGCCCTGCTCTTCGGCGCGCCGCACCTGGTTCTTCTGCCGTGTATCACAGATCCCACATGTCGGAATGGCGCCAGATGATCCAGGGTATTCCACCTGTTCGGCCCATGGAATACTTTGCGGTCTAGTCCGGGTCGCTGAGGGTGGTTGGTCGCGCTATACCGCTCGTCTCGTTGCCGTTGCAAGGGCGACGGTCCTGATCATTCGTCATCGACTACGGCACCTCTGCGCGCCCACTGAAGCCGACCGCCGATCGAGGCAGGGTGCGGCCAAATTGTGCCGTTGAGCGCGTGTGACAATTCCTGGCTGAGAACCCGAATTCGACTGAAGGCGGCCACCTCTCCGGTGACGCCGGGTTGACCGGCCCGGCGTGCCGGTGGCCGTCGCGCGCTCACACCCCGGTCGGGTCGGCGGCCCTGGCCGCCCGCTCGATCTCCGCGCACCGGTCCGCCCAGAACGCCGCGTCCCGGTCCGAGCCCGTCTCCACCGCGCCGTCGAGCTGTTCGCGCAGGACGTCGGCGTGCCCGGCGTGCCGGCTGGTCTCGGTGAGCACGTGGACCAGGACGGTGAACAGCACCACGTCGGGGCGCGGCCACCAGGGCACGTGGCCGGGTGCGTCGACGGCGAGCGCGGTGATCGTGGCGTCGGAGTGCGCCCAGGCGCGCCGGTAGCGGTCGGTGATCTCCTCGCGGGTCTCGTGCTCGGTCGCCCACATGTCGGTGCCGCGCCGGTCGAGGTCGTCCCAGCGGGGGACGGGTTCGGGGAACGGTCGGCCGAAGACCTCGCCGAAGTAGCGGGCCTCCGACAGCGCCAGGTGCTTGACGAGGCCGAGGAGGTTGGTCCCGGTCCGGGTGAGGGGGCGGCGGATGTCGTACTCCGACAGGCCGTCGAGCTTGCGCAGCACCGCCTCGCGGACCTCCCGCAGGTCGCCGTGCAGGTAGTCCTTCGCGAAGTCGTCGATCACGGGTACGAGCCTGCACCACCGGCCCTGGACGCGGTCAGTCGGCGCGGGAGCGCAGCATCGGCGGGTGCAGCACGGTCGCGGGGCCGCGGCGGAACAGGGCGGCGGGCCGGCCGCCCTGCCGGGTGGTGCGCTCGCCGGTGGGGATCAGGAACCCCTCGATGCCGGTGACCTTGCGGTGGAAGTTGCGCGCGTCCAACCGCCTGCCCCACACCGCCTCGTAGACCTGGCGCAGGTCGGCCACGGTGAACTCCGGGCCGCAGAACGACGCCCCGAGCGTCGTGTACTCCAACTTGGACCGTGCCCGCTCCACCGCGTCGGCGACGATGGCGGAGTGGTCGAACGCCAGCGGCGACCGGCCGTCGCGGACGTCGGCGACGGGGGCCCACCGGGCGGCGGCCGCGTCACCGCCCGGGGTGGGGAGCGGCAGGTCGGGCATCAGGGCGAGGTAGCAGACGGTGATGACCCGGCCGCGCGGGTCGCGGTCGGGCGCGCCGTAGGTGCGCAGCTGCTCCAGGTGGAGCCCGTCCGCCACGAGGCCGGTCTCCTCGGCCAGCTCGCGCGCCGCCGCGGTGTCGATGTCCTCGCGCTCGTCGGCGAGGAAACCGCCGGGCAGGGCGAGGGCGCCGCGGAACGGGTCCTCGCCGCGCTCGACGAGCAGGACCTCCAGGACGTCGTGCCGGACGGTGAGCACCGCCAGGTCGACCGTCACGTCCACGGTCGGGCTCGTCCACTCTTCGTCCACGATCATCATCCTAATTCACGTCATTCTGACGACAAAAGGTGACCACATCGTTACGACCTGCGGTAACCGCAATAATCGTCATCTTGACGAAAATTGACTCGGGTGTTTGGCTGCGCGGGCACAGGAGGGACAGCCGATGATCGTGATCTTGACCGCGCTCGACCTGGAGCACGCGGCCGTGCGGGAGCACCTGGCCGACGTGCGTCCGCACCACCAGGCGGCGGGCACCGTGTTCGACGTGGGCCGGCTCGCCCGGCGGCCGGGGTGCCGCGTCGCCCTGGCGTCGATCGGCATGGGCAACTCGGCCGCCGCGACCATCACCGAACGCGCCATCACCGAGTTCCGCCCGGCCGCGGTCCTCTTCGTCGGCATCGCCGGCGGGCTGCGCGACTGGATCGGGCTGGGTGACGTGGTCGTCGCCACCAGGGTCTACGCCCCGCACGGCGGACGCCAGGACGGCGACGAGTTCCTGGCCAGGCCCCGGGCCTGGGACACCTCCCACCGGCTGGAGCAGCTGGCCAGGCTGGTGGCCCGCCGGGGTGGCTGGGGCGCGGACGTGGCGGTGCACTTCGACCCCGTCGCGGCCGGCGAGGTCGTGCTGAACTCGACGACCTCGCCGCTGAACGAGCAGTTGCGCCTGCACTACAACGACGCGGTCGCGGTGGAGATGGAGAGCGCCGGGGTCGCGCAGGCCGGCCACCTCAACGACGCCACGCCGACCATCACCGTGCGCGGCATCTGCGACCGGGCCGACGGGCGCAAGGCCGACGCGGACGCCGCCGGGCTCCAGCCGCTCGCGGCCCGGCACGCCGCCGCGTTCGCCGCCGCCCTGGTCGCGGAGCACGACGACACGGCCGGGGGACCGGCGGCGGACCGGGTTGCGGACCGGCCCGGGGGCGGCCGGCACGAGCCCACGTACCACAACTCCGCCACCGACCAGGCCAACGTGGGCGCGCAGGTCGGCGTCGTCAACGGCAACGTCACCTTCGGCGCGGCGCCGTCCCGCCCGGGGACCGGGGAGGACCGATGACCAACGTCGCCGGCGGCAACGCCACCGTCGAGGCGCAGATCGGGGTGGTGCAGGGCAACGCCGTGTTCCACCGCCACGAGACCGTGTACCAGGCCGTCCCCGGGGACACGCCGGAGCGCCGCCTCCAGGTCGCCCTCGCCAACCTGGACGCCGGCTCGGCGCACGTCGCGCGGCGGCTCCTGCACGACCTGCTGGTGGGGGAGCAGCCCTCCACCCGGGTCGCCTACTACTCAGCCCTGGCCGTGGTGCACGGACGCGGGCCGCGCGACCTGGGCAGCGTCGAGTTCGCCGAACTCGACATCGCCCACCGGGTGGCCGCCCGATTACCGCGCGACGACTGGTGGGACGCGCTGGAGGTCGTGCTGGACCTGGTCGGCCACGCGGTCGACCGGGCCGAGGACCGGGGTCCGGAAGTCCTCGACCGGCTGGAGAGCCTGCCCCGCGAGCGCCACGCCGAGGCCGTCCGACACCTGGACCTGGTGCTCGACGGCGTCCACGGGAGCGGTGCGCACCGGGCCAGGAGGGGGCTGATCGAAGAACGGCGCCAGGAGAACGACCGGCGCGGCCAGTCGTGGAAGTTCTTCGAGCCGGAGCCCGCTCCGCCGCTACCGGCCCACCTGCCCCGCGAGCCCTCCCGCTCGGGTCCGGTCCAGCTCCTCCTGTTCGTGCTCGCCGCCGCCGGCGTGCTCTACCTGGTGGAGGAGGGCGGCTGGCGGCTCGGCGGCCACAGCCCGCTCTGGGACGACCTCCACCTCCCGCTCATCCTGGGCGCGACCGCGGTCGGCACGGCGCTGGTCGGGTTCTCCTGGTACCGCTGCGCGTTCGTCCTGCGGCAGCTCAAGCAGGCCGAACGCCTCGACAACGCGACCGCGGCCGGGGTGCCGGGAGGGGGCACCGAGACCGAACGCCGGTTCGCGGCCCGGATCACCGAACTGGTCGGGATGCGGTTCGAGAAGCGCCGTCGAGCCGGCGACACCGGGACCGACGAGGGTCCGCGCTGGTCGCTGACGCGCGAGATCGTCGAGACCTACCGGGGCACGGACGTGGGCCCCTCGGCGATCAACTGGTTGATCCGCAGCCGGGTCGGGGAGATCACCGAGCACCGGCACGTGGAGAGGAGCGCCGTCCTGGAGGAGGTCCGGCGCCGGTTCAGGCGGTACGTGCTGGTGTGCGCGGCGGGAGGCGCGATCATCGTCGGCGAACTCGTCCTCTCGTACTTCTCGCCCGCCCTGGGGGCGGTCCTCGACCTGCTCGCCGTGGCGGCCGGTGTGTGCGCCCTCGTGGGTCAGGGCGTCGGCCACCTGGTGGCGGTGGCGCGGTGGCGCGCCCGGGTGAAGCGCGACCGCGCCGAGAGGTTGCGACTCGACCAGCGGCACCACGCCGAACTCGTCGAAGCACTCAGGACCAGGCCGGACGACGGCCAGATCGCCAGGTGGCTCGACCACGACAAGGCCGCGATCAAGATGTCGGCCCTGCACCGCTGCGATCTGGCCTCCCACGACGTACTGGCCCAGGTGACGCTGGTGGAGGGCGCCCGGGACGCCGCGCGGGCCCGCGTGCTGCTCGGTCCGCCGCGCTACTCCGCCTACGTGGTGCGGGTCTTCTTCCTCACCGCCAGGGGCGTCCGGCAGATCGAGGTGGACCTCGACCTGCTCGACGGGTCGGTGCACAACGAGCGGCGGGCGTCGTTCCGGTACGACGCGCTGGCCTCGGCCCGGGTGTCCGAGGTCGGCGTCCGGTTCGCCAAGGGGCTGCGGCAGCTCGTCGTGCCGGACCAGGCGCCGGTGGACGACGACGACGCGCTGGTGCTCAGCCAGGCGTTCAGCCTGTCGCTGGTCAACGGGGAGTCGATCACCGTCGTGGTGGAGAACTTCGAGGGGCTGCGGGACGCGGAGGTCGAGAGCCTGGACCAGTTGCGGAACCTGGCGCTGGACACGGCCGGGGTCGTCGACGCGCTGCGCGTGCTGGAGGCGGTGGCGAGCGAGGGCCGGGAGTGGAGCGCCCGCGAGCTGGACCAGCGCCACTGGCGGCGGCCCGACCCGGTCGCGGGCTCCGGGCCCGTGGGTCCCGGCGGGGGAGTGGTTCGCGAACGGCCGTAGCGCGTGCCGGGCCGCACCCGTTAGCTTGCTGGGCAAGCGCTTCCCCGTTGCCCCGGAGGACGGCCATGCGGTTCAGACGAGTGTTCGCCGCCCTGCTGGCCGTGGTCGGGGGGATCGCCCTCGCCACCCCGGCGGTCGCCGTCGACGACCCGCCCGCGCCGCGCCTCACCTGCCGCTACGAGTACACCGTGGTGAACGCCTGGCAGGGCGGGTACCAGGTGAAGCTGAAGGTGACGAACCTGGGCCCGGAGCGGGCGGCGCCCTGGTACGTCAACTTCGAGCTGGGCGGCCCCGGCACGATCGCCTACCTCTGGGGCGGCAGCTTCACCCAGTTGTCCTACCACGTGCGGGTCAACGCCCCGTCCTGGAACCGGGACCTGTACACCGGTCAGTACGCCGAGATCGAGTTCGCCGTGAACCACAACGGCTCCCCGCTGCCCCTCACCGGGGTCAGCCTCAACGCGGTCAGGTGCGCCGCCTGACGGGTGACCGCCGTCGGTGCGTGGTCGGGTCTTACAACCAGGTGGTGGCCAGCCAGCCTGCCCCGGCCGCGGCGACGAGGAGCCCGAGGTTGAGGGCGATGCGGCGGTCACCGCGACGCAGGTGGACGGCGGTCGCCCCGACCTGGAGGACGACGAGCCCGCCGGCCGCGACCGGGGCCAGCCAGGGCGCGGTGCCGGTCAGCGGCGGCAGGACCAGGCCGATCGCGCCGAGCACCTCGAGCACGCCGAGGGTTCGGACGACCGGCATCGGCGTGTCGTCCACCCAGGCCATCATCGGCCGGAGCCGCTCGCGGCTCCGGATCACCTTGATCCCGCCCGAGTAGAGGTAGAAGAGGCTCAGCAGGCCGGCGACGAACCAGTACGCGATGTCCACGCCCCGAATTCCACCGCCGGGCGTCGCGGCTGTCCAAGACCTGTGTCACCCAACCGATACCGCACGGGTATCGTCGCACCGTGGAGCTGCGCACACTGCGTTACTTCCTGGCGGTCGCCGAGGAACTCCACTTCGGCCGCGCCGCCGCCCGGCTGCACATGAGCCAACCGCCGCTGAGCCGGGCGATCAAGCACCTGGAGGGCGAACTCGGCGTCGTGCTGTTCCACCGGTCCCCGACCGGTGTCCACCTGACGCCCGCCGGGGCGGTGCTGCTCGACGAGGCCCGCGCCCTGCTGGAGCACGCCGACCGGGCCCGCGTGCGCGTGGCCGCCGCGGCCGGCCCCGCGACCATCACCGTCGGCATCCTCGGCGACAGCACCGATCCGGACGTGGTCGAACTGGCCGGCGCCCACCGGCGGCGGCACCCGCACGTCGAGGTCCACATCCGCGAGACCGACCTGACCGATCCCACCTGCGGGCTGCGCGCCGGGCTCGTGGACGTCGCCCTGACCCGGGCGCCGTTCGACCAGACCGGCTTGACCGTGTGCGAACTGCGCGCGGACCCGGTGGGCGCGCTGCTGCGCGCGGACGACCCGCTGGCCCGCCACCGGAGCCTGGGGCTGGCCGACCTGGCCGACCGCCGCTGGTTCCTGTTCCCGGAGGGCACCGACCCCCTCTGGCAGTCGTACTGGAACGGCGGGGAACCCCGCGAGGGGCCGGTGGTGCGCGCGGTCCAGGAATGCCGGCAATCCGTTCTCTGGAACGGCACGATCGGGGTGACGGTCCTGGGCCACGAGCCGGCCCCGGGACTCACCGTCGTGCCGGTGGTCGACATGAGCCCCAGCCGCGTGGTGCTGGCCTGGAAGAGGGACGACACGAATCACCTGATCCGGTCGTTCGTCCAGCTCGCGACGGCCGCCTACCGCACCTGACCCCGGCGGCTCAGGGCACGTGGATGCCGCGGGTGGGCTGCCACACCACGGACTCCGGCCGGTGGCCGGTGGTCAGGTAGTCGACGACGGCGGCTTCCACATCGGCAACGGGGACTTCGGAGTTGGGCGGGAACTCCGTGTCCGCCGTGACGTAGTAGTAGATCACCGGTTCGGCGTTGGAAGGCGTGGAACTCCTGCTGTAAACGCCCTCCGGGTGGTCCTCGCCGGAGTAGTGCAGAACGCCCACGTCACCATCGATCCCCGCGTTCAGCTCTGAACTCCACGGATCGGAGACGGGAACGATCGTGAGCAGGACGGCGCTGCCGGCGGAGTACTTGCCCCGTAGGGCCACGAAGAGTTCCCGGACTTCCTCCGGTTCGGTGATGACAACGGGGTTGTCTGCGTGTCCGTCGTCGTAGTAGACGTTCAGCCCTTGCGCCACGGTGGTGCAGCCCCTCCTCGGTAGGTCTTCGTGAAGCCATTTGCGCCGTGTACGGTCATTGTGCACCCCTCGGGCAACAACACCGGTACGAGCTCATCGCAGCCGAGCGGACCGCGGCAGGGCAAGTTGTTGATCAACAGTGTGGCCGATCGGACACCGTGGTTGCGCATGTACGCCGCCAACTTCATCTCGACGTCGGACGCACGGGTCAGCTTCCTGCGAAAACCGAGATCAGCCAGCACAGTTTCGGATTCGCGGTACATCTCGTCTTCGCCGCTGACAACGAGCCGGGCCTGTCCATCGGGACCGATCCACCGCCCGTGTGTCTTGGGTCGCGGCGTGCCTGGCGGGCGTTGATCGGGCGGAGGCACATCGGGAGGGAGTTCGCGCCGCAGTCGCTCGATCCGTTCGGGCGGGATCACGGGCGGGTCGGCGGTGTCGGACTGGCGGGCCGGGTGCTGTTGCGGCGGCTGTGCGGGCCCCCGGGCAGTCGGGGCGGGGAACGTGGTGGGCTGCCGCCCGCCCCGCAATTCGGCCGCGAAGTCCTCGGCGGCTTTCACGGCCTCGTTGATCAGCGGCCACAGGTGGCCTTCGCACCCGTCCACCACCTGGTTGAGCGCGGACAGGACCTGTTCCACGTCGGATCCGAGGTGGCGTGCGCCTTCCAACGCGCGGGCCAACACGTCATGCGCTTCGCCGGCCAGGTCTTTCGCCTGTTCCAAGGCGGTCCGCGCTTGTTCGCCTTTCGCGCACGCGGCCCGGACCTGTGCCGCCACCTCCCCGGTCGACGTCACCCTCGCCCCCTTCCCCGTCAGCGTGACACGAGGGACAAGGGGGCGAACCCGTGCCCCGACCGCGGCGCGTCAGAGCACGTAGGTGCCGATGATCTGCGCCAGCAGCTTCACGTCGGCGTGGCCCCTGAACTCCAGGCGCACCTGGCCGAGCCCGCTGAACCACAAATCCAGTTCGGCGTCCATGTCGAAGGTGCCGGCGGTCTCGATGGAGAACGCCTGCACGCGGCTGTAGGGCAGGGAGGTGAAATCCTTCTTCCGCCCCGTCATGCCCTGGACGTTCACCGCGATGACCCGCTTGTCGGTGAACACCACGAAATCGCGCACGGTCTTGAAGCACGACACGACCCGCTCGCCCTGGATCATGATCGGCGTCACCTGGGACGCGATCTCCTCGGGGCGGCACGGCGCCAGCTTGAAGACGGACTGCTTCTCGAAGTCGATCACGCGTTCGACGGTACCCCCAGCTCCGGCCACCCCGCCGCGTTCGAGCAGGATTCCCGGGAGATCCCCGACCCCGTCTCCGGGTAGTCCCCGAACCGCTCCTCGTGCACCCGGGCGAACAGGTAGCAGAACGCCTCCGCCTCGGCGTCCTCGATCGCCATCCGGGGGTCGCGGGCCACGGCCTCGTAGAACTCCCGCCCCATCGCGAGGACGAAGCCGCGCGCGTAGAGGAAACCGTCGTCGGAGCCGTCGGTCACCTCGTGGACGTCCGCGCGGTCGATCTCGTGCAGCTTGCGCTCGGCCACGCGGTCCAGCGCGGTCAGCTCCTCGGCCGACAGGTCCGCGGCGGCCTCGTGCAGGGCGCCGAGCACCCGGTCCAGGTGCTCTTCGAGCTGGGCGGCCTCGTCGAAGGCGTCCTCGCCGGGCGCGCGCTCCACCAGGGCGCGGCGCAGCGCGGCCACCTCGGGGCCGCGACCGGCCCACGCGTTCTCCAGCAGCGCCCAGAACCGGGCTTCCTCGGCAGCGGTGGGAAGGATCATGGGGGCACGGTAGCGAGAGGGTCCGACAATCGCGTCCCGCCGCCGGTTCAGCGCTTGGACTCGACGGCGCCGATCGCGTCGGGGCCGGTGGTCAGCTCGTCGCGCGCCCGCTGCCAGGCGTCGTCGCCGGGGCGGGCACCGGTGCGCAGGTAGGCGGCGGTCAGGTGGGCGACGGCGGCGGCGAGACCCGGGGCGTCGTCCGACAGCTGCACGGACTCCGCCGCGTCGTAGCCCTGGACGCCGCCGAGCAGGTGGCCCGCGCCGAAGACGGTCAGCAGGGACTTCGGGCCGGGCGCGAGGTGGTAGGGGTCGCGGTGCCAGGCCGGGCCCAGGTCGGTGAAGTGGCGGGAGTCGTCCTGGTCGCCGGCGACGACCAGGGCCGGCCGGGTCATGGTGGAGAGGTCCAGGGTGCGGAAGACCGGGACCCGGTCGGCCGCCGGGCCGTTGAGGACGTCGCCCCGGCCGGGCGCGGCCAGCAGGACGCCCCGCTCGACCCTCGGGTCGAGGTAGCTCACCCGCTCCCCGGTGTCGGGGTCGGTGACTCCCGCGCCGAGCAGGAGCGCGGCGGTGAAGCCGCCCAGGGAGTGCCCGGCCACGGCGACGGCGTCGCGGTCGACGCGCCCGGCGAGCAGCGGCACGGCCCGCTCGACCTCGTCCAGGCGGTCGAGGACGTGGATCAGGTCCTCGGCGCGCGAGCGCCAGAACAGGGGCGCTCCGGGGGTGCGCTCCCAGAGGTGGTCGAGCCTGCGCGAGCTGAGGTGGGTGGGCTGGACGACGACGAAACCGGCCGCCGCCCAGCGCGCGGCGAGCGGCGCGTAGCCGTCCTGCGAGGCGAGGTCCCTGGCTCCGCCGTGGCCGTGGGAGAACAGGACCACGGGCAGGTCGTCGCCGGTTTCCGGCGCGGTCACGCGCAGCGTGAGGTCCACCGGGCGCCCCGGCACCGGGAGCACCACGGGGCTGTAGGACAGGACGGGGGTGGTCGTCCCGGCATCAAGGGTGGCGGTCATGGTTCGTCGTTTCCCTTCGACGCCCGCGCGGCGGTCCACGGGACCGGCGGGGCGATCAGGAGAGGGCCCGGTCGGTGCCGGGCACGCAAGCGGAACGGTGCTCCGGTAACCATACGGAGCAGTGTTCCGCTTCGCAAGCGGGGGATTCGGCGTCGGGACCGGGGTGGAGGGTCCGGCCCGCCGGTCGCGCCGGGAGGGCGGACCGCCCCGTGCCACGACCGCGCCGGGGCGGACCTTCCTGTCCCATTGCCCGAAAATGCCATTGCGCTGTTCGCCGGAGTTACCGGCATACGAGCGGCGCCTGTTTTTTCGTCCGGGAGAAGTTATTCTGGACGAACACCGCCACAGTGCCGTTGTCGCCACCTGATGGAGGTCCTCCATGCTTTTTCGGTTCTTGGCACGTGCGGTCGGTGTGCTGGTGTTGCTCACCGGGATGGTCGCGGCGTCGGCCGGTACGGCCCTCGCCTGCACCTGTCCCTCCCAGGACACCGAGCCGAAGCGCTACGCGCGGTACGGCCACGTGTTCACCGGCGTCGTGCTCGCCGAGGTCCTCGACATGGGACAGCCGAACAACTCCGCCGACGACAGCTACCTCTACATGGTCAGGGTCGGCACCGAGTACAAGGGCGACGTGCCCGTCTCGGTGGTCACGCTCCAGACCACGATCCACGGCACGGCGTGCGGCACCAGGCTGAGCGTCGGCACCGACTACCTGCTGTTCGCCTACCGGGTCGGCGACTCGTTCAGGACCGACTCCTGCTCCGGGAACCGCGCGGCGTCCGCCGGGCCCCCGGTCACGGGCCCGACCACGACCTCCACCGCGACCGCCGCCGGTGCGGGCGCCGTGGCGCCCTGCGCGGCGCAAGCGGTCTGACCGCCGGTACCCGGACAGGGGAGACAGCCATGTTCCTGCGGTTCTTGGCACGCACGACCGGCGTCCTGGTGCTGGTCGTCGGAATGTTGACGGCGGCGTTCGCCGGTTCGGCCAGCGCCTGTAGTTGCTACCCGAACGACAGCGAGGCGCAGCGCTACGCGCGGGCCGGCTACGTGTTCACCGGCGTCGTGCTCGCCGAGGTCCTCGACACCGGGAAGTCGAGCGACACCTACGACGACAACCACCTCTACGTGATCAGGGTCGGCACCGAGTACAAGGGTGACGTGCCCGTCGCGGTGGTCACCGTCGAGACGACGGTCCACGGCTCGATGTGCGGTACGAGGCTGGCGGTCGGACAGGACTACCTGGTGTTCGCGTACGGCTCCCAGGGCATCTTCAGGACCAACTCCTGCTCCGGCAACCGCGCCGCGTCCGGCGGGCCCCCGATCACGGGTCCGACCACGACCCCCACGGCGACGGCCGCCGGTGCGGGTGCCGCAACGCCCTGCGCGGCGCAAGCGGTCTGAGCGTTTCTCCTCGGCATTGTTGCGCGGGCGCAACAATGCCGAGGAGTGGCCCCCCGGTACACCTCTGACCTTTTAGGATGAAAAGGTCCGGTACCACTGGGGCGGCCGGCTGAAAAGGTTGTAGCTTCCCCGCATGGATTCCCGTGAGTCGAATGCCCTCAGTCGTGAACTGGGCGATGCCCTCCGTCGAGCCCGTCGCGGGTCCGAGGTCAGGTTCGGGAACCTGGCCGAGGAATTGGGGTGGTCGCCCGGCAAGATATCGAAGTTGGAACGCGGGACGCGCGGCACGAGCCCGCTCGACGTCGCCCGCTACGTCGGCCACCTCCGCACCGACCAGTCCACCTACGACCACATCATGTCGCTGGTGCAGGAGCCCAACACGGGCCACCTCGTCCGACCGCACAAGATCGCCATGCCCGATGACCTGCGCGCACTGCTCCTGCACGAGCAGACGGCCCGGGTCATCTGGGCGTACGAGGTCGTCAACATCCCGGGACTGCTCCAGACCGTGGACTACGCCGCCGCGCTGATCGGTTTGCCGAACTTCGAGCACGGCGTGGCCAATCGCATGGCGCGTCAGCGGATCTTCGACCGGCCCCGACCGCCCCTGGGGTGCTTCTTCATCCTTGAATCGGTGCTGCGCCACGTCGTGGGCGGTCCGCAGGTGATGTACGAGCAGATGCTGCAACTGCTGTTCCGTGGCGGCGTGCGGTTGTTGACCTTCGAGAACCAACTGCCCCCGTCGCTCTTGGCGGCCTTCACCTTCATGACCTTCGCCGACCACCAGCCCGTCTCGTACGCCGAGACCGGGCCGATGTCCGTGTTCTCGGACGACCCCGGAACCACCGAGCGGTTCCGGCAGGCGTGTAACGATCTCGACCGGGTGGCGTTGAGTGAGGAAGAATCGCGGTCGGTGTTCGCCGAGTGGGCGGACCGCTACGACCGACTGCGGGAGGAACAGCGTGGGGCTGGAGGCGAGGCAGTGGCGTAAGAGCAGCTTCAGCGGTGGTGGGAACACGAACTGCGTGGAGGTGGCGTTCGCCCCGGAGGCCGTGGGCGTGCGGGACTCCAAGAACACCGCCCCTCGCCTGGCCTTCACCCTGACCGCGTGGCGGGCCTTCCTCGGGAAGCTGCCCGAGCGCTGAGCCGGTGCGCGCCGGTTCCCCGGGGAACCGGCGCACGCCGTCACACCGCGTCGATCACCTCGTTGCCGTAGGCGGTCAGCGTCTTGTCCTTCTGGTCGTGCATCAGGTACAGCGCGAAGTTGTCCACGCCGATCTCCCTCAGCTCCGCCAACCGCTCCACGTGCGCGGACGCGGGGCCGACCAGGCAGAACCGGTCCACGATCGAGTCCGGCACGAAATCGGTCGACCGGTTGCCCGCCCGACCGTGGTGGGCGTAGTCGTAGCCCTCGCGGTCGCGGATGTAGTCGGTCAGCGCCCTCGGCACCGCGCCCGAGTCGCCGTACCGGGCGACGAGGTCGGCCACGTGGTTGCCGACCATGCCGCCGAACCAGCGCAGCTGGTCCCGCTGGTGCGGCAGGTCGTCGCCGACGTACGCGGGCGCGGCCACGCACATCGTGATCGACGCCGGGTCGCGGCCCGCCGCGGCGGCCGCCTCGCGCACCGAGCCGATGGTCCACCGGGCGATGTCCGGGTCGGCGGTCTGGAGGATGAACCCGTCGGCCTGCTCACCGACCATCCTGAGCGCGCGGGGGCCGTAGGCGGCCATCCACACCTCCAGCCGGCCGTCGCGCACCCAGGGGATGCGCACCGGCGTGCCGTGGTGCTCGACCTCGCGGCCCTCGGCCAGCTCCCTGATCACCGTCATGGCCCGGCCCAGGGTCGCGAGCGACGCGGGCTGCTGCCCGATCACCCGCCGCGCCGAGTCGCCGCGCCCGATCCCGCACACCGTGCGGTTGCCGAACATGTCGTTCAGCGTGGCGAACAGCGACGCGGTCACCGACCAGTCCCGGGTGCTCGGGTTGGTCACCATCGGGCCCACGACCAGCGACGACGTCGCCGCCAGCACCTGCGAGTAGATGACGAACGGCTCCTGCCACAGCACGCACGAGTCGAACGTCCAGCCGTAGCGGAAGCCGTTGTCCTCCGCGGCCCTCATCCCGCTCACCACGTCCCGCGCGGGCGGGTCGGTCTGCAACACCACACCGAAGTCCACGGCCGCCCCCTCAGACCAGGTACTGGTTCAGCTCGCGGGCCAGGAACCGCCCGTGACCGGTCGAGCCGCGGAAGCCGGAGGCGTCCACGACCACGCGCCCGCGCGAGAGCACGGTGTCGACCCTGCCGGTGATCTCCATGCCCTCGTAGGCGGAGTAGTCGACGTCCATGTGGTGCGTGGCCGCCGAGATCACCTGCGTCGCCGCCGGGTCGTAGACCACGAGGTCGGCGTCCGCGCCGGGCGCGACGACGCCCTTGCGCGGGTGCAGGCCGAACATCCGGGCGGGCGTGGTGGAGCAGATCTCCACCCACCGCGCCAGGCTGATCTCACCCCTCACCACGCCCTGGTGCAGCAGGTCGATCCGGTGCTCCACGCCCGGGATGCCGTTGGGGATCTTGGAGAAGTCGCCGCGCCCCAGCTCCTTCTGGTCCTTGAAGCAGAACGGGCAGTGGTCGGTCGACACCACCGACAGGTCGTTGGTGCGCAGGCCGCGCCACAGCTCGGACTGGTGCTCCCTGGGCCGCAGCGGGGGAGAGGCCACGTACTTCGAGCCCTCGAAGTCCGGCCTGGCCAGGTCCTCCAGCGACAGGTACAGGTACTGCGGGCAGGTCTCGGCGAACACGTTCTGCCCGGTGTCGCGCGCTCGCGCCACCGCGTCCAGCGCCTGCGCGGCGGACAGGTGCACGACGTAGAGCGGCGAGCCGGTGACCTTCGCCAGGGCGATGGCGCGGGAGGTGGCCTCGCCCTCCAGCTCGGGCGGGCGGGTCAGGCCGTGCTCGACGGGCTCGGTGCGGCCCTGCGCAAGCGCTTGCGCCACCAGCTCGTCGATCGCGATGCCGTTCTCCGCGTGCATCATGATCGTGGAGCCGGTCTCGCGGGCCTTCTGCATGGCGCGCAGGATCTCGCCGTCGGTGGCGTAGAAGACGCCGGGGTAGGCCATGAACATCTTGAAGGTGTTCACGCCCGCGTCCACGCAGGACTCCATCTCCTTCAACGAGGTGTCGTTGACGTCGGAGACGATCATGTGGAACCCGTAGTCGATGGCGCACCTGCCGTCGGCCTTCTGGTGCCACCTGTCCAGTGTGGACAGCAGGGAGGTGCCCTTGGCCTGCACGGCGAAGTCGATGATCGTGGTGGTGCCGCCCCACGCGGCGGCGGTCGTGCCGCTGGGGAAGTCGTCGGCGGAGGACGTGCCGCCGAACGGCATCTCCATGTGGGTGTGCGCGTCGATGCCGCCGGGGATGACGTACTTGCCGGCGGCGTCGATCGTCTCGTCGGCCTGGAGCGGGAACCCGGGCGCCAGCAGGGCCGCGATCCGCTCGCCGTCCACGAGCACGTCGGCCGGCGCCGCGCCGGTCGCGTTGACGACCGTGCCGCCCCTGATCAGGATCGTCACGGCTGCACCAGCCCGCCGTAGGTGTCGGGGCGGCGGTCGCGGTAGAACGCCCACAGGTCGCGGACCTCGGCCAGCAGGTCCATGTCCAGGTCGCGGACCACCACCTCCTCCTCGGTGTCGGAGGCGGCCTCGCCGATGAGCTGCCCGCGCGGGTCGGCGAAGTACGACTGGCCGTAGAAGTCGTTGTCGCCCAGCGGTTCCACGCCGACGCGGTTGATGGTGCCCACGAAGTACTCGTTGGCCACCGCCGCCGAGGTCTGCTCCAGCCGCCACAGGTACTCGGACAGGCCGCGGCTCGTCGCCGACGGGTTGAACACGATCCGCGCGCCGCCCAGCCCCAGCGCGCGCCAGCCCTCCGGGAAGTGCCGCTCGTAGCAGATGTAGACGCCGACCTTGCCCACGGCGGTGTCGAACACCGGGTAGCCGAGGTTGCCGGGCCGGAAGTAGAACTTCTCCCAGAACCCCTTGACCTGCGGGATGTGGTTCTTGCGGTGCTTGCCGAGGTAGGTGCCGTCCGCGTCGATCACCGCGGCGGTGTTGTAGTAGACCCCCGGCTGCTCCTCCTCGTACATCGGCACCACGAGCACCACGCCGTGCTGCTCGGCCACCTGGCACATCAGCTCGGTGGTCGGGCCGTCGGGGATGCCCTCGGTGTAGGAGTAGTAGTCGGCGTCCTGCACCTGGCAGAAGTACGGCCCGTAGAACAGCTCCTGGAGGCACACGACCTGCGCGCCCCGCGAGGCGGCGGCGCGGATCGCCTCGACCGCGTTCGCGGTCATCGAGTCCTTGTCGCCGGTCCACCTCTGCTGGACCAGCCCTGCCCGGACGACGTTGCTCACGATTTCTCCCTCCGCGGCGCCAGCGCCAGGTGGACGAGCAGGCCGCCGAGCAGTCCGACGACCCAGTTGTAGTCGTAGAGCGGTTTCAGCAACGGGATCAGCCCGTCGGCCGGGAACGGCCCGCCGTACGCGCCGCCCACGGCCAGCACGGAGCCGACGACGGTCGCCACCACGGCGCGCCAGTTCCAGCCGGCCGAGAACCAGTAGGCGCCGCGGCCGGACAGGTACAGGTCGGGCAGCTCCAGGTGGGTCCTGGCGAGGATCCAGTAGCCGGCGACGAAGACCCCGGCGACCGACGCCAGCAGGCCGCCGTAGAAGCCGAGCCAGGCGAAGATGTAGATGTTCGGGTCCGCGATCAGCCGCCACGGCTGGATGACGATGCCGACGACGCCGGTGATCAGGCCGCCGAGCGCGAACGAGATCTTCTTCGGGAAGGCGTTGGAGAAGTCGTAGGACGGGCTGACCACGTTCGCCGCGAGGTTCGCCGAGATGGTCGCCAGCACCAGCGCGACCAGCGCCACCAGCACGACGGCCGTCGAGTCGAACCGGCTCGCCAGCTCGGCCGGGTCCCAGATCGCCTCGCCGTAGAGGGCCACCGCGCCCGAGGTGGTCAGGATCGCCACGATCGCGATGAACGACATGGTCGTGGGCAGGCCCAGCAGCTGGCCGACGGCCTGCTTGCGCTGGCTGCCGCCGAACCGGGTGAAGTCCGGCATGTTCAGCGAGAGGGTGGACCAGAACGCGATCATGCCCATGAGGGCGGGGAAGAACACCTTCCAGAAGTCCGCGCCCCAGCCGAGCTTCGAGGGCTCGGACAGGATCGGCCCGAAGCCGCCCGCCTTGACCGCCACGTAGCCCAGCAGCACCAGGAAACCGATGCTGACCAGCGGCGCGGTCCAGTTCTCGAAGCGCCGGATCGCCTCCATGCCGCGCCAGATGATCAGCATCTGCACCACCCAGAAGCCCAGGAAGCACAGCCACAGGGTGGAGGTCTGGCCGAGGACGACGGGGGCGTTCACCCACCCGTCGCCGGCCAGGCGGCCGACGATGACGTGCAGCGCCTTGCCGCCCACCCAGGTCTGGATGCCGAACCACGCGCAGGCGATGAACGCCCGCAGCAGGGCGACCAGGTTCGCGCCGCGGATGCCGTAGAACGCGCGGGCGAACACCGGGAAGGGGATGCCGTACTTGGTGCCGGCGTGGCTGTTGAGCAGCATCGGGACCAGCACGATCAGGTTGCCCAGGGTGATGGTCAGGAACGCCTGGAGCCAGTCCATGCCCAGGGCGACCAGGGACGCGGCGAGGGTGTAGCTGGGGATGTTGTGCGCCATGCCCATCCACAGCGCGAAGAAGTTGTAGGTCGACCAGGTGCGGCGCTCCAGCGGCACCGGGGCCAGCTCGGGGTTGTAGTGCGGGCTGTCCGCGATCGCGGAGTGGTCCCGCAGCTCGACGCGGCCGTCGGCATCGGTCGTGACCTGGCTCGCGGGGTGGAGGGCCATCGGTCACGCCCCTGTTACGCTCGTGGAACATCCCGCTGGCGGGCGGTTCGGCGCGATTCCCATCCCGGCATCCTCCGGTCGGGCCACGCGCGTTGGGCAGTGTCAGAGTGTCCACGCTTGCCATGATCAGCGGACAGTCTGCCCATTGTCCCCGGTGGGCGCCCGGTGACGTCGTGCGGTGTGCTCCCGGTAGTGGCAGTGCTACCGAGCGTGATATGAATGGTCTGCGGCGCCTCGGCGGTCGATCCATCGTTCGGGTGATGGGATGTTCGCTGTCGACCGCAGCGTGACCGGTGTCTTAACGTCGGGCGGATGAAGCTCGAACTGCGTCACCTGCGCGTGGTCTGCGCGATCGCGGAGGAGGGCAGCCTGTCCAAGGCGGCCTCGGTCCTGGGCCTGGCCCAGCCCGCCCTGACCGCGCAGCTGCACCGGGTCGAGGGTCTGCTCGGCGGCAAGCTGTTCGACCGCGACCACCGGGGCGCCCGGCCGACCGCGCTGGGCGAGCTGGTGCTGGAACGGGCGCGCGTGCTGCTGCCCGCGTTCTCCCGGCTCCAGGAGGACGCACTGCGCCTGGTGGACGACGACCAGCCCACCGACCGCTACCGGGTGGGCGCGGTGAACGGGCCGATGCTCGGCGGCCTGGTGCACCGGCTCACCGAGTCGCACCCCGGCGCGCACGTGTCCACCCAGGTGTCGTGGTCCGGTGACGAGCTCGCCGCCATGGTGGCCGGTGGCCGGCTGGACTACGTGCTGGCGGGCGTGTGCGGGAACGCCTCGCCGCCGGACGGGCACGGGCTGGCGTGGAGCGTGATCGCGGTCGACCCGGTGTTCGTGCTGGTGCCCGAGGGGCACCCGTTCGCGCTGCTGGAGGAGGTGGAGCTGGCCGCGCTGAAGGACACCCAGTGGGCGGCGGTGCCGGGTGACGGGTGCTTCGGCAACTGCTTCGTGGCCGCGTGCAGCCGGGCCGGGTTCACGCCGCGCCCGATGTACGAGGTGGACATGCCCGGCTGCATCGACCTGGCGGCGGCGGGTGACGCGGTGGTGCTGTGCCAGCCGACGTTCCGCCGCACGCCCGGCGTGGTCACCGTGCCGCTGGCGGGCGTGCCGCTGCGGTGGCGCCACCTCATCGGCTGGGACCCGGAGGGGCCGGCCGCCGCGCTCGGCCCGCAGGTGCTGCGCTACGCCGCCGAGGCGTACCGGGAGACCGCCGAGCGCAGCCCGCGCTACGCGGCCTGGCTCGCCCGGCACCCCGAGTACGGCGCGGTGGCGCACCACCTGCCCGCCTGACCGGGGGGGCATCACGCGGCCTTATGACCCAATCGGTATTACCCCTGTCGGGCGGGCCGAATTACTTTTCACGGGGAATCCCTGCACTCCCTGCACTCCCTCGAGGAGAACCCCCATGTCCGCTTCGTTGAGACCGCTCGCGCTCGCCGCGGCGCTGGTCGTGGCCGGGACCCTGACCCCCGCCGCCCAGGCCGCGCCCGCCGACCAGGACGCCCTGATCCTCTCCGCCGTCCAGCGCGACCTGGGCCTGGACGCGGACCGGGCACGCACCCGGCTCGCCGCCGACCGGCGCTCCGGCGACACCGCCCGCGCCCTGCGCAAGCAGCTGGACAGCCGGTTCGGCGGCGCGTGGATCGACTCGTCCGGCACGCTGACCGTCGGTGTCACCGGGAAGTCGGCCGATGTGGCGCGGGGCGTGCGCACCACCCTCGTGCAGCGCAGCGAACGGGACCTGGACGCGGTCAAGTCCGCGTTGGACGCCCACGTCGCGAAGGCGCCGAAGTCGGTGCCCGGCTGGTACGTCGACCTGCCCACCAACACCGTCGTGGTCAAGTCCCGCCCCTCGGAGCCGGCCGCCGCGCGGGCGTTCGTGGCCTCCTCGGGCGTCGACGCGGCGGCGGTCCGGTTCGTCGGCACCGACGAGGCGCCGCGCCCGCTGATCGACGTGGTGGGCGGCAACGCCTACAACATCGGCAGCGGCTCGCGCTGCTCGGTCGGGTTCCCGGTCAACGGCGGCTTCGTCACCGCCGGGCACTGCGGCTCGACCGGCGCGTCCACGTCCAACCCGAGCGGCACCTTCCGGGGCTCCAGCTTCCCCGGCAACGACTACGCGTGGGTGCAGGTCGCGGCCGGCAACACGCCGCGCGGCCTGGTGAACAACTACTCCGGCGGCACGGTGTCCGTGGCGGGCTCGCAGGACGCGCCGGTCGGCGCCACAGTGTGCCGATCGGGCTCGACCACCGGGTGGCACTGCGGCACCATCCAGGCCCGCAACTCGTCGGTGAGCTACCCGCAGGGCACGGTGACCGGCCTGATCCAGACCACGGTGTGCGCGGAGCCCGGCGACTCGGGCGGCTCGCTGCTGGCGGGGACCCAGGCGCAGGGCGTGACCTCGGGCGGTTCGGGCAACTGCCGCACCGGCGGCACCACGTACTTCCAGCCGGTCAACGAGATCCTCCAGGCGTACGGGCTGTCCCTGCTCACCGGCGGTGGCGGCACGCCCAACCCGCCGACCGGCTGCCAGAGCTCCGAGACCCGCCACAACGGCTCGCTGGCCGCGGGCGGGCAGGCGATCCAGCCGAACGGGAGCTACTACCAGTCCACGGTGTCCGGCGCGCACGTCGGCTGCCTGGCCGGGCCGAGCGGCGCGGACTTCGACCTGTACCTCCAGAAGTGGAACGGCAGCGCGTGGGCGGACGTGGCCAAGGGCGACAGCCCGGCCGCGAGCGAGACGGTGACCTACAACGGCACCGCCGGCTACTACCGGTACCGGGTGCACGCGTACAGCGGGTCCGGCGCCTACACCCTGGGGGTCACGAACCCCTAGTCCCGGGGGAGGCCGTCGCGGGGTGCCTCTTCCCACCCCGCGACGGCCCGCGAACCGCCTGAGGGGGCGGGTAGCCCCGCGGTCGTCCTGGTCGGCGGACTGGGCGACCGCGGGGCGTTTTCCACCGCCCAGCGCTCCGCTTCAGGGTGGCCGATGAGCGTGAACAGCCGGAAGGCCCGCCGCCGCGCGCGCCGGGCCTTCTCGTCCTCGCCCAAGCCGGACCACGCCTCGCCGACGCGGGTCAGGGTGTGCGCGTGGGACCAGCGGTGACCGAATTCGCGGTAGCCCACCAGGGCCTCCTCAAAATGCGCCAACGCCCCGGCGAAGTCGCCTGTGCGGAGGCACACCCGACCCAGGCACTCGGCCGCGTCGGCCATGCTGATCCGGTCATCCGAGTCGGCCAACAGTTCGAGCGCCCGGTCCAAGTGGGTGCGCGCCTCGGCCACCTCGTCGAGGGCGACCAGCGTGCGGCCCAGTTGGAGGAGCGCGCGTGTCCGCCGCCGCCCGCTGTCGTCGGTGGCGAGGGAGACCGCGATCCGCGCGTGGGCGTGTGCCTCGATCGACGAACCACGTCGCTCGTAGGCGAGGCTGATCGCCTCGTGGGTGTGCATGAGGTCGAGAGGGATGGCCAGTGCGCGTTCCAGCACCTCGACCGCCTCGTCGTAGCGGCCGCTGAGCGTGAACATCCGCCCGAGCCCCCGCAGCGCGAGCACCTCGACCTCCGGGTCCTCGGCCGCTGCCAACGCCCTGCGCTGGACCGCCTCCCAATCCCACCACCGCCCGCTGCGGCCCAGGTACGACTGCGCGGTCCAGGCCAGCCGCCACACATGCCCCGCGAAGCCCTCGCGGTCGGCGAGGTCCAGTGCGGCGAGCAGATTCGCGTGCTCGGCGGTGAACCAGGACCACGCCGAGGTGATGCCCTCGACCGACATGACCACAGTGCCCGGGTAGGGTGGGTCGAGCCGGATCGAGGCCCGGTGCGGGTGGAGTTGTCGCTCGCCGGCGAAGCTGGCGTGCAGGTAGTGGTCGAGCAGTCGGCGCACGGCCGCGCGCCGCTCCCCGGCGGGTTCCTCCTCGGCGGCCCGCTCGGCCGCGTACTCGCGCAGCAGGTCGTGGAACCGGTAGCGGTCCCGGGACCATTCCTCCAACAGCGACGCCCTGACCAGGTGGTGCAACAAACGCCGGGTGGCCGCTGCGGGCAGTCCGAGCAGGCTTGCCGCCGCTTCACCCGGAACATCCGCACCGGGGTGCAGCCCGAGGAGCCGGAACAGCCTGGCAGCGTCCGGGGGCAACACGTGGTAGGACCAACCGAAGATCGCGCGGAGGTCGGTGCTCGCGTCGTCTTCGGTGGACAGCTCCGCCAGCTCGGTGACCATCTCGTACACGCGCAGGTGCGGCTCGTCCACCGCCTTGGTGCCCGCGATGGCCAGGGCGATCGGCAGCCGGGCGCAGCGCTCGGCCAGTTCGTCCACCGCCCGCTCCTCTGCGCTGACCCGTCGCTCACCGAGGTAGGTCGACAGCAGTTCCCGGGACTCCCGGATCGACAGCGGGGCCAGGACGCACCGCCTGGCCTGTTCGCGCGCCACCAACCCGCTCAGGTGGTCGCGGCTGGTGACCAGGACCGCGCAGGTCGGGCTGCCGGGCAGCAGCGGGCGGACCTGTTCGGCGTCGCGGGCGTTGTCCAGCAGCACGAGCACCCGCCTGCCCTCGACGTGGCTGCGGTACAGGGCCGCCTGCGCCTCCAGATCGGTCGGGACCTGCTCGGCGGGGATGGCGAAGGCGTCCAGGAAGCCCCGCACCGCCGCGGTCGGCTCGACCGGTCCGAGCGGGTCGAAGCCGCGCAGGTCCACGTACAGCTGGCCGTCGGGGAAGCGGTCGACCACCGATCTCGCCCACGTGACGGCCAGGGTGGTCTTGCCGATGCCCGCAGTGCCGTTGATGGCGATCACCGGAGTGGCCCCGTCGCCGGTGAGCAGCCCGGACAGGAGTGCCAGTTCGTCCGCACGGCCGACGAAGCGCGGGACGGCGGGAGGGAGCTGGCTGATGGGTCGTGCCGGGGCACCGGTCAGGTGCACGCCGCCGTTGATCGTTCCCGCCTGCACCACGGGTCCCCGCACCGGGCCCGAGGTGTTGCGCAAGTCGTCCACATCGCCATTCTGGCCCCATCGGGTGACATCAACACGGAGCGTCAGTCACCTGATCGTGCAGCTGTGGAGACGTTTGCCAACGACCGATGCAGAAGGAGTCAAGTCGAAGGTCCCCGACCAGGTTAGGAAAACCGTGTCCGGAAACCGCACCCGCGGACTCCTGCGTGCCGCCGCCCTGCTCGCCGTCGGCACCTCACCACTGCTCACCTCCGCCGCGAACGCCGCGGAGGCCCCCACCGACCTGCTCGACGGCAAGGTCGGTCACTCCCCCGAGGTGGGGCAGCAGGTCGTCACGCCCGCCGCCGACCTCGTCCCCGGGCAGTCGGTGCAGCTGCCCGCGCCCGTGCCGGCCGTAGTGCCGCCGGCCAAGGCGCCGCACGTGGCCGCGCCCGCGGGCATCGGCCTGCCCGACGCGCCGCGGCCGACCGACCCCACCGGCCTCACCGGCGGCCTGCTCGCGCCCCAGGCCCGCTCGCTGACCCCGGCCGAGTCGGCGCCCGGCATCGAGCTGCCCGCCGTTCCCGAGCTGCCGGTCAAGGCGCCCCGGCTGCCCTAGTCGGCCGTGCCCCGGTCGGCCGTGCCCTGGCCGGCCGGCGCGGGCGGGCGGGGCAGCTGAGGGTCCCGTTCGCCCATCTCCCGCACCAGCAGCGCGACGTACAGCGACAGCACCGAGTCCGGGTCCTCCAGGGACACCCCGAGGACCTGCTCGATCCGGTTCAGCTGCTGGTAGTACGCGGTGCGGGAGAGGTGCGCGGCCGCGGCGGCGGCCGATTTGTTGCCGCCGTGCTCGCAGAAGCACCGCAGCAGTTCCACCAGGCGGCTGCCCTGGTGGCCATCACGCGCGAGCAGCGGTCCCAGTTCCCGGTCCGCGAAGGCGAGCACCCGCTCATCCTCCCGCAGCAGGTGCAGCAGCCCGCGCAGGCGCACGTCGTCCAGCCGGTGGTACAGCCGGCTCCCGGGCGACCGCAGCGCCGCCCCGGCGACGTGCGCCGCCTCGCCCAGCGAGCGGCGCACGTCCGCCGGTCCCGTCACGGTCGTCCCGACGGCCACCACCACCGGCAGCGCGTGCTGCGTCGCCGCCGCCGTCCGGTGCACCTCCCGCGCCAACCGCCGCAGCACGCCGTCCAGCCCGGCCTGCGGCGGCAGCGAGAGCAGCGCCCGCACGCTGGTGTCGTCCACCACCCCGACCAGCGCGGGCACCGTCACCCGCCGGGCCGCCAGCGCCGTCGCCTCGGCGAGGTCCCGCAGCACCTCCTGGGTGGCCAGCGCCTGCGCGGGCGGGGTCGCGGCGCCCGGCCGGATCGCCACGCCGACCAGCTGCCGCCGCTCCAGGGGCACGCCCAGCGCGGCGGCCCGGGTCGGCAGGTCCCGCGGCGGCTGCCCGAGCAGCTGGGTCAGCAGGGTCCGGTGGGTCTGCCGCTCCAGCGACTCGCGGTCGCGCGCGACCAACCGGTGCACCGCCAGCGCCGACGCCGCCCGCTCGGCCACCACCACGTGCCGGTGCGGCGGCGCCTCGGGCGTGACCAGCACCAACCGGCCCCAGTCCGCGCCCCGCGCGCCGACCACCGTGACCAGCCAGCCGGACGCCTCGTGGTAGGCGGTCCGCTCGGCCGGCGCGACCTCCCGCGACCGCTGCGCCCAGTCCGCGAGCAACGCCGCCGGGTCCTGCCCGGCCGCGTCGTAGGCCAGCACGTCGCGCGCCAGCGTCTCCAGCACCACGGGCAGCCCGGAGGTCCGCGCCACCTCCCGCAGCACCTCGGCGGGCTCGGCCCCGGCCACGGTCAGCGCGGTGAACGCCTCGTGCACCTGCTCGGCCGCCCGCAGCTCGGCCAGCTGCGCGTCCACGATCAGCGCCACCACGGCCTCGGTCACCGACACGAACCGGGTCTCCCGGGCCAGCGCGACCAGCGGCAGGTCGTGCCGCTCGGCGGCGGCGACCAGGGCGCCCGGCAGCTCGTCGCGCCACCGCCGCACCAGCTCGACGACCAGCCCGGCCGCGCCCACCGCCGCCAGGTCGGCCACGTACCCGGCGAGCCCCTCGGCGTCCTCGGGCAGCGCGATGCCGGTGGTCAGCACCAGCTCGCCGCCGCGCAGCAGGTGCGCGATGTCCGCGACCTCGGCCGCGTGGACCCAGCGCACCCGCCGCCCCAGCCCGGTCGCGCCGGCGACCACCGCGGGCCCGCCCCGGCGGACCACCGGCAGGGCGAGCGCTTCGGCCACCGTCGGGTACATGGACACAACGTAATGGGAGGAGCCCGAAAGCGGAGCAGGTTGTCCATGGCGGCCCCCGCGGGCCCGCAGCACACTCCAGGGCAGGGACTACGACCGGAGGACGCGATGGGACACGAGGAGCTGCTCGCCCGGCACCGCGCCGTGATGCCCGACTGGATGGCCCTCTACTACGACCGGCCGATCGAGATCGCGAGCGCGTCCGGCCGGCACGTCACCGATGGCGAGGGCCGCACCTACCTGGACTTCTTCGCCGGCATCCTGACCAACGCCGTCGGCTACGACGTCGCCGAGATCTCCGACGCGATCCGCGCCCAGCTGGGCACCGGCGTGGTGCACAGCTCCACGCTCTACCTCATCCGCTCGCAGGTCGAGCTGGCCGAGCGGATCGCCGGGCTGTCCGGCATCCCGGACGCCAAGGTCTTCTTCACCAACTCCGGCACCGAGGCCAACGAGACCGCGCTCATGCTGGCCACCCGGTACCGCCGCAGCGACCAGGTCCTGGCGCTGCGCAACTCCTACCACGGCCGCGCGTTCGCCACCGTCGCGATCACCGGCAACCGCTCCTGGTCGGCCTCCTCGCTCAGCCCGGTCAAGGTGGCCTGGGTGCACGGCGGCTACCGGTACCGCAGCCCGTTCCGCGACCTCCCCGACGCCGACTACGTCTCGGCGTGCGTGGCCGACCTGCGCGAGGTGATCGCGACCGCGACCGCGGGCGAGGTGGCCTGCCTGGTCGTGGAGCCCATCCAGGGGGTCGGCGGGTTCTCCTCGCCACCGGACGGCCTGTTCGCCGCGTTCAAGGAGGTGCTGGACGAGCACGGCATCCTGCTGATCTCCGACGAGGTGCAGACCGGCTGGGGCCGCACCGGCGAGCACTTCTGGGGCATCCAGGCCCACGGCGTCACCCCGGACGCGATGACCTTCGCCAAGGGCCTGGGCAACGGCCTGGCCATCGGCGGCGTGGTCGCGCGCGGCGACCTGATGGACTGCCTGACCGCGAACTCGCTGTCCACCTTCGGCGGCAACCCGCTGTCCACCACCGGCGCCCTGGCGACCCTGGACTACCTGCTCGACCACGACCTCCAGGCCAACGCGGCGAAGCTCGGCGACCGGCTGATCGGCGGGCTGCGGCGCATCGCCGAGGACCGGCCGGCGGTGGGCGACGTGCGCGGCAAGGGGCTCATGGTCGGCATCGAGCTGGTCGGCCCGCAGGGCGAGCCGGACGCGCTGAAGGCCGGCGCGGTGCTGGAGGGCGCGCGGGAACGCGGCCTGCTGGTCGGCAAGGGCGGCCTGTACGGCAACGTCATCCGGCTCGCGCCGCCGATGACGGTGACCGAGGACGAGGTCGAAGAGGCGCTGGGCACCCTGGAGGCCGTGCTGTGAACACCGCTCCCGGCAGGATTCCCCACTGGATCGGCGGCAAGCCGTGGGACGGCGCGAGCGCGCGGTCCGGCGACGTGCACGACCCGGCGACCGGTCTGGTGACGGGGCGCGTCGACCTCGCCGACGAGTCCACCGTGGACGAGGCGGTGGCGGTGGCGCGCGAGGCGTTCGCGCAGTGGCGCGACTCGTCCCTGGCGCGGCGCACGACCGTGCTGTTCGGCTTCCGCGAGCTGCTCGACGCGCGCAAGGACGAGCTGGCCGCGATCGTCACCGCCGAGCACGGCAAGGTGCTCTCCGACGCGGGCGGCGAGGTGCAGCGCGCGCTGGAGGCGGCGGAGTTCGCGTGCGGCATCCCCCACCTGCTCAAGGGCGGGTTCAGCGAGAACGCCTCCACCGGCGTCGACGTGTACTCGCTGCGGCAGCCGCTGGGCGTGGTCGGGGTGATCTCGCCGTTCAACTTCCCGGCCATGGTGCCGCTGTGGTTCGTGCCCAACGCGATCGCGTGCGGCAACGCGGTGGTGCTCAAGCCGTCGGAGAAGGACCCGTCGGCGGCGAACTTCATCGCCTCGCTGTTCGCCGAGGCGGGCCTGCCGGACGGCGTGCTGAACGTGGTGCACGGCGACAAGCCGGCCGTGGACCGGCTGCTGGCGCACCCGGACGTGAAGGCGGTCTCCTTCGTCGGGTCCACGCCCGTGGCGCGGTACGTCTACGAGACCGGCACCCGGCACGGCAAGCGCGTGCAGGCGCTGGGCGGGGCCAAGAACCACATGGTGGTGCTGCCCGACGCGGACCTGGACCTGGCGGCGGACGCGGCGGTCTCGGCCGGGTTCGGCTCGGCGGGGGAGCGGTGCATGGCGATCTCGGTCGTGGTCGCGGTCGACCCGGTCGGGGACGAGCTGACCTCGAAGATCGTCTCGCGCGTGGAGCGGCTGCGCGTCGGCGACGGTCGCCGGCCGGGCTGCGAGATGGGGCCGCTGGTGACGGCGGCGCACCGCGACCGCGTGCGGTCCTACCTGGACGCCGGGGTGGCCGAGGGCGCCTCGCTGGTGGTGGACGGCCGGCTGCACGCCGTCGACGGCGCGGCGGAGGGGTTCTGGCTCGGGCCGACGCTGTTCGACCACGTCGGCACGGACATGTCACTCTACCGGGACGAGATCTTCGGGCCGGTGCTGTCGGTGCTGCGCGCGGCGTCCTACGACGAGGCGCTGGACGTGGTCAACGCCAACCCGTACGGCAACGGCACCGCGGTCTTCACCAACGACGGCGGCGCGGCGCGGCGGTTCCAGCACGAGGTCGAGGTGGGCATGGTGGGCGTGAACGTGCCCATCCCGGTGCCGGTGTCCTACTACTCGTTCGGCGGGTGGAAGGACTCGCTGTTCGGCGACTCGCACGCCTACGGCCCCGACGGGGTGCACTTCTTCACCCGCACCAAGGTGGTGACCGGCCGGTGGCTCGACCCGTCACACGGTGGGGTGAACCTGGGCTTCCCGCGCAACGCGTGAGCCCGCGGCTGTCCGGCGCGCGGGCGGGCCACGGGGTGGTCCGCCCGCGCGGTCGCGCTCACCCGACCTGGGCGGCCAGGCTCTGGGGGAGCGGGTCGTACCGGCTGAACCGGCGGGTGTAGGTGCCGGTGCCCGAGGTGAGCGAGCGCAGCTCGACGGCGTAGCGCAGCAGCCCGGTGGCCGGCACCTCGGCGCGCACGACCGTGGCGCCGCCCGCGGCGGCCTCCGTGCCCAGCACCCGGCCCCGCCGGCCGGACAGGTCGCCCAGCACGGTGCCCAGGTGCTCGTCGGGCAGCCGCACGGTCACCTCGTCCACCGGTTCGAGCAGGCAGGTCGTCCCGTTGGCGGCGGCGTCCTTGAGGGCCATCGAGCCCGCGGTCTGGAACGCGGCGTCGGAGGAGTCGACCGAGTGCGCCTTGCCGTCGACCAGGACCACGCGCACGTCGACCACCGGGTACCCGCCCTGGAGACCGCGCTCCAGCTGGGCCCGCACGCCCTTCTCCACGCTCGGGATGAACTGGTGGGGCACCGCGCCGCCCACGACCCGGTCCACGAACTCGAAGCCCGCGCCGCGCGGCAGCGGTTCCACCTCGATGTCGCACACCGCGTACTGGCCGTGCCCGCCGGACTGCTTCACGTGCCGCCCGCGGCCCCTGGCCGGCGCGGCGAACGTCTCGCGCAGCGCCACCTTCACCTGCTCGGTGTCGACCTCCGCGCCGCCCGCGCGCAGCCGCGCCAGCACCACGTCGGCGTGCGCCTCGCCCATGCACCACAGCACCAGCTGGTGGGTCTCGGCGTTGCGCTCCAGCCGCAGCGTCGGGTCGCCCGCCACGAGCTTGCCCAGGTTGCGCGCCAGGTTGTCCTCGTCGCTGCGGCTGCGCGGCACGATCGCGACCGGCAGCAGCGGCTCCGGCATCTCCCACGGGGCCACCAGCAGCGGCTTCTCCGGCGCGGACACCGTGTCGCCGGTCTCCGCCGAGCCCAGCTTGGTCAGCGCGCACAGGTCGCCCGCCACGCAGTAGGGCACCTCGCGCAGGGTCGCGCCCAGCGGCGAGTAGACGTGCGCCACCCGCTCGTCGGCGTCGTGGTCCTCGTGACCGCGGTCGGCCATGCCGTGGCCGGAGACGTGCACCGGGCGCTCGGGGCGCAGCGTGCCGGAGAACACGCGCACCAGCGACACCCTGCCGACGTACGAGTCCACGGCGGTGCGCACCACCTCGGCCACCAGCGGGCCGTCCGGGTCGGCCTCGATGCGGGGGTGCGGGATGCCGTCCACGCCGGTGACGGCGGGCAGCGCGTGCTCCAGGGGGGAGGGGAAGGCGCGGGCGATGCCGTCGAGCAGCTCGGGCAGGCCCAGGCCCGTCATCGAGCACACCGGCACCACCGGGTGGAACGAGCCGCGCGCGACGGCGGTCTCCAGGTCGGCGACCAGGGTGGCCTGGTCGACCTCCTCGCCGGAGAGGTAGCGGTCCATCAGGGTCTCGTCCTCGCTCTCGGCGATGACGCCCTCGATGAGCGCGTTGCGCTGCTCCTCGTAGGAGGGGTCGTCGGTGATGAGCAGGTTGACCAGGCCGCCGTCGTCGGCCGGCAGGTACAGCGGGACCACGCCCGTGCCGAACGCGTCCTGGCAGGCGGTGATCTCGGCCCGCACGTCCGCCCGCTGGTGGTCGCACCGGGAGATCACCACGGCGCGCGGCATCCCGACGGCCGCGCACTCCTCCCACAGCGCGACCGTGGCGGCGTCCACGCCCTCCGCCGCGCTGACCACGAACAGCGCCGCGTCGGCCGCGCGCAGGCCGGCGCGCAGCTCGCCCACGAAGTCGGCGTAGCCGGGGGTGTCGATGAGGTTGATCTTGATGTTGCCGTGCCGGACCGGGGCCACGGCGAGGCCGACGGACCGCTGCTGGCGGACCGCGGCCGGGTCGTGGTCGCAGACCGTGTTGCCCTCGGTGACCGAACCCGCCCGGGTCAGGACGCCGGTGCTGGCGAGCAGGGCCTCGGTGAGCGTCGTCTTGCCGGAGCCCGACGGGCCGACCAGCACGACGTTGCGGACCTTGGCCGGGTCGTCCACAGCGACCGCGCCTGCCGAGTGGCCGTTGTCGGAGTGTTTGGAACCCATGGGACCACCCTCCACAAGTGTTTAGTGTTCGATCTCACACCTCCGGGCCGTGTCGGACAACCCCAAGTGGTCACACCCAACCCGGCAGGAGGAATCCGGCCGATTCGGTCCGTTGGGACGTGGCGTACGCCACCACCTGCGCGGGAACACGAAGTGGCCTGCCGAGAACGGGTCGGATTGGCCTGCTTCGGCGGTCCACGTGCGCCTTACGATGGGTGACGTCCAGTTCTGGGCACTCGTCCTCACGAAAGGTTGGTCGTGACCACTTCACCCGACGCCGGCACGCAGGTCACCGGCACTTCCCGCGTCAAGCGGGGCATGGCGGAGATGCTCAAGGGCGGCGTGATCATGGACGTGGTCACCCCGGAGCAGGCCAAGATCGCCGAGGACGCGGGCGCCGTGGCCGTCATGGCGCTGGAGCGGGTGCCCGCCGACATCCGCGCGCAGGGCGGCGTGTCCCGGATGAGCGACCCGGACATGGTCGAGGGCATCATCGGCGCGGTGTCGATCCCGGTGATGGCCAAGGCGCGGATCGGCCACTTCGTCGAGGCGCAGGTGCTCCAGGCGCTCGGCGTGGACTACGTCGACGAGTCCGAGGTGCTCACCCCGGCCGACTTCGCCAACCACATCGACAAGTGGCAGTTCACCGTGCCCTTCGTGTGCGGCGCGACGAACCTGGGCGAGGCGCTGCGGCGGATCACCGAGGGCGCGGCGATGATCCGGTCGAAGGGCGAGGCCGGCACCGGCGACGTGTCCAACGCGACCACGCACATGCGCAAGATCCGCGCGGAGATCAAGCGGTTGCAGAACCTGCCCGCCGACGAGCTGTACGTCGCGGCGAAGGAGTTGCAGGCGCCCTACGAGCTGGTGCGCGAGGTCGCGGAGGCGGGCAAGCTGCCGGTCGTGCTGTTCACCGCGGGCGGCATCGCCACCCCGGCCGACGCGGCGATGATGATGCAGCTGGGCGCGGAGGGCGTGTTCGTCGGGTCGGGCATCTTCAAGTCCGGGAACCCGGCGCAGCGGGCCGAGGCGATCGTGAAGGCGACCACCTTCTACGACGACCCGGACGTGATCGCCAAGGTGTCGCGCGGGCTGGGCGAGGCGATGGTCGGCATCAACGTCGAGGAGATCCCGCAGCCGCACCGGTTGGCCGAGCGGGGCTGGTAGGGGTTTTTCGCGGTGGCCCGCCGGGGGTTCCGGCGGGCCACCGGCGTTTTCAGGAGACCGGGTAGACCTCGATGTCCACCTGGTGACCGTTGGACCCGGCGAGCTTCTCGTCGCAGGTGACCAGCGGCACCACCAGTTCCTCGGCGAGGGCGAGGTAGAAGGCGTCGTACGCGAAGACCGCGTGGCGCAGTTCCCACGCGCGCCAGGCGAGCGGGCGGAGGGGGAAGCGCTCGACAGGGGCGCCCAGGACCTGGACGACCGCTGCGGTCGCCTGCTCCCGCGAGAGGTGGCCGGCGCGTTCGAGGCGGCGGAAGACGCTCAGCACCTCGGCGTCGAGCAGGGCGGGGGTCGCGGCCTCGGCACTGGCGAGTCGGTGCACCAGGGCCTGGTCGGGAGCTTTGTTCGCGACGATCTCGATGAGCGCCGAACTGTCCACGACGACGTTCGGCTTCATCCTTCGCTCTCCCTGACCTCGCGGACGGCCTGCTGGATCGTCTCGTGGTCGAGGCTCCAGGTGTACTGGGTGGAGGTCTCCGCCACCCACTCCTGCATCGTCGGCCTGTTCGCCCTGTCGACGAGGATGTCGCGCAGGTAGGTGTTCAGCGGTACGTCGAGCGCGGTCGCCCGCGCCTGGAGCGCGTCGATCACCTCGGCGGGTACTTCGCGGACGTGGACGGACTTCGTCTCGCGCTCGCTCATTCTGTCGAATGTAGGTGTTGCCGTGGCGGTGTGCACGCGTGATCCATCGGTCGGGTCCTCGACCGGCTGAACCGCTCGAACGGGTGTGCTGAGCCCCACCCGGGACCGCCTGTCCCCTAGATGTGCTCCGAGACCAGCACGACGGTGGTCCCCGGCTCCAGCGCCTGGGCCGTGTGCGGCAGGTCCCCCGGGTACATCAGGTAGTCACCCGGTCCCAGCTCCACCGGCTCCTCCCGCAACCCCGCCAGCACCCGCCCCGCCCCGACGACCACGTGCTCCACCGTCCCCGCCATGTGCGGCTCGGACTCGCGGGCCGCGCCGGGCTCCAGGTGCAGCACGTAGATGTCGCGGCGCGCCCCCGGCGGGCAGGACGCCAGCAGGGTGGCGGTGTAGTGCGCCTTCTCCGAGTAGATGGCCGGGCCCTCGCCCGCGCGGATCACCCTGACGCGTGGCGCGGGCGGGTCCACCAGGCGGGCGAACGGCACGCCCAGCGCCACGCCGAGCGCCCACAGCGTCTCCACGCTGGGGTTGCCGTTCGCGGCCTCCAGCTGCGACAGGGTCGACTTCGCGATGCCGGCCCGCTTGGCGAGTTCGCTGAGGGACAGGCCCACTCGCTCGCGCTCCCGCCGCAGGGAGGCGGCGATGACCTCCAGCGGCGCGCCTGTGTTCGACATAACGGTCCCATCGTTCGGCTTGACGAACACCACCCCTGGTGTTCATCGTAGAAGACGATGCGTTCGACATGGCGAACCCCGGACCCCCCGCTGCTGCGCGACGTCACCGCGGTGGCGGCCGGCGCGGCGGTCAGCGGCGCCTCCTTCGGGGCGATCTCCACCTCGGCGGGCCTGGAGTGGTGGGTCCCGGTGGTGATGTCGCTGCTGGTCTTCGCGGGCGGCTCGCAGTTCATGGCCGTCGGCGTGGTGGCGGCGGGCGGCGGGCCCGTGGCGGCCGTGCTCGCCGGGCTCGTGCTCAACGCCCGCCACCTGCCCTTCGGGCTCGCGGTCGGGCACGTGCTCGGCGACCGGTTGTCGCACAAGCTCCTGGGCAGCCACCTGCTGATCGACGAGTCGACCGCGTTCGCGCTGGCGAACCGGCACGACCCGGAGAGGGCCCGCACCGCGTTCTGGGCGTGCGGAGTCACGCTGTTCGGCGCGTGGAACGCGGCGGTGCTGGTGGGGGCGTTCGTGGGGCGGAACATCGGTGACCCGGACGCGTTCGGGCTGGACGCGGCGTTCCCCGCGGCCCTGCTCGCGCTGCTGCTGCCCGCGCTCGAGGACCGCGTCACGCGGAACGCGGCGCTGCTGGGCGCGGCCGTCGCGCTGGCCGCGACCCCGGTGCTGCCCGCGGGTGTGCCGGTGCTGCTCGCCCTGGTCGGCCTGCTGGCCGCGGCACGGCGGGAGGTGGGGGCGTGACCCTCACCGCCGTCCTGGTGCTGGCCGCGGGCACCTACGCGTTCCGGGTGGCCGGGCCGCTGCTGCGCGGGCGCCTCCGGCTGTCCGACCGGGTCCGGGGACTGATGTCGACCGCGGCGACGGTGATGCTGTTCGCGCTGGTGGCGACGTCGACGTTGACCGAGGGTCGGGGGTTCGCGGGGCTCGCCCTGCCGGCCGGTGTGCTGGTGGGGGCGGTCGCCGCGTGGCGTCGGGCGCCGTTCGTGGTGGTGGTCGTGCTGGCCGCCGCGAGCACGGCGCTGCTGCGGCTGGCCGGGGTGGACTGAACGGCTCCCGGAGGACCGACCGGGACCCGGCGCGCGGTCAGCCCCGGGCGAGGAGGCGCAGCCCCAGCGGGGTGATGGCGTGGACGGCGTGGTTGGCGACGCGGCGGGTGGTGATGAGGCCGGCTTCGCGCAGCACGGTGGTGTGGTGGCTGACGGTGGCGGGACTGATGTGGTTGGTCCTGGCCAGGTGGGTGCTGGTGCCGTGGTCGAGGACCGAGCGCAGGATCGCGGCCCTGGTCGGTCCCAGCAGCGCTTTCAGGGAGTCGCCCGCTCCGGCTCCGGCGGCCGTCAGCCGCGCCTCGGGCGTGACCGGGAAGACCAGGACCGGCTGCGCGCGCGGGCGAGCCGCGACGACGGGGCGGGTCGGCCAGAAGCGGCAGGGCACGAGCAGCAACCCGCGCCCCTCCAGGTGCAGGTCCCGCTCGACGTGGTGGTCCACGGCCAGCACCGGGGGCGCCCAGGTCATCGCGGGGCCGAACCCGGTCAGCAGCCCCTCGGTGCCCCGGCTCAGGTGCGCTTGCGCGCGGTTGGTCGCCTCCAGCCGGACCGCCGCGCCGATCACCTCCTCGTACGGTTCGACGGCGTGCCTGAAATAGAGGGCCTGCTCGTCCGGAACCGGTGCGGGGAGGTCGGGAAAACGGATCAACCGGGTCGCCACCGCGATCAGCGCGTGCACCGCGGCGCGCAATTCGCGGTCCCTCGCCACCTGCTCGCGCAAGTCACAGCGCCACCTCTCGAAGAAAACGCCGCCCCCGCCGTGCCGGAGGACCTGCACGCTGCCGATCACCTCCCACACCGGATCGAAATTCATCCTCATCCTGGTGCGGCTGATGTCGACATCGCTGAAATGGATGCGCAACTGCGGCACGTCTCCCCCCGAGATCGCGACCGACCGACCTCCACCGGAGGCCGGAACAACCACATGATGCCGCCAGGGCACGTGTGAGCAGCCGGAACACCGCAAGATCGACCGCTTGGCGTACCCCGCGGCGACGTCGTCGAGCCGTCGGTCGAACAACGGTGGCTCTGATCAGAGCAGCACCGCGCGCTGATTCGAACCTGCTCGAAACCCGGCCGGCGGCCCATCGGGGACAGGCATGCTCGGCAACAGCGACGTGCGCCGGGCAGGCCGGGGGTCGCGAAATCAGAAAGGTCGTCGTGGGTATCCACACCAGGATTTCACGCGTGCTCAAGAGCGCCGGCGTGGTCGTCGGGGTCGTGCTGGCCGGAAGTGCCGTCACGGCGGCGCCGGCGCTGGCCGGCGACAACGGGGTGGGCAGCGGCCAGGCCGTGAACAACAACTCGTGGGCGGCGAGCAACTCCACCGCATGATGTACCTGCCCGACGAGCAGGACCGGCGGATCGCGCGGGCGAAGGACGCGCTCATCGTCGACTACATGGCCGCGCGCGGTCTGAGCTACACCCCGGACGTCGTGGACGTCACCGAGGACGAGGCGCTCGCCGCGCTGCGGCCGTTCGGGCTGGAATCGCTGGAGGGAGCCGAGGCGGAACCACTGCCCCCGAGCCCGTCCACGACGAGCACTACCTCGCCTACGCGCGCCTGGCCGTCCTCCAGCAACGGTGGCTGGACGCCCACCGCGAGCTGGTGGACGAGTGGCTGGCGCTCAGGCAGCGGCAGGACACCGGGGCGCGGGAGGTGCTCGGCCCCGGCTGACCGGCTCCCGCTGACCGGCTCCCAGGGGACCGACCGGCCGCTACTCCTGCTCGATGTAGTCGCGCAGCCGCCGCGCCAGCAGGCCCCGGTCGTCCGTCACGGTCAGCTCCGGCCGCCCCGGCTTGCCCGCCCGCACGTCCGCCACGAACCGGGCCACCTCCGCCGGCTCGGGCACCAGGGGCGGACCGAGGTGGGCGAGCGTCAACGCCCGCTCACCGGGATCGGTCTCCACCTCCACCGACCAGCCGTGCTCGCCGCTCCACACCAGCATCAGGTCGCGGTCCGGCCCCTCGGCCAGCGCGAGGTAGGCCGTGGTGGTGTCGGAGACCTCGAACTCCGTGCCCTCGGGCGGCACGCCGATCTCCTCGGCCACGGCCCGCACGTACCCGGCCAGGCCGGAGGCCAGCCCACCCGCTTCGTCCTCGGGCCACATGTCCACCCCTCACATCGCGATCGGCGAGGCCAGCCAGGTCTCGGGGATGCCGAAGGCGTCCACCAGGGTCCGCGCGTGCGGCCGCAGCTGCCCGCACAGCTCGTTCACCGCCTGCGTCACCGCCTTGGACCGCTGGGGCGTCAGCCTGCCGTGCTCCAGGAACCACGCCCGGTCGGCCTCGACGACGCTGAGCGCGTACAGGTCGCACACCCGCCCCAGCAGCTCCGTCGCCGCCGGGTCGGTGCCGCGACCCAGCGCGGCCACGAACGCCTCCAGCACCACCCGGTCCACGTGGACGCGCGCCGCGTGCAGCACGTGGTCCTGCGCGGCGTTGAACACCTCGAACGCGTCGTCCGCCGACGCCCGCCGCAGCCGCCGCGCCAGGCCCTCCAGCACGTGCCGCTCGCGGTCCTCGAACTGCCGCAGCTGCCAGCCCCGGTCCAGCAGCGCGTCCGAGCTGCCCGACACGAGCCGGTCGATGAGCGCCCGCGCGGCCGTCCGCTCGATCACCACGTTGACCGCCTGGTCGGCCACGAACCGGATCACGCCCCACGGGTCCAGGTCGCCCACGTGGTCGCGGTAGCTGGTCAGCAGCCCCTTCGCGACGAGCTGGAGCAGCACCGTGTTGTCGCCCTCGAACGTGGTGAACACGTCCGTGTCGGCCTTCAGCGCCGGCAGCAGGTTCTCCGCCAGGTACCCGGCGCCGCCGCACGCCTCGCGGCACTCCTGGATCGTGCGCGTCGCGTGCCCGGTGGCCACCGCCTTCAGCCCGGCGGCGCGCGACTCCAGCTCCCGCCGACCCCGGTCGTCGGACACGTCGTGCAGCGCCGACACCAGCTCCTCCTGCGCGAAGTGCAGCGCGTAGGTCTGCGCCAGCGCGGGCAGCAGCCGCCGCTGGTGGGCCAGGTAGTCCAGCACCACGACCTCCTCACCGCTCCCGGGCCGCGGGAACTGCCGCCGCCTCTCGCCGTAGCGGACCGCGAGGGTCAGGGCCTTCTTCGTCGCGCTGCCCGCGCCGCCCGCCACGCTGATCCTCCCGCGCACCAGCGTGCCCAGCATGGTGAAGAACCGGCGGCCCCGGCCCTCGACCGGGCTGGAGTAGGTGCCGTCGGGGGCGACGTCGCCGTACCGGTTGAGCAGCGCCGAGCGCGGCACCCGCACCCGGTCGAAGGTCAGCCGCCCGTTGTCCACGCCGTTCAGGCCCGCCTTGGGCCCGCAGTCCTCGATGGTCACACCGGGCGCCGGGCGGCCCTCCCCGTCCCGGATCGGCACCACCAGGGCGTGCACGCCGTGCTCCTCGCCGCCGGTGACCAGCTGCGCGAACACCACGGCCAGCCGCCCGTCGCGGGCCGCGTTGCCGATGTAGTCCTTGCGCGCGCCCTCGTCGGGCGTGTGCACGACGAACTCCCGGGCCTCCGGGTCGTAGGTGGCGGTGGTGCGCAGGTGCTGCACGTCCGACCCGTGGCCGGTCTCGGTCATGGCGAAGCAGCCGGGCAGCTCCATGCTCATGATCCCGGGCAGGTACCGCGCGTGGTGCTCCTCGGTGCCCAGCGCCTGCACCGCGCCGCCGAACAGGCCCCACTGCACGCCCGCCTTGACCATCAGCGACAGGTCGCCGAACCCGAGCACCTCGAAGGCCACCACCGAGCCGCCCACGTCGCCGTGCCCGCCGTGCTCGGGCGGGAACCCGATCAGCGCGTGGCCGCCCTCGGCCAGCACGCGCATCTGCTCCAGCACCCACGCGCGGTGCTCCTCGCGGGGCAGGTCGCGCACCGGCGCGACCTTGCCCAGCAGGTCCAGCGAGTCGCGCCGCAACCCGGCCCACCTGCCGTCGAGCAGCTCCCGCAGCGCCTCGGTCAGCTCCGCCACCACGAACCCCCGTTCCACCGCTTGGGAGACGGGGGTACCCGCCGGTAGCCCTCGCGACGAGTGGAATGGGTCACCCGGTCGGGGGGATCGTGTGCTTGCGCACGTGCTGGAACAGCAGGTTGGTCTGCACCTCGCTGACCTCGCGCCGCGTGGTGAACCGGTCCAGCACGAGCCGTTGCAGGTGGGCCGTGTCGGCGACCGCCACGTGCACCAGGAAGTCCTCCGGGCCCGCCACGTGCGACAGCGCCAGCACCTCGGGCAGCGACAGGGCGTACTCCATGAACGGCCCCACGATCGCCCTGGTGTGCGGCCGGACGCGGATCGCGATGACCGCCTGCACCGGCCGCCCGACGGCCGCCGGGTCCACCTCCGCGTGGTAGCCGGTGATCACGCCGCGCTCGCGCAGCGACCGGTGCCGCACCACGCACGTGGAGGGCGCCACGCTCACCCGTTGCGCCAGGTCCTTGTTGGGCAGCCGCGCGTCCTTCTGGAGCTCCCGCACGATGGCCGCGTCCACCGAATCCAGCACGGCGATTCCCCTCGTTGTCCGAACCAGGTGCGGAAGTCTGCCCGCTTCGCCGACGGGAAGTCCACGATCCGTCCATGACGCGGTTGCGAACGACGGCGGTGCACGGTGGGCGCGAGGACCTCGCCGACCTGGGTGTGCACGCCCTGCCCCTCGACCTGTCCACCACCTACCCGGTGCCCGACCAGGCCGCCGGCGGCCGTGCGCTCCAGGACCTGGCCGAGGGCGCGGCGCGGGCCGGCTCCCCGGTCTACGCGCGGCTGCACAACCCGACCGTCGCCCGGTTCGAGCAGGCGCTGGCCGCGCTGGAGGGCACGGCCGCGGCGGTCGCGTTCGGCAGCGGCATGGCCGCGGTGACCGCCGTGGTGCAGGCGGCGTGCGTGCTGGCCGGCAAGCCGCACGTGGTGGCCGTGCGCCCGCTCTACGGCGGCACCGACCACCTGCTGTCCAGCGGCCTGCTCGGCGTGCGCACCACGTACGCGACCGCCGACCGGGTCGCCGACGCGATCACCCCGGACACCGGCCTGGTCGTGGTCGAGACGCCCGCCAACCCCAACCTCGACCTGCTCGACATCGCCGCCGTGGTGGCGCGGGCCGGGACGGTGCCGGTGGTCGTGGACAACACCTTCGCCACGCCCGTGCTCCAGAACCCGGCCGCGCTCGGCGCGGCCTACGTGCTGCACTCGGCCACCAAGTACCTCGGCGGCCACGGCGACGTGCTCGGCGGCGTGGTGGCCTGCGCCGAGGAGCGCGCGGCGGAGCTGCGCCGGATCCGGATCGTCACCGGCGCGGTGCTGCACCCCCTGGGCGGCTACCTGCTGCACCGCGGCCTGGCCACGCTGCCGCTGCGCGTGGAGGCGGCCCAGCGCACGGCCGTCGAGCTGGCCCGGCGGCTGGCCGGGCACCCCGGCGTCGGCCTCGTGCGCCACCCGTCCCTGCCCGGCGCCGACCCGGCCGGCCTGGTCGGCACGCAGATGGGCGGGCCCGGCGCGGTGCTGGCGTTCACCACCCGGGAGGACCCGGCGGCCGTGGTCGCGCGGCTCGGGCTCATCACGCCCGCGGTCAGCCTCGGGTCGGTCGACACCCTGGTCGAGCACCCGGCCGCGCTGACCCACCGGCTGGTGCCCGGGGCGGAGCGCGAGGCGTCGGGCGTGCCGGGCGACCTGCTGCGGCTCAGCGCGGGGCTGGAGGACGTCGAGGACCTGTGGGCGGACCTGGACCGGGCGCTGTCGGGCGCCTGTGAGCGCCATTACATCAAGCCTTCCTCAAGCGGGGAGAGGGCACTGGTCCAGACCGGATAGCGTTTTCACCGCCACGGCGGGCCACAAGCCCCGAATTCGCGGGGTCGCGCTCCACCACGACCCCGCCGCCGCGACGCAGTCGCGGCCACGGATGCGGCCGCGGGAAGACCGACCGGGGCGGGCGGGTGCCACGAGCACGCGTCCCTCCCGGTCACCTACCCTGGGGTGAGCCGATCGAGGAGGAACCCCACCGTGTCCGTCATCGGTGTCCTCGCCCTCCAGGGCGACGTCCGCGAGCACCTGGTCGCGCTGGCCGAGGCCGACGCGCTGGCCCGGCCGATCCGCAGGCCCGAGGAGCTGGCCGAGGTCGACGGCGTGGTGCTGCCCGGTGGCGAGTCGACCACCATCAGCCGCCTGCTCGCCACGTTCGACCTGCTGGAGCCGCTGCGCGCCCGGATCAAGGAGGGGATGCCCGCCTACGGCTCGTGCGCGGGCATGATCCTGCTCGCCGACCGCGTCCTCGACGGGCGGCCCGACCAGCACCAGCTCGGCGGCCTCGACATCGTGGTGCGGCGCAACGCCTTCGGCCGGCAGGTGGACTCCTTCGAGGCCGAGCTCGACTTCACCGACGTGGGCGAGGTCCACGCCGTGTTCATCCGCGCGCCGTGGGTCGAGGCCGCGGGCGACGACGTGGAGGTGCTCGCCAGGGTCCCCGAATCCGAGGACGCGGGGGAGGCCGCCGGTAGGATCGTCGCGGTTCGGCAGGGGCACGTGCTCGCCACCTCGTTCCACCCGGAACTGACCGGCGACGGGCGCGTGCACCGCCTATTCGTGGACATGGTCCGTTCCGCGGGCTGAGGGACAGACGGAGGAGACATGAGCGGCCACTCCAAGTGGGCGACCACCAAGCACAAGAAGGCCGCCATCGACGCCAAGCGCGGCAAGCTGTTCGCGCGCCTGATCAAGAACATCGAGGTCGCGGCCCGCACCGGCGGCGGTGACCCGGACGGCAACCCCACGCTCTACGACGCCATCCAGAAGGCCCGCAAGAACTCGGTGCCGCTGGACAACATCGAGCGCGCCCGCAAGCGCGGCGGCGGTGAGGAGGCGGGCGGCGCCGACTGGCAGACCATCATGTACGAGGGCTACGGCCCCAACGGCGTGGCGGTGCTGATCGAGTGCCTGACCGACAACCGCAACCGGGCCGCGTCCGAGGTCCGCACCGCGATGACCCGCAACGGCGGCTCGATGGCCGACCCCGGCTCGGTGTCCTACATGTTCGGCCGCAAGGGCGTGGTGATCGTGCCCAAGGGCGGGCTGAGCGAGGACGACGTGCTCATGGCCGTGCTCGACGCGGGCGCCGAGGAGGTCAACGACCTGGGCGAGAGCTACGAGGTGGTCTCCGAGGCCGGTGACCTGGTGGCCGTGCGCAAGGCCCTCCAGGACGCCGGGTACGACTACGAGTCGGCCGAGGCGAACTTCCTGCCGTCGGTGTCGGTGCAGCTGGAGGCCGAGGGCGCGCGGAAGATCTTCAAGCTGATCGACGCGCTGGAGGACTGCGACGACGTGCAGAACGTCTACGCGAACTTCGACGTGTCCGACGAGGTCATGGCCGAGGTCGGCTGACCCCGGGCGGTCCGGACCGCGACCCCGCGCCGCCGGCCGGCGCGGGGTCGTCGTCTTACGCGGGGGTGACGGCCGCGGCGGGACAATGACCCGGTGTCGACCCCCACCCCACAGGACCTGAGGCTGCGCGACTGGCTGCTGGAGCAGGCCGAGCTGCACGGGCACGCGGTGGTCACCGTGCCCGAGGACGACGAGGGCGCCGGGTACGCGTTCTCGGTCGGCGCGTGGCGCCGGTTCGGCGTGGCCGAGGCCGTGGTCATCGGCCTGCCCCCGGAGCAGGCGCAGGTGCTCATCCGGGCCTACGTCGACCGGGCGCGCCGGGGCGAGCGGTTCCTGCCCGGCAGGCTGTACCCCGACTTCTTCGCGGGCGTGCCGGTCACCTTCGAGCGGGTGTTCAAGGGCTTCTACCCGGAGTTCTTCGGCAGCGCGTTCCTGCTGTACGGCAAGGGCGACTTCGCGGCCGTGCAGATCATCGTGCCCACCGCCCAGGGCCGCTTCCCCTGGCACCACGACGCGCCCATGGGCTTCGGCGACTGGCAGCTGCTGCTGACCGAGAGCGGCCGGCCCGAGAGCTGGGAGCCGGGCGTCAACGGTCCCTGATCCCCTCCGGCGTTGTCCGGGGAGTGTTGTCAACCCGGGGCGACCGACCACGGACAACGTTCCGCGCGGTACCACTGCGGGGTGCGCCGGAGGTCGTGGGGGTTCGGGGGTCGGCGCACCGCTGGAGGGGGAGGCGCGTGCCGTCCCGTTCGGGTTCGGGGGGAGCCGGGCGGGGCGGTGCGCGTGGACCGTGCCGGGGGGCCTGCCGACAGGTCCCTCCCGCGGTGTGCCCTGGGCCACCCGGCTGTACGCCGATTTCCTCCCGTACCCCCGTTCGGCGTAGTTTGCCGAACGTCGATGGTGGCACGGTTGACACCAGGAGGACCCAGTGAGCGCCACGAGCGCCGTCCCCACCCCGCAGCGTGGCTTCTTCGGTCACCCCCGGGGACTGTCCACGCTGTTCTTCACCGAGCTGTGGGAACGCTTCTCCTACTACGGGATGAAGGCGATCCTCGCCTACTACCTGTACCGCTCCACGGCCGAGGGCGCGCTCGGGCTCGACAGGAGCTTCGCGCTGTCGCTGGTCGCCATCTACGGCGCCTCGGTCTACATGTCCGGCGTGGCGGGCGGCTGGCTCGCCGACCGGGTGCTGGGCGGGCAGCGGGCGGTGTTCCACGGCGGCCTGCTGATCATGTTCGGGCACATCGTGCTGGCGCTGCCGATCGGCCTGGCCGGCGTCTACGCCGGCCTGGTGCTGATCGTGCTCGGCACCGGCCTGCTCAAGCCGAACATCTCCACCGTCGTCGGCGGCCTCTACGACCGGCAGGACCCGCGGCGCGACTCGGGCTTCACGATCTTCTACATGGGCATCAACCTCGGCGGCTTCCTGGCCCCGCTGGTGTGCGGCTTCCTGGGCGAGGAGTACGACTGGCACCTCGGCTTCGGCGCGGCGGCGGTCGGCATGGCGCTGGGCCTGGTCGTGTACCGGATCGGGGTGCGCGGCCTGGGCGACTCGGCCGCCACCCCGCCGAACCCGCTGCCCGCCGGGGAGCGCGGCCGGGTGCTGGGCCGGATCACGGCCGCGGTGGTGGGCGCGGTCCTGGTGGTCGGGCTGCTGGTGGTGACCGGCGTGCTCGGCGCGGAGGGCGTGATCAACCTGATCAGCCTGCTGTCGGTGCTGCTGCCGGTCGGCTACTTCGCGGTGATGATCCGCAGCCCGCGCACCACGCCGGTGGAGCGGTCCCGGGTGATCGCCTACATCCCGCTGTTCATCGCGGCGGCCATGTTCTGGCTGCTGTTCGAGCAGAGCGCGACGGTGATCGCGGCGTTCGCGGACACGCGCGTGGACAACTCGTTCCTGGGCCTGTCGTTCCCGCCCTCGTTCGTCCAGTCGATCAACCCGGTGATGATCATCGCGATCGCGCCGCTGTTCGCCCTGCTGTGGGTGAGGCTGGGCAACCGGCAGCCCGTGACGCCGCGGAAGTTCGGCTTCTCGCTGCTGCTGGTGGGGCTGTCCTTCCTGCTGCTGATGGTGGCCGGCCAGGGCGACCCGGCGGTCCGGGTCGGCTTCCTGTGGCTGATCGTGATGTACCTGGTGATGACCTGCGGCGAGCTGATGCTGTCGCCGGTGGGGCTGTCGGTGACGACCAAGCTCGCGCCGCGCGCGTTCGCCTCGCAGACCATGGGCCTGTGGTTCCTCGCCGCGGCGGCCGGGCAGGGCGTGGGCGCGATCGTGGTGCGCTCCTACAGCGACGAGAACGCGGTGACCTACTTCGGCGTGCTCGGCGGGTTGGCGATCGCGCTGGGCGTGGCGCTGGTCCTGGGCGCGAAGTCCATCCACGGCCTGATGCGGGGCGTGGACTAGTGCTGCGTCCCGGAACGTCGGCCCGGTAGTCGGTGTGGAGCGGGCGGGCGTCCCGGGACGACCGGTGGGGCGATCCGGGAGCGGATCTGCCCGATCGCCCGAACGGCACCCGCCTCCTGGGGCATCACGGCGTTCCCCGGTGGCCCAGTTCGAAGTCGCGGTGGTCGTCGGGGTCGACCGCCGCGACGAGCCTGTCCCCGGGCTCCAGGCCGTGGTACGGGGTGTCGTGCTCGATCTCGAACTCGGGCACGTCCTGGCCGCTGATCCGGAGCCGGACGCGGATGGTGGGGTCCTCGCTGATCGGCCCGACGGACAGGACCTCGGCGGTCGCCGGCAGGCCCACCTCGTCCAGGCGCAGCAGTCGCCGCTTGGCGCGCGCGATACCGCGCAGCACGGCGATGCCCAGCGGTAGCAGCACCGCGGTGAGCACGATGCCCACGGTGCCGCCGTCGTCGGCCGCGTAGACGATCGGTCCGGTGACCACCAGCGCCACGGCGAAGAGGTGCAGGACGACGTTGTTGCCCCGGTTGGCCCCCTGTACTTCGACGAACCCGTCCTCCGCCATTCCGGCACCTTAAGCGGGTCGAGGGGTGCCGTGGGCCGGGTTGGCGCGAGTGGGGCCGGACGGCGGAGGTGGGTGCTCCGCCAGGACACGCAACCGGCACCGACCGGTTCCATGACCAGCGCCGGTCGGACCGGGGTGCGGCTCTCCGCACCCGCGCGGGAATGCGAGCGACCCGCCGCGGCGGCGGTGCGGCGGGTCGCCCGCCCCATCAGCATGCACCAAGGTGCTGAAGCTCAGCTGATGGTTTCCACCATCGTGTGTCGTTTTTTCACCCCATTCGTTACCGGGAAGCGCGCCGGACCCCGGATGGCCCGCGACGGCCGCCGGACCACGGGGCCCGCCGCGCGCAGGTCCGGGAAGCGGCGGAACAGGCCGCGCAGGGCGGCGGCCGCCTCCATCCGGGCCAGGCCGGCGCCCAGGCAGTAGTGGATGCCGGAGGAGAACGACAGGTGCTCGCGCGCCTCCGGCCTGCCGGGCGTGAAGCGGTGCGGGTCGGCGAACACCCCCGGGTCCCGGTTCGCGCCCCCGATCAGCATCATGATCGGCGTGCCGCCGGGCACCCGCGTGCCGGCGACCTCGGTCGTCGCGAACGGCACCCGCACCGCGTACTGCACCGGCGGGTCGAGGCGCAGCGTCTCCTCCACCACGGCCTCCGCGTACGAGGGGTCGGCGAGCAGGCGCTCGCGCACCTCCGGGTGGCCCAGCACGGCCAGCACCGCGTTGCCGATCAGGTTGACCGTCGTCTCGAACCCGGCCACCAGCAGCAGTTCCGTGGTGGCGATCAGGTCGTCGCGGCTCAGGTCCTCGTTCGCGACCAGGGCCGACACGACGTCGTCCGGGCCCGGCTCGCGCCGCCGGTGCTCGACCAGGTCGTCCAGGAACTCCTGGAACTCCCGCAGGCCCTGGTGCAGCGCCCGCATCTCGCCGAGGTCGCGCACCCCGTCGATGGCGTTGACCAGCGCCCTGGCCCACCGGGCGAACGCGGTGTGGTCCGCGTTGGGCACGCCGAGCAGGTCCGCGATGACCTGGATCGGCACCCGCCCGGCGAAGTCGCGCACCAGGTCGAAGGTCGGCCGCCCGGCCACCTCGTCCAGGTAGTCCTCGACCACGCGCTCCACGGTCTCGGTCTGGGCCCGCAGCCCGCGCGGCGTGAACCACGGCGCGACCAGCCGCCGCAGCCGGGTGTGCTCCGGCGGGTTGAGCACCAGGAACGACTCCTCGACCGGGTTCACCAGCCGGCGTCCGCCGACGTGGGCCGACGAGTCCACGGGTGACAGCGCGTTCGGGGCCAGCACGCCGAAGCCGGGGTCGCGCAGCAGCGAGGTGCTCAGCGCGTGGGAGGCGGTCAGGTGCAGCCCCATCCGGCTCTTCACCAGCACGCCGCGCCGGCGCACCCGCTCGTACTCCGGGTAGGGGTCGCGGGTCGGGTCCACCCCGAACAACCGGCCGGCGGGGTCGCCGAGGAGGGCTTGTAATCGCATGACGTTGCGGCCCGCGAACAGCAGGGCCGCGTTCTTCACCGTGGACGGCATGTGACCACACTGGACCGGCCGCGGTGCGGTTTCAAGGAAGGGGGCCGGTCCGGCGGGTCGGCGCGGCTGCCCCGCGGCCGGCCACCGGGTCGAGTCGGGCGCCCCGGCGCGCTGCGGTCCGGCCGCGCGCACGGCGCTTTCGCGGTGCCCGGCGGCCCGGACGCGCCGGAACCGGCGCTGCGGTACGCCGAACCGCCGCCCGGCGCGGGGATCACCTCGTGCCGGCCGCGGGCGGACCCGGAGGAGCCGCGGGCCCGCGTCCCGGCCCGGGGAGGCCCCCTCTCGCGGGAGCCCGCACGACGGGTCCTCTTCCGCTTCCGGTGACCCGCGCTCAGGATTCCAGGCGCTCCGCGGTGTCGGTGAGCAGGGCGAGGAGCCGGCGCCAGGTGTCCGGGTCGGTGGTGGAGAGCGGCTCGGGGGAGAAGAAGTACAGGCGGTTCTCGACGAGTTCGATGTGGACCGGGCGTTCGGCGTACCGGGCCAGGAGGTCGGGGGAGAAGAGGGTGCGGTCCAGCAGGGCCTGGATCTCCGGGGTCCTGCCGAACGGCCCGGAGACGCTGAAGGCTTCGGCGCCGGGGCCGCGCAGGTCGAGTCGCCCGAGCGAGTCCCCGCCGGACGCGGTCACGGTGCCCGTGCGTTTCGCCCGCGAGTTCAGCACCAGGTGGGGGAGGTCGGCGTCGAGGGGAGTGGTCGCGTAGCCCCAGCGGTACGTTTCCCCGTTGCGGTAGCCGGCCGTGTAGCTGTACTGGCCGACCTCCACCGGACGCGGGCCGTTGATGCCGACGACGTCGGAGGCGCAGCGGTTGATGCCGATGTAGAAGATCCCGGCGGGCTGCTCCGGGTCCTTGACCTTCATCCGGTAACCCAGGCCGTTCCGGCCGGCGAACCGCATGATGCGGTAGTGGTCGATCAGTTCCCGCCGGCCGCTCCTGTGGCGCAGGACGACCACCGCGACGACCAGCCCGAGACCGATCGCCGGCGGCAGCAGCCCGAGGAGCCGGACGCCCACACCGCCGTCCGGGTAGGTGCCGGCGAGGTACATGTTGAGCGGGACGCTCAGGAAACCGAAGAAGGCGGCGGCCACCAGGGCGGAGAAGAACGCGCAGCAGGCCAGGTCGCGGGCCGGGCGGTCGCCGTTCGCCTTCGCGTGCGCCAATGCCGCGGCCGGGTCGACCGGGGCGGTGAGCGGGGAGTAGTCGAGGTCGTCGGGCACGGTTCACGCTACCCGGTCGAGTGAGCGGAAAGGTCCCGATCGGGCGGTTTCGGGTGCGGCTGGGGCGACGGTCCGGCCGCCGGGTCCGGGGTGGGCGGGTCGGGGGTCGGGGGGACCCTCGCGGGGTGGGGCCGGGCGGCCCCACCCCGCCGCCGGTCAGCGCCGGACCACCAGCGACGCCAGCCGCCACGTGCCGCCGTCGGGGATGGGCTCGGGCCGCTGCGCCAGGGCCAGGTCCGGGAACCTCCGCAGCACGGCCGCGAGCGCCACCTCGGTCTGCACCCGCGCGAACGCCGCCCCCAGGCAGAAGTGCGGCCCGTGCGAGTACCCGAGGTGCCCGACGGCGGGCGTGCGCGTGACGTCCAGCCGGTCCGGGTCGTCGAACGCGCGCGGGTCGCGGTTGGCCGACACGATGGCCGCCGTCACCGCCTGGCCCGCGCCGATCACCACGCCGCCGATCGACACCTCCTCCCGCGTGTACCGGGGCGTGGTGAGCAGCTGCGGCCCGGCCCACCGCGTCAGCTCCTCCACCGCGCGCGGCAGGAGGGCGGGGTCGGCGCGCAGCGCGGCCAGCTGGTCGGGGTGGTCCAGCAGCGCCACCAGGCCGTTGGTGACGAGGTTCGTCGGCGTCTGCCCGGCCAGCACCAGGTGCCACACCAGGGTGACCAGCTCGACCTCGGAGAGCCGGTCGCCGTCCTCCGCCCTGGCGCGCAGCAGCTCGGAGATCAGGTCGTCGCCCGGTTCGGCCGCGCGCCGCGCCACGGCCGCCCGCGCGTCCGCGATGATCCCGGGGATCGCCGCGACGAACGCCCCGCCGTGACCCGCCGCCACGGCCGCGCCGTGCTCGCGCCACCGCGCCCGGTCGCCCGGCGGGATGCCGACCAGCTCGCAGATCACCTCCATCGGCAGCGGCCGGGCGAAGTGCTCGTGCAGGTCGACGGTGTCGCCGGCCGGCAGCGCGTCGAGCATCGCCTCCACGGTCGCCTCGACCGGCGAGCGCAGCGCCGCCGCCCGGCGGGCGGTGAACGCGGGCGCGGCCAGCCTGCGCAGCCTGGTGTGCTCGGGCCCGTCGATCTCGGCCATCGTGCGCAGGTACGGCAGGCAGTCCTCCGGGATGCCCGGCAGGCGCATGAAGCTGGCGGAGTTGACCTCGAAGCGCGGGTCGCCCAGCACCACCCGGGCGTCCGCGTGCCGGGTGACGATCCACAGCGTGCCGAGGCCGGGCAGCGTCATCCGCGCCACGGGTGACTCCTCGCGGGCCCGGCCGTAGGCGGTGAAGGGGTCGAGCAGCACCGCCGGGTCGGCGGGGTTCAGCTCGGGGACGGTCATCGGCAACTCCAGATGTTGAGATCAGATGTTCTTGTCATCTGAGTGGCGCACGGTATCTTGATCGCGCGGCGCGGGGCAAACGGGGAGCGTGACGGTGCGGCTGAGCAGGGCGGAGCTCCAGGAGCGCAACCGCGCGCGGGTGCTGGCCGCGGCGCGCGCCGAGTTCGCCGAGCGCGGTTTCCGGGACGCGAAGGTCGACGGAATCGCCCAGCGCGCCGAGCTGACCCGCGGGGCGGTCTACTCCAACTTCCCGGGCAAGCGCGCGCTGTACTTCGCCGTGCTGGCCGACCTGGTGGAGCGCGCGTCCGTGCCGCCGAACCCCCAGCTGGGCACCGACCTCCGCACCGCCCTGGGCGCGCTGGCGCGCGCGTGGGTCACCTCACCCGCGTTCGACCCGCTGCACCGCGACTTCCCCGCCGAGGTGGCCGCCGAGGAGGGCACCCGGCGCCCGTTCACCCAGCTGCTCAAGCTCGACGCGCTGCTGCTCGGCCTGGCCGTGGAGCGCCTGACCCCGGCCGGTCCCCGGTCCGGCGGGCCGCCGAGGCGGATGGTCCGCGTCGCGGAGACCGTGCTGACCGCCCTGCACGGCGCGAGCGGGCTGGCCGCCGCCGCGCCCGGCTTCGGCGAGCCGTTCGACGTGATCAGCGCCTGCGAGCGGTTGGCGGGCCTGGACCTGAGCGACTGGTGGCCGCCGCCCGAGCGGCCGCCGGTGCGGGTGGGGGACGCGCCGTGGCGACCGCCGACCGCGGTGGACCTGGTGCGCGCCGCGCCGGTCACGCCGGACGGGGACGGGGTGGTCGTCGTGCTCGGGCTCAACCGCCTGGCCGCCGCGGAGGAGGCGGTGCGGACCGGTGGGCCCGTCACGGTCGCCGCGGTCACCGGGGAGCCGGGGGAGCTGGCGCCGCTGGTCCGGCTCGTGGTGGGGCAGCTGTGCGGGTGCCTGCGGCAGGCGTTCCCGGTGGGGGCGTGGCCGGGTGTGCGGGTCGTGTGCGACGAGGACGGCGCGCTGGCGGCCGCGGCGGGGGTGCCGGCGGTCAGCGACGAGACTGAGGTCGCGGTCCGCGTCCGGGGTGGTCGGGTGGTGGCTCGTGCCGAGGGGGCCGGTGCCGGGCACGCGGTGGGTGTCGGGGTGCGCGCGGAGGTCTGAGGTGACCGGTGGCCGGGTCGGGGTCCGGCCGGGATCAGGTGCGGGGCGCGGGCACGGATCCGGCGGCGGGGTTCGGGGCGGCGGGGTTCTGGGCGGCGGGAGTCCGGGCGGCCGGGGTCCTGGCGCCCGTCGGCCTGGCGGTCCGGCTCGGCGCGGGCCTGCGCTCCAGCACCCGGCGGAAGTCGTCCGGGATCGGGGTGCTGCGCAGCTCCGGGGTCCCGAAGGAGACGTAGCGGTTCCAGCCGGTGGCGACCGGCGTGCCGTCCACGTCCGCGTCGAACCCCATGGTCAGCGTCGTGGTGCCGAGCGTGCGCACCCGCACGCCGATCCGGATCAGGTCGTCGAACCGGGCCGGGCGCAGGTAGCGGATGGACGTCTCCGACACCACGAAGTCGACGCCGTGCTTCTCCAGCTCCTTGTAGGAGCCCAGCAGGGACCGCAGCGCCTCGACCATCGCGGCCTCGAAGAAGACCGGGTAGCGGGAGGCGTGCACGATCCCCTGGCGGTCGCAGTCGACCGGGCGCACCCGCACCCGGTGCACGTGGGCAGCTCGCGGGTCGGCCATGCCGGAGATCCTATGGGGTGGCCGGGCGGTCGCGCGGGGACCTCGCGGCGATCGCGCCGAGTGGCGCGGCCACCAGCTCGCAGCCCGCCACCAGCAAGATCACCGAAACGGGTGCCCACCCCCACACCTCCACGAGCGTGCCGCCGGCCGCCGCGCCGAGCGAGAACGCGCCGATCTTGAGGCTCGCCCCGGTGGTCGAGACCTGCCCGAGCAGCGGCCCCGGCGTGTACCGCTGCCGGGCGGTGATGGTGGCGGGCAGCGTCGGTCCCTGCGCCAGGCCGCTGAGCAGGACCACCCCGAGCAGCGCGGTGAACCCGCCGGCCAGCGGCCACAGCAGCAGCGTGACCCCGTAGAGCGCGACCGTCGTGAAGACCACGCGTTCGGGTCGCCACCCCGGCAGCCGGCGCCGCACCGCCAGGACGCCCACCACGCAGCCCACTTCGAGCACCGCCCAGGCGATGCCGGTCGCGTCCCGGCCCGCGCCCAGGTCCTCCAGGTGGAACGGCAGCGTGGTGAACACCAGGCCGGACGCGCCGTAGCCGAGCACCGACGCGGTCGTCGCGCCGCGCAGCGGGGGAGTGACCGCCAGGTGCCGCAGCCCGCGCCGCACGGCGGTCCACAGCGACGGGTGCGCGTCCGCCGGGTGCGGCGGCACCCGCAGCGCCGCCGTGCACAGCGCGCCCACCAGCGACAGCGCGCCGATCACGGCCACCGCCGTCGCCGGTGACGCGGTCGCGCCCAGCACGCCCGCCAGCGCCGGGCCGCCGATCGCGGCGGCGTTGAACAGCAGCGCGTCCTGGGAGGTCGCCCGGTTCAGGTCCACCCGCCCCGCCGCGGCGAGCCGCGGCACCAGGCTGGTGAAGCCGCCGCTGGTCATGGGCAGCGTGACGCCCGCGACGAAGGCGGGCGCGGGCAGCAGCGCCGCCGGGGCGGCGAGCATGGCCAGGGCCATCGCCGCGAGCACGACCTGGTTGCCCACCAGCAGGAGCACGGGGCGGCGGGCCCGGTCGAGCCACGCGCCGAGCAGCGGCCCGGACACCACCGACGGCACGGTGTAGGCGGCGACCACCAGGCCGGAGAGCAGTTCGGAGCCCGTGCGCGAGGCGACCAGCAGCAGCACCGCCACGCCCACCATCTCGTCCGCGAGGCGAGCGAGACCCGCCGACAGCAGGTACCGGGTCACCGGGCGTGCCGGGTCACCCGGTGCGGCGGTGCCGGCGGACGCTCTCCTCGACCAGGTCGAGCACGGGTTCCAGGTCGTCCGCGGGCAGGCCCATGGCCAGGTGCGAGACCAGGCCCTCCAGCACCAGTTCCAGGAACGACGTCAGCACGTCCACGTCCACGTCGTCGCGCAGGTTGCCGGCCTCCCGCTGGCGCTCCAGGCGCTGCCGGGTGGCGTCGGTGAGCTGCCGCGACCGCTCGGCCCAGCGCGCCCGGAACTCGGGGTCCGTGCGCAGCCGACGCGACACCTCCAGCCGGGTGCCCAGCCAGTCCGCCGGGTGCTCGGCGTCGCCGGTGGGCGCGGGCGCGGACAGCAGGTCGCGCATCACCTGCACCAGGCCCTGCTCGGCGACGACCTCCGCCATGCGCAGCGCGTCGTCCTCGGCGAGGGCGAGGAAGAGGGATTCCTTGTCGCGGAAGTGGTGGAAGATCGCGCCCCTGGAGAGGCCGGTAGCCTCCTCCAGGCGGCGCACGGTCGCGCCCTCGTAGCCGAAGCGCGCGAAACACGTACGCGCGCCGTCCAGGATCTGGCGGCGGCGGGCGTCGAGGTGGTCCTGGCTCACCCTGGGCACCGGTCGATGTTGCCAGGGTGGCCCGGCGAAATCCAATCAGTACGTACGGCTTGGGCAGGTCCACTTTGGGGTGTACTTGTCGATCAGGGGTCGAAACACCTGGTCAGGACCACTACGGTGGGGTGGTGTGACCGCAGGTGAGGGCATCCGGCCGCTGTCGCGGACCGCGGCGGTCCTGGGGTGGCCCGCGCGTCGACCGTCCACGCAGGACCGCGGCCGTCGCGGGCCGGACCTGATCGACCTCCTCGGACTGGTCGGGTCGGGGGTCGCCGCGCCCGCCGGGGTGGAGCTGGTGGTGTTCGAGACGCTGTGCGTGCCGGAGCCGCTGCGCACCCCGGCCTACGCCGCCGCGCTCGGCGAGGAGCGCGGGGGCGTGGTGCCCGCCGGGCGGTTCTTCGTGCACGAGGCGGCGCTGCACGCGCGGGTCGGTGATGCCGGGGTGCTGGCCGAGCAGTGGCGGGCGGTGGCGGACCGGGAGGACGTGGTGGTGCGGCTCGTGCCGTTCGCGGCGGGGCACGCCGGGGTGCTGCGGGCGCCGTTCGCGCTGCCGGTGGGGGTGCACCCGGGGGACCTGCTCGACCGGATCGCGCTCGACGTGCCGTCGTCGCGGGCGGCGTTCCGGCGGAGGGCCGAGGTCTGGGGTGGGGAAGTGCGGGGTGGGGAAGGGCGGGACGGGGAGGCGCGGGACGGGGAGGTGCGGCGGGCCGGGGTTGGCTGGGGTGGTTGAAGGCAGGGCTCCGGGGAGGCGGGCCCTCGAGGGCGGCCGCCAAGGGCGGGCTGTCCAAGGGTGGGCTGCCGGGAGGTGGGGCCACCTGGGAGGCAAGCCACCCGGCAGGTGAGCGACCCGGCAGGTGAGCCGCCCCAGGGGGCCGCGCGGCCGCGAAGATCCGCCCACTACCCGCTGTCCGCGAGGTGAACACCCTGCTCACAGGGTGGACACCGGGCAACCGCAGGGGTTTGGGGCTGCTGTGTTTGTCGGTACCCCCGTGTAGCGTCGATCAGACGAGGATCATCACCGGGAGTGCGCAAAGTGACTGCTGTCCGTAACGCCCCCGCGGAGGGGCCCGTCCCGGCGGTCTTCCGGGACCGAGCGGAGGCCGAAGCCTACGTGGCCTCGGTCTGCTTCAAGCACGGACCTCCGAGGCTGCTCGGAGTCGAACTGGAATGGACCGTCCACCACGTCGAAGACCCCTCCCGCCCGCTGGACGCCGCCGCCCTCGCGACCGCGCTCGGCGAGCACGCCCCACCCGCTCTCGTCCCGGACAGCCCCCGGCGACCGCTCCCCTCCGGAACCCCGTTGACGGTGGAGCCCGGCGGTCAGGTGGAGATCTCCACCCCGCCCCGCGAATCGCTGAGCGACCTCCTCAAGACCGTCGCCGCCGACGTCGACCACCTCCAGCGCCTGCTCGAACCGGCCGGCCTGCGCCTGGGCAGCCGGGGCGCCGACCCGTTCCGCCCGCCCCACCGGCTGCTCCGGGTGCCCCGCTACGCGGCCATGGAGCAGGCGTTCGCCCCGTTCGGCCCCGAGGGCATCACGATGATGTGCAGCACCGCCGGCCTCCAGGTCTGCCTGGACTTCGGCCTGCTGGAGGACCTGCCGAAGCGGTGGGCCGCGGTGCACGCGCTCGGGCCCGTCCTCAACGCCCTGTTCGCCAACTCGCCCGGCGTGGCCGGCCGGCGCACGGACTGGGCCAGCGCCCGGATGCGCTCGCTCTACGCCACCGACCCCGTGCGCACCCGCCCCGCGGCGGTGTGCGCCGACCCGGCCGCCGCGTGGGCGCGGCGCGTGCTCGACGCGCCGGTCATCGTGGTCCGCCGACCGGGGCCGGACTGGACGCCGCCGCGCCCGCTGACCTTCGCGGACTGGGTCGCGGGCGGGCTGGACCGGCCGCCGACGCCGGACGACCTGGACTACCACCTGAGCCTCCAGTTCCCGCCGGTGCGCCCGCGCGGGTACGTGGAGGTGCGGTACCTGGACACGCCGTCGGACGGTGGCTGGGTGCCGCCCGTGGTGCTCATGGCCGCGCTGTTCAGCACGGCCGAGGTGGTCGACGCCACGCTGGCCGCCACCGAGACGGCCGCGGGCCGCTGGCTCGCCGCCGCCCGCTACGGGCTGCACGACCCGGTGCTGGCCCGCGCCGCGCGCGACGTGGTCGAACTGGGGTGCGCCGCGCTGACGAACACCGACGTGTCGGCCGAGCAGGCCGACGCGATCGCGGGGGAGTTGCACCGCACGCTCGACGAGAAGACGCCAGGGGGGCGTTCATGACCGGCACGGACAGGATCGGCACGGACAGGATCGGCACCACCACGGGCACCACTACGGCAGGCCCCGGCGGGGACCGGTCCGCCGCCGAGCGCCTGCGCGACCACGTCGCCACCCGGCTCACCAGGGCGCGCGAGCGCAGCGCGCTGCTCACCGGTGCCGTCGACGACCACGACCTGGTGCGCCAGCACTCCAGGCTGATGTCGCCGCTGGTGTGGGACCTCGCGCACATCGGCAACCAGGAGGAGCTGTGGCTCGTCCGCGACGTGGGCGGTCGGGAGCCGGTCCGCGCGGACATCGACGAGCTGTACGACGCGTTCAAGCACGCCAGGTCCTCCCGCCCGGAGCTGCCGCTGCTCGGCCCGGCCGAGGCCCGCCGGTACGTGGCCGAGGTCCGCGAGAAGGTCCTCGACGTGCTGGAGCGCACCCCGCTGGAGGGCCGCCGGCTCCTCGACGGCGGGTTCGCGTTCGGCATGGTCGTGCAGCACGAGCAGCAGCACGGCGAAACCATGCTGGCCACGCACCAGCTGCGCGTCGGGGACCCGGTGCTCGACGCGCCGCCACCGCCGCGCGGCGGCCCGGTCGGGCCCGCCGAGGTGCTGGTGCCCGGCGGCCCGTTCACCATGGGCACCTCCACCGAGGCGTGGGCGCTGGACAACGAGCGCCCCGCGCACCAGGTGGTCACCGACCCGTTCTTCATCGACACCACCCCGGTCACCAACGGCGCCTACCTGGAGTTCATCGCCGACGGCGGCTACGCCGACCCGCGCTGGTGGAGCGAGGCGGGCTGGGCCCACGTGCGCGAGGCCGGCCTGGTCGCGCCCCGCTCCTGGCAGCGGCAGGGCGACCGGTGGCACCGCACCGCGTTCGGCGTGACCGCGCCGCTCGACCCGGACCAGCCGGTGGTGCACGTCTGCTTCCACGAGGCCGAGGCGTACGCGCGGTGGGCGGGCAAGCGGCTGCCCACCGAGGTCGAGTGGGAGAAGGCGGCCCGGTTCGACCCGGCCACCGGCCGGTCCCGCCGCTACCCGTGGGGCGACGAGGAGCCGACCGCGCGGCACGCGAACCTCGGCCAGCGGCACCTGTCGCCCGCCCCGGTCGGCGCGTACCCGGCGGGCGCCTCGCCGCTGGGCGTGCACCAGCTGATCGGCGACGTGTGGGAGTGGACCAGCTCGGACTTCCGGGGCTACGCCGGGTTCGAGGTGTTCCCGTACGCCGAGTACTCGCAGGTGTTCTTCGGCCCCGACCACCGGGTGCTGCGCGGCGGGTCGTTCGGCACGGACCCGGCCGCGGTGCGCGCCACGTTCCGCAACTGGGACTACCCGATCCGGCGGCAGATCTTCGCCGGCTTCCGCTGCGCGCGGGACGCGGGCCGGGACGAATCGACCTGAGGTGTGCCGCCACCTGGGTTACCTGGGCCCCGCCGTGCCCCTCGCCGCGCTGGTGCACGACCCGCCGCACTCGCTGGAGCGGCAGTCGTACGCGCCGGCGGACATGCGCGGCGGTGGCACGGTCAACGCGGACGGCTACGGCGTGGGCTGGTACCCCGCGCCGGGCGGTCCGGCGGTGCGCTACCGCCGGGCGGGCGCGATCTGGTCGGACGAGAACCTGGCCCGGTTGAGCCGGGTCGTGGTGTCCGGCGCGGTGCTGGCCGCGGTCCGGTCGGCGACGGTGGGGATGCCCGTGGTGGACACCGCGTGCGCGCCGTTCACCGACGGGCGGTGGCTGTTCAGCCACAACGGCCGCGTCGCGGACTGGCCGGGGTCCGTGGTGGACCTCGCGGGGGCGCTGCCGACCGAGGCGTTGCTGACCCTGGACGCGCCGACGGACTCGGCGCTGCTGTGGGCGCTGGTGCGGGCCCGGCTCGACGCGGGCGCCGAGCCGGCGGCGGCGCTGGCCGACGTGGTGTCCGAGGTGGCCGCCGCCGCCCCGGGCTCCCGGCTGAACCTGCTGCTCACCGACGGGACCGTGCTCGCCGGCACGACGTGGACCCACTCGCTGTGGGTGCGCGCGGGCGGCGGCGCGGTGACGTTGGCCTCCGAGCCGCTCGACGACGACCCGGACTGGCGGGAACTGCCCGACGGCCACGCGGTCACGGCGGATGTGACCGGTGTGTCCGTTGTGGACATCAAGGGAATGGGACGAGGATGACCGAGCCTGTGCTGGACGTGCACCTGACCCCGGAGGACGCGGCGCTCGCGCTGCGGGCCGAGGCGAGGGCGGGCCTGACCGCGCGGCCGAAGTGGGTGTCGCCGAAGTGGTTCTACGACGCGGTCGGCAGCGAGCTGTTCGAGGAGATCACCCGGCTGCCCGAGTACTACCCGACCCGGGCCGAGCGGGAGATCCTGGTGGCGCGGGCCGACGAGATCGCCCGCACGACCGGCGCCCGCGCCCTGGTGGAGCTGGGCTCCGGCTCGTCGGAGAAGACCCGGCTGCTGCTCACCGCGCTGCGCGGGCACGGCACGCTGGAGGAGTTCGTGCCGCTGGACGTGTCGTCGTCGGCGCTGGTCGAGGCGGCGCGGGCGATCCTGGCCGACTACCCGGGCCTGCGCGTGCACGGCGTGGTCGGCGACTTCACCGAGCACCTGGGCCTGCTGCCGGGTGCGCCGCCGCGGCTGGTGGCGTTCCTGGGCGGCACGATCGGCAACCTCATCCCCGAGGAGCGCGACAAGTTCCTCAGCTCGGTGCGGGACGTGCTGGGCGCGGGGGAGTGGCTGCTGCTCGGCGCCGACCTGGTGAAGGAGCCGGACGTGCTCGTGCGCGCCTACGACGACGCGCGCGGGGTGACGGCGGAGTTCAACCGCAACGTGCTGCGGGTCGTGAACCGCGAGCTGGGCGCGGACCTCGACCCGGCCGACTTCGCGCACGTCGCGCTGTGGAACGCCGAGGAGGAGTGGATCGAGATGCGGCTGCGGGCGCTGCGGCCGGTGCGGTCGCACGTGGCGGCGCTGGGTCTGGACGTGGAGTTCGCGGAGGGTGAGGAGCTGCGGACGGAGGTGTCGACGAAGTTCCGGCGCGCGGGGGTGGAGCGGGAGCTGGCCGCGGCGGGTTTCGAGCTGCACCGGTGGTGGACCGACGAGGAGGGGCGGTTCGCGCTGAGCCTGGCCCGCGCGGTCGGGTAGGTGCGGGGTGCTCGGCCGGTCGTGGGGCGGTCGGCCGGGCACTGCCCGGTGAAGTCCGGCCCGGTGAAGTCCGGCCCGGTGAAGTCCGGCCCGGTGAAGTCCGGCGGCCGCGCCCCGGCCCCGCGCCGTCAGTGCGCCGCGACCGCCCGGAACGCCAGGCCGCGCAACCGGGCCGGGTGGCTGAGCACGTCGGTGCTGTCCACGAACTGGTCCACCGCCCCCACCAGCGGCAGCGCGGCCACCTCCGGGTCGGTCACCGCGGCGGCCAGCGCCCGGGTGAACCGGTCCGCGCGCAGCACCCGGAACGGCCGGTCGTGGTACCACCGGACCGTCGGGTCGACCGGCTCGGCCAACCCCAACCCGTCGCACACCCGCGCCACGTGCTCGTAGGCCACCACCAGGTGCTCCTCCCGCTCGCGCCAGTCCTCGGCGGCCAGCACCGCCCGCAGCACCGGCACCAGCTCGGCGTACCGGGCGAACGCGCTGCCCAGCCACTTCGAGTAGGGCGGGTACCGGCGGTCCAGCAGCAGGCGCAGCCGCATCAGGTCGCGCACCAGCCGGGCCGCCACCACGGCCGACCCCAGCTCGTCGCCGACCTCGCCGCACCGGCCGACGAACGCCTCCTCCTGCGAGATCCGCAGCCACTGGCAGGCCAGCACGTGCCGCCACACGTCGTCGGGGTACCAGCGCAGCTCGGCGCGGGCCGGGTCGAGCTGCCCGAGCCCGTCGTGGAACACCGCGCCCGCCGTGGTCTCCAGCAGCCGCTGGGTGGGCGCCGCGAGCCAGTCCGCCGCGGTGACGCCCGCGCGGGGGTCGAAGCCCAGCTGCCGGTCGAACCAGCTGCCCAGGTCGGTGATCTCCACCCGGTGGTCCACCGGCCCCGAGGTGGGCGCCATCACGCCGGAGGCATCGTCCCCGGTGGTCGCGAAGTGCGTCGGCCACCCGAGGAAGGTCTTGGGCAGGTGCTCCGCCAGCGCGGCCCGGACGTCGTCGGCCCTGGTGTCCTCCGGGTCCAGGAACAGCTGGAGGCGCGGCCCCCACTCGTGGTCCGCCGATCGGGGGGTGTCGAAGCCCAGCACCTCCGAACCGGAGCCGATCCGGGCCGCGCTGTGCGGCACCGGGCCGAAGTGCTCGTGGACCAGCGGTTCGACCGCCTCCCGGTAGAACCGCTCGGACAGCTCCAGGCCGGGCAAGAACCGATCGGCGGCCACGAAATCCTCCGTTCTGCGGGTATTGCTCGACACGATCGGGTGAGAGCCTCGCGCGATGGCGTCGCGGTGTCTCTGAGGGGCGACGCCGAGTGAACAGAGGGAGCGCTACCCCATGCAACTCCGATACAGAGCGCTGGTTCTGACCCTGGCCGCGGGCACCGCGGTTTCAGGGCTGGTCGGAACCGGTTCCGCCGCCGCCCGGGAAGCGCAGGGCGCCACCCCGGTCGAGTGGTCGACCTGCGCGGCCGACGTGCTCGCCGAGATCCCCGAGGCCCAGCGGACCAAGGTCAGCTGCGCCAACCACCCCGTGCCGCTGGACCACCGCAGGCCGGGTGGGCCCAAGATCACCCTGGCGCTGATGAAGCGCCCCGCCGACGACCAGGCGAACAAGGTCGGCTCGCTGTTCCTCAACCCCGGCGGCCCCGGCGGCGCCGGGCTCATCTACTCCGCCTACGGCAGCTCCTTCTTCCAGCCGGGGGTGATGGAGCGGTTCGACCTGATCGGGTTCGACCCGCGCGGCGTGGGCCGCAGCTCGCCGCTGCGCTGCTTCGAGACGCTGGAGGAGGCCGAGGAGGTCTTCGGCCGGATGTCCGCGATCCCGCTGACGCGGACCCAGATCCGCGACACCATGGTCGCCACCGAGGACTACACCGACGCGTGCGCGCGCACCGCCGGCCCCCTGCTGGACCACATGTCCACCGAGGCCGTGGTCCGCGACCTCGACCTGCTGCGGCAGGGCGTGGGCGACCGGCAGCTGAACTTCGTCGGCTTCTCCTACGGCACGCTGATCGGCGCCACCTACGCCAACATGTTCCCGTCGAAGTCCCGGGCCCTGGTGCTGGACGGCAACGTCGACCCGGCGCTGCGCACCACCAACGGCGCCGAGTACGACCGGCAGCGCGCGCAGGGCTTCGAGCTGGCGCTCGACGCCTTCCTCAAGCGCTGCGACGCCGACGGCGACAGGTGCGCCTACAGCGACGGCAACCCGCGGGCCAAGTTCGACGAGGTCCGCGACCACCTGCGCACCCGGTCGATCACCCTGCCGTCCGGCCAGGTCGTGACCTACGACGGCTACGTGGGCCGCGTGGCCGGCGACCTGTACGCGCCGACCCGCTTCAAGGCGCTGGCCGCGTGGTTGCAGGCCGTCTACGCGGTGCTGCACCCGGAGGCCGCGCCGTTCTCGGCCCAGGCGCAGGTCGACGAGCTGCCGCCGCTGGCCAACCGGCGCGGCCTGGCCGACGTCCGGCCACTGCCCACCGCGGACACCCCGTACGAGTTCGACGACTCGTACTACGGCGTCAACTGCTCGGACAAGCCGTTCCTGCGCATCCCCCAGCTGTACCCGGCGGTGGCCGCCGCGTGGGAGCGGGAGTCGCCGACCTTCGGCCGCTCGCAGGCCACCTCCGACCTGCTGACCTGCGCCACGTGGCCGGTGCCGCGGCCCGACCGCTACGCCGGCCCGTGGGGCAAGCGCACCCCGAACCCGGTCGTCGTGGTGGGCAACTACTACGACCCGGCCACGCAGTACAAGTTCTCCCAGCGCATGGCCCGCCAGCTGGGCAACGCGCGGCTGCTCAGCGTGGACGCGTTCGGGCACTGCATCCTGGGTGACAGCGCGGGCGTGGACACCCTGGTGACCGACTACCTGGTGAACCTCAAGGCCCCGGCCAACGGCCAGGTCTTCCAGCCCAACGCCCAGCCCTTCTAGCCCGTCCCCTGCGGTTTCCCGGTGCGGTCGTCGCGTTCGCGGCGGCCGCACCGGCGCGTTCCCCGCGGGTAGGGTCGGCCGCGCCGGTTCCGCCCGCGGGCAACCTCCCGCGGCGCTCGGCGTCCATCTCGGTGGAGAGCCGATCGCACCACCCCCGGGGGCCCGTTCCATGTCCAAGCGCGTGCTGGTGCTCCTCGCGGTCGTCGTCGTGGCGGTCCTCGTGGTGGTGCTCGCGGTGGTGTTCCGGGACCGGGAGGAGCACCCCGGCGCGGTGGTGGACGGCCAGGCCCGGTTCCAGGTCCTGACGCCCACCCTGATCCGCGCGGAGTACGCCGAGGACGGGGAGTTCGAGGACCGGCCCACGTACAACGCGGTCAACCGCGGCCTGGCCACCACCGCGTTCACCACCGAGGAGGTCGACGGCTCCCTGGTGATCCGCACGGACCGGCTGACGCTGCGCTACCGGCAGGGCTCGGGCCGGTTCGGGCCGGACAACCTCCGGGTCGAGCTGGACGCGGGCGGCGAGGCGGTCACCGCCCGCCCGACGTGGGGCCGGCCCGGCGCGTGCGGCCTGGGCGGGGTGTGCGAGGCCGAGACCATGCTCGCGCTGGAGGGCGCGCAGGGCGTGCGCGACGCCGACGGGTACACCGGTCCCGGGTACGTCGCGGACCTGACCGCGCCGGGCGCCGGGGTCGAGTGGAGCCAGCGGGAGGTCACCGCGGCGGGCGAGTACCGGGTCCACCTCCGCTACCGCGCGGACCGCGCCCAGGAGCTGGTCGTGCGGGCCGGTGACCGGGAGCAGGCGGTCGCGCTGGAGCCGACCGGCGGCGAGTGGGCCGAGGCGGGCGCCGTGCTGACCCTGCCCGCCGGCAGGACACCGCTGTCCCTCCGCTGCCCCGACGGCGGCTGCGACGCCGCGGTCGACCACGTGGCCGTCACCCCGCCCGGCGACGGCTTCCCCGAGCACACCGGGGCCGAGCACGCGGCCGCCAACCTCGGCGGCTGGCGGCGCAGCCTCGACTACGTCGACCAGCCGCGCTCGCTGCCGGTGATGATGTACGAGGGGCTGCTCAGCCGGGATGGCTGGTACCTGCTCGACGACAGCGGGACCGCCATCGCGAACCCCGACGGCTCGACCACGCCCCGGGCCGAGCGCGACGGCTACCAGGACGGCTACCTCTTCGGCTACGGCCACGACTACCGCCAGGGGCTGCGCGACCTCAGGGAGCTGACCGGGCCGCCGGTGATGCTGCCGCGCCAGGCGTTCGGCAACTGGTACTCCCGCTACGCCGCCCACGACCAGGACCACTACCGCGACGAGCTGCTGCCCGCGTTCGAGGCGGCGGGCGTCCCGCTGGACGTGCTGGTGGTGGACACCGACTTCAAGAGCCCCAACAAGTGGAACGGCTGGAACTGGGACGAGTCGCTGTTCCCCGACCCGGACGGGTTCTTCCGCTGGGCCGAGGAGCAGGGCCTGCGGGTGGCGCTCAACATCCACCCCAGCATCGACGCGAACGACCCCCGGTACGCGGAGGCCGTGCGCACCGCGGGCCGGGAGCTGGCGCCCGGCGAGTGCGGCATGGGCGGCGACATGGACTGCCGGGTGTTCGACCTGAGCGACCCGCGCCAGCGCCAGGCGTACTTCGACCTGCACCGGGAGTTCGAGGAGCTGGAGCCGGACCTGCTGTGGTGGCTCGACTCGTGCTGCGACGGCAGCGCGTTCCGGCCCGAGGGCATCTCCCCCGACAGCGCCTTCAACGCCGAGTACGTCCGCCGCGCCGAGCAGCGGGGCCTGCGCGGCTTCTCCTGGAACCGCAGCGGCGGCGGCTACAACGGCTACGGCGGCAACCAGGTCTACCCGGCCGGGCCGTGGGCCGAGCACCGCTACACCGTCGACACGTCGATGGACACCTCCTCCACCTGGGAGCTGCTCGCGTTCGCCTCGGAGTACACGAGCAGCCGCGGCAACATCGGGATGCCGTACCAGTCCCACGACATCGGCGGCCACAACTACGCGGGCAACCCGGACAACCGGCTCCCCGACGACCTCTACGCCCGCTGGGTGCAGTTCGGCGCCTTCCAGCCGCTGCTGCGGCTGCACTCCAACCACGGCTACCGGCTGCCGTGGGAGTACCCGGGGGTCGAGGAGGCGGCGGTGAAGTTCCTCAAGCTGCGCAAGGCGCTGCTGCCGTACACCTACACGGTGGCGCGGCAGGCGCACGACACGGGCCTGCCGATGAACCGGCCCCTCTACCTCGACCACCCGGGGCACCCGGAGGCGTACGAGCACCCGTCGCAGTTCATGTACGGCGACGACGTGCTGGTGGCGCCGGTGACCTCGCCGGGGACCGAGGACGTGCCCACGGAGCTGTGGGTGCCGCCGGGCACGTGGGTGGACTACTTCACCGGCGAGACCGTCACCGGGCCGACCACCACCACGGTGACCTCGGACCTCGACACCATGCCGGTGTTCCTGCGGGTCGGCGGCATCCTGCCCACCAGCGCCGACGACACCTCCAACGCCCGGGAGCAGGTCGGGGACCTGGTCCTGGACGTGGTCGCCGGCGCCTCGGGCTCCTTCGAGCTGTACGAGGACGAGGGGGAGGGCCTGGGGTACCGGCGGGGCGAGTCCGCCCGCACCGCGATCCGCTACTCCGAGGAGGACGGCTCGGTGACCGTCGAGCCGCGCGCCGGGTCGTTCGCGGGCGCGGTGGCCGAGCGGACGTGGACGGTGCGGCTGCGCGGCGTGGCCGAGCCGACGCGGTTGGCGGTCAACGGCGCGGACGCCCCGGGGTGGGAGTACGACGCCGAGAGCCGCACGCTGACCGTTACCGCCTCCTCGCCCGCCGACCGGGAGCTGACCGTCACCACGCGGTGACGGTCAGCTCCCGACATGCACGCGACGCGGGCCGCCCCGGTGTGGGACGGCCCGCGCGCGGTCCGGAGCGGGTCAGATCTTGCCCGTGCCCGCGCCCTGGGTCACGATGGCCTTGACGTCGGCCGCCGGGGCTGCGGTGTACCGGTAGTAGTTGGCCGGGTTCTCGACCGAGCCGCCCACCACGGGGTCGCCGGACTCACCCGTGTAGTGGTTGTTCCGCTCGACGATGCTGCCCTTCGGGCCCGCGTAGCTGGTGGTCATGGGCTCCTCGACGTCCTCGAAGTAGTTGCCCTCGACCCAGCAGCCCGCCTGCTGCTGGCAGGCCACGCCGACGTCGCTGTTGTCGTAGAAGTAGTTGTTGAGCACGTGCACCGGGTTGCCGAAGCGGACGCGCGGGTTGCGCTGCGGCGTCTTGTCGAACCAGTTGTGGTGGTAGGTGACCTTCAGGTACCCGATGTCCTGCGCGCCGTTGTCGTCGTCGTGGCCCAGCAGCATGTTCTTGGTGTGGTTGTGGGTGTGGTTCCACGAGATCGTCACGTAGCTGGACCCGCGCTTGACGTCGATCAGGCCGTCCTTGCCCGCGGACAGGTCGTTGTGGTCGATCCAGACGTGGTGGGAGAACATCTGGACGTTGATCGAGTCGTCGTTGGCGTTGCGGAACACCATGTTGCGGATGATCACGTTGTGCACCGCGTTGGCCGGGGGCGAGGTGACCTCGCTGACCGGCAGGCCGACGTTGAGGCCGCCGCCGGTGATGCCGGAGCTCGCGCCCACGCCGATGATCGTCTTGTCCGAGGACACGTCGTACATGCCCGCCGGCAGGGTGATCAGGCCCTGCACCCTCACCACGCGCGGACCGTCGGCCTTGATGTTGGCGATGAAGTCGGTGGCGTTGGTGACGGTGACCTCGGGGCCGCCCGCGCCGCCGGTGGTGCCGTTCTGGCCCAGGGCGTTGACCGACGCGAAGCCCACCGGGCCGTCGGTCGGCTGCCCGCCGCCCTGGTCGGGGGTCCGCACGGTGACCGCGCCGGACGGCGACGAGGCGTTGCCGGCCGCGTCCCCGGCCACCACGTAGAAGGTGTAGTCGGTGGCCGGGCTCAGGCCGGTCACGGTGAACGAGGTGCCGGTGGCGGTGCCGACCCGCACGTCGGTCGCGCCGGCCTCGCGGTAGACGGTGTAGCCGGAGACGCCGACGTTGTCGGTGGCGGCGTTCCAGGCGAGCGACACGCTGGTGGCCGAGGTGCCGCTGGAGCGCAGGCCGCCCGGCGCGGCGGGCGGCGTGGTGTCGGGGACGGGCGAGCCGAGCCTGCCCACGCCCGCGCCGGCGCGGACCTTGGCCGGCACGGTGTTCGGGTCGTCCACGGTGTAGGCGTAGTACGTGCGGGGCTCGGTGACCGCCCCGTCCGACTCGGGCGCGCCGGAGTTCACGTAGACGTTGTTGCGCTCCACCAGCCGACCGGGGTCGGACTCGAAGATCTGGACCTTCGTCGGCGAGGCGACGTTCTCGAAGTAGTTGCCCTCGACCAGCACGCCCGCGTCCATCGCGGTGGCCGCGCCGTAGGAGTCGGTGCCCTGGACGTCCCGGTAGTAGTTGTTGAACACGTGCACCGGGTCGGCGAAGCGGACGCGCGGGTTGCGCTCCGCGGTGCCGTCGAAGAAGTTGTGGTGGTAGGTGACGCGGAGTTTGCCGTCGTCCTGGCCGCCGTTGCCGTCGGAGTGGCCGACCAGCGAGTTCTTCTGCTGGTCGTGGAAGTGGTTCCAGGAGACGGTGACGTAGTCGGAACCGCGTTTGACGTCCAGCGCGCCGTCGTAGGCGCCGGACAGGTCGTTGTGGTCGACCCAGACGTGGTGCGCGCCGTCGGTGATGTTGATCGCGTCGTCGTTGGCGCCGGTGAAGGTCAGGTTCCGGATGATCACGTTGTGCGTGCCGTCGACGTCGAGGCCGCCGCCGGTGATCCGGCCGCCGGTGCCCACGCCGATGATCGTCTTGTCGGACTCGACGTCGAGCATCCCGCTGATCTGGATGGTGCCGCTGACCTGGATGACCACCGGGTCGGTCCGCTCGACCGCGGCCTCGAGCTGGCTGCGGCTGGTGACCGTCACGGTCTGGCCGCCCGCCCCGCCGGTGGTGCCGTTCTGCCCCAGGGCGTTGACGGAGGCGAAACCGATCGGGGACGCCTCGGCCGCTGCCGCCGGTGTGGTCGCGACGACGGCTGACGTGAATCCGCCGATGAGCGTCGCGGATAACGCGAGCGCGGTTGTTCTCCTCACGAAGTCCTCCGTTGGACTCGGCCGACAGCGTTGTCGGCAGTGCGCGGGTGGGAACGGTGGCGGCGTTCTCCTCTCCAGCAATAGGGGGTCGTGTTCGGATATGTCAAAAAGATTCACATGCGTGTACTCGTTCGACGATTTCGATTGATTTCGACTGGCTGTTCGATTGTCATTCCAGCGGGCGTGGCATGAAAAAAGGGGCCGCCCACCGGGTGGTGGACGGCCCCTCGTCGGTCGGGCGGGTCAGCCGCGGACCATCTTGCGCAGCACGTACTGCATGATGCCGCCGTTGCGGTAGTAGTCGGCCTCGCCGGGGGTGTCGATGCGGACGACCGCGTCGAACTCGACCTCCGCGCCGTCCTCCCTGGTGGCCTTGACGTGGACCGCGCGCGGCGTCTCACCGTCGTTGAGCGCGGTGATGCCGGTGAAGTCGAACGTCTCGGTGCCGTCCAGGCCCAGGGACGCGGCGTCCTCGCCCGCGGGGAACTGGAGCGGCAGCACGCCCATGCCGATCAGGTTGGAGCGGTGGATCCGCTCGAAGGACTCGGCGATCACCACGCGCACGCCCAGCAGGGAGGTGCCCTTGGCGGCCCAGTCGCGGGAGGAGCCGGAGCCGTACTCCTTGCCCGCCAGCACGACCAGCGGGACGCCGGCCTCGGCGTAGGCCACCGACGCGTCGTAGATCGTGGTCTGCTCGCCGCCGGCCAGGAAGTTGCGGGTGTACCCGCCCTGGACGTCGTCCAGCAGCTGGTTGCGCAGCCGGATGTTGGCGAACGTGCCCCGGATCATCACCTCGTGGTTGCCGCGCCGCGACCCGTACGAGTTGAAGTCCTTGCGCTCCACGCCGTGCTCGGTCAGGTACCTGCCCGCGGGCGAGTCGACCTTGATCGCGCCGGCCGGGGAGATGTGGTCGGTGGTCACCGAGTCGCCCAGCAGCGCCAGCACGCGCGCGCCGCCGATGTCGGTCACCGGGGTCGGCTCCATCTCCATGCCCTCGAAGTACGGGGGCTTGCGGACGTAGGTGGACTCCGCGTCCCAGTCGAACGTGTTGCCGGTCGGCGTGGGCAGCGACCGCCACCGCTGGTCGCCCGCGAACACGTCCGCATAGCCCTTGGTGAAGCCCTCCGGCGAGATCGACGACGCGACGACCTCGGAGATCTCCTGCGCCGACGGCCAGATGTCGGCCAGGTACACCGGACGGCCCTCGGCGTCGGTGCCCAGCGGCTCGGTGGTGATGTCCTTGTCCATCGTGCCGGCCAGCGCGTAGGCCACCACCAGCGGCGGGGACGCCAGGTAGTTCATCTTGATGTCGGGGTTGATCCGGCCCTCGAAGTTCCGGTTGCCCGACAGCACGGACACCGCCGCGAGGTCGCCCTCGTCGATGCCCGCCGAGATCTCCTCCTGCAACGGGCCGGAGTTGCCGATGCAGGTGGTGCAGCCGTAGCCGACCAGGTGGAAGCCCAGCTTCTCCAGGTACGGCAGCAGGCCGGCGCGCTCGTAGTAGTCCATGACGACCTTGGAGCCCGGCGCCAGGGTGGTCTTCACCCAGGGCTTGCGCTCCAGGCCCTTCTCCACGGCCTTCTTCGCCAGCAGCGCCGCGCCGATCATCACCGACGGGTTCGAGGTGTTGGTGCACGAGGTGATCGCGGCGATCGCGACCGCGCCGTGGTCCAGCTCGAACTCCGCGCCGTCCAGGGACACCCGCACCGGGTTGGACGGCCGGCCCTCGCTGCCCTCGGCGGCCGAGTGGGACACGCGCGGCTCGCCGCCCGCGTCGCCGTCGGCGGGCGAGATCGGGTCGCTGGCCGGGAACGTCTCCTCGACCGCCTCGTCCACGCTGGAGCGGGACTCGTCCTCGGTGTCGGACACGTACGCGCCGAGGGCCTGGCGGAACGCCTCCTTGGCGCCGGCCAGCTCGATGCGGTCCTGCGGGCGCTTCGGGCCGGCGATCGACGGCACGACCGTCGACAGGTCCAGCTCCAGGCGCTCGGAGTAGACCGGCTCGGCGTCCGGGTCGTGCCAGAGGCCCTGCTCCTTGGCGTACGCCTCGACCAGCGCCAGCTGCTCGGCCGAGCGGCCGGTCAGCTTCAGGTAGTCGATGGTCTCGCCGTCGATCGGGAAGATCGCGCAGGTCGAGCCGAACTCGGGGCTCATGTTGCCGATGGTGGCGCGGTTGGCCAGCGGCACCGCGCCCACGCCCGAGCCGTAGAACTCGACGAACTTGCCGACCACGCCGTGCCGGCGCAGCATCTCGGTGATGGTCAGCACCAGGTCGGTGGCCGTGGTGCCGGCGGGCAGCTCGCCGTGCAGCTTGAAGCCCACCACGCGCGGGATCAGCATCGACACGGGCTGGCCCAGCATCGCGGCCTCGGCCTCGATGCCGCCGACGCCCCAGCCCAGCACGCCGATGCCGTTGACCATCGTGGTGTGGGAGTCGGTGCCGACCAGGGTGTCCGGGTACGCCTGGCCGTTGCGCACCATGACCACGCGGGCCAGGTGCTCGATGTTGACCTGGTGGACGATGCCGGTGCCCGGCGGGACGACCTTGAACTCGTCGAACGCGGTCTGGCCCCACCGGAGGAACTGGTAGCGCTCCTTGTTGCGCTCGTACTCCAGGTCCACGTTCAGCTCGAACGCGTCCGGCCGGCCGAACACGTCGGCGATCACCGAGTGGTCGATGACCAGCTCGGCGGGCGCCAGCGGGTTGACCTTGGCCGGGTCGCCGCCGAGCTGGGTGACGGCCTCGCGCATGGTGGCCAGGTCGACCACGCAGGGCACGCCGGTGAAGTCCTGCATCACCACGCGGGCGGGTGAGAACTGGATCTCGGTGTTCGGCTCCGCGGCCGGATCCCAGCCGCCCAGCGCGCGTACGTGGTCGGCGGTGATGTTCGCGCCGTCCTCGGTCCGCAGCAGGTTCTCCAACAGGATCTTCAAGCTGTACGGCAGGCGCTCCGCGCCCTCGACCGCGCTCAGCCGGAACACCTCGTACGAGGCGTCGCCGACGGTGAGCGTGCCGCGGGCGCCGAAGCTGTCCTTGCTCGCTGGTGCAGTCACGTGAAACTCCATCTGGTGACGCGCAAAGTCGGTTCGGGAACTTCTGCTGAGTCTCCCGCACCGGTCGGTGCGGTGCCTCCCCGCCCTAAACAGTACGCGTGTCCTGTATAAACCTTCAACCGGGTCCCACCTCGGTCCGGGCATCATCACACCCGTGGTGCGTCTTGATCGAATCGGCAAGCGCTACGGGCGGGGCCCGTGGGTGCTGCGGGACCTCTCGCTCGACGTCGGGCCGGGCGAGGTGGTCGCGCTGCGGGGCGGCAACGGCTCCGGCAAGTCCACCCTGCTGCGCATCGCGGCGGGCGTCACCGCGCCCACGACCGGCCGGGTCACGCGCGGCGCGTCGGTCGGCTACGCGCCCGAGCGCTTCCCGACCGGGGTCCGGCTCTCCGCCCGCGAGTACCTGCGCCGGCTGGCCGCCGTGCGGGGCGTGCCGCCGAGGTGGGACCTGGTCGAGGCGCTGGGCTTCGCGGGCGACCCGGACGCGCCCCTGGCCACCCTGTCCAAGGGCAACGCGCAGAAGGTCGCGCTGGTCCAGGCCCTGCACGCGACCGACCTGCTGGTGCTGGACGAGCCGTGGTCCGGGCTGGACGCGGCGGCCGGGGCCGTGCTGGGCGGGCTGGTGGGCGCCTCGCCGGCGGCCGTCGTGCTGACCGACCACCACGGGCACGACGTGCCCGGGATGCGGGAGGTGTTCCTCGGCGAGGCCCGCGCCGGGGTGGTGGTGATCGAGCTGGACCGGGTGGGGGAGGCGTTCGCGCTGATCAGCGGCTTGGCGGGGGTGTCGTCGGCGCGTCCGGTCGGCGCCGGGGCACGGGTGGAGGTGCTGGCCGGGCACAGCGACGGGGTGCTGGCCGAGGCGCTGCGGCTGGGCTGCTCGGTGCGGAGCGTGCGGTCGTGAGGGCGCTGGTGGGTTACCTGGTGGTGGACGTGCTGCGCACCCAGCGCTGGCTGCCGCCGCTGCTGCTGTTCGCGGCCGTGCTGGGGATGCTGTACGCCTCCGACGCGGGACCGCCGCTCGCCGCCTACGCGGGGACGTGCGTGCTGGTCTACCCCGTCTCGGCGTGGCTGGCGGTCGTCGTCGCGGGGACCGAGGACCCGGTGCGGCGCGCGGTCACCGCGGTGACCGCGGGCGGCTGGGCGCGGGTCCAGGTCGCGGCGACCGCGGTGTCCGCCACGGGCGCGCTGGGGTTGGCGCTGGTCGCGGCCGTGGTGCCGGTGCTGACCCAGCCCCGCCCGTACCCGCCCGCGGTCGTGGCCCAGGGGTTCGGCGGGCTGGCGGTGTGCGCGCTGGTCGGCGTCGGGGTGGGCGTGCTGTGCGGCCGCCCGGTGGTCGACCGGGTCGGCTGGTCGGTGCTCGCGGCGGGCGGCCTGGTGGTCCTGCCGCTGCTGTTCGGCCGCACCCCGCCGATCGGCAACCTGCTGTGGTCGCTGTCCCACGGCGACGGCGTGCCGGGCGCGCTCGCGCTGTCGGGCGGGCTCGCCCTGCTGCTCGTGGCGGGCGCCACCGCCCTCGCGACGGCACTCGGCCCCCGCCGCGGCTGAAGCGCCGCGACGGGGGCCGAGGGGCACGCGTCCTACTTGACGGCCTTGATCAGCTCGTCGAGGTCCTTCGGCTCCAAACCGCGCATCAGCGTCAGGAACAGCTCGCTGTAGGTCCGGAACGGGCTGACGTACCACTTGCCGTCCACCTCGGTGGCGACCACGCCGACGCCGTCCTTGAGCACCTGCGCGCCGACCCGGGCGATCACGTCGATGGCGGCCGACGGGACGTTGCGCCCGCCCTGCTGCCGCACCAGCTGCGCGATCTCGTCGGCGCACAGCCGCTGCTTCTCGCCCTGCGCCTCGGCGGTGTAGCAGTCGCCGTCGCGGGTGATCTCGCCGGTCTCGCCGTCGACCTCCAGCACCAGCCTGCGGATGGTCAGCTGGGTGCCGCCGGTGACCTCCTTGGCGTCGGTCTCCAGCTCGACGAGCTTCGCCCCGGTCGCGGGCACCCGGCCGATCTGGTCCAGGATCACCGGGCCGACGTCCTGGAGCACGCCCATCTCGTCCGGCGGCAGCAGCGCGATGACGCCCTTGACGTCACCGGACATCGCCTTCTCCACGAGCTGCTTCGCCGCGTCCTCGGGCGAACCCGCGCCGGCGGGGGCGATGCCCTGCTCCGGCCACTCCAGGCCCTCTTCCTCCAGCGCGGCGTTCGCGATGGTGTAGAAGAGGCTCGGGTACCACTCGTCGCCGACCTTGATGGTGGCGATGCCGATCGGCTCGCCCTTGCGGTCGGCCTTGACCTCGGCGAAGTCGAGCGTCTCGGTCTGCGGCTCGGCCCGCTCCAGCTCCGCGCCCAGCGCGTCGACCAGCTTGTCGGTCAGCGGGATCTGCTTGACGTCCGAGGTGATGGTGATCCGGCCCTCGGTCACCTTGTTGATCGTCAGGTGGTCGTTGACCCGGAGGGCGGCGGCCTCGTCGAACTTGATGCCCTCGCTGGTGATCTGCACCCCGCTGAGCTTGTTGGGGTCCGCGTCCGGCTTGAGGATCTCCAGCCGCTTGGCCTCGCTGACGGTGGCCTCGGTGTAGTCCTTGCTCAGCGCCGCCTCGGCGGGCGCCAGGCCGTTCATGATGCCCAGGACGTCACCGCTGCCCAGCGCGCTGAGCAGGTTGTTCGCCGCGGTCGACGGGGTGTCCGCGCCCGCGGCCACGTCGTCGGAGCTGCGCAGCGCCCACACCGTGCCGACCGTGCCGGCGGCCAGCACCAGGACGGCCACCACGGCGGTGACCACCAGGCCGGTCCGCTTCTTCTTCGGCGGCTCGGCGCCGACGTAGCCGTGCGGCGGCTGGCCGTACGGGTGCTGCGGGAACCCCTGTTGGGGAAAGCCCTCCGGACCGGTCTGCGGGAACCCCTGCTGGGGGAAGCCCTGCTGCGGGTAGCCCTGGGGACCGGTCTGCGGGTAGCCGCCCTGCTGCGGCTGACCCTGCTGGGGCTGACCCTGCTGGGGCTGACCCTGCTGCGGGTAGCCCTGCTGCGGGTACCCGCCCTGCTGGGGCTGCCCGTAGGGGTTGTTCTGCTGCGGTTGCCACTCGCCACCGCCGCCGCCTGGGTAGGTCACGGTGCTCCTCCTGTACTGCCGAACGCTGTGCGGGTTTTCGCGGTGAGCACGGTGATCGCCCCCGCGATCGCCAGCACGGCACCACCGAGGGTGACCACCGGTCCGGTCGCGGTGATCCCGACCAGTGCCGCCTCGCTGCCCCCTTGGACGGCGGCGAGTGCCGCCACCGTTCCCGCGATCGTGCCGAAGATGAGGCCCCCGCACGAGGCGATTCGCGGAAATCGCACGGCCCAGAGGAGGACCGAGCACGCCGCCAGCGGGGTCAACCCGACCCAGGTGCCGCGCACCAGCTCCCCCGGCACGCCGTCCAACCCGGCGAAACCACGGAGCGCGAGCACCTCGTAACTGGTCCTCGTCACGGAACCCGACCTCAGCCACGGCAGGAACGTACCCACCACCGCTGTGACCAAGCCGACAACCGAGAGCACCCCACCTGTCCACGTCCTGCGCACCGGCACATGCTCGCAAACGTGTGGGACGGTGTGGGCATGAGTGCTCGGGACGTGATGGCCACCGCCCGCCGGATCACCGCGCTCACCGGCGCCGGCGTGTCCGCCGCATCGGGAGTGGACAGGTTCACCCTCCCCTCCCCGGACCACCTCGCCTCCGCGGTGGTGCGCCGGGAGCTGTGGCGGTCCTGGCTGGACGATCCGATGTGGACCGCCGAGCCCAACGCCGCGCACCGGGCGCTGGCCCGGCTGGAGCGCGCCGGGCGGGTGCGGGCGCTGCTGACGCAGAACGTGGACGGGTTGCACCGGCGGGCCGGGTCGACGGCGGTCGAGCTGCACGGCTCGGTCGCGCGGGTGGTCTGCGTCGACTGCGGCGCGGGCGCGTCGGTGGAGTGGGCGCTGGCGGAGGTGCGCGGCGGCGCGGACGAACCGCGGTGCCCGCTGTGCGGCGGGGTGGTGCGGCCCGCGGCGGTGGCGTTCGGCGAGCCGCTGGCCGAGGAGGTGCTGAGGGCGGCGCGCGCGGCCGCGCTGGACTGCGACGTGCTGCTGGTGGCCGGGACGTCGCTGGCGGTGGAGCCCGCCGCCTCGCTGGTGGGGCTCGCGGTGCGCGCCGGGGCGGCCCTGGTGGTCTGCAACCTCGGGCCGACCCCGTACGACGGGGTGGCCGCCGCGGTGGTGCGCGAGCCGGTCGAGCGGTCGCTGCCCGAGCTGGTCGCGGTGCCCGTGGTGGCCTCCGGCCCGGTCCGGACCTGGGGCGACCCCAGCACCTGGTGATCACCCGTCGGAGGAGGTCGATCACCCGCCCGTGGCGGGCTCCCGGTGCCATCCTGGTCCCATGGGGGAACAGCAGTCGCCGATCAACATCGGCCGCACCGTCACCACGCCCGACCTGGTCGACCAGCTGGAGATCGGCTGGCGCCCGGACCGCTTCTCGGTGCGCGACGGGCCCGACGGCGTGCGCCTCGTGCCCCTGGGCACCCACACCGCCCACCTGTCCGACCAGGCGTACCGGCTGGCCAACCTCCACTTCCACCGGCCCAGCGAGCACTGGGTGCGGGGCCGCCCGATGCAGGCCGAGATGCACGCGGTGCACCTGCGGGTCGACGACCGGCTCCACGCGTGCGTGGTCGCGGTGTTCCTCGACCTGGAGGGCGGGCCGGGGGAGGACGGGACCGGCGAGCCGCCGACCGAGGTCGACCTGCCGGCGCTGCTCCCGGACGGCGGCTTCCACCGCTACGAGGGTTCGCTGACCACGGGGGAGTTCACCGAGAACGTCAGCTGGGTGGTGATGCGGGAGCCGGTGGTCGTGGCGGACGGGGGGCTGCGCGCCTTCGTCCGCGCCCACGCCGACCACGCTCGACCGGTCCAGCCGCTGAACCGCAGGTTCGTGCTGACGACGGGCTGAAAGCCCAATAGGGTCAGCTCGTATGCGCGTACCCCTCACCGTCGCCGACTTCCTGTACCGGGCGGAGCGGGTCTTCGCCGACGGCGTCGCCACCGTCGACGAGCCGAACCAGCCCGCGCCGCCCGTGCCGACCACCACCTACGGGCGGTTCGCCGACCGCGTCCGCGCCTGGCAGGCCGGGTTCGACGCGCTCGGCCTCGGGGAGGGCGCGCGGGTGGCCGTGGTCAGCCACAACTCCGCCCGGCTGCTCGAACTGCTGCACGCCGTGCCCGGCACCGGGCGCATCTGCGTGCCGGTCAACTTCCGGCTGCGGCCCGAGGAGATCGCCTACATCGTCGAGCACAGCGGCGCGTCCGCGCTGCTGGTCGATCCGGAGTTGGAGCTCGACGGCGTCACCGCGCCCCACCGGTTCACCCTGGGCGAGGAGACCGAGGCGCTGATGCGGTTCGACGCCGAGCCCCGGCCGTGGGGCGAGCCCGACGAGGACGCCACCGCCACGATCAACTACACCTCCGGCACCACGGCCCGCCCCAAGGGCGTCCGGATGACCCACCGCAACATCTGGCTCAACGCGGTCACCTTCGCCCTGCACGCCCGCGCCTGGGAGCGCGACGTCTACCTGCACGTGCTGCCGATGTTCCACTGCAACGGCTGGGGGATGCCCTTCGGCCTCGCGGGCCTGGGCGTGCCGCAGGTGGTGCTGCGCAAGGTCGACGGCGCGGAGATCCTCACCCGCGTCCGCGACCACGGCGTCACTCTCGTGTGCGGCGCGCCCGCCGTGTGGAACGCGGTGCTCGACGCGGCCCGCGAGTGGGACGGCGAGATCCCCGGCCGCGACCGGGTGCGGATCATCTGCGCGGGCGCGCCGCCGCCCAGCCGCACCATCGCCCGCGTCGGCGAGGAGCTGGGCTGGGAGTTCCTCCAGCTCTACGGCCTGACCGAGACCTCGCCGCTGTTGACCTTCAACCGCACCCGACCGGGTGATGACGGACTTGCGCCGGAGGAGCGGGCGCGGAAACTGTCGCGCGCCGGCGCGCCGGCGGTGGGCGTGCGCCTGCGCATCTCGGACACCGGTGAGGTCCTGGCCCGCTCGAACGTGGTCATGGACGGCTACTGGGACAACCCCGGGGCGACCGCCGAGGCCCTGGAGGACGGCTGGTTCCACACCGGCGACGGCGGCGCGCTGGACGACGAGGGCCACCTCACGATCTCCGACCGCAAGAAGGACGTGATCATCACCGGCGGCGAGAACGTGTCGTCGATCGAGGTGGAGGACGCCCTGTTCGCCCACCCCGCGGTGGCCGAGGCGGCGGTCATCGGCGTGCCCCACGAGAAGTGGGGCGAGACCGTCAAGGCGCTGGTCGTGCGGGCCGACGGCGCGGAGGTGACCGAGGCGGAGCTGATCGCCCACTGCAAGGCGCGGCTGGCCGGGTTCAAGGCGCCGACCTCGGTGGAGTTCCGCGACGCCATCCCGCGCACCGCCACCGGCAAGGTGCAGAAGTTCAAGCTCCGCGAGCCGTACTGGTCGGCGCTGGACCGGGAGGTCAACTGAGCGGGTCAAACCCGCTGTTACCCGTGTGGCTGATGTTCGCCCTGGTTCGACTGGAAAGCCTGTGGCGCCAGTGGCACAGTGCACCCCGTGAGACCGGTGGGCCGTTCGGCGCAACGCCGATGGTCCGAACGGCGGGGAGGCGGGTGTCGTGGTTCGGTGGGCGCTCTCGGTGGTGGTCGCGCTGTCCGCGGTGGTCGGCCTGGCGGGTCCGGGGGCCGCCGCGCCGCCGCCACCGCCCAACCCCGGTGACGCGGAGATCGGCGCGGGCCGGCAGGAGGTCGACGCCAAGGCCGCCCGGGTCGGTGAGCTGACCGGCGCGCTGGCCGAGGCCGAGGCCCGCCTCCAGCACCTGACCGACGACGTCGCGTTCACCATGGAGCTGGCCAACAAGGCGAGGGTCGACCTGGAGGCGGCCCGGCGCGAGGCCGACGGCGCGCGGCGCGAGGCGGAGGCCGCCCAGGTCGAGGCCGCCGCCGCGGCGCGGGCCGTCGAGGACGCGCGGGACCGGCTGGACGAGTTCGCCGCCGCCAGCTTCCGGCAGGGCAGCACCGTCGGGTCGCTGTCGGCCTACCTGGGCGCGTCCAGCCCGCAGGACCTGCTGGCCCGCGCGCAGCTGCTGGGCGCCGTCGGCGACTCCAGCCTGGACGCCATGGACGACGTCGAGCGCACCAGGGCGGAGGGGGCGAACAAGAACGCCGCCGCCCGCGCCGCGCTCGCCCTGGCCGACGAGAAGCGGGCCGCGGCCGACCGGGCCGCGGCCGACGCCGACTCGGCGCGGATCACCGCCCAGCGCGCCCAGCAGGACCAGGCGTCGGAGGCGCGGGCGATCCAGGAGGACAAGGCCCGCGTCGAGGGCGAGCTGGACCGGGCGCGCAGCACCGTCGAGGGCATGGAGGCGCAGCGCGCCCAGTACGACCGGTGGCTGGCGGACAAGCGGCGCGAGGAGGAGGCCGCCGCCCTGGCCGCGCAGCAGGCGGTCGCGAGGCCGCCCGTGCCCGCCCGACCCGTCGCCGGGCCCGTGGGCAACCGGGTGGAGATCGTCGTCGAGCGGGCCCTGCGGCAGCTGGGCGTGCGCTACTCGTGGGGCGGCGGCAACTACGACGGTCCCACGGTCGGCATCCGCGACTGGGGCGTGGGCGACTCGTACGGCGACTACTACACCGTCGGCTTCGACTGCTCGGGGCTGATGATGTACGCGTTCGCGGGCGTCGGCGTCCACCTGCCCCACTACAGCGGCTACCAGCACAACGCGGGCCGCAAGGTGCCGCTGTCCCAGGCCCGGCGCGGTGACCTGCTGTTCTGGGGGCCGGGGGGCGGCACGCACGTCGCCCTCTACCTGGGTGGCGGGATGATGGTCGAGGCGCCGTACTCGGGCTCGCACGTCCGCGTCGCCCCCGTCCGCTACGGCGGTGTCCTGCCCTACGTCACCCGCCTGCTGTAGGCCCGGGGTCGGGTGCGGTGCGGTCCGGTGTGGTCCGGTCCGGTGCGGTCAGCGGCGGTCGCCCACGGGGGCCAGCCCCAGGGCCCGGACCTCCTCCCGCAGCGCCCGGACCTCCTCCAGCAGCACCTGGTCCGGCGCGGGGCGCGGCGCCCCCGACTCCATCGCGCTGCACACCACCGCGATGAACAGGTTGAGCATGGTGAACGTCCCGACCAGCAGGTAGGCCAGGAAGAAGAGCCACGCCAGCGGGTGGGTGACCATCAGGTCCCGCATCACGTCCGACCACCCGTCGCCGGTGGTGATCTGGAACAGGGTCAGCACGGTCGCGCCCAGGTCCGCGAACCTCGGGTCGCCGCTCGCCCGGAACAGGTTCACCGCCACCACGCTGCCCACGTACAGCACCAGCACGAGCAGGCCGGTCAGGGACAGCAGGCCCGGGATCGACCTGACCAGGGCGGTGACCACGCGGCGCATGCTGGGCACCACCGCGATCAGCCGCAGGGCGCGCAGCACCCGCAGGGACCGCACCACCGTCAGCGGCCCGGCGGCCGGGAACAGCGAGACGCCGACCACCAGCAGGTCGAACACGTTCCACGGGTCGCGGAAGAAGCGCGCCCGGTGCGCGTACAGCCGGGCGGCCAGCTCCACCGCGAAGAACGCCAGGGCGGCGCGGTCCAGCGCGGTCAGCAGGTCGCCGTGCGCGGTGGTCAGGGCGGTCGACGTCTCGCAGCCGAGCACGACGGCGTTGATCACGATCACGGCGACGACCACCCGTTGGAAACGCGTGCCGTCCACGACGGAGCGAACGCGGTCGCGCAGAACCATTCGGAAAACCCCTCGTGCACCTCGGCCGGTCGGTGGGCACCGTGCGTATCGGCGCACCGGGTGGCTGGCTTGAGCCGGTTCACCCGGACGAGGGTCGGGTCACCCGGACGCGGGGCGGGACCGGGCGTCGGGGCGACGGGGCGGGTGACGTGCCGTCCGCGTGGGTCGCCCGGATGGCCCGGTGCGCGTGCGTTTGACTACTCTCAGTAGAGAAACAAGGCGAATGTATCTCAAATCGATGAATTGAGCTGGGCTGATCTGGTGAGAGGTGCTCACCTTCGGTTACTAACCTCGGGTGAACCACGACACCATGAACCACTTCTCCGCCGGCCTCTCCACCCTCGTCATCGCCTACGTCGTCGCCGTCACCGGCTCGCTGATCGGCCTCGCGTGCATGGCCCGCGCGGGCGGCGAGCGCCACAGACCCGCCAAGGTCCGCTGGACCGCGTTCGGCGCGCTCGCCATCGGGGGCATCGCCATCTGGCTGATGCACTTCATCGCCATGCTCGGCTTCGAGATCCCGGGCACCGCGGTCAAGTACTCCGCGCCGCTGACCGCGCTGTCCGCGGTGGTGGCGGTCGTCGTGGTCGGCGGCGGCCTGTCGCTGGTCACCCTGTTCCGCTTCACCCGGATGCGCCTGCTGCTCGCGGGCGTGCTGGCCGGGCTCGGCGTGGCCGGGATGCACTACCTGGGCATGTCGGCGATCCGGTTCAAGGGCGAGATCGCCTACGAGCCGTCGCTGGTGGTGGCCTCCTGCGTGATCGCGGTCGTCGCGGCGACCGCCGCCTTCTGGTTCACCCTGGTGGTCCGCACGCCCGCGGCGAGCGTCGCGGCCGGGTTGATCATGGGCGTGGCGGTCACCGGCATGCACTACACGGGCATGGCCGCGGTGCGGGTCATCGGTGACGAGAGCCTGCCCGCCGCGGCGGGCACCACCGTGTTCGACCTGGTGTTCCCCGTGTTCGTGATCAGCGGCCTGGTGGTGGCGGTGCTGCTGTGGATGCTGTTCACCACCGGTGACGACGCGGTCGGCGAGCCCGCGTGACCGGGTTCCGCCTAGCCTGGGCCCGTGGGGGCAGCCGACGCGGGTGAGGGCAGCTCGGCCGTGGTGCTCGCGGGCGGCCGGGGCAGCAGGCTGGGCGGCGTGGACAAGGCGCTGCTCGTGGTCGACGGGCGCACGCTGCTCGACCGCGTGCTGGAGGCGGTCGGCGGCCCCGGCCGGGCCGTGGTCGTCGGGCCGCGGCGGGACGTGCCCGGGGTGCGCTGGGCCCGGGAGGACCCGCCCGGCGGCGGACCGCTGGCCGGCCTCGCCGCGGGCCTGCGGTGGGTGACGACCGACCTCGTGGTGGTGCTGGCGGTGGACCAGCCGGGCGTCACCCGGGCCACGGTGGACCGGCTGCTGGCCTCGGTCGGCGACACCGGCGCGGTGCTCGTGGACGCCGGCGGCAGGCCCCAGTGGCTGACCGGCGCGTGGCGCGCGGACCGGCTGCGCGCGGCCCTGCCCGCCGACCCGCGCGACGCCTCGGCGAGGTCCGCGCTCGGCCCGCTCGACCCCGTCCTGGTCCCCGCCCTGCCGGGCGAGGCGAGGGACGTCGACACGCCCGCGGACCTCTGAAACCCCGCACGGGCCACCCTTCACAGGGTCCACACCGTCCTCAGGGGAGACTTGGTCACGATCGCGCGATTTTGTCGAGGAGGACCTTTGTCCGAGCCCGCCGCCGAGGCTCCCCACACGCCGGCTCGTGACGCCCAGTTGCTCGAACGCACCGTGTTCGAGGTCAAGCGGGTGATCGTCGGGCAGGACAGGCTGGTCGAGCGGATGCTCGTCGGTCTGCTCGCGAAGGGCCACCTGCTGCTGGAGGGCGTGCCCGGCGTGGCCAAGACGCTGGCCGTGGAGACCTTCGCCACCGTCGTGGGCGGCTCCTTCTCGCGCGTGCAGTTCACCCCCGACCTGGTGCCGGCCGACATCCTCGGCACCCGCATCTACCGCCAGGCCAGCGAGAGCTTCGACGTGGAGCTGGGCCCGGTGGTGGCGAACTTCGTGCTCGCCGACGAGATCAACCGCGCGCCCGCCAAGGTGCAGTCCGCGATGCTGGAGGTCATGGCCGAGCGGCACGTGTCCATCGGCGGCCGGACCTTCCCGATGCCCGACCCGTTCCTGGTGCTGGCCACCCAGAACCCGATCGAGAACGAGGGCGTCTACCCGCTGCCCGAGGCCCAGCGCGACCGGTTCCTGTTCAAGATCCAGGTCGAGTACCCCACGGCCGAGGAGGAGCGGGAGATCGTCTACCGGATGGGCGTCGAGCCCCCGGTGCCCGCACAGGTGCTCGGCCCCGAGGAGCTGGTCCGCCTCCAGGGCGTGGCCTCCCGCGTCTTCGTGCACCACGCGCTGGTCGACTACGTGGTGCGGCTGGTGATCGCCACCCGCGCGCCCAAGGAGCACCAGCTCACCGACGTGGCCGGGTGGGTCGCCTACGGCGCCTCGCCGCGCGCCAGCCTCGGCATCATCGCCGCCGCCCGCGCCCTGGCGCTGGTGCGCGGTCGCGACTACGTGCTGCCGCAGGACGTCGTGGACGTGGTGCCGGACGTGCTGCGCCACCGGCTCGTGCTGTCCTACGACGCGCTGGCCGACGGCGTGCCGCTGGACCACATCATCACCCGCGTGCTCCAGACCGTGCCGCTGCCGCAGGTGTCCGCGCGGCCGTCGGTGCCCCAGCACACGGGCGCGCAACCCACGGGCGCGCAGCCCGCGGGCAGGCCGTGACCGGGTCCGACGACGTCGTGGGACCCGCCGACACCGCCGCCGCGGTCGACCCCGGGGGCGAGACCCCGGGCGACCGGCCGCACTGGGCGCCGCCCTCGCTGCACGGCGGTCGCATGGAAGCGGCGCTGCGCACCCTCGAACTGGACGTCCGCCGCCGGCTCGACGGCCTGCTCCAGGGCAACCACCTGGGCCTGGTCCCCGGCCCGGGGTCCGAGCCCGGCGAGGCCCGGCCCTACCAGCCGGGCGACGACGTGCGGCGGATGGACTGGGCGGTCACCGCCCGCACCACCGTGGCGCACATCCGCGAGACGGTCGCCGACCGCGAGCTGGAGACGTGGCTGGCGATCGACCTGTCCCCGAGCCTGGACTTCGGCACGGCCGCGTGCGAGAAGCGCGACCTGGCGGTCGCCGCGACCGCCGCCGTGGCCCACCTGACGGGCGGCGGCGGCAACCGCATCGGTGCCCTGGTCTCCACCGGCGAACGGCTCGTCCGCATCCCCGCCCGCGGCGGCCTGGCGCACTCGCGCGGCCTGATCCGGCGGGTCGCGGAGACGCCCCGCGCGCCCGAGGGCACCCGGGGCTCGCTGACCGAGGTGGTCGAGCAGCTGCGCCGCCCGCCGCGCCGCCGCGGCCTGGTCGTGGTGATCTCGGACTTCCTCGGCGGCACGGACTGGCAGCGCCCGCTGCGGGCCCTGTCCGCCCGGCACGACCTGGTCGCGGTCGAGGTGGTCGACCCGCGCGACATCGACCTGCCGGAGGTGGGCACGGTCGTGCTGGCCGACCCGGAGTCGGGCCGGCAGCGGGAGGTGGTGGCCTCGCCGCTGCTGCGCCGCGAGTTCGCCGCCGCGGCCGCCGAGCACCGCGCCGAGGTGGCCGCCGGTTTGCGGCGCGCCGGTGCGGGGCACCTGGTGCTGCGCACCGACTCGGACTGGATCGCCGACACGGTGCGCTTCGTGGTCGCCCGCAAGCGCCGCTGGTCGGGAGGTGTGGCCTGATGAGCCTGTCGGGCTTCACCGCGCCGTGGTGGTTCCTGCTGCTGATCGCGGTGGCCGGGCTGGCCGCCGCCTACGTGGTCGTGCAGCGGGTGCTGCGCCGGCGGACGCTGCGGTTCGCCAACCTGCCGATGCTGGAGAAGGTCGCGCCCAAGAAGCAGGGCTGGTACCGGCACGTGCCCGCGGCGCTGCTGATGGTCGCGTTCGTGCTGCTGACCGTGGCGCTGGCCGGGCCGACCGCGGAGCAGAAGGTGCCGCGCAACCGGGCCACCGTGATGCTGGTGATCGACACGTCGCTGTCGATGAAGGCCACCGACGTCAAGCCCTCCCGCCTGGACGCCGCGCAGGTGGCGGCCAAGTCGTTCGCCGACGGGCTCACCCCGGGCATCAACCTGGGCCTGATCTCCTTCGCCGGGTCGGCCACAGTGATGGTCGCGCCGACCACCGACCGGGAGGCGGTCAAGTCGGGCATCGACGGGCTCAAGCTCGCCCAGTCGACCGCGACCGGTGACGCGATCGTGGCGGCGCTGGCGGCGATCGACTCGTTCGGCAAGATCGTCGGCGGCGCGGACGGCCCGCCGCCCGCGCGGGTCGTGCTGATGACCGACGGCAAGGAGACCGTGGGCACGCGCAAGGCGTTCGACGCGGCGGACGACGCGAAGAAGGCGGGCGTGCCGATCTCCACCATCTCCTTCGGCACCGAGGACGGCGTGGTCGAGATCGAGGGCCGGTCCCAGGAGGTGCCGGTGGACGACGACTCCATGAGGGAGATCGCCGAGCTGTCCGGCGGCGAGTTCTTCAAGGCGGCCAGCGCCGAGGAGCTGCGGCGCGTGTACGACACGCTGGGCGAGCAGATCGGCTACGAGAAGAAGCAGGCCGACGCCTCACGGCCGTGGGTGGCCCTCGGCACCGTGCTGGGGCTCCTCGCGGTCGCCGGGGCGCTGCTGTTCGGGCAGCGCCTCCCCTGAACCGGCCGGGTCGCCCGGTGGCGGATCACCGGGCGACCCGGCCACCCACCCCTCCTCAGCCGTGCAGGTCGCGGTACGCGGCGGCGGCGCCGGGGTGCAGCGGCAGCCCCGCCGTTCCGATGAGGCTGCGCACGTCGAGGTACTGGGTGCCCAGCGCCTGCGCCGGCACCAGTTCGGCGGCGCGGGAGACCAGCGTGCGGGTGATCCCGCCGGCCACCGCGTCCGGCAGCCCCGCCCGGCACACCAGCAGGTTCGCCACGCCGATCGTGGGCACCTCGCGGTTGGCCCCGTAGACGTCGACCGGCACCGGGACCTGCTCGTAGACCGAGCCGTGCGCCCGGCGCAGCGCGGGCACCAGCTCGGCCAGCGGCAGCAGGCGGATGCCGCCCAGCTCGGCCAGCCGGGGCGTCGGCACGCCGCCCGACCACAGCAGGGCGTCGACCCGGCCCGCCGCCAGCGCGGGCGCCGCGTCCTCCAGCCGGTGGTGCTCGACCCGGACGTCGCGCAGGCCCAGCGCGGCCAGCATCCGCTCGCCGGACAGCGCCGCGCCCGAGCCCCGCGCGCCCAGCGACACCGTCCGCCCGGCCAGGTCGGCGGCCCGCCGGGCCGGGTCGTCGGCCCGCACCACGAGCTGGAGGTAGTTCTCGTAGACGCGGCCCAGGGCGCGCAGCTCCAGCGCCGGGTCGGCCGCCCGCGCGGAGTCCGCCAGCGCCAGCGCGACCCGCGCGCCGCCGGTGCCCAGCAGCTCCAGGTTCTGCCTGCTGCCCTCGGTCTCCAGCGGGTGGGCCCGCAGCCCGCCCAGCCGGGCCGCGAGCAGGGTGGCGAAGTCGAAGTAGAAGCCGCCGTGCTCGCCGGCGGCGATGACCAGCTCATCGGACGGCTCACCGCCCGTGCAGCCGCTGACCGCCGCGCCGGTGGCGAGCAGGCCCAGCAGGAACGAGCGGCGGGTGACCGGGCGGGGGCTCACAGCAGCGGCTCCAGGGGGAACTCCACCCGGGCGGTCAGGCCGGCGGGCGAGGTCAGCACCAGCCTGCCCTGCCACGCCCGCACCAGCTGGTCGGCGATCGCCAGGCCGAGGCCGGTGCCGGGCCGGTCGGAGCGGCCCCGCCAGAACCGCGAGGTGGCCAGCGCCAGCTCCCGCTCGTCGAGCCCCGGCCCGTCGTCGCGCACCTCGACCCAGCCGGTGCCCGCCGACCGGTCCGCGCCCAGCTCCACCCGGACCGCGCCGCCGTACTTGACCGCGTTGTCCAGCAGCACGTCCAGCACCTGCGCCAGCGCCGACTCGGGGCAGCGCACCAGCACCGCGGGCACGGGCCCGGCGGGCACCGGCACCTGCCAGAACCCGGTGCGGTCCACCACGACCGCGCCCAGGTCGGTCAGGTCGGGCTCGTGCCCGCCCGCCGCCGCCTCGGTCGCGGCGCTCTCCGCCGAGGCGAGCGCGAGCAGGCCGTCCAGCAGGGACTCCAGCCGCTCGATCTCGGCCACCCCCGCCAGGTAGGCGCGCCGCCCGCCGGGCCGCACCTGGTCGCGCAGCGAGTCCACGCGCAGCCGCAGCGCCGCCATCGGGTTGCGCAGCTGGTGCGAGGTGTCCGCGATCAACCGCCGCTGCTGGTCGGCGGCCTCGGTGACGGCGTCGGACATCCGGTTGAACGACTCGGACAGCTCCCGCACCTCCGGCGGCCCGCTGCTGCCCGGCACGTGGGCCCGCCGCTCGCCCGCGGCCACCGCCCGCACCCCGATCGCCAGCTCCGCCAACGGCTTGAGCAGCCACCGCGCCGCGGCCACCGCCAGCAGCACCGAGACCAGGCCCGCGGCCAGCGCGCCGCCCAGCACCCACAGCCACCCCTCGGCCACGTCCGCCGCGGCCCGGTCCACCGACGCCCACAGCACCACCGCGCCCGCCACCCGGGTGCCCGTGCCGACCGGGCGGGCGAACACCACGTGCCCGGACGACCACGGCGTCACCGTCGGCACCGCCCGGACCGGCTGGTTGCGCAGCGCGGCGTCCAGGTCCGGCGCGAGCGCCGGGTCGTCCGCGTCCAGGCCCGCCCGCGCCACCGCCTCGCGGCGGGCGTCCACCACCACGACCGGTTCGCCGTAGAGCTCGAAGTAGGCGGCGACCTCGTCCTCCAGGGCGGTGCTGTCCCCGGCGCCCTCGGCCTGCTGCGCGAGCGCGGTGAACCGGTCGAGGTCGGCGGTGCGGCTGAGCGCGAACCGCTGCGTGCGCTCGGCGGCCGTGGCCGACAGCAGCGGCACGGCGAAGCCGGCCACCGCGGCGGCGGAGAACAGCAGCAGCACGACCAGCAGCCGGCGGCGCACCTACGCCCCGTCCGCGGCCAGCCGGTAGCCGAAGCCCCGGATGGTGGTGATCAGGCCCGGCCGGCCGAGTTTGGCGCGCAACCCCGCCAGGTGCACGTCCAGCGCCCGCGACACGGCCAGGTAGGCGTCGCCCCACACCTCGTCCATGAGCTGCTGGCGGCTCACCGCGGTGCCCGCGCGGCTCGCCAGCACGGCCAGCACGTCGAACTCCTTGGTGGTCAGCGCGACCTCGGCGCCCGCCACGACGACCCGCCTGCCCTCCAGGTCGATCTCCACGTCGCCCACGCGCACCGCGCGGTCCGCGGGCCCGGTGAGGGCGGCGCTGCGGCGGGCCACCGCGTCCATCCGGGCCAGCAGCTCGCCCAGGCGGACCGGCTTGACGAGGTAGTCGTCCGCGCCCAGGCGGAGCCCGCGCACGATCGACCGCTCGTCGCCGCGCGCGGTGAGCACCAGCACCGGCACCGCCGACACCCGGCGCACCTTGCGCAGCACCTCCAGCCCGTCGATGTCGGGCAGGCCCAGGTCGAGCAGCAGCAGGTCGTACTCCCGGTGGGTGAGCAGCGCGTCAGTGCCGCGCGTCACCCGACCGGGTCGGTGGTCGTTCTCCTCCAACGCCTGCACCAGCGCGTCGGCCACGCCGTCGTCGTCCTCGACCAGCAGCACCCGCACCGTGGCCACCCCCTCAGGTTGAGGCGATTATCGCGTTTGAGGTGTAAACAATCCCTGTGAGCATCGACGAGCACGCCCCGGCCGCCCTCTTGGACGAGGCGAGCGAGGCCCTGGAGGAGCTGGCGGGCGTCCTGGCCGACGACCAGTCGCTGGAGGACGTGCTCCAGCAGCTGGCCGAGTCCGCGGCGCGGGTCATCCCCGAGGCGGAGAACGTCGGTGTCACGGTACTCACCCCGGACGGCCCGATCACGGCCGCCGCCACCGACCACGAGGTGGTCTCGGTCGACGCCGACCAGTACGCGGCGGGCGACGGGCCGTGCCTGGAGGCGACGCGGCTGCGCAAGCCCGTGCGCGTCTCGGTCCACGAGGGCCGCGAGCGGTGGCCCGACTTCGCGATCGCGGCCGAGCGCGCGGGCGTGCGGGCGTACCTGTCGGTGCCGATCGTCCTGGCGGAGGAGGACGTGCTCGGGGCGCTCAACATCTACAGCTCCGACGAGCACGCGTTCGACCCGTTCGACGAGGCGCTGCTGCGCCTGTTCGTCACCGCCGCGTCCGCCGCCATCACCGCGTTCCGCCGGTACGAGCGGTCGCGGTCGCTGGTCGAGCACCTCCAGCGGGCGCTGGTCTCGCGCGGGGACATCGACCAGGCCAAGGGCGTGCTCATGGGCGCGTACGGGATCTCCGCCGACGAGGCGTTCGCCCGGCTGGTGACCGAGTCGCAGCAGCACAACACCAAGCTGCGCGAGGTGGCCCGGAACCTGCTGGCGTCCGTGCGAAGACCCTGATCCGCCATTCCCCGACAGATTTCCCGCACTCGCGAGTGCGCGCCACAGCTGTCGTCCGGTCGGTCCGCCGCCCTTTTCGGGGGGGGCGGTGTGGGAATTCCCCGTTCCGGTCCGAGGAGGGGCACGCGCGACACGGGGTGCCACCATCGCCGGCCCGGCCGGAACGCGACGGGGGCCGGTCCACGCGGACCGGCCCCCGTCGCGTTCCGGGGTCAGATTCGGCGTCGGCGCAGGTGGAACACCGTGCCCGCGCCCGCGAGCAGGAGCGCGCCGCCCACGACCAGCAGGCCGCGCACCGAGGCGCCCGTGCTCGCCAGCCCACTGCCGCCGCCGCCGGGGGCGGCCGGTGGGGCGGTGGTCGTGGTGGTGGTCGCGGTGGTCGTGGTCGAGTCGGTGCCCGACGTCGTCGTCCCCGTGGTCGTGCCGCCCGTCGTGGTGGTGGTCGAGTCCGTCGTGGTCGTCGTGCCGGTCCCGCTGGTGGTCGTCGTGGTGGTCGTCTCGTCGGTGGTGGTGGTCGTGGTGGTGGTCGTGGTGCCGCCACCCGGCCGGACGGTGAACCGGTGCAGCAGGGTGTCCTGGTCCGGCTTGAGCACGCACGGCAGCGGGAAGGTGCCCAGGCCGGTGTCCTCGCCCGTGGCGGTCTTCGGGGTCAGGGTGGCCTCGAACGCGCCGACGTGGATGGTGGTGTCGCCCTCGTGGGGCAGGGTCACCGACGGGGCCTCGCCGATCGCCACGGTGTCGAACGGACCCTCCGGCGGCACGTCCGTCCTCGCGATGCCCAGTTCCGGCACGACCTCCAGCTGCGTGCCCGCGTTGTCCACCACCGTGGTCGCCCGCGCCGTGCCCTCCACGGTGGCGGCGCCCACCAGCACCAGGCCCTGCGTGGCCAGCGGCGGCACGGTCGCCGTCGCGGTCACCCGGACCGGCGGCAGCGGCTGCCCGGCCACCGCCTCGTCCGGGCCGGGCAGGTCCTCGGCCACGATCCGCACGCTCATGTCCTGATCGCCGATCAGCGGGAACGGGCAGCTGTAGACCAGCGTGAGGGTCGCCGTCGCGGCGCTGCCGACGCCCGCGCCCAGCAGGGCCGACCCGCCGACCACCGCCGCGCAGAGGCCGAGCGCCGCCACCCGGAGCCTTGATCCCATGAACCCTCCCCGAAAGCGCGAAACAACACCTACCGGCGGGTAAGGTATCTTTACCGGATAGGCGCGGCAAGTATTCTCACGCTCCCCACAAAAGCTGTTGCGGCAGTTGTCACGGGGGTGACAAATAAATTGTCCGCGCTTGTGCGCGCCCGGTTCCCGGAAGTAGTTTCGGGGAATGGGTGGAGGCGGGCGGTGAGGATCGCGGCGCTCCTGGTCGCGCTCGTCGCGCTGCTGGGCGCGGCGCCGGCGTCCGCCCCCGCGCGGCCGGCGGGCGGGGTCCCGGTGCGCGCAGCCGGCGGGGCGGCGGCCGCGGCCGCGCAGCCCGGCACGACCATCACCATCACCTACCGGGTCGACGCGGTGACCCGGATCGCCAAGCTCGGCTCCGACCTCGCCGTCGGCCCCGGCCGGCTGGTCGTCGACATCGACCTGGTCAACGGCACCATCATCGGCGACCTGTGGCTGCCGCCCGCCCCCGGCTACTTCGTCGTCTTCGGCTTCGTGCCCACCACGGCGCGCACCGACCTGATCCCGGCGGCCAAGGTCACCGGCACCATCGAGGCCGGCGAGATCAAGGCCCACGCCCTGGTCGACATCGGGCTGGCCGAGGTGGTGGTGGACCGGCAGCCGCTCGACGTCGGGCCGGGCTGCCGGACCGACGTGCCCGCGTCGCTCCACGTCGAGGGTCCCTTCGACCTGGCGGCGACCGTGCTGGAGGGCGTCTACGAGATCCCCGCGTTCGACGGGTGCCGGGGCCGGGAGCGGCTGGACCCGCTGATGACCGGCCTGATCTCCGGTCCGGGCAACGCGATCGAGCTCACGCTGACCGCGGTCCCGCAGCTCCCGGTGACCCCGCCGGGCCCGGAGACCCTCCCGCCGGCCTCACCGGACCCGCCGACCTCACCGGTCCCGCAGGCCCCGCCGGCTCCGCAGGCCCCGCCGACCCCGTCGGTCCCGTGAGCAGCCGCAGCGCCCGCAGCGCGATGCCCATGTCGAACAATGCGTCCGGGTCGTGCAGCCTCGCCCCGAACAGCTCCTCCAGCTGCCGCAGGCGGTAGCGCACGGTCTGCGGGTGCACCGCGAGGCTCGACGCGACCTCCGGCGCGCTGCCCCGGGTCTCCACCCACGCGGTCATCGTCTCCAGCATCCGCTGCTGCTGCTTGGGCGTCAGCCCCTCCAGCGGCGCCAGCGCCCGCTTGACCAGCTCGCGCACCAGGTCCTCGTCGCCGAGCAGCAGCAGCGTGGACAGGTGCTCGGTGGTGTCCACGATGGGCCGGTCCCGGATCACCCCGGACTGGATCAGCGTGATCGCCCGGCGCGCCCAGCGCAGCGACTGCCGCGCCGACCCCAGCGGCACCAGCGGGCCGACCGCCGCGCGCCACCCGCCGAGCTTGTGCTCCAGCGCCACCAGCTGCCGCTCGGGATCGGTGAGCAGCAGGCACGGCTCGCCGCCCTCCAGGTCCATCAGGACGTCCTCGTGCAGCGCCGGGATCGGCAGCTGGTGCTGGTCGGTGCGCCGCTCCAGGGCCACCACGAGCACCCGGTCCGGCAGCGGCCAGCGCGCCGCCTCGGCCAGCTCCGCCACCGCGTTCGGGTGGTAGCCGGGCTCGCCGAGGATCAGCTCCAGCAGCCGCTTGCGCCGCCGCTCCAGCGCGCCCGCGTGCCGGGCCTGCGCCTCGGCGTAGCCCTCCATCGAGCGCAGCGACAGCTCGTCGATGTAGGCGAAGATCGCCTCCGCGATCAGGCACATGGTGGCCAGCGGCACCCGCTCGGTCTGGCCGAACTCCGAGATCCGCCGCCACGCCACGCGCGCGCCGATCCGGTAGGCGGTCTGGAGCAGGTCCAGGCTCCGCCCCGCGCTCACCTCCAGCTTGCCCAGCAACCGGAACAGCTTCGCGCGGTCCTCCCGTTCCGCGGTCGGGTCCACCATCCGGTCGATGAACTGGTGGATCGCCTGCTCCACGCCCTCGACCACCACCTGGCCGAACATGCCCTCCAGCTTTTGCGAGTACTCCGCGATCTGGTGCTGGATCTCCCGCACCATGTCGACCGCGACATCACCGGCCCGCGCCCGGAACTTCGGCGCGAGTTCGGCCGGCAACCGTTCCCACAGGTGCGTGTCCCCGATCGGTGGTAACTCGGCCGACGGGAGTTCCCGGGTTCTGTTCATGCTGCTCACCCTCACCAGACGACGGGTTTCGCTCCGACGACATTGGTAGCCGCACGGATCGCGGGGGCGCCAGGGCGGGAAGGACTTTTTGTATCCCCGTGAGTGTTCCGGATCAGGTTCTTGTCACGGCCTTGACAAAGGATCACCATTGCTTGTGCGCTACTGCGGCGATGCGTAACGTACCGGCCGGTAATGTTGTTCCGGCAATTCACCGAAACTCCCCGGAGAATACTCGTGGTAGTGCGGCGTCGGGTGCTGGGGCTGCTGTTCGCGGCCCTGCTGGTCGCGTTGTGCGGCCTGTCGGTGGCGACCTACCGGAAGGCGTTCACACCCCGGGTGGGCGTGCTGCTGCGCACCGACCACGTCGGCAACCAGCTCCAGGCCGAGTCCGACGTGAAGCTGCTCGGCGTGCGGGTCGGGGAGGTGCGCGCGGTCCGCTCCCGCGGCGGCGGCGCCGAGGTGGAGCTGGGTCTCGACCCCGACCTGGTGGACCGCGTGCCGGCGAACGTGTCCGCGCGCCTGCTGCCCAAGACGCTGTTCGGCGAGCGGTTCGTCAGCCTGGAGCCGCCCGCGGACCCGGTGGGCGCGCTCGGCGAGGGCGACGTGATCGAGCAGGACCGCACGTCCACCGCGATCGAGCTGGAGCGCGTGCTCGCCGACCTGATGCCGACCCTCCAGGCCGTGCGGCCGGACAAGCTCGCCGCCGCGCTCACCTCGGTGGCCCGCGCGCTCGACGGCCGCGGCGAGGACCTGGGGCGCACCATCGTCCGGCTCGACGCCTACCTGCGCGAGCTCAACCCGGAGCTGCCCGTGCTCAGGGAGGGCATCACCAGGTTCGCCGACGTGGCCGACGTGTACGCCGACGCCGGGCCGGACCTGGTCCGGGCGCTGCGGGACGCCACCGAGGTCAGCCGCACCGTCGCCGAGCAGCGCGCCGACCTCGACGCCGTCTACGCGAACCTGACCACGGCCTCGGCCGACCTGACCGGCTTCCTGACCGACCACGGCGGGACGGTCGTGGACCTGGCCGACCGGTCGCGGTCCTCGCTGGAGCTGCTGGCGACCTACTCGCCGGAGTTCCCGTGCGTGCTCAACGCCGTCAACGCGCTGCGGCCGAGGGTGGACGAGGTGCTCGGCAAGGGCACCGACCAGCCCGGCGTGCACGCGCGGGTCACCATCGTGCCGCCGGGGCGGGAGTACGTGCCGGGGCGCGACGAGCCGGTGGTCCGCCGGGGCGGCGCGCCGCACTGCCCGGCCGGCCCCGTCCGGGCGGTCGCGCCCGACCGGGTGCCCGGCTGGGCGGGCCTGCTCATGGGTGTCCGATGAGGGGTGTCCGATGAAGGGGATCGCCGCGCCGCTGACCAAGTTCCTGGTGTTCGTCGTCGTCACGGTCGCCGCCACCGGTTTCCTGGCCGCGACCATCGCGGGCAGCCGGGTGGGCGACGGGGACCGCTACGTCGCGCGCTTCACCGACGTGACCGCGCTGGCCGAGGGCGACGACGTCCGGATGTCCGGCGTGAAGATCGGCCAGGTCGAGTCGATGGAGCTGGTCGACGACGAGCTGGTGGACGTGGAGTTCTCGGTCGCGCGGGACCGCTCGCTGGCCGCCGGCGTCACCGCCGCGATCAAGTACCGCAACCTGGTCGGCCAGCGGTACGTCTCGCTCGACCAGCCCGCCGGGTCGATCGCGGCGGAGCTGCCGCCCGGCGGCCTCATCCCGGTCGAGCGCACCACGCCGGCGCTCGACCTGACCGCCCTGTTCAACGGGTTCGAGCCGCTGTTCCAGGCGCTGAACCCGGACGACGTCAACCGGCTGTCCCACGAGATCGTCCAGGTGCTCCAGGGCGAGGGCGGCACGGTGGAGGACCTGCTCGCCCACACCGCGTCGCTGACCACCGCGCTGGCGGCGAAGGACGACGTGATCGGCCGGGTCGTGACCAACCTGAACGCCGTGCTGGAGACGGTCGGCTCCCGCGACGACCGGCTGGACTCGCTGCTGGGCTCGCTGCGGCGGCTCGTGTCCGGGTTCGCCGCCGACCGGCGGCCGATCGGCAACGCGATCGCCGGCCTGGCCGAGCTGAGCGGGAGCACCGCGTCCCTGCTGGAGCAGGGGCGGCAGCCGCTCAAGGACGACATCGCCCACCTCGGGCTGCTCGCGGGCACCCTGGGCGGCGCGCCCGAGCTGGAGCCGTTCGTGCGCAACCTGCCGGTGAAGCTGGAGGCCGTCGGCCGCACCGCGTCCTACGGCTCCTGGCTCAACTTCTACCTGTGCTTCGCCTCCTCCGAGGCCGAGCCCGCCCCCGGCGGACCGCCCGTGGGCATCCCCGTCACCGAATCGAGGTGTCGCCGATGACGCGCAGACCGGTGCTGCTGGGGGCCGTGGGGCTCCTGGTCGTGGCCGTGACCGCCGTGCTCACCTTCTTCCTGGAGGACCTGCCCTTCTTCGGCGGCGGCGAGCGGCACGCGGCGGACTTCACCGAGGCGGCCGGGCTGCGGGTGGACGACGAGGTGCGCGTGGCGGGCCTGAAGGTCGGCGAGGTGACCGGGGTCGGGCTGCGCGAGGGCCGGGTGCGGGTGGCGTTCCGGGTCTCCGGCGTGCGGCTGGGCGACCGCAGCCGCGCCGAGATCAAGATCAAGACCCTGCTGGGGCAGAAGTACCTGGCGGTGGACCCCGAGGGCCGCGACCCGCTCACCGGCCCCATCCCGGTGGAGCGCACCACCTCGCCCTACGACGTGGTCGAGGCGTTCAACGGCCTGGCGGACACGGTGGACCGGATCGACACCGACCAGCTCGCGCAGAGCTTCCAGGTGCTGTCCGACACCTTCCGCGACTCGCCGCAGCACGTGAAGCAGGCCCTGGAGGGCCTGTCCGCGCTGTCGCGGACCGTCTCCTCCCGGGACGAGGAGCTGGCGTCGCTGCTGGCGGGCGCGAACCGGGTCAGCGGCGTGCTGGCCGAGCGCAACGAGGACTTCGCCGCGCTGATCACCGACGGCAACCTGCTGCTGGAGGAGATCGCCCACCGCCGGGACGCCATCGCGCGGCTGCTCGACGGCACCCGCGCGCTGTCCGAGCAGCTCTCCGGCCTGGTCGCGGACAACCAGGAGCAGCTGGGGCCGGCCCTGGAGCAGCTGGAGCGCGTCACCGACGTGCTGCGGCGCAACCAGGAGGCGTTCGACCGCGGGCTGGCCCTGGCCGGGCCCTACTACCGGCTGCTGAACAACTCGCTGGGCAACGGCCGGTGGGTCGACACCTACGTGTGCGGGCTCGTCGTCACGCCCGGTCAGGACCGGCGCGACTGCCCGCCGGGAGGCCGCTGATGTTCATCCGGACCAGGGGCGGGCGGCGGCTCGTCGTCGCGCTCGCCCAGGGGCTCGTGCTGGTGCTCGTCGCCACCGCCGCGGTGTGGTGGGTGTTCCTGCGCCCCGCCACCACCCGGATCACCGCGTACTTCACCGCTGCCGTGGGCGTGTACGAGGGGTCGGACGTGCGGGTGCTCGGCGTGCGGGTCGGCGAGGTGGTCGGCGTGGTGCCCGGGGCCGAGGCGGTGCGCGTCGAGCTGGAGCTGGACCACGGCGTGGACGTGCCCGCCGACGCCCGCGCCGTCGTGGTCGCGCCCGACGTCGTGGCCGACCGGTACGTGCAGCTCACGCCCGTCTACACCGGGGGCGCCACGCTCGCGCCCGGCGCGGTCCTGCCCAGCGCCCGCACCGCGGGCACCGTCGAGCTGGACGAGCTGTACCGGAGCCTGGACGCGCTGCTGACCGCGCTGGGCCCGAACGGCGCCAACCGCGCGGGCGCGCTGTCGGACCTGCTGACCACCGGCGCGGCGAACCTCGACGGCACGGGCGGCGCGGTCAACGAGTCGATCCGGCGGCTCGCCGACGCGGCCCGCACGCTGGCCGGGTCGCGGGACGACCTGTTCGGCACCGTGGACCACCTCCAGTCGTTCACCTCGCTGCTGGCCGCGAACGACGAGCAGGTGGGGCGGCTGGCCGACCAGCTGGCCGACGTGTCCGGGTTCTTCGCCGCCGAGCGGGACGACCTCGCGGCGGCGCTGGGGGAGCTGGCCGGCGCGCTGGAGGGCGTCAGGGCGTTCGTGCGCGACAACCGCGACCGGGTGCGGTCCGGGGTGGCGGACCTGGCGGTGCTGACCGGTTCCCTGGCGCGGCAGCGCGAGTCGCTGGCCGAGGTGCTGGAGGTGGCGCCGGTGGCGCTGCACAACGTGATCGCGGCCTACGACCCGTCGACCGGGACGCTGAACGCGCGGGCGAACCTGGACGAGTTCGTGACCGACCTGCTGAGCGTGCCGGGGGGTGCCCGGTGAGGGGGTCTGGTGGGGTGGGGTCCGGGGCAGTGGGGTCCGGGGCAGTGGGCTCCGGTGCGGTCGGGCGTTGGGCGGCGCTGGGGTTGGTGCTGGCGCTGACCGGGTGCTCGGCGATCCCCAGCGCCTACGACCTGCCGCTGCCCGGCGGCGCGGACCTGGGCGACCGGCCCTACCGGGTGACGGTGGAGTTCGACGACGTGCTGGACCTGGTGCCGCACGCGGCGGTGAAGGTCGACGACGTGGCGGTGGGCCGGGTCGAGGACATCGAGCTGTCCGGGGACGGCTCGACCGCGCTCGTGCGGGTGGCGGTGCGCGGTGACGTGCTGCTGCCGTCGGACGCGGTGGCGCGGCTGCGGCAGTCCAGCCTGCTGGGCGAGAAGTACGTGGAGCTGGCGCCGCCCGACGACGTCCCCGTCGACGTCCTCTCCGGCGATGTCCTCTCCGCCGACGTTCCCGCCGGTCGCGTCCCCGCCGGTGCGGCGCCGCTGGTGGACGGCGCCGTGGTGCCGGTGTCGCGGACCAACCGCAACCCGGAGGTGGAGGAGGTGTTCGGCGCGCTGTCCATGCTGCTCAACGGCGGCGGGATCGGGCAGCTCCGGGACATCTCGCGGGAGCTGGGCACGGCGCTGTCCGGCAACGAGACCGCGGCGCGGTCGCTGCTGTCCGCGGTGGAGTCGTTCACCGGTTCGCTGGACGAGCACCGGGGCGAGATCACCCGGGCGCTGGACGCGGTGGACCGGCTCGCGGCGACCCTCTCGGCGCGCCGGGGTGAGCTCGGCGAGGTGCTGGACGGGCTGGAACCCGGGTTGGCGGTGCTGCACGAGCAGCGCGGGCAGCTGGTCGGGCTGCTGGGCGCGCTGGACGACCTGGCGGGCGTCGCGGTGGACGTGGTGGACCGGAGCCGGGACGACCTGCTGGCCGACCTGCGCGCCCTGGAGCCGACGCTGCGCACGCTGGCCGAGTCCGGGCAGGACCTGCCGCAGTCGCTGGAGCTGCTGCTGACCTTCCCGTTCACCGACGCGGTGCTCGACGGCATCAAGGGCGACTACCTCAACACGTACCTGACGCTGGACCCCGGGGGGCGTTGATGGTCACGCGGCGGATCCGGGCGCAGGTGGCGCTGTTCACCGTCATCGCCCTGCTCGGCGTCAGCTACGTGAGCGCGGAGTACGCCGGGCTGCTCGTGCTGGACGACGGGTACGCGGTGCGGCTGGAGCTGGCCCGGACCGGCGGGCTGTTCAGCGGCGGCGAGGTGACCTACCGGGGCGTGCCCGTGGGGCGGGTCGGCGAGATCCGGCTGGGGGACGGGCAGGTCGAGGCGGAGCTGCGCATCGACGCGGACACGCCGCCGATCCCGGCGGACCTGGAGGCCGTGGTCGCCAACCGGTCGGCCGTGGGCGAGCAGTACGTGGACCTGCGGCCGCGCGGCGGGACCGGGCCGTACCTGGGCGACGGCTCGGTGATCCCGAAGGGTCGGACCACCCTCCCGCCGCCGGTGGAGAAGGTGTTGACCAGCATGGACGACCTGGCGCGGTCGGTGCCGGTGGACGCGCTGCGGACCGTGGTGGACGAGCTGGACACCGCGTTGCGGGGGGCCGGGCCCGACCTCCAGGCGCTGCTCGACGCGACGGCCGAGTTCATCGCGGCCGCCACCGCGCACCTGCCGCAGACCACCCGGCTGCTCGACGACTCGGTCGCCGTGCTCCAGACCCAGCTGGACCACTCGGCGGCGATCGACTCCTTCGCCGCCGACGCCGCCCTGGTGGCCGAGCGGCTGCGCGCCTCGGACGGCGACCTGCGGCGGGTGATCGCGGCGGCCCCCGGCGCGGCGGCGGAGGTGAGCGCGGTGCTGCGGGAGTCCGGACCGGACCTGGGCGTGGTGCTGGCGAACCTGCTGACCACGGCGGACGTGCTGGCGACGCGGCAGGGCCAGCTGGAGCAGGTGCTGGTGAGCGTGCCGGACGCGGTGTCGGTGGGTGCGTCGGCGCTGGGCGGCGGGCAGGCGTCGTTCGGCCTGGCCCTGACCTTCTTCGAGCCGCCACCGTGCGAGGAGGGCTACGGCGGCACGACCCGCCGGTCCGGTGTGGACACCGCGCCGGCCCCGTTCAACACCGGCGCGAGCTGTACCCTGCCGCGCGGCTCGGCCACGGGCGTCCGGGGCTCCCAACACGCCCCCCGCTGACCACGAACGCAGAACTCACCCGACCTGAGTGTTCGACACGGTGGTCGTGAGTGTTCGACTCGCGCGTCCTGAACGTACGACACGCGCGTCCTGAACGTACGACACGCGCGGTCTGAACGTACGACTCGCGCGTCCTGAACGTACGACTCGCGCGGTCTGAACGTACGACACGCGGAGTGTGGGGGTTCGACACGTGCGCGTGTCGTACGTTCGGGACCGGTGTGTCGTACGTTCGGGACCGGTGAGTTCAGCGGTCAGGTCGGGCCCAGGTAGGACCAGGTGCCGTTGTCCCGGGTGAAGCGGCTCGTTTCGTGGAGGACGTCGCGTTCGCCCCGCCAGCGGTAGTGGGCGCGGAACTCGACGGTGCCGGTGGTCTGGAACAGGGTGCCGTCGGTGCGGGACAGCACCTCCAGGTGCGTCCAGCGCTGGTCCGGGTCCAGGTCCAGCGAGCGGGGGCGCGTGGTGGGGTGCCAGGTGTCCAGCAGGTAGTCCTCGTGGCCCAGGGCGAAGGCGCTGTAGCGGGAGCGCATGAGGGCCTCGGCGGTCGGCGGCTTCTTGAGGCCCTCGTGGTACGGGGCGCAGCACGCCTCGTACGGCTCGCCGGCGCCGCACGGGCAGCGGCCGGCGGTCATGCGGGGCGGTCGCAGGCGTTGCGGCCGGACCGGTCGTAGCGCAGCCACGCCAGGGCGTTCTCGGCCTCGCGGTCGCCCGCGGCGGCGTCGGCGCGCAGGCCGGCGTGCACCTGGTAGCGCAGGTCGGCGGGGGCGTTGGGGTGGACGAGCAGGTTGGCGCGGATCGCCGGGCTGGGGTCGTCGGCCAGCAGGGCCAGCGCGTCGGCGGGGGCGGCCGGGTTCGTGGACAGGGCCTCGCGCACCGCGTCGTCCGGGTCGTGGGCCAGGGCGGCGGCGTCGGACGCGGACAGGGGTTCGGTCACCGGGCGAGCATATAAAGCCCGGCGTGGAAAGGGGGCGGCTCCCCTCCCGATGACTGCCAGTCGGGGAGGGGAGCCGCCGGGCGGGCTGTTACGGCATCAGGCGCACGCCGCGCCGTTCAACGTGGGAGAGGTGAACGGTGGGGTGCTTCCGTTGAAGCTCGCGTTGTAACCGATGGTCGCGGTACCACCGGTCGCGAGCCTGCCGTTCCAGGACGTGTTCGTGACGCGAACGGTGTCACCCGTGTCGCTCCACGTCCCGTTCCAGCCCTGGGAAACGGTCACTCCGGGTGCGGAGAACGCCAAGGTCCAGGAATCGACCGGCGCTCCCCGGTTCTCGATGACGATCTCACCGGTGTAACCGTTCGACCACCTGCTCACCACTCGGTGCGTCACCCGGCAACCGTCCCCTGGAGGCTGGGTGGTCGTCGTGGTGGTGGTGGTCGTGGTCGTTGTAGTGGTGCTGGTGGTGGTCGAGGTGCTCGTGCTGGTGCTGGTCGGACCCGCCGCCACGGCCATGTCGTAGGCCCGCTGCGGCACGAACTGGCCCGCGCCGGCGATGCAGCCGTCCGCCTCGCCGGGCAGCTTGATCCACAGGTACGCGGCGACCTGGGCGTCCCCGGTCTCGGTGGTGCTCGCCGTGCCGATCGCCCGGCCGGCCGGGTCGCACCACTCGTCGCCCAGCGGGCCGTTGCCGTTGCGGCTGGTGTCGACCACGGCCTTGAGGCGCGAGTCGCCCAGCGCGTTGAGCACCGACTTGCCGAACGCGACCTCGTCGCGGGTGTAGCGGTAGTTCGACACGTTGAGGGCGATGCCGTCGGCGCTGTTGGAGATGTCCGCGCCGCGCAGGCGCTCCACCGCCTCGGCCGTGGTGAGCCAGGCCGAGTGGCCGATGTCGAAGTACACCTTCGCCTGGGAGGAGCCGGCCCTGAGCTTCTTGCCCGCGTAGGCCATGGACGCCATGGTCTCGTTCTGCTGGCTCTGGCTCTGGCAGTTGCTCATGATCGGCAGCACGTCCGGCTCCAGGACGATCGCCGCCGGGCGGCCGGCCAGGCCCGCCGCGACCTCGTCCACCCACGCCCGGTACGCCGAGTGCGAGGACGCGCCGCCGCCGCTGGCGCCGCCGCAGTCGCGGTTGGGGATGTTGTAGACGACCATGATCGGGATCTTCCCGGCGGACGCCGCGGCGCCCACGAACGCGTCGACCTGGCCGCGCACCTGGGAGGTGTTGGTCGTGGTGTACCAGCGGGCCTGCGGCACGCTCGCGACCCGGTCGCGGATCACCGCGGCCTTCGGGTCGTTGGGGTTCTGGGCCACCCACCTCGCCGCCGAGGTGTCCGGGATGACGTAGAACGCCGAGTCGGCCGCCTGCGCGGTGGTGCCACCGCCCAGGACCAGTGCCACCGCACTGGCGACCAGAGCGCCGGACATGGCGCTCGCGGCGGCCAACCGGGCTCGGCCGCCCCGGGCCCCGGTCTGCGGACGCCGGCCGCCGTGGCCGGGGTCGTGGGCATTCGGTGAGTGCATCAGGAGGTCCTCGCAGCGTCGGTGCAACGGGGGCTGACTTCCTGGGAGCGCTCCCAGGTGGCTGGACTGTAGCCACTGGGAAACGGTGAGGAAAAGGGGCGATGTCCGACGGGACGGGTCCGTGGCTTCTCACGGTACGTGAGAGTGGGGCCGGAAAAACGACGCTCGAACCTGCTTTCGCCGCGAATTGCGCCGGTTCGGCGACGGTGGGTGAACGATCTTCTGGTGAATTGGGCCGTTCGGGGGAGGGGGATTCGTGGTCCTGCCCGGCCGGACCAACTGTGGGGGTTCGACAAAATTACGCCGGGGGGCGCAGTCGTGGCTGCTCCGGGAGGGTCAACCCTGGTGCGGGAATGCGGACAATTCTACTGTGGGAACGCTCCCAGACCGTTCACACGGAGGATCCGCAATGACGCGCACTCCCTCCCGGTCCGTCGCGGTCGCCGCGACGACCGCCCTCCTGGCGGCCACCGCCCTGGCCGCCACCGCCCTGACCGCCGGCGCCCTGACCGCCGGCGCCACCGCCACCGCGCCGGTCGTCGCCGCGCCGGCGCCCCGGTCCGGACCGGCGGCCCAGGCCGACCCCCGGGTCGAGCAGCTGCTGGCCCGGATGACCCTCGACGACAAGGTCGGCCAGATGACCCAGGTCGACCGGGCCGCGCTGGACCCGGTGTCCGACCTGGCCACCTACCGGATCGGCTCGGTGCTCTCCGGCGGCGGCTCCGCGCCGACCCCCAACACCGCCCAGGGCTGGGCCGACATGTACGACCAGTTCCAGCGCACCGCCCTGTCCACCCCCCTGGGCATCCCGATGATCTACGGCGTGGACGCCGTGCACGGCCACAACAACGTGCGCGGCGCGACGATCTTCCCGCACAACATCGGCCTCGGCGCCACCCGCGACCCGGACCTGGTCCGGCGCATCGGCGCGGCCACCGCGGCGGAGGTCGCGGGCACCGGCATCGACTGGAACTTCGCGCCCTGCCTGTGCGTGGCCCGCGACGACCGGTGGGGTCGCACCTACGAGTCGTTCGGCGAGGTGCCCGAGATCCCCACCGCGATGACCAGCTACGTCGACGGCCTCCAAGGCGCGACCCTGGGCGGCGACAACCGGTCCGTGCTGGCCACCGCCAAGCACTACATCGGCGACGGCGGCACCTCGGGCGGCGTCGACCAGGGTGACGCCCGCATCTCCGAGCAGGAGCTGCGGGACGTGCACCTGCCGCCGTTCCGGGCCGCGGTGGAGCGCGGCGTCGGTTCGGTGATGATCTCCTACAGCAGCTGGAACGGCGTCAAGGCGCACGGCCACCGCTACCTGATCACCGACCTGCTCAAGGGCGAGCTGGGCTTCACCGGCCTGGTGGTCTCCGACTGGGCGGGCGTCGACCAGATCGACGGCGCGACCGGCTTCACCGGCGCCGAGATCACCGCCGCGGTCAACGCGGGCGTCGACGTGGTGATGGTGCCCAACGACTACCGGCGCTTCACCAGCCTGCTCAAGGTCGAGGTCCAGGCCGGGCGCATCAGCCAGGCCCGGGTCGACGACGCCAACCGCCGCGTCCTGACCAAGAAGTACGAGCTGGGCCTGTTCGAGCGCCCGCTCACCGACCGCTCGCTGACCTCGACGGTCGGCTCGGCCGCGCACCGCGAGCTGGCGCGCGAGGCCGTCCGGGAGTCCCAGGTGCTCCTGCGCAACGACGGCGTGCTGCCGCTGGCGAGGACCGGCCGGTACTTCGTGGCGGGCAAGTCGGCCGACAACATCGGCTACCAGAGCGGTGGCTGGACCATCAGCTGGCAGGGCGGCAGCGGCAGCACCACGCCCGGCACCACCATCCTCCAGGGCCTGCGCGACGCGGGCGGCAACGTCACCCACGACCGCTACGGCAACGGCGTGGACCGGTCCTACACCGCGGCGATCGCGGTGGTGGGGGAGACCCCGTACGCCGAGGGCCGGGGCGACCGGCGCACCGGCCTCGGCCTCGACCAGGAGGACCTGACCACGATCAACCGGCTCCGCTCGGCGGGCATCCCGGTCGTGGTGGTGCTGGTCTCCGGCCGCCCGCTGGACGTCGCGGGCCAGGTCGGCGGCTGGAACGCGCTGCTGGCCTCCTGGCTGCCGGGCACCGAGGGGCGCGGCGTGGCCGACGTGCTGTTCGGCGACCACAACCCGACCGGCACACTGCCGGTGACCTGGATGACGAGCTCCTCGCAGCAGCCGATCAACGCCGGCGACGGCAAGGCCGCGCTCTACCCGCTGGGCCACGGCCTGAGCTACGGCCCGACCCCGACGACGACCCCGACCACCACCACGACCCCGACGACGACCACCACCACGACCACCACGACGACCACCACCACGACCACCCCGCCCGGGGCGGGCTGCACCGCGACCACCCGCGTGGCGAGCTCCTGGCAGGGCGGCTTCCAGGCCGAGGTCACCGTGACCAACCGCGCCACCGCCCCGTCCACCGGCTGGACGGTCTCCTGGACCACCGACGCCGCGGTCACCAGCCTCTGGAACGGCAGGCTCGCCCAGTCCGGCCGGCAGGTGTCCGTGGAGGACGTCGGGTGGAACGGCGCGCTCGCGCCGGGCGCCTCCGCGACGTTCGGCTACACCGCCAACGGCTCCGCGTCGACCCCTGAGTTGACCTGCCGGACGAGGTAGCCCTCTGGGAGCGCTCCCCGAACCTGCGTCATCCGGACCAGCGGCAGCCTGCTTTCGGCCCACGTGACAGGGGCCACTGGGGCCAACTTGTCAAGGCTTTGTGCTCCAGCCCTCTTTTCACGGTGTTTCGATGCCGTTACAGTCCCGGACTGGGAGCGCTCCCAGAACCTCCACCGCCCTGCATCCCGGAGGAACAGCATGCGACGACGCATGGACAGAGTGCTGTCCGGCACCCTCGCGGTGCTGGTCGGCGCGCTGTTGTCCGCACCGCTCCAGGCACCGACCGCGGTGGCCGCGCCGGCGTTCGACTACGGCGAGGCCCTCCAGAAGTCGATCTGGTTCTACGACGCCCAGCGGTCGGGCGACCTGCCCGCCGACAACCGGGTGTCCTGGCGCGGGGACTCGGCCCTGACCGACGGCCGGGACGTGGGCCTGGACCTGTCCGGCGGGTTCTACGACGCCGGCGACCACGTGAAGTTCGGCCTGCCCTTCGCGGCCACCATGACCATGCTCGCGTGGGGCGCGGTGGAGAACCGGGACGCCTACGAGGGCGCGGGCCAGCTGCGGCACCTGATGTCCAACCTCAAGTGGGGCACGGACTGGATCATCAAGGCGCACCCGTCGCCCAACGTGGTCTACGGCCAGGTCGGCGCGGGCGACGACGACCACAAGTGGTGGGGCGCCGCCGAGGTCATGCGGATGGCGCGCCCGTCGTACAAGGTGGACGCCTCCTGCCCCGGCTCGGACCTCGCGGGCGAGTACGCCGCGGCGATGGCCTCCGCGGCCATGGTGTTCCGGCAGACCGACCCCGCCTACGCGACGACCCTGCTGACCCACGCCCGTCAGCTCTACACCTTCGCCGACACCTACCGCGGCAAGTACAGCTCCTGCATCACCGACGCCGCGAAGTTCTACAACTCCCACAGCGGGTACCAGGACGAGCTGGTGTGGGGCGCGATCTGGCTGCACCGCGCCACCGGCGAGCAGTCCTACCTGGACAAGGCGAGGACCGAGTACCAGAAGCTGTCCACCGAGCCGCAGACCACCACCCGCTCCTACCGCTGGACCATCGCGTGGGACGACAAGTCCTACGGCGCCTACGCGCTGATGGCCAAGCTCACCGGCGAGCAGCAGTACGTGGACGACACCAACCGCTGGCTGGACTACTGGACCACCGGCTACAACGGCAACCGGGTGCGCCACTCCCCGGGCGGCCAGGCCCACCTCGACACCTGGGGCTCGCTGCGGTACGCGGCCAACACCGCGTTCGTCGCGCTGGTCCACGGCGACTGGCTGCGCTCGCGCGACGCCGCGAGAGCCGCCACCTACCACGACTTCGGCGTGCGGCAGATCAACTACGCGCTGGGCGACAACCCGCGCAACGCCAGCTACGTCGTCGGCTTCGGCGCCAACCCGCCGCGCAACCCGCACCACCGCACCGCGCACGGCGCGTGGGCCGACACCATGCAGGAACCCGCGACCAGCAGGCACGTCCTGTACGGCGCGCTGGTCGGCGGCCCCGGCACGAACAACGACGCGTACAAGGACGACCGCACCGACTTCGTCGCCAACGAGGTCGCGCTCGACTACAACGCGGGCTTCACCAGCGCGCTCGCCCGGCTCTACAAGGAGTACGGCGGCACGCCCCTGGCGAACTTCCCGACCGCCGAGACCCCCGACGGGCCGGAGCTGACCGTGCAGGCGTCGGTCAACCAGGCCGCGGCCGGCTTCACCGAGGTCAAGGCGTTCGTGATCAACAAGAGCGCGTGGCCCGCCCGGACGTTCACGGGTTCCCTGCGCTACTACTTCACCCTGGACGGCGCCACCACGCCCGACCAGGTCACGGTCACCACGAACTACAACCAGTGCGGCACGCCGAGCGCCCCCCGGCAGCACAGCGGCCGCACCTACTACGTCGACGTCCCGTGCCCCGACGTGTACCCGGGCGGCCAGTCCGCGCACCGGCACGAGGTGCAGTTCCGCATCACCAGCGCGGGCACCTGGGACCCGTCGAACGACTGGTCCCACGAGGGACTGGGCCAGGGCAACACCGTCGCCCTCACCGACCGCCTGACCCTGGTCCAGGACGGCGCGGTGCGGTGGGGCCGGGAACCCGGCCCGGCCGTCGAGGACCGCGAGGCCCCGTCCGTCCCCACCGGGCTGCGGGTCTCGAACGTGGGCGCCACCGGCGCCACGCTGAGCTGGACGGCGTCCACCGACAACGTCGGGGTGGCCGGGTACGACGTGCTCCTGGCGGACGGCACGTCGGCAGGTGCCCCGGCCACCCCGGCGTTCCAGCTCTCCGGCCTGACCCCGGACACCGCGCACACCTTCGCCGTGCGGGCCAGGGACTCCGCGGGCAACACCTCCGCCCCGAGCGCCGTGATCACCTTCCGCACCGCGCGCGAGGGCACCGGCGGTGGCGGGACCCTGGCCGTGCAGCAGCGCGGCGGCGGCGCCGCGACCACCAACCAGATCGGCGCCGCGCTCGCCCTGGTCAACCGGGGCACCACCGCGGTCGACCGCTCGACGGTCACCCTGCGGTACTGGTTCACCGGTGACGCGGCCAACGCCGGCTACCAGGTGTTCTGCGACTGGGCCTCGGTCGGCTGCGCCAACGTGCGCGCCACCGCGGTGAAGCTGCCGACCGCGCGGGCCGGCGCCGACGCCTACCTCCAGGTCTCGTTCACCGCGGGCTCCCTCGCGCCCGGCGCGAGCACCGGTGACGTCCAGCTGCGGGTGGCCAAGTCCGACTGGTCCTCCTTCGACCAGACCAACGACCACAGCTACCGGGTCAGCGCCGCGCTGACCGACTTCGACCGGGTCACCGCCCACGTCGGCGACACCCTCGCCTGGGGCACCGAGCCCTAGCACCCACAGTCTCGGCACGGGGCGTTCTGCGCGCCCAGGCGCCCCGTGCCGACTCCAGCTCGCGCACCACCGCACCACACCGCCGCTACACCGCACCACCCACACCGCCGCCCGAAGGCTCGCGGATCAACGGCTGATCCGTGCAGGAGGAGGACGCATGAGGTACCGCACCAGAGCGGGACGGTTGAGAACCGGACCGCTCGCGTTGATCGCCGCGGCAGCCACCGCCGCGGGTGTCATGCCGTTCGTCGCGCCGGTGGCGAACGCCGCCGTCGCGTGCACGGTGAACTACCAGGTGACCAACCAGTGGCCCGGTGGCTTCGGCGCCAGCGTGAACATCCGCAACCAGGGTGACGCCGTCAACAACTGGCGGCTCACCTGGACCTTCGCGAACGGCCAGCGGGTGCAGCAGGGCTGGAACGGCACGTTCAGCCAGAGCGGCAGCGTGGTGACCGTGACCGGGCCGAGCTGGTCGCCCAACCTGGGCGCCAACGCCCAGGTGTCGCTCGGCTTCAACGGCCAGTGGACCGGGTCCAACAACGCCCCGACCGACTTCGCGATCAACGGCACGCGGTGCACCGGCCCGAACACGGCGCCCAGCGTGACGCTGAACTCGCCGACGGCCGGCCAGACGTTCCAGACCGGTCAGGCGATCCCGCTGGCGGCCACCGCGAGCGACAGCGACGGCACCGTCGCCAAGGTCGACTTCCTGTCCGACGGCGTGGTCGTCGCGACCGACACCTCGTCGCCGTACTCGGCCACCTGGAGCGGCGCGTCCGTCGGTGAGCACGCCATCACGGCGCGCGCCACCGACGACAAGGGCGGCGTGACCAACTCCAGCATCGCGGGCATCCGGGTGCTGGCCGGTCAGGCGATCCAGGTCAACCCGCCGTCGCTGAGCGTGCGGCAGGGCTCCACCGCCACCTTCGGCGTCTCGCTGGCCACCGCGCCGACGAGCAGCGTCGCGGTGGCGGTCGCCCGCTCGGGCGGCAGCACCGACCTGACCGCGAGCCCGACGACGCTGACCTTCACCACCGCGAACTGGGCGACCAAGCAGAACGTCACGGTCACCTCGGCGGCCAACGGCGGCGAGCTCGGCACGGCCACGTTCACCGCCAGCTCCACCGGGATCACCCCGGCGACGGTCGAGGTCAAGGAGATCTCCGGCAGCGCCTCGAACTTCGAGCAGGCGTTCCTCGACCAGTACGCCAAGATCCACGACCCGGCCAGCGGGTACTTCCGGACCTTCAGCGACGGCCTGAAGGTGCCGTACCACTCGATCGAGACGCTGATGGTCGAGGCCCCGGACCACGGTCACCAGACCACGTCCGAGGCGTTCAGCTACTACCTGTGGCTGGAGGCCAGCTACGCCCGGATCACCGAGGACTGGTCTTCGTTCAAGAAGGCCTGGGCGTCGATGGAGAAGTACATCATCCCGTCGACCGCCGACCAGCCGACGAACAACAAGTACGACCCGTCCAAGCCGGCGACCTACGCGCCGGAGCACCCGCGGATGGACCAGTACCCGTCGCAGCTGGACTCCAACGTCCCGGTGGGTCGTGACCCGATCGCGGCCGAGCTGAAGTCGGCCTACGGCAGCGACGACATCTACGGCATGCACTGGCTGATCGACGTCGACAACACCTACGGCTTCGGCCGGTGCGGCGACGAGTCGGACGCGGCGCCCGCGTACATCAACACCTACCAGCGCGGTTCGTCCGAGTCGGTGTGGGAGACCATCCCGCAGCCGTCCTGCGACACCTTCGCGCACGGTGGCCCCAACGGCTTCCTCGACCTGTTCACCAAGGACGCCCAGTACGCCAAGCAGTGGAAGTACACCAACGCCCCGGACGCCGACGCGCGCGCGGTGCAGGTGGCGCTGCTGGCCCAGGAGTGGGCGACCGAGCAGGGCAAGGGGTCGGAGATCGCCGCGGAGGTCGGCAAGGCCGCGAAGATGGGTGACTACCTGCGGTACGCCATGTTCGACAAGTACTTCAAGAAGGTCGGCAACTGCAACAGCACCTCGTGCCCGGGTGGTACCGGCAAGGACAGCGCGCACTACCTGATGTCCTGGTACTACGCGTGGGGCGGCGCGACGGACACGTCGGCCGGCTGGGCGTGGCGCATCGGTGACGGCGCGTCGCACCAGGGCTACCAGAACCCGCTGGCCGCGTACGCGCTGTCGCAGGTCCCGGCCCTGAAGCCGAAGTCGGCGACCGGCCAGCAGGACTGGGCCACGTCGATGACCCGCCAGCTGGAGCTGCTCCAGTGGCTCCAGGCCGCCGACGGCGGCATCGCCGGTGGTGTCACCAACAGCTGGGAGGGCCAGTACGCCGCGCCGCCGGCCGGCACGCCGACCTTCTACGGCATGTACTACGACGCCCACCCGGTGTGGCGCGACCCGCCGTCGAACCGCTGGTTCGGCTTCCAGGCGTGGCAGATGGAGCGCACCGCGGCCCTGTACGAGATGACGGGCAACGCGGCGGCCAAGAAGATCCTCGACAAGTGGGTCCCCTGGGCCATCGCGAACACCACGGTCGGCACCAACGGGACCTTCCAGATCCCGTCCGACCTGGAGTGGACCGGCGCGCCGGACACCTGGAACGCCACCAACCCCGGCGCCAACGCGAACCTGCGCGTCCGGGTGCTCAACCACAGCCAGGACGTCGGCATCGCCGCGTCCTACGCGAAGACCCTGCTGAACTACGCGGCCGAGTCGGGCAACGCCCAGGCGCGGACCGTGGGCGAGGGCCTGCTCAACGCGCTGCTGGCGCACCAGGACGACAAGGGCATCGCGGTGCCGGAGACGCGCGCGGACTACAACCGCTTCGACGACGTGTACAACACGTCGAACCGCGAGGGTCCGTACGTGCCGTCGGGCTGGACGGGCACCATGCCCAACGGTGACCAGATCAGGCAGGGCGTGTCGTTCGTCGACATCCGGTCCATGTTCAAGCAGGACCCGGACTGGCCGAAGGTCCAGGCGTACCTGGACGGCGGCCCCGCGCCGACCTTCACCTACCACCGGTTCTGGGCGCAGGCTGAGATCGCCACGGCGTTCCAGCTGCACGTGGAGCTGTTCGGGTAGTTCACCCGAAGGTCGCCGACACCCCCTTCACAACGAGGTGAAGGGGGTGTTCGGCGTTTCCTTTTGCGTCGAACGCGTTCGATTCGAAGCCGTCGAACGAAACATTCGCGAAACTTCGGTGTTGACGCGGGTCAGAGACCTGTGCCACATTTCTGGGCATCCCCGTTCGATCTCACGACCTGGGAAGTTCAGGGACGTGAATCGAAACGATTCGATTCAGAGAGCTGGGTATTCGAGGAATTCGACCAGCACGAGAGGTGTGTCGTGGGCCTGCCGTTCCGAGATCCGGCGCTGTCGCTCGAGGCCAGGGTTTCCGACCTGCTGGGGCGGCTGACCGACGAGGAGAAGGTGGCGATGCTGCACCAGCGGCAGCCCGCCGTGCCCCGCCTGGGCCTGGCCGAGTTCCGCACCGGCACGGAGGCCCTGCACGGCGTCGCGTGGCTGGGGCCGGCGACGGTGTTCCCCCAGGCGGTCGGCCTGGCCGCGACGTGGGACACCGACCTGGTCCGCCGGGTCGGCGAGGCGGTCGGCGTGGAGGCCCGGGGGTTCCACCGGCGGGACCCGGTCGCGCACGGCCTCAACGTGTGGGCGCCGGTGGTGAACCCGCTGCGCGACCCGAGGTGGGGCCGCAACGAGGAGGGCTACTCCGAGGACCCGGTGCTGACCGCGGCGATGGGCACGGCGTACGCGCGCGGCCTGCGCGGCGACCACCCGCGCTACCTGCGCACCGCGCCCACGCTGAAGCACTTCCTGGGCTACAACAACGAGGACGACCGCTGCACCACCTCCTCCGACCTGCGGCCGCGGGTGCTGCACGAGTACGAGCTGCCGTGCTTCCGCGGGCCGATCGAGGCCGGCGCGGCGGTGGCCGTCATGCCGTCCTACAACCTGGTCAACGGCCGCCCCGCGCACCTGAGCCCGCTCATCGGGCGGGAGCTGCGCGCCTGGGCGCCCGACGGGCTGGCGGTCGTCAGCGACGCCTACGCGCCGTCGAACGTGGCCGGGACGCAGGGCTACCTGCCCACGCAGGTCGAGGCGCACGCGGCGCTGCTGAAGGCCGGCCTGGACAGCTTCACCGACCAGGACGCCGACCCGACGCTGGTGGTCGAGAGCGTCACCGCCGCGCTGGGGGCCGGCCTGCTGGAGCGGGCGGACGTCGACCGGGCCGTGGGCAACGTGCTGCGGCTGCGGTTCCGGCTCGGCGAGTTCGACCCGCCGGAGGACAACCCGTACGCGGCGATCGCCCCGGACGTGATCGGCTCGCACGGCGGGTTGGCGCTGGAGGCGGCGCGGCAGGCGGTGGTGCTGCTGCGCAACGAGTCGTTCCTGCCGCTGCGGCCGGGCGTGGAGCTGGCCGTCATCGGCACGCACGCCGACGCGCTGTTCGAGGACTGGTACAGCGGCACGCTGCCCTACCAGGTGACCGTCCGAAGAGGACTGGAGCGGTTCGCCGCGGTGTCGTGCCACGAGGGCGTGGACCGGATCGCGCTGCGCGCCCCGGACGGCCGGTACCTCGGCGTGCGCGGCGGCGCCGTCGGCCTCGGCGGGCGGGAGCTGTTCGACCGCTTCGACTGGGGCGACGGGGTGTGGGCGCTGCGCGACGTGGCGTCCCGCCGCTACCTGGGCACGGCCGCGGACGGCTCGCTGGTCGCGACGGCGGCGGCGCCGGGCGGCTGGGACGTGCGCGAGCTGTTCGAGCCCCGGTCCGAGGGCGGCTCCGTCGTGCTCCACAACGTGGTGCAGGGCACGGACACCGGGCCGTTCGAGGTCGAGCTGGTGGTGGACGGGACCGCCGCGGCGGCGGAGCTGGCCGCGCGGGCCGGGGCGGTGGTCCTGGTGCTCGGCAACGACCCGCACGTCAACGGCCGGGAGACCCAGGACCGCACCACGCTGCGGCTGCCGTCGCTGGACCTGGTGCGCGCGGTCCGCGAGGCCAACCCGGACACGGTGCTGGTGCTGGTCAGCAGCTACCCCTACGCCCTGGAGGGCGAGGAGGAGCACCTGCCCGCGATCGTCTGGACCGCGCACGGCGGGCAGGAGCAGGGCCGCGCGGTGGCCGAGGCGCTGTTCGGGGAGTTCCCGCCCTCGGGCCGGCTGCCCCAGACCTGGTACCGGTCCGACGACGACCTGCCCGACATCCTCGACTACGACGTCATCCGCGCGGGCGGCACGTACCTGTACTTCGCCGGCGAGCCGCTGTTCCCCTTCGGCCACGGCCTGTCCTACACCACCTTCGAGCACACCTCCCCGGCGTACGCGGACGGCGTGGTGTCGGTGTCGGTGACCAACACCGGCGCGGTCGCGGGGGCCGAGGTGGTGCAGCTGTACTCGGCGGCGCCCGACTCGCGGGTGCGGCAGCCGCTGCGCCGGCTCCAGTCGTTCCACCGGGTGCGCCTGGAGCCGGGGGAGACCGCGGTGGTCGAACTGCCGGTCGAGCACCTGTGGCACTGGGACGTCACCACCGGGCGGCGCGTGGTGGAGGCCGGGCGGTACGAGCTGCTGGTCGGCGCGTCCTCGCGCGACATCCGCGCCCGGTTGGTGGTGGACGTGCCGGGCGAGGTGATCGGGCCGCGCGCGGGCGTGCTGCGCGCCGCGGACTTCGACGACTGCGACGGCGTGCGGCTGGTGGACGACGAGGTCGAGTTCACCCGCGAGGGCGCGTGGATCGCCTTCCACGACGTGGTCCCCGGCGACCGGGCCGCGCCGCCCGGGGTCGGCGTCTCGTTCGACGGCGCGTCGTTGCTGCTCACCGCGCACGCGGCGGGCGTTCGGGTGCGGGAGGTGCGTTGACGTGGTCACCATCGCCGATGTCGCGCGGCACGCGGGTGTCGCGCCCAGCACGGTGTCGTACGCGCTGACGGGGCGGCGCTCGATCTCCTCGGCGACCAAGGCGCGGGTCGAGGCGAGCGTGCGGGCGCTGGGCTACCACCCGCACGCGGGCGCCCGGTCGCTGGCCAGCAACCGGGCCAACGTGCTGGCGCTGGTGCTGCCCGTGCGCGAGGGCATGAACATGCCGGTGATGATGCAGTTCGTGGTGGCGGTGGCCAACGCGGCCCGCCGGCACGAGCACGACGTCCTGCTGGTGACCGCCGACCAGGGCGCGGCGGGCCTGCGCCGGGTCGCGGGCAGCGCCCAGGTCGACGGCCTGCTGGTGATGGACGTGGAGATGCACGACGAGCGCGTGCCGGTGCTGCGGGAGCTGGACCGGCCCTCGGTGCTCATCGGGTTCCCCGCCGACGCCGCGGGCCTGACCTGCGTGGACCTGGACTTCGCCGAGGCGGGCGCCCGGTGCGTGGACCACCTGGCCGACCTCGGGCACACCTACGTGGCGCTGGTCGGCGCGCCGCGCGCGGTCTACCAGCGCGACACCGGGTTCGCCCACCGCACCATGGCGGGGTTCAGCGCGGCCGCCATGCGCCGCGGCGTGGCCTCCACCACCCTGCCCACCGAGCCGGACCACGAGTCGGTGCGGGTGGCCATCACCGGGCTGCTCGACCGGCACTCGGCGGTGACCGGCCTGGTCGTGCACAACGAGGCCGCGCTGCCGTCGGTGGTGGAGGTGCTGCGCGCGCTGGGCCGCAAGGTGCCCGAGGACGTGGCCGTGGTCGCGATCTGCCCGGACGACCTGGCCGGGCGGCTGACCCCGCCGCTGACCTCGGTGGCGGTGCCCGCCGAGCAGCTGGGGCACCACGCGGTGGCGCTGCTGATGGCCAAGCTCGACCGGGCCCCGACGCCGCCGCTCACGCTGCTGCCGCCCCGGCTGACCGAGCGGGCCAGCACCACGCGCTGAACCCCCGGGCGGGCTCCTCGCCGGTCGTGTGATTTCGAAGCGCTTCGATTCCAAGGGAGGTGTACCGGATGGGCCCGCGCGAGATCGGCGGTGGGGTCGTGCGCGGCCCCGGGCCGGGGGTCCTCGACGCGCCGGCCCACCGCCCGGTCCGGACCTCCCCGCCGCGCCGGCCCACCGGCCGGGTCGGCGAGCCCGTGAGGTCCACGTCCCGTCCGGCGCGCGGTGGACCGGCACCGCGACCGGCGTGCTCCACGAGGGCGGCCGGGACCTCCTGGTCGGCCCACCCCTCGACGCCATCCCCCTCTCCACGCGCGAAGGCGCGCGACTCCCTGGATTTCGACGCTAAGGGGCGTTCATGATTCTCAACCGCAGGGGTTTCCTGTCCCTCACCGCGGTCGCCGGCGGCACGCTCGTCGTCGGCTGCGGCTCGTCCGCCCAGCAGCACACCGGGTCCGCGCTCGACGCCGACGCGCTGGCGCGGGTGCTGCCGGCGCACGTGCCGGTCGAGTTCGCCAAGCCGGACCTGCCCGGGGTCAACGGCTCCGCCCCGGGCTACCTCACCTTCCCGGACCGGCTGGTCGCCGCGGTGCGGGACAAGCCGCTCAACGGCGGCGAGGTCACCGCGATGACGCCCGCCTTCTGGCCCGTCCCGCCGGGCCTGGGGGAGAACTCCTACTACGACGTGGTCAACGAGCGCCTCGGCGGCGTGGTGAAGTTCGACCTGGTCCAGGGCAGCGACTACGGGGCGAAGCTGGCCGCGATGATGGCGGCCCGGCAGGTGCCCGAGATGACCGTCATGCCGACGTTCACCGTCCCGCCCCGGTTCAGCGAGGGCGTCGGTGAGGTGTTCCGCGACCTGACCGACTTCCTCGCCGGCGACAAGGTGAAGGACTACCCGCTGCTGGCCAACATCCCCACCGACGCGTGGAACGCGTGCGTCTACGGCGGGCGCCTGTACGGCGTGCCGTTCCCGGACAAGCCGTTCCCCGAGGCCCTGTTCCACCGCAGCGACCTGTTCGACCAGCTCGGCGTGGAGCCGCCGACGTCGGCCGACGAGTTCGCCGCGCTGTGCAAGGCGATCAACGACCCGGCGAGGAACCGGTGGGCCGTCGGCGACGTGTTCCGGTCGGTGGTCCGGGTGTTCGGCAACCCCGGCGACTGGAGCCGCGACGCCTCCGGCAAGGTCGTCAACGTGATCGAGACCGAGGCGTACACCGAGGCGGTCAAGTTCACCCGGGCCCTCTACGCCGCCGGTTACGTGCACCCCGACGTGGTGGCGGGCAACACCACCCGGCTCAAGGAGCTGTTCGCGGGCGGCCAGATGCTGATCTACCAGGACGGCCTGGGCGCGTGGCGCGAGGCCCTGGCCCAGCAGCGGCCCACCAACCCCGGCTTCGGCATGGATGCCATGCCGCTGTTCGCGCACGACGGCGGCAAGCCGACCTACCCGGTGAGCCCGCCCACCGCCATGGTCACCCTGATCCGCAAGGACGTCCCGGACGACCGGGTGCGCGAGCTGCTGCGGGTGGCGGACTTCGCCGCCGCGCCGATCGGCACCGAGGAGCACTTCGTGCTGCGCTACGGCACCGAGGGCAAGCACAGCGCCCGCAACGCGAGCGGCGCGCCCGACCTCACCGAACTGGGCCGCAAGGAGATCACCCTCACCTACGGCTTCCTCGCCGCCCCGCCGGACGCCCTCGTCGAGACGCAGTACCCGGACTACGTCCGGTCGCTGCACGGCTGGCTCGCCGACGCCTACGAGCACCAGGTCAAGCCGCCCACGTTCGGCCTGCGCATCGAGGAGCCCGCCGAGCACTCCAAGCTGCCCAAGCAGTTCGAGGACCGCACCAACGACATCCTGCGCGGGCGCACGCCCGTCGAGCAGGTCGGGAAGCTGGCCGAGGACTGGCGCAAGGCCGGCGGCGACGAGCTGCGCGCGTTCTACGACAAGGCGCTCTCCGATGCCGGCCGCTGACCTGCTGGAGCGGCCCGCCCCCTCGGCGGGCCGCCCGGTCCCCCCGCCCCGCCGCCCGCGGTGGGCGCGCCGGCTGCGGCGGGACTGGGTGCTGCTGCTCATGGTGGCGCCCGCGATCCTGGTGCTGGCCGTGTTCCACTACGTGCCGCTGCTGGGCAACGTGGTGGCGTTCCAGGACTACTCGCCCTACATCGGCATCGCGGGCAGCCCGTGGATCGGCTTCGCCAACTTCGAGCGCATCCTGACCGACCCCGACTTCTGGGACGCCACGGTCAACACGCTGACCATCACCGCGTTCCAGCTGGTGTTCTACTTCCCGGTGCCGATCGGGCTCGCGCTGCTGGTGCACAGCCTGCTGAGCCCGCGGCTGCGGATGTTCGTGCAGAGCGTCGTGTACCTGCCGCACTTCTTCTCCTGGGTGCTGGTGATCACGCTGTTCCAGCAGATGATCGGCGGGGCGGGGGTGCTCAACCAGTTCCTGCGCTCGCACGGGTTCTCGCCGGTGGACGTGATGACCGACCCGGACCTGTTCCTGGTGCTGGTCACCGCCCAGTCGGTGTGGAAGGACGCCGGGTGGGGCGCGATCGTGTTCCTGGCCGCCCTGTCCACCATCGACACCTCGCTGTACGAGGCGGCCGCGGTGGACGGCGCGGGCCGGTGGCGGCGGCTGTGGCACGTGACGCTGCCCGCGCTGGTCCCGGTGATCGTGCTGCTGCTGATCCTGCGCCTGGGCGAGGCGCTGACCGTCGGGTTCGAGCAGTTCCTGCTCCAGCGCGACGCGGTCGGCGCGGACACCGCCGAGGTGCTCGACACCTACGTGTACTTCACCGGCGTGGTCAACTCCGACTTCGCCTACGCGGCGGCCGCGGGCCTGGTCAAGGGCCTGGTCGGGCTGGCGCTCGTGCTGGCGGCCAACAGGGTCGCGCACCTGGCCGGGGAACAGGGGGTGTACTCGCGATGACCGTTGCGCAGTCCCGGGTCCGGTCGCGCCCGACCCGTTCGGACCGCCCGACCCGCCCGACCCGTCCGGTGTGGGAGGAGCCGCCCACGCGCCTGGGCCGGGCGGCCAAGGGCGTGCTGGTCGGCGTGGTGCTGCTGGCCGTGCTGTTCCCGCTGTGGGTGGTGGTGCTCACCAGCGTGTCGCCGTCGCCCGCGATCACCAGGGCCGGCGGGCTGGTGGTGGTCCCGGACGGGTTCACCACGGCCGCCTACGCCGAACTGCTCTCCGGTGGTGTCGTGACGCGGTCGGTCCTGGTCAGCACCGGTATCACCGTGGTCGGCACGCTGTTCAGCACGATCATCACCCTGCTCGCGGCCTACGGCCTGTCCCGGCCCGGGTCGTTCGCGCACCGGCCGCTGCTGTTCGTGGTGCTGCTGACGTTCCTGTTCGGACCCGGCCTGATCCCGACCTACCTGCTGGTGCAGTCGCTCGGGCTGCTGGACACCTACGCGGCGCTGGTGCTGCCCGGCGCGGTGGCGGCGTTCAACCTGGTGGTGCTGCGGTCGTTCTTCATGAACATCCCGCAGGACCTGGTGGACAGCGCCCGGATCGACGGCGCCAACGACCTCGGCGTGCTGACCCGGATCGTGCTGCCGCTGTCGAAGGGCGTGACCGCGGTGATCGCGCTGTTCTACGCGGTCGGCTACTGGAACGCGTTCTTCAACGCCTTCCTGTACCTCAACTCCACCGAGAAGTGGCCGCTCCAGCTCGTGCTGCGCGCCTACGTGCTCCAGGGCCAGCCCATCCCGGGCGCCAGCCCCGCCGACTCCACCCTGGACGGCTCGGGCGGCCTGGTGGCCACGCTCGCGGTGAAGATGGCCGTGGTGGTGATCGCGGTGGTGCCGGTGCTGCTCGTCTACCCGTTCGTGCAGAAGCACTTCACCAAGGGCGTGATCGTGGGGGCGATCAAGGGATGAGCGGCATCCGCTACGGCGGCGACTACAACCCCGAGCAGTGGCCCGAGGAGGTGTGGGCGGAGGACGTCGCGCTGATGCGCCGGGCCGGCGTGACCACGGTGACCGTGGGCGTGTTCTCCTGGGCCCGCCTGGAACCGCGGCCGGGGGAGCGGGACTTCGGCTGGCTGGACCGGGTGCTCGACCTGCTGCACGCGGGCGGGATCGAGGTCTTCCTGGCCACGCCGACCGCGTCGCCGCCGCCGTGGCTGGGCCACCGGTTCCCGGAGACGCTGCCGGTGGACTTCGACGGCCACCGGCTCGCCTACGGGTCGCGCAACCAGTTCTGCCCGTCCTCGCCGGTGTACCGGGAGCACGCGCTGGCCCTGGTCGCCGACCTGGCCCGGCGCTACGCCGACCACCCGGCGCTGGCGCTGTGGCACGTGGGCAACGAGTTGGGCCAGGTGTGCCACTGCGACGTGACCGCCGCGCACTTCCGGCACTGGCTGCGCGCCCGCCACGGCACGCTGGAGGAGCTGAACGACGCCTGGCACACGGCGTTCTGGAGCCAGCGCTACGGCGCGTGGGACGAGGTGATCCCGCCGCGCCGCGCGCCGTACCTGATCAACCCCGGCCAGCGGCTCGACTTCGCCCGGTTCTGCTCGGACGCGCTGGTCGAGTCGTTCCGGGCGGAGCGCGACGTGCTGCGGCGGTTCACCCCGGACGTGCCGGTGACCACCAACTTCATGGGCCTGCAACGCACCGTGGACGGCTGGGCGCTGGCCGGGGAGGAGGACGTGGTCTCGCACGACTGGTACCCCGACCCGGACGACCCGGAGTCGCACGTGCTCAGCGCGCTGGGCTTCGACCTGATGCGCTCGCTCAAGCGCGGCCCGTGGCTGCTGATGGAGCAGGCGGCGAGCGCGGTGAACTGGCGGCGGCGCAACCCGCCCAAACCCGCCGGGCAGCTGCGCGCCCAGTCGGTGCAGGCGGTGGCGCGGGGCGCGGACGCGGTGTGCTTCTTCCAGTGGCGCGCCTCCCGGGGCGGCGCGGAGAAGTTCCACTCCGGGATGGTGCCGCACGCGGGTCCGGACAGCCGGGTGTTCCGCGAGGTCGAGGCGCTGGGCGCGGACCTGGCGGCGCTGGCCCCGGTGGCGGGCGCGCCCGTGGTCGCGGAGGTGGCCGTGGTGCTGGACTGGGAGAACTGGTGGGCGGTCGAGCTGGACGCGCACCCGTCCGGCGACCTCGACCTGCTCGACCGGGTGCGCGACTGCTACCGGCCGCTGTTCGAGCTGGGCGTGACCCCGGACTTCGTGCCCGCCTCGGCCGACCTGTCGGCCTACCGGCTGGTGGTGGTGCCGAACCTGTACCTGGTGCGCGACCCGGAGCCGCTGCGGTCGTTCGTCGCGGGCGGCGGGACGCTGGTGGTGGGGTTCTTCTCCGGTGTCGTGGACGAGCGCGACCAGGTGTTCCCGGGCGGCTACCCCGGGCCGCTGCGGGAGCTGCTGGGGCTGCGCGTGGAGGAGGTCGTGCCGCTGCGCCCGGACGAGGCGCCGGTCTGCTCGTCGGAGGCGCTGGGGGAGTTCACGGCCGGCTTCTGGCGCGAGGACCTGGTGGTCGAGGGCGCGGAGGTGGTGGCCGCGCTCGACGACGGCACGCCCGTGGTCCTGCGCCACCGGCACGGCGCGGGCGCGGCCTGGTACGTGGCCACCCGGCCTGCGGCGGACGCGGCCGTGCGGCTGTTCGGGCGGCTGCTGGCCGACGCCGGCGCGACGCCGGTGCCGCGCCCGCCGCGCGGTGTGGAGGTGGTGCGGCGCGGTGAGGTGCTGTTCCTGGTCAACCACGGTGCGGGAGAGGTTTCGCTGGACGTGCCGGGCGCCCACGTCGACCTGCTGACCGGTGGCGCGGTGTCCGGTTCGGTGACCCTGGGGAGGTTCGGTGTCGCGGCTCTGGTTCCGCAGTCCGGCTGAGCGGTGGGAGGAGGGCCTGCCGCTGGGCAGCGGCCGGTTCGGCGCGGTGTGCCGGGGCACCGGCCGGTTCGACCTCAACGACGACCGGGTGTGGCTCGGCGGCCCGGCGCGGCCGGTGGCGGGCGCGGCGCGGGTGCGGGAGGCGCGGGAGGCCGTGCTCGCGGGCGACCCGGAGCGGGCCGAGGTGCTGCTGCGGTCGGTGCAGGGCCCGGACACCGGCGCCTACCAGCCGCTGGGGACGCTGCGGCTGCACGGCCTGGAACCCGCCGAGGGCTACTCGCGGGCCCTGGACCTGCGCACGGGCCTCGCGACCGTGGACTACGGCGGCGGCGTGCGGCAGGAGGCGGTGTGCTCCTACGAGCACCACGCGCTGGGCGTGCGGGTGGAGGGCGCGCCCCGGGTGACCGCGTCGCTGGACGTGTCCGGGGTGACCGCGTCGCTGGACGTGTCCGGGGTGACGGCGTCGCTCGACGTGCCCGGGGTGACCGCGTCGCCGGGTACGCCCGGGGTGACTGCGTCCCCGGTCGCGCCCGTGCCGCTGGTCCGCGTCGACGAGCCGGGCGCGGTGGTGTTCTACGTCGGCCTGACCGACCCGCCCGGGTGGGAGGCGTTCCGCGACCGGGCGGTGGCCGACCACCGCGAGCTGTTCGACCGGGTCTCGCTGGACCTCGGCCCCGCCCCGGACGGACCGACCGACACCTGGCGCGCCGACGACCCGGCGTTCGCGGCGCTGCTGTTCCAGTACGGCCGGTACCTGCTCATCGCCTCGTCCCGGCCCGGCACGCTGCCCGCGAACCTCCAGGGCGTGTGGAACCCGTACCCGGAGCCGCCGTGGCGGTCGAACTACACGGTCAACATCAACACGCAGATGAACTACTGGGCGGCCGAGCCGACCGGGCTGCCGGAGTGCCACGAACCGCTGCTGGAGTTCGTCGGGGGCCTGGCGCGCGCCGGCGAGGAGGTGGCGCGGGCGCTGTACGGCGCGGACGGCTGGTGCGCGCACCACAACACCGACCCGTGGTTCCTGGCCACGCCGGTGCAGGGCGACCCGGCGTGGGCGAACTGGCCGATGGGCGGCGTGTGGCTGTCGCTGCACCTGTGGGAGCACTTCGCCTTCACCGGCGACGTCGGGTGGCTGCGCGAGCGGGCGTGGCCGGTGCTGCTGGGCGCGGCCGCGTTCTGCCGGTCGTGGGTGTTCGAGCACGACGGCGTGCTCACCACCGCGCCGTCGACGTCGCCGGAGAACCACTACCGGAGCCCGGCGGGCAACGAGGTGGCCGTCGGCGTCGGGTCCACGATGGACCTGACCCTGGTGTGGGAGCTGTTCACCCGGCTGCGCGAGGCGGGCGAGGTCCTGGGGCTGCCGGTGGACACCTCCCTGCTGGACCGCCTGCCGCCGCTGCCGGTCGGGTCGCGCGGGCAGCTGCTGGAGTGGGCGCGGGAGGTGCCGGAGACCGAGCCGCGCCACCGGCACGTGTCGCACCTGGTCGGCCTGTTCCCCGGCACCCGGATCCGGCGCGGCACCCCGGAGGCCGCGGCGGCGCGGCGGTCGCTGGAGGAGCGGGGCGACGAGGGACCCGGCTGGTCGTACGCGTGGAAGGCGGCGCTGTGGGCCAGGCTGGGGGAGGGTGGGCGGGCGGCGGCGCTGGTCGCGGCCATGCCGCGGTGTCCGAACCTGGTGGCGGCCGACCCGTTCCAGGTGGACGGCTCGCTCGGCGTGCCGGCGGCGGTGGCCGAGATGCTGGTGCAGGGGCACACCGGGGAGGTGGAGCTGCTGCCCGCGCTGCCGGCGGCGTGGTCGGCCGGGCGCGTGACCGGGTTGCGGGTGCGCGGCGGGGTGGCGGTGGACCTGCGCTGGGCGGACGGCGCGCCGACGTCGGTGGCGGTGCGCGCGTCGACCGCGCGCGAGGTGGTGCTCCGGCACGGGGGGCGGCGGGAGGTGCTGCGCCTGGCGGCGGGGGAGCGGCGGGAGGTGCGGTGGTGAGGTCCGGCTCGCGCGGCCCCGCGCTCCTCAGCGCTCGTCGTGGCGGGCCAGCAGCGCGCGCAGGGCGGCCATCTCGCGGGCCAGTGCCCCGCGCCCGGCGGCGGTGATGGCCACCCACGTGCGCGGGCGCTTGCCCTCGTACCCCTTCTCCACCTCCAGCAGCCCGGCCTCCTCCAGCACGCTGATGTGCCGGGACAGGTTGCCCGCGGTCAGCTCCAGGGTGGTCCTGAGGTACCCGAACTCCACCCGCTTGGCCTCGCTGGCGATGGTGAGGATGCCCAGCCGGTGGCGCTGGTGCACCACGTCGTCCAGTGCGGCGGTGGGGTGTTCGCTCACCGGCGCAGCCTACTGAGCGCCAGCGCGACCAGTCCGCCGACGAGCGCGACGCAGCCGGGGAGCAGGACGTCCTTCGCGGAGAACAGCACGTCCAGCCTGCCGTCCGGCCGCCAGGCCAGGGCGTAGAACAGCGTGCCCATGGTCGAGGCGTTGGCCAGCAGCGTGAACCCGGTGTAGCCGAGGGCGACCAGCGCGCACCACCGGCTGCGCTCCAGCCACGCCAGCACGAGCAGCCCGGCGGCGAACAGCATCAGCCCGCCCGTCTTGTTCACCACCGTCGCGCCGAGCACCGAGGTCACCAGGAAGCCGACGACCACCACCGCCCGGAACCCGCGGGTGCGGGCGAGGTCCCGCTCGGACAGGATCGCCAGGGTCACCGGCACCGCCAGGAACAGCGCCGCCTTGAGCACGCTCTCCTCGGTGCCGGAGTCGGTGACGCGGAACCCGCGCAGGTCCGGCAGCAACCCGCCGGCCAGGGCGATGCCGAGCACGACCGCCAGGCCGCCCACGGTGACCTTGACGTAGGCGCCGGTCGAGGTCTCCAGTCCGGCGCTCACCGCGCGCCGGCGGTACCACCACACCGTGAGCACGAGCCCGGCCAGCAGCGCCAGCACCCAGTAGACGCCGAGCGCGAGCGGGTTGGCCAGGGGGAAGATGTTGCCCGCGTTGAAGACGCCGAGCGGGTCGACCCGGCCCAGGCCGGGCACGGTGAACGAGGTGCCGCGGTCGGGGAGCGCGCAGCCCGACGCGTCGGGCGTGCAGGAGTCGTCGAACGGTCGGTAGAACGGGATCGCCCCCAGCGTCAGCAGGCCGATCGCGGTCAGCGGCAGCCAGTGCCCGCGCCTGGCGATCCTGGTCCGCCGCCGGAGCCGGTCCAGCTCGTCCAGCAGTCCCGCGGTGTTCGGCGCCGTCATCGGACCCCCATGATCGGTGTGTTCGGCAATCAGGTTTGTATTGCAAACCAGTCTGGCGCGACGGGCGGTCCGGGTCAAGCCACCCCGGGATCGACGCCCGCCGCCCGGCGGGTGACCATGTCCGGACCACGCGGCCCCCCGACGAGGAGACGACGGTTGGACGAGCGCGACTACCTGGAGCACGACGGGCTGGCGCTGGGCGGGCTGGTCGCCGCGGGCGAGGTGACCGCCGCGGAGCTGCTCGCGGCCGCCCGGAGCCGGGCGCGGGCGGTGAACCCGCGGGTCAACGCCATCTGCACCTGGCTCGACGACCACGCCGACGAGCGCGCCGCCCAGGAGTTGACCGGTCCCTTCGCCGGCGTCCCGTTCCTGCTCAAGGACCTCCACCAGGACCTGGCGGGCACCCCGACCTCCGACGGGAACCGCGCCCTCGCCGGGCGGGTGGCCACGCGCACGAGCACCGTGGTGCGGCGCTGGCTCGACGCCGGCGTGGTCGTCTTCGGGAAGACGAACACCCCGGAGTTCGGCTCCAAGGGCGTCACCGAGCCGGAGCTGTTCGGCCCGGCGCGCAACCCGTGGGACCCGGACCGCACCCCGGGCGGCTCGTCCGGCGGGGCGGCGGCGGCCGTCGCCGCGGGGATCGTCCCGGTGGCCGCGGCGAGCGACGGCGGCGGGTCCATCCGCATCCCGGCGGCGTGCACCGGGCTGGTCGGGCTCAAGCCCGGCCGGGGGCTGGTGCCGCACGGGCCGGCGGAGAGCGAACCGCTCAACGGCCTGGCCACCCACGGCGTCGTCTCCCGCACCGTCCGCGACACCGCGGCCATGCTCGACGTGCTCGCCGGGCCCGAGGCGGTGAGCCCGTACGCGCCGTACGCGCCGTACGCGCCGGACCGCTCGTTCCTCGACCGCCTCGACGAGGCGCCGGGACCGCTGCGCATCGGCTTCACCACCCGCTGCGCCCTGCGCGAGCACCCCCACCCCGAGGCCGTCCGCGCGGTCGAGCACGCCGCCGGGCTGCTCACCGGGCTGGGGCACCACGTCGAGGAGGTGGACCCGCCCCACGACGACCGGCAGCTGGGCCGGGACTTCCTGGTCGTCTGGTTCGTGCACCAGGCGATCGAGGTGGCCCGGATCAAGCGGCTGACCGGCGCCGGCGACGGCGGCTTCGAGCAGGACACCCTGCTCATGGCCGCGCTCGGCCGTGCCCTCGGCGCGGTGGAGCTCCAGGCGGCCCAGGAACGCCGCCGCGACCACATCGGCGCCGTGGCGGCCTTCCACGAGCGCTACGACCTGCTGCTGACCCCCACCCTGGGCGAACCCCCGATCCGGGTCGGCTCCCTGGCCACGCCGGCCCCGCTGCGGGCGCTGGCCGCGGGCCTGCTGCGCACCCGGGCGACCGGCGTGCTCCGGCACGTCGGCATGGTGGACCAGGTCGTCGAGCGCAACCTGCGGTGGGTGCCGTACACGCAGCTGGCCAACGTCACCGGCCGCCCGGCGATCAGCCTGCCGCTGCACCGCACCCCCGACGGGCTGCCCCTGGGCGTGCAGTTCCTCGCCCGGCTGCGCGGCGAGGAGCTGCTGCTGCGGCTCGCCCGGCAGCTCGAACTCGCGGCGCCGTGGCCGGGGCGCCCCGACTAGGCTGCGGGGGTGGACGACAACCACGTGGTGGTCCTGACCACCGCCGGCAGCGCCGAGGCGGCCGACGCCCTGGCGCGGGCGGTGGTGGAGGCGCGCCTGGCCGCGTGCGCCCAGGTCGGCGGTCCGGTCCGGAGCGTCTACCGGTGGGACGGCGCGCTCCAGGAGGACCGGGAGTGGCAGCTGTGGATCAAGACCGCCTACGACCGGGTCGACGAGCTGACCGAGTTCATCAAGACCCGCCACGACTACGACGTGCCCGAGGTGGTGGCGCTGCCGGTGCTCGGCGGCAACACCGACTACCTGGCCTGGATCACCGAGCAGACCCGGGAGGGGTGACGGCCCGCGCCCCCGCGGACCGCCACCCGACCGGTCAGGGCGCGTCGACCTCGACGCCCTCGCGCCTGCTCCTCAGGTACGCCTGGAACTCCTTCAGCTCGCGCTTCACCACCGGGGCCAGCAGGTACAGGCCGATGATGTTGAACAGCGCCAGCGCGAACAGCACCGCGTCGGCGAAGTCCAGCACGCTGCCCAGCGTCAGCACCGAGCCGACCACGGTGAACAGGCAGAACACGATCCGGTAGGCCATCTCGCTGCCCCGGCTCTTGCCGAACAGGTAGGTCCACGCCTTCTCGCCGTAGTAGCTCCACGTGATGATCGTGGACACCGCGAACAGCACGACGGCGATCGTCAGCACGTACGGGAACCACGGCAGCACGGTGGCGAAGGACTCCGAGGTGACGGTCACGCCGTCCGGCCGGGGCCCACCGGCGAACACGGTGGCCTGCGCGTCCTTCCAGAACTGGGTCTGGGCGACCACGATGGTCAGCGCGGTCATCGTGCAGATCACCACGGTGTCGATGAACGGCTCCAGCAGCGCCACGTACCCCTCGGTGACCGGGCGGCGGGTCTTGACCGCCGAGTGCGCGATGGACGCCGAGCCCAGGCCGGCCTCGTTGGAGAAGGCGGCCCGCTGGAAGCCGACGATCAGGGCGCCGACAGCCCCTCCCGCGACGCTGTCGGCGTTGAACGCGCCCGTGACGATCTGCCCGATCGCCATCGGGAGCGACGTGATGTTGACCAGGATCACCGCGAGGCACCCGAGGACGTAGACGATCGCCATCGTGGGCACCAGCTTGCTGGTGACCCGGCCGATGGACTTGATGCCGCCGATGATCACCGCGCCGACCACCAGGGCCAGGACGATGCCGAACACCAGCGCCGCGCCGTCGCTGCCGAGCAGGCCGTCGTCGCCGCCGGTGACGTCGCGCAGCTGGGCGAAGGTCTGGTTGGCCTGGAACATGTTGCCGCCCGCGATCCCGAAGAACAGGATCATGACGGCCGCGCCGAACGCGAGCACCCGGCCCACGCCCCGGCCGACCCCGCCGGGGAACCGCTCGGCCAGGCCCTTGCGCAGGTAGTGCATCGGCCCGCCGGAGACCGTCCCGTCCGGGTGCACGTCCCGGTACTTCACGCCCAGGGTGCACTCCACGAACTTGGTGCACATGCCCAGCAGGCCGGCCAGGATCATCCAGAAGGTGGCGCCCGCGCCGCCGATGGTGACCGCCACGCCGACACCGGCGATGTTGCCCAGGCCGACGGTGCCCGAGACGGCGGAGCTGAGCGCCTGGAAGTGGGTGATCTCGCCGGGGTCGTCCGGGCTGCTGTGCTTGCCGCGCACGATCCGCAGGGCCGTGGCGAAGCCGCGCAGCTGGATCACGCCGAAGTAGGCGGTGAAGATCGCGGCGGCCACCACCAGCCAGCCGACGATCCAGGGGAAGGTCACGCCGAAGACGGTGACCTCGGCGAAGATGAACCCCGACACGGCCTCGGAGACGGGGGTGAAGACGGTGTTGACGGCCTCCTCGACGGAGGAGAGCGCGCCGCCCTCGGCGGCGAGCACCGTCGACGGCGGGGACAGAGGTGGACTCGTGGTCATGGCCGGGGAGTGGACCGCATCGTCCCGCCCGTGCAAAGGTCACTTGAGCATTTCTTTAGGTTCGTGACCGAACCGGAGTGGTGCGCCGCCCGGCCTCCCGGGGGCGCCGCCGCTAGAGACCCAACCGCCGCCGCAGCAGGGTGGCCGTGTGCACGGGCTCCGCGTCGGTCCCGTGCCGCACCTGGGTGCGGCAGCTGAAGCCGTCCGCCACCACCGGCGTGCCCGGGTCCGCCGACCGCACCGCCGGGAACAGCGTCAACCCGCCCACCGCCATCGACACGTCGTGGTGGCCGCGCTCGAAGCCGAAGTTGCCCGCCAGGCCGCAGCAGCCCTCCAGCACCGACGCCTCCACCCCCGCCCGGTCCAGCAGCTCCCGGTCCGCGTCCAGCCCCACCTCGGCGTACTGGTGGCAGTGCGGCTGCACCACCGCCCGACCCGCCACCGGCTGCCGCTCCAGCAGCGGCGCGACGTGCTCGGCGAACGTCCGGACCGACCCGGCCAGCCGCGCCACGTCCGGGTCGTCGCCCGCCAGCTCCAGCGCGTCCACGCGCAGGAACGCCGTGCAGCTCGGCTCCAGCCCGACCACCGGCACGCCCGCCCGCGTCCACGGCCGCAGCACCCGCGCGGTCCGCCGCAGCACCCGCCGCGCCACGCCCAGCTGGCCGGTGGAGAACCAGGTCAGCCCGCAGCAGACGGCCGGGCGGGGCGCCTCCACCGCGTGGCCGGTGTGCCGCAGCACGGCCGCCGCGTCGAAGCCGACGCCCGGTTCGAAGTGGTTGGTGAACGTGTCCGGGAACAGCAGCACCCGCTCGCCGTCCCCCGAGGGGGTGAACCGCGACTGGAACGAGCGCACCGGCACGGGCAGCGGCCGTTCCGGGGCGACCCCGCCGAACCGGGCGAACCGGGCGGAGACCCGGTTCACCAGGCCCAGCCGCAGCCACAGCGGCAGCCAGCCCATCGAGTAGTGCGCCGCGGGCCGCACCCGCCGCCGGTAGTGGTGGTGCAGGAACTCCGCCTTGTAGGCGGCCACGTCCACGTCCACCGGGCAGTCCCGCTTGCACCCCTTGCACCCCAGGCACAGGTCCAGCGCGTCGCGCACCTCCGCCGACCGCCACCCGTCGCGCACCACCTGCCCGCCCAGCAGCTCGAACAGCAGCCGCGCCCGGCCGCGGGTGGAGTGCTTCTCCTCCCGCGTCACCCGGTAGCTCGGGCACATCACCCCGCCGCGCGTGTTCAGGCACTTGCCCACGCCCACGCACCGCCGCGACGCCGCCGCCAGGTCGCCGCCGTCGGCGCGCAGCGCCAGCTCCGCGCGGGTCGGGATGACCGGGGGCGCGACCACCACGCGCAGGTCGTCGTCCAGCCGGGCCGGGTCGACGATCCGACCGGGGTTCATCAGCCCGCGCGGGTCGAAGGCCGCCTTGAACCGCCGGAACGCCTCGATGGCCGCCGGCGGGTACATCCGGGGCAGCAGCTCCGACCGGGCCTGCCCGTCGCCGTGCTCGCCGGACAGCGACCCGCCGTGCGCCACCACCAGGTCGGCCGCGTCCTCCAGGAACGACCGGTGCCCGCGCGCCAGGTCGAAGTCGATCCGCACGTGCAGGCAGCCCTCGCCGTAGTGGCCGTAGGTGACGCCCCGCCTGCCGTGCCGGCCCAGCAGCGCGTCGAAGTCCCGCAGGTAGGCGCCCAGCCGCTCGGGCGGCACGGCCGCGTCCTCCCAGCCCGACCACGCCTCGCCGCCGTCGGCCATCCGGGTGGCCAGCCCGGCGCCGTCCTCCCGCACCCGCCACAGCGCGCGCTGCCGCGCCGGGTCGGTCACCACCGCCGAGTGCGGCGCGAGCGCGGCGGCCCGGTGCGCCACCGCCTCGTCGGCGGTCTCCACGAACAGCCAGCTCCGCCCGCGCGGCAGCAGCCGCCGCGCCTCCCCGGCCGCCCGCGCCAGCGCCGCGTCCAGGCCCTCGACGGTCAGCACGTCCAGCTCGCGCAGGCCCGGCGCGAGGTCGGCGGCGTCGTACGGGCCGTCGAACCCGAGCACCGCCAGCACCCGCCGCTCCGGCGCCCGGACCAGCTCCACCACCGCGCCCAGCACGGTCGCGCAGGTGCCCTCCGTGCCGACCAGCGCCCTGGTCAGGTCCGGCAGCGCGTCGAGCCGGTAGCCCGACACGCGCCGGTCCAGCGCCGGGAACCAGGTCGGGTCCACCTCGGGCAGGTCCAGCGGCGGTGGGGTGCGGGTGTCGAACCGCCGCCCGTCGGCCAGCAGCACGTCGAGCGCCCGCACGTTGTCGCTGGTCTTGCCCCAGGCCACCGAGTGCGCGCCGCACGCGTCGTTGCCGATCATGCCGCCGAGCGTGCAGCGCGAGCGCGTCGACGGGTCGGGGCCGAACACCAGGCCGTGCGGCCGGACGGCGTCGTCGAGGCGGTCCAGCACCACCCCCGGCTGCACCACGGCCAGCCGCTCGACCGGGTCGACCGAGATCACCCGGTCGAGGTGGCGGGAGAAGTCGAGCACCAGGCCCTCGCCCGCGGCGTTGCCCGCCACCGAGGTGCCCGCGCCCCGGTTGGTGACCGGCACGCCGTGCTCGGCCGCCACGCCCACCGCCGCCACCGCCGCGTCCACCGAGCGGGGGCGCACCACGACCAGCGGCACGTGGCGGTAGTTCGAGGCGTCGGTGGAGTACAGCGCGCGGCTCGCGGCGTCGGCGAGCACGTCGCCGTCCACCTCGGCCCGCAGGCGTTCGACGAAACCGGTCACGGGGCGAATTGTGATCCACCGCTGGCCGGTGGTGGCGCACCCCCGGCCAGCAGATAGCCTCGCGGCGCATCAACCAGCAGCGATGGGAGCAAGCGTGTCGAGGTCCGTACTGGTCACCGGCGGCAACCGGGGCATCGGCCTGGCGATCGCCAGGGCGTTCGCCGCCCAGGGCGACAAGGTCGCGGTGACCCACCGCGGCTCCGGCGCGCCCGAGGGCCTGCTCGGCGTCAAGTGCGACGTGACCTCCGCCGACGAGGTGGACGCCGCGTTCGCCGAGGTGGAGGCCGCGCACGGGCCGGTCGAGGTGGTCGTGGCCAACGCCGGCATCACCGACGACACCCTGCTGCTGCGGATGAGCGACGAGCAGTTCACCCGCGTGCTCGACGCCAACCTCACCGGCGCGTTCCGGGTGGCCAAGCGCGCGTCCAGGGGGATGCTGCGCAAGCGCTACGGCCGGATCGTGTTCATCTCCTCGGTGGTCGGCCAGATGGGCGGCGCGGGCCAGGTCAACTACGCGGCCAGCAAGGCGGGCATGGTCGGCGTGGCCCGCTCGATCGCCCGCGAGCTGGGCTCCCGCAACATCACCGCGAACGTCGTCGCGCCCGGGTTCATCACCACGGACATGACCGACGCCCTGCCCGACGACCGCAAGCAGCAGATCCTGGCCCAGGTGCCCGCGGGCCGGTACGGCACGACCGAGGAGATCGCGGCCGCCGTCACCTTCCTCGCCTCCGACGCCGCCGCCTACATCACCGGCGCGGTGCTGCCGGTCGACGGCGGTCTCGGCATGGGCCACTGAGCGCCCGGCGCCCCCAGTCTTCCCCCAGCACAACACTCTTTTTCGGAGGAACAACCCGTGACGGGACTGCTCGAAGGCAAGCGGCTGCTGGTCACCGGGGTGATCACGGACGCGTCGATCGCCTTCCACGTGGCCAGGGCCGCCCAGGAGCAGGGCGCCCAGGTCGTGCTCACCGGCTTCGGCCGGATGAGCCTCGTGGAGCGGATCGCCAAGCGCCTGCCGGAGGCCGCGCCGGTGGTCGAGCTGGACGTGCAGGACCAGGGGCACCTCGACTCCCTGGCCGACCGGGTCCGCGAGCACGTGGACGGCCTCGACGGCGTGGTGCACGCCATCGGCTACGCCCCGCCGTCGTGCCTGGGCGCGCCCTTCATGGACGCGCCGTGGGAGGACGTGGCGACCGCCATGCACGTCTCGGCGTACTCGTACAAGGCCCTGGCGCAGGCCACCCTGCCGCTGCTGGACCGCGGCTCGTCGATCGTCGGCCTCGACTTCGACGCCCGCCAGGCGTGGCCCGCCTACAACTGGATGGGCGCGGCCAAGGCGGCGTTCGAGTCGATCAACCGCTACCTCGCGCGCGACCTCGGCCCGCGGGGCATCAGGGTCAACCTGGTCTCGGCCGGCCCGGTGAGGACCATGGCCGCGAAGTCGATCCCCGGTTTCGCCGACCTGGAGTCCATGTGGGCCGAGAAGGCCCCGCTCGGCTGGGACGTGAACGACCCCACCCCGGTCGCGAAGTCGGTGTGCGGCCTGCTGTCCGACTGGTTCCCGGCCACCACCGGCTCCATGGTGTTCGTCGACGGCGGCGTGCACTTCCTGGGCCTGTAAGGCGGTTCACCCGGCCGGGTCGGCGTGCTGATGCTCACGCCGACCCGGTCGTGCGGCCGCGGGGGGTCGGCGCGAGGATGTCCCGGTGAGTTACGACGCGCTGCTCTGGCTGTCCTTCGGCGGACCGGAAGGACCCGGGGACGTCCGCCCCTTCCTGGAGAACGTGACCCGCGGCCGCGGCGTCCCACCCGAGCGGTTGGACGAGGTCGAGCAGCACTACCAGCACTTCGGCGGCGTGTCGCCGATCAACGCGCTCAACCGCTCGGCCATCGGGCGCGTGCGCGCGCTGGTGGACCTGCCGGTGTACTTCGGCAACCGCAACTGGCACCCGATGGTCGAGGACACCCTGGCCGAGATGAAGGCCGCCGGCGTCCGGCGCGCGCTGGTCTTCCCGACCAGCGCCTACGGCGGCTACTCCGCGTGCCGCCAGTACGACGAGGACATCCTGCGGGCCCGCGCCGCCGTCGAGGACGCGCCCGAGCTGGTCAAGATCCGCCAGTTCTTCGACCACCCGCTGTTCGTGGCGTCCTTCGCGGACTCGGTGCGCGCCGCCGCGGCCGGCTTCGGCGACGACTACCGCCTGGTGTTCACCGCCCACTCGGTGCCGGTGTCGGCGGACCGGGCCGCCGGGCCGCCGGAGGAGGGCGGGCACCGCTACTCCCGCCAGGTGGCGGAGGCGTCCCGGCTGGTCGCCGAGGCGGTCGGGGTGACCGGGTACGACGTGGTGTGGCAGTCCCGCTCCGGGCCGCCGGAGGTCCCGTGGCTGGAGCCCGACGTCGTCGACCACGTCGAGGCGCTGAGCGCCGAGGGCGTGGCCAACGTGGTGGTGTGCCCGATCGGGTTCGTCAGCGACCACCTGGAGGTCGTGTGGGACCTCGACACCGAGGCCCGCGACCGCGCGGCCGAGCTGGGCCTGGGCTTCGCCCGCGCGGCGACCCCGAACGAGGACCCGCGCTTCGCGGAGCTGGTGGCGGAGCTGGTGGCCGAGCACCTGGCGGGCGCGCCCGCGCGCAAGCTGTCGGACTTCCCGGCGGCCGGCTGCACGGTCGACGGCGCCCCGTGCGCCCCGCTGTGCTGCGAGCCCGCGAAGCGGCCCCGGCGGTGACGGTCGACTTCGGCTGGTCGCCCCGGCCGGCCGACTGGAGCGACGCCCTGCGGACCTCCGTGCCGCTCTACCGCCTGGCGCCGTGGTTCGCCGCGGCGCTCGGCGTGCTGGGCGTGGTCGTGCTGGTGCTGGGCATGACGTGGGCGGGCGTGTTCGGGCTGGTCCTGGCCGTGGTGATCGGCGGGCTGGTGCCGGTGGGGGCCGCGGTGAACTTCCACAACCACCCGCTCGCGGCCAAGGCGGTGACCGGCACCGCGGACGACCACTCGCTGCGGATGTCGGTCGGCGAGGCGGCGCGCAGCGAGCTGCGCTGGGCCGAGCTGCCCGGCTGGGCGGAGACCGCGCGGGGCTTCGTGCTGCGGACCGGGACGGCCGCGGTCTACGCCGTGCCGCACCGCGCGTTCGCCGATGACGACGCGGTGGCGAGGTTCCGCTCCCTGCTGGTGGCGCACGTGGGCCCGGCGGCCTGATCCGGCGCGCTCTCCGCGTACCCTCGTCCAGCGTGTCTACTGCGAGTGCGACGTTGGTCGTCTGGACGTCAGCCTGGCTGCACGGCGCCGCCGCGGCGGACGACGTGCTGGACGCCCTGGGCGCCTGGGCCGGGCTCCACGAGGTGGTCGCCGACGACGACGGCACCGCGACCGCGCTCGACCTGCCGGGTCCCGAGGAGGCCCCGGTGGGCCCCGCGCTGCTGCTGGCGTCGCTGCGCCGCGCCGCCACGACCACCGCGCGGCTGGTGCTGCCGGTGCCGGGCGACGTGCGCGGGCTGGGCGGGCACGGGCCGCTGGGCAAGTGCGCGCTGCGGGCCGGCCAGGCCGCGGTGCTGCCCGAGGTCGGCGTGGGCCTGGTGCCCCGGCTGGTGGCCGACGGCGTGCTGCGGTGGACGGTGTTCGACCTGCCCGTCCCGGCCGTGTTCGAGCACGTGCCGATCGGGGAGGCCGAGCACGGGCTGGCGTCCGCGATGCGCGAGGCGGCCACCGCGCTGGTGACCCTGGACGTGGCCCGGCACCGGCCCAACGCGCGTGCCGAGATCGCCGCGCTGGCCGCCGAGCAGCAGGGGCTGTCCTGGCCCACGGGCACGCCGCCGAGGTCCCTGCGCGTGCTCCAGCGCGCCGCCGAGGTCGCCGCGATCCTGGCGGTGGCCGCCTCGGACGCGCCGGGCGGCGCGGTGTCGGCGACCGCGACGCGGGCGCGGGACGAGGCGCTGCGGCCCTTGGGCGACGCGGTGCGGCGGGCCCGGCTCGCGGCCGTGGACGAGGCGGTCCGGGTGCTTTCGGACCAGGGCGCCGGCCGCCATTAGTCGGCGCGGTCGTCGAATGTTCGACAAGATCCTTTTTCGGGCGCCGCATTTCTGAAGCGGTCCAGTTCACGGATGTGCACGAAATGTTTTGTTCCGCCGGCTCCCGGAACGCCCGGTGCATTCGGCCGAACAGGTGAAGTCGAGGGGACCGTTTGCTCCCGAAAGGGCCGGCGAAGCTCTTGCGCAAGGAAGTTGCATAGCCGATGCATCCGGGAAAACCGCTGGTCACGGGCTTCGCGCAGGCTACGCGTACGGGTATAGAGCCGGATTATCTCCAGGTCAACCCCTCGTCAACAGGACATGTCATGCGTTACCGTTCGTCTGGGAGCGCTCCCAGTCAGTAGTCCCCCCGGTCTCGCGTCGAATCCCGGGGGTGGCGGATGCGCTGGGAGCGCTCCCAGATGGCGATTTGCTCGCAAGGAGGCGATGCATGAGTCTGCGCACGTTCGTACGCTCCCGCAAGGTTGCGGGCGCGTTGGCGGTTACCTCGGTGGCGGCCCTGTCCGCGGCCGGGGTGGTGGCGAGCACCGCCACCGCCAACGCGGCGCCCGGTTGCCGGGCGGCGTATTCGATCACGAACCAGTGGCCCGGCGGATTCGGCGCCAGCGTCACGGTCACCAACCTCGGGGACGCGATCTCCGGCGGGTGGACCCTCGAGTGGGACTTCGCCGCCGGCCAGACGGTCCAGCAGGGTTGGAACGGCCAGTTCTCGCAGTCCGGGACCAAGGTGACGGTCCGGAACTCGTCGTGGAGCCCGACCCTCGGCACCGGCCAGACGGTCACCCCCGGCTTCAACGGGTCGTGGAACGGCTCGAACCCGGCGCCCACGCAGTTCCGCCTCAACGGGACGGTGTGCACGGGTTCGGTCGGCACCACCACGACGACCACCACGACCACCACGACGACGACCACCACGACGACCACGAGTGGGCAGAACCCGAACCCGGGCGCCCGCGTGGACAACCCGTACGTGGGTGCCGGCGTGTACGTCAACCCGCAGTGGTCCAGCCGGGCGGCCGCCGAGACGGGTGGCTCGCGCATCGCGAACCAGCCGACCGGTGTGTGGCTCGACCGGATCAGCGCCATCGAGGGCAACGACTCGCCCACGACCGGCTCGATGGGTCTGGCGGACCACCTGGACGAGGCGGAGAAGCAGCGCGCCGCCCGCTCGGACGGTCAGCTGGTCTTCCAGTTCGTCGTCTACAACCTGCCCGGCCGCGACTGCGCCGCGCTGGCGTCGAACGGTGAGCTGAAGGCCGACGAGATCGGCAAGTACAAGACCGACTACATCGACAAGATCGCGGCGATCGTGGCGGACCCGAAGTACGCCAAGCTGCGCATCGTGTCGGTCATCGAGATCGACTCGCTGCCGAACCTGGTCACCAACGTCACGCCGCGCGCGACGGCCACGCCCAACTGCGACGTGATGAAGGCCAACGGCAACTACCAGGAGGGCGTGTCCTACGCCATCGGCAAGCTCGGCGCCGTCGGCAACGTCTACAACTACATCGACTCCGGCCACCACGGCTGGATCGGGTGGGGTGACACGGTCGCCGAGTACGACAACTTCTACGCCTCGGCGAAGATGTTCGCGTCGGTGCTGGGCAAGAACGGCGCCACCAAGGACAAGGTCCACGGCTTCATCACCAACACGGCGAACTACTCCGCGCTGGAGGAGCCGTACTGGACGGTCGACGACCTCGTCGGCGGCCGCCCGGTGAAGGAGAACGCCAAGTGGGTCGACTGGAACGACTTCAACGGTGAGCTGGGCTTCGCCACGGCGATGCGCGCCGAGCTCGTCAAGCAGGGCTTCGACAGCGGCATCGGCATGCTGATCGACACCTCGCGCAACGGCTGGGGCGGCGCCAACCGGCCCACCGGCAAGTCGACCGCGACCAACGCGGACGACTACGTCAACCAGTCGCGCATCGACCGGCGCGCCCAGAAGGGCAACTGGTGCAACCAGGCCGGTGCCGGTCTCGGCGAGCGCCCGAAGGCCGCGCCGAAGCCGAACATCGACGCCTACGTCTGGATCAAGCCGCCGGGTGAGTCCGACGGTTCGAGCAAGGCGATCCCGAACGACGAGGGCAAGGGCTTCGACCGCATGTGCGACCCCACCTACGGTGGCAACCCGCGCAACGGCAACAACCCCTCGGGCGCCCTGGCGGACGCCCCGGTGTCGGGCCACTGGTTCTCGGCCCAGTTCCAGGAGCTCATGCGCAACGCGTACCCCGCGCTGTGACCTGAGGTCCCGGTGCACGACTGAAGATCACGGCTGAAGATCGCTGAACGACCCGCGGGCGGTGTCCTCTCCGGACACCGCCCGCGGGCGTATTCCGCTTGCCCGTCCGCCTAGCGTCGTGCCCGTGGACGTCGAGGAGATCACCGCGCGCCTGTCCCTCCGCTTCGGACCGGAGGTGACCGGGTGGGCGGCGGCGGTGCCGGACCGCGTGGCCGACCTGGCGCGCCGGTGGGACCTGGCCCCCGCCGGCGGGCCCCTGTCCCAGGGCGCGTCGTCCGTCGTCGCGCGGTTCCTGGCCGGTGGCGAGCCGGTGGTGCTCAAGCTGAGCCCCGACGAGCCGTTCCTGGCCCGGCAGGCGGCGGTGCTGCGGCTGTTCGGGCCGTCCGGGCGGGTGCCGGCGGTGCTCGCCGAGGAGGCGGGCGCGGTGCTGATGGCGGCGGTGCGGCCCGGTACCGAGGTGGCCGACCTGCCCGAGCCGCCCACCGCGCCGGCGTGGGCGGACCTGGTCGGGCCCCTGCACGCCGTCGCCCCGCCGCCGGGCGCGCTCGACCTCGCGGACCGCTGCGCCGAGTTCTTCGCCCGGATCGGCCGCCGGGTGACCGCGTCCACGCCCGTCACCCCGGGGATGTGGGAGCGGGCCCAGGGGCGCTGCGGCGCCCTGCTGGCCGGCGGCCCGCGCGTCCTGCTGCACGGCGACCTGCACGCCGGCAACGCGCTGGTGGGCCCGCGCGGCCTGGTGGCGATCGACCCGAGGCCGTGCGTGGGCGACCCGTGCTTCGACGTGGTCGACCTCGCGCTGGACGCCGCCGGGCGCGAGGGCGTGGCGGACCGGTCGGCGCGGCTGGCCGGCGCGTGCGGCCTGGACCCCGACCGCCTGCTGGGGTGGTGCCGGACCCTGGCGCCGGTCATCGCGCTGTCGCGCCTCGACGACCGGCCGGCGCTGGACGAACTGCTCACCCTGGCGGCCTAGCGCCTCGCCGGCCCCGGTGGTGACCACGCGTGACCGGGAATTCACCACTGAGCGCAGGACAACCGCCCGTGCGTGAACGTCCGTTGGTGCGTCAATGGATCCCATGCGCCGACTCCTGCTCGTCCTGGCCGCCCTGGTCCTCCTCGCCCCGACCGCGCGGGCCGCGGAGCCCGCGCGGGTCGCGTACGACCCGGTGGTGCACATCGAGAGCGCGGGCAGGCACGGCCTGAAGCTCTCCACGACCGAGGCGGGCGTCGTGTCGCTGCGCCCCGGGACCGGCGGGCCGAGCCGGCAGTGGCGGATCTACCACATGGCACCCGGCACGCGCGTCGCCGTGGTGAGCATGGCGGTCTCCGGCTGCCTGACGGCCGTCGCGCCGCAGGACGTGCGCATGGTGGGGGTGTGCGAGGGCGCGCCGAACCAGGTCTGGACCGAGCACCGCCTGCTGGACGACTCCGCCACGTCCTTCGCGCTGGAGAACACCGGTCACCCGGGCCAGTGCCTGACGGGGGTGCGCCCCTTCGCCCGGGTCGAGCTGACCGCCTGCGACAGCGGCCGCGGCGACCAGTTCTGGATCGCCGTGCTCGCGGGCAACCCCTGAGGGGCCGGTGGGGTCGGGCACCGCGCCGGGCGAGCCGGGCCACTCGCACCGCGCCACTCGCACCGCGCCACCCGCACCGCGCCACCCGCACCGCGCCACCCGCACCGGGCGAGCCGGGCCGGGCCACCCGGTGCCGGCCACCCGCGCCGGGCCGCCGCGCACCGCGCCGGCCCTACATCGGCTCCCGCATCATCGGCCGGCAGTTCTCGCACAGCTCCCGACCCGGCCTGACCAGGAACATGTCCTTGCCGCACCGCCGGCACACCGGCCAGGCCCGCGAACCGGCCCGGCCACCGGCACCGGCACCCGCACCCGCACCGGTCGGCGCGCCCGGCGCGGTGTCGGGCAGGTAGGCGCCCAGGCCGTCGGTCAGCTGCTGGTAGTGGGCCAGGCCGAAGCGCGGCACCACGTAGATCCACCGCTCGGGCGTCTGGAGCGGCACCGCCTCGCCGGCCGGCACCATCTCGGCCACGTCGTCGACCGTGACGCCCCGCCACGGCCTCAGCAGGGGGTGGTACCCGCCGCACGGGCGGCGCCTGCGGTCGAAGCAGCGGGGGAAGTTCTCGGTCGTGCAGCGGGCGGCGTGCACCAGGCGCAGGCCGGTCGCGGTCGCGGCGCGCCGGGGCGGCAGGTCGTCCCACGAGATGCGGTTGCAGCCGACCGACGGGATGCGGTGGAACCACTTCGGGGTCCGGTCGGAGTCGGAGAACCACAGCGGCAGCCAGCCCGCGCGGTGCGCCCCGCTCGTGTTCAGCGCCGCCGCCCGCGCGGTGACGTCGGCGCGCCGCAGCTCGACGCCGGTCCGGACCGGGCCGTGGATGGCCACGTCCAGCACCGTGCCGGTGCCCGTGCCGATCCCGGTGTCCGACCGGTACCCGGCGTCCTGGGCGGCGCGGTGCCAGTACTCCTTCTGCCGCTTGTGCTCGTCGCTCTCCAGGGCGACGAGGTGCTCGCCACCCTCCAGGTGCACCGCGTAGTACCGCCCGTGCCGGAACTCGACGTGCAGCTCGTCCCGCTCGGCGTCGTCTGGCTCCAGGCAGATCAGGACCCGGTCGCCCGGGTCGACCCGGCCGGCCAGGGACCGGATCAGGGCGTGGTCGGCGTCGGACAGGCTCGACAGGTCCAGCACCCGGTCCTCGGGCTGGTAGAGGGCATGCGCAGTCATGGGCAACCTCGCACTTCGTCGGCCTCGTGGGCCTGCTCCCGATGGTAGGTGCGGGGTACGACAAACCCGGGTCCGGAACTTCGGCCGAACGCCCCTGAGCACGCTTGTTCGTCGAGAGCAGAACCACCGGCGGGGCCCGCCCGCGCCCGCCGCGGGTGGAGTTGCTCCATGTCGACCGATCGCCCGGGTGCACGTAGCTTCGTGGGGTGACCCCTGACCTTCCCACCACCGCCGGCGCACTCCGGGCGGCAGGCCACCTGCCGCGCGGGGTGAAGGCCGAGATCCGGGACAACCTGCTGGCCGCCCTGCGCGAGGGCCGCGACCCGTGGCCCGGCATCGTGGGGTTCGACCGCACCGTGCTGCCCCAGCTGGAGCGCGCCCTCCTCGCGGGCCACGACGTGGTCCTGCTGGGCGAGCGCGGCCAGGGCAAGACCCGCCTGCTGCGCACCCTCGTCGGCCTGCTCGACGAGTGGACCCCGGTCATCGAGGGCGCCGAGCTGAACGAGCACCCGCTCGCGCCCATCACCCCGGGGTCCCGCCGCCGCGCCGCCGAGCTGGGCGACGACCTGCCCGTGGCCTGGAAGCACCGCGACGAGCGCTTCGCCGAGAAGCTCGCCACCCCGGACACCAGCGTCGGCGACCTCGTCGGCGACGTCGACCCCGTCAAGGTCGCCCAGGGCCGCAGCCTCGGCGATCCCGAGACCATCCACTACGGCCTGCTGCCCCGCTCCCACCGCGGCGTCATCGCGGTCAACGAGCTGCCCGACCTGGCCGAGCGCATCCAGGTGGCGCTGCTCAACGTGATGGAGGAGCGCGACATCCAGATCCGCGGCTACACGCTGCGGCTCCCCCTGGACGTGCTGCTGGTGGCCACCGCCAACCCCGAGGACTACACCAACCGCGGCCGGATCATCACCCCGCTCAAGGACCGGTTCGGCGCGGAGATCCGCACCCACTACCCGCTGGAGATCGCCGCCGAGGTCGACCTGGTCCGCCAGGAGGCCGACCTGGTCGCGGAGGTCGGGGACCACCTGCTCCAGGTCATCGCCCGGTTCGTGCGGCACCTGCGCGAGTCGTCCTCGATCGACCAGCGCTCGGGCGTCTCGGCCCGGTTCGCGGTGGCGGCGGCGGAGACGATCGCGGCGGGCGCGCTCCGGCGCAGCGCCCTGACCGGGGAGAACCCGCCCATCGCCCGGCCGGTCGACCTGGAGGCGGTGCCCGCCGTGCTGCGCGGCAAGCTGGAGTTCGAGGCCGGCGAGGAGGGCCGCGAGCACGAGGTGCTGACCCACCTGCTGCGCCGGTCCGTGGCGGACACGGCCCGTGCCACGTTCGCGGGCCTGGACCTGCGGCCGCTGGCCGCGCTGGTCTCCGACGGCCACCCGGTGGCCACCGGCGAGCGCGTGCCGGCGGGCGACCTGCTGGCCGCGCTGCCCGAGCTGCCCGTGCTGCACGAGGTGGCCGCGCGGGTCGGCGCGGGCCCCAAGGACCCGGCCGGCCGCATCGCCTCGGGCGTCGAGCTGGCGCTGGAGTCGCTCTACCTCACCCGCCAGCTGTCCAAGGACGGCGACGACGACCGCACGGTGTACGGATGAGAGCGGTGACCCGATGAGCACCTACCGGTACGGCCGCTACGTCGACGGGCCCGACCCGCTGGCCCCGCCGGTCGACCTGCGCGCGGCGGTGGACGAGCTGGGCCGGGAGGTCATGGAGGGCTCCTCGCCGGAGTCGGCGCTGCGCGAGCTGCTGCGCCGCGGCCTGCCGGGCGCGCGCGGCCTGGACGACCTGACCGCCCGGCTGTGGCGCAAGCGCGCCGCGCTGACCCGCCGCCACCGGCTGGACGGCACGCTCCAGGAGGTCCGGCGCCTGCTCGACGAGGCGCTGACGGCCGAACGGGCGGCGCTGTTCCCCGACCCGGACGACGACGCGAGGTTCCGCGAGGCCCGGCTCGACGCGCTGCCCCGGTCCACCGCGGCGGCCGTGGGCGAGCTGGCCGAGTACGACTGGCGCTCGCCCGAGGCCCGCGAGTCCTACGAGCGCATCCGGGACCTGCTCGGCCGCGAGCTGATGGAGCAGCGGTTCCAGGGCGTCAAGCAGGCCGTGGAGAACGTCGGGGCGCGGGACGTCGAGCGGATCCGGGACATGCTCGCCGACCTCAACGCCCTGCTGGCCGCGCACGCGCGGGGCGAGGACACCCGGGAGTCGTTCGACCGGTTCATGCGCGAGCACGGCGAGTTCTTCCCGGAGGACCCGCGCACGGTGGACGAGCTGGTCGACGCGCTGGCCGCCCGGTCGGCCGCCGCCCAGCGGATGATGAACTCGATGAGCGAGCAGCAGCGCCGGGAGCTGGCGCAGCTGTCCCAGCAGGCGTTCGGCGACTCCGCCGTGGGCGCGCAGCTGTCGCAGCTGGACTCGCTGCTGCGCGGCCTGCGGCCCGGGGAGGACTGGGGCGGCTCGGCGCGGTTCCGCGGCGACAACCCCCTGGGCCTGGGCGAGGGCGCGCGGGCGATGGCCGACCTGGCGGAGATGGACGAGCTGGCCGAGCAGCTGGCCCAGTCCTACCCCGGTGCCCGGCTGGAGGACATCGACGCCGACGCGCTGGTCCGCCGGCTCGGCCCGGAGGCGGGTGTGGACGCCCGGCGGCTGGCCGAGCTGGAGCGCGAGCTGCGGTCCCAGAACCTGCTCGAACGAGCCCCCGACGGCTCCCTGCGGCTGACCCCGAAGGCGCTGCGGCAACTGGGCGAGACCGCGCTGCGCGGCGTGGTCGACGGCGTGCGGGCGCAGGGGCAGCGGGACAGCTCGTCCGCCGGCGCGGCCGGGGAGCTGATCGGCTCGACCCGGCCGTGGCGGTTCGGCGACACCGAACCCTGGCACGTGCCGCGCACGATCACCAACGCGGTGCTGAGGTCGGCGGGCGGCCCGCTGGCCCTGGACGTGGCGGACGTCGAGGTCAGCGAGACCGAGCAGCGGTCGCGGGCGGCGGTGGCGCTGTGCGTGGACACGTCCTGGTCGATGGTGCAGGACGGGCGGTGGGTGCCGATGAAGCGCACCGCCCTGGCCCTGCACCACCTGGTGCGCACCCGGTTCCGCACCGACGCGCTGGAGCTGATCACGTTCGGCCGGCACGCCGAGACCGTGGACATCGGGGAGCTGACCGCGCTGGAGGGCGTGTGGGAGCAGGGCACCAACCTGCACCACGCGCTGCTGCTGGCGGGCCGGCACGTGCGGCGGCACCCCGACGCGCAGCCGGTGGTGCTGGTGGTGACCGACGGCGAGCCGACCGCGCACCTGGAGCCGACCGGCGAGGCCGAGTTCCACTACCCGCCGCTGGAGCGGACCCTGGGCAAGACGCTGGTCGAGGTGGACGGCCTGGCCCGGCTGGGCGCGTCGATCACGGTGTTCCGCCTCGGCGACGACCCCCGGCTGACCGCGTTCGTGGACACCCTGGCCCGCCGCTCCGGCGGTCGCGTGGTGGTCCCGGACGAGGACGGGCTGGGCGCGGCGGTGGTGAGCGACTACCTGCGGTCGCGCAAGCGGCGCTGACGGGCGGATTACGGCCGCCCGGGTCGCGGACCGGGTCGGTGGCGTGGCAGGGCGGCGGGGCCGGATGATCCCGGTCACGCCGCCTCCCCGTCCCGCCGACGGGGGACGGCACGCGTGTTCCCCGTCCCGCCGGGGCGGGCGACCCGCCCCGGCGACGCGCGGTCACCGGTCGGTCACCGTCCCGAGGAGCGGACGCGCCGGCGCCCCGGCGGACGCGAGCTAGGGTCGGTGACATGCAGACCTGGTCATCCACCCCCGTCCCGCGGGTAGCGGGCGAGCCGCGCCCGCTGCGGCTGTTCGACACCGCCACCGGCGAGGTGCGCCCGACCGCGCCCGGCGCCACCGCCGGGCTGTACGTCTGCGGCATCACCCCCTACGACGCCACCCACCTCGGGCACGCGGCGACCTACCTGGCGTTCGACCTGGTCCACCGGGTGTGGCTGGACAACGGGCACGACGTGCACTACGTGCAGAACGTCACCGACGTCGACGACCCGCTGCTGGAGCGGGCGGCGCGCGACCAGGACGACTGGGTGGTCCTGGCCATGCGGGAGACCGCGCTGTTCCGGGAGGACATGGAGGCGCTGCGGGTCCTGCCGCCGCGCGAGTACGTCGGCGCGGTCGAGGCGATCCCGGAGATCGTCGAGGCGATCGGCAAGCTCCTGGCCTCGGGCGCCGCCTACCAGGTGGAGGACCCCGAGCACCCGGACGTGTACTTCGACCACGGCGCGACCGGCCGGTTCGGCTACGAGTCGAACTACGACGCCGAGACGATGGCCCGCCTGTTCGCCGAGCGCGGCGGCGATCCCGACCGGCCGGGCAAGCGCCACCCGCTGGACGCGCTGCTGTGGCGCGCGGCCCGGGAGGGCGAGCCGTCGTGGTCCTCGGAGCTGGGCGAGGGGCGGCCGGGGTGGCACATCGAGTGCAGCGCCATCGCGCTCAACCGGCTGGGCGCCTCGTTCGACGTCCAGGGCGGCGGCTCGGACCTGATCTTCCCGCACCACGAGTTCAGCGCCGCGCACGCCGAGTCGCTGACCGGGGCGCACCCGTTCGCGCGGCACTACGTGCACGCGGGCATGATCGGCCTGGACGGCGAGAAGATGTCCAAGTCGCGCGGCAACCTGGTCTTCGTGTCCAAGCTGCGGGCCGAGCGGGTGGACTCCAACGCGGTGCGCCTGGCCCTGCTGTCCGGCCACTACCGCGACGACCGGCCGTGGACCGACGGGCTGCTGTCGGCCGCCGAGGAGCGCCTGGCGCGCTGGCGGCGGGCGGCGGCGCTGCCGACGGGTCCGGGCGCGGCGCCGACCGCGGCCCGGCTGCGCGACCACCTGGGCGACGACCTGGACACGCCGAGGGCGCTGGCGGCGGTGGACGCGTGGGCCGACGAGGCGCTGTCGGTCGGCGGGTCGGACGCCACCGGGCCGACGCTGTTCCGGGCGGCGGTGGACTCGCTGCTCGGGGTGGAGCTGTAGGTCAGGCGCGCATCCGCGCCAACGCCTCCCGGTACCACACGAGGCGCGGGTGGTCGGGTTCGAAGTACCTCTCCACGATGCCCACCACCCGCTCCGCCGGCTCCACCGCCTCGGCGGTCCGGCCGCGGTGGTGGAGCACGTGGGCCAGGCCGCCGAGCGCGGTGACCGTCGCGGGGTGATCCGGTCCGAGGCGCTCCTCGCTGATGGCGAGCGCGCGTTCGACCACCCGCCGGGCACCCTCGTAGTCCTCCTGGAGGTGCAGCGTCACCGCCACGCCGTGCAGGCCGGCGATCGCTTCGGGGCTGTCGGGTCCGTGGACCCCCTCCACCCAGCCGAGGGCGCGTCGTGCCAGGGCTTCGGCGAGCGGCCCCCGGCCCTGGACGACGAGGTACCGCGCGGCGCGGTCGGAGAGCTCCGCGGCCACCGCCTCGGTTCCGGCCGGGACGTCCTCGACCACGGCCGGCACGTGGGGCAGCAGCGCGCGCCACCGCGCCCAGCGGGCCGGCTCGGCGTCCGGCGGGCCAGCAGGTCCAGCAGCCGCCGCGCGGCGGGCCGCCCGTCGGCCGGCGCGGTCAGGGACAGGTCCCACAACGACGCCAGGGTGTCGTCCCGGCCGGCCACGCGGCCCTGCGCGATCATCTCGGTGGTGCGGGTCCGCAGCAGGTCCGCGTAGGACCCGGCGGGGATGCCGGTGGCCCTGATGTACGCGGACGCCTGCTCGATCGCCAGGGGCAGGTCGCTCAGCAGGTCGGCGAGGGTGGTCGCCTCCTCGTCGGTCACCCAGGGAACCCGCCGCCGCACGAGCGCGAGGCTGTCCGCGCGGTCCATGGTGTTCAGGTCGAGCACCTCGCCGAGCGCGTCGAACCCCGCCCGCCGGGTGGTGATCAGCACCCGGCCCGGCCCCTGCGGGAGGTGCGGCCGCAGCGCGTCGGGGTCCTCGGCGTTGTCGAAGATCACCAACCAGCGCGGTGACCGCCGCAGCGCGGCGTGCACGGCGGGCACCGGGTCGCCGTCCAACCCCAGCGCGGCGGCCAGGGCGGCGAAGTGGTCGGGCACCACGGCGGGCTGCTCGGCCGGGATCCACCACACCACGTCGAACCCGCTCGCGTGCCGGTGGGCGTACTCGACGACCAGGTGCGACTTGCCGACGCCGCCCATGCCGCGCACCGAACGGACCGCGACGGTGCCGGTCGAGCGGTGCAGGGCGTCGAGCTGTTCGGCGCGGCCGGTGAAGTTCGGGTTGCGCGGCGGGACGTGCCACACGTCCGGCAGCGCGCCGGGGAAGCGGGGTGTCGCGCCGGGGAAGCCCGGGGGAGCGGTCGGCTCGGCCCGACCCGTCAGCGCGCCGGCGACGACCTGCCGCAGCCGCTGCCGGGCAGCCGGCTCGGTCAGGCCGAACAGGTCCTCGGACACGACCGAACCCGGCAGCCCGGGTCGCTCGCAGTCCTCGACGCGCAGGACCAGGAGCGTGCGGCGCTCGTGTACGAGACGAAGAAGTCCCACTCCACCGGCACCACCCCTCGGGCCACATCCTGGCCCGAGGGGTGGTGCCGGCGGATCGGACGCGGTGGATCAGGCGCGCTGGATCAGCCTCGGCGGATCAGCCTCGCCGGGGATCACGCGTCCAGGGTCCAGCTGTTGAGCGTGCCCGTGTCGAAGGACGCCGCGTCGCGCACCCGGAGCTGCCAGGTGCCCGCCGCGGTCTCCGACGACGCGTTCACGGTGTACGAGCGGTTGATGTTGTCCGCGCTGCCGCCGGAGCGGTTGTGGAGGTTGTAGACCGAGCCGTCGGGGGCGACGAGGTCCACGACGAGGTCACCGATGTAGGTGTGGGTGATGTCCACCTGCACCGTGGTGGTGGCCGACGCGCTGCCCGCGCAGGTCAGGGCGATCGAGCTGCTGACCGTGGCGTTGTCGCCGATGGCCACGTCGGTGCCGTTGGTCGCCGGGGCGCAGCCGCCGCCGGTGGTGATGACCGCCCACGTGAACGCGGTGCTGCCGGTCCGCCCCGCCGAGTCCGTCGCGGTGACCGTCACCGAGTACGAGCCCGCGGTGGTGGGCGTGCCGCTGATCAGGCCGGACGCGCTGATCGACAGGCCGGGCGGCAGGCCGGTGGCCGAGAAGGTGTACGGCGCGGCGCCGCCGGTCGCGGTCAGCTGGAGGCTCACCGGGGTGCCGACGGTGGTCGACTGGTTGCCGGGGTTGGTCACCGCCGGGCCGCCGGGCGTGGCGCTGCCGGTGAACAGCAGCTTGTTCGCCGAGCCCGTGCCGGGGCTGCTGATCTTGTCCGAGGTGGCGGCGGCGACGATGGCCGCGTTCACCGCGGGCGGCGCGGCCGTCGGGTTGGCCGCCAGGTACAGCGCCACCGCGCCCGCCACGTGCGGCGAGGCCATGGACGTGCCGCTGATGGTGTTGGTGGCGGTGTCGTTGGTGTGCCAGGCCGAGGTGATGTTCTGGCCGGGCGCGAACAGGTCGGTGCAGGTGCCGAAGTTGGAGAACGAGGCGCGGGCGTCGGTGTTGGTCGACGCGTTCACGCTCAGCGCCTCGGCGACGCGGGCCGGCGAGTAGTTGCAGGCGTTGGCGTTGGAGTTGCCCGACGCCACCGCGTAGGTGATGCCCGCGGCGATGGAGTTGCGCACCGCGGTGTCCAGGGCGGTGTCCACGCCGCCGCCGAGCGACATGTTGGCCACGGCGGGCTTGACCGCGTTCTGGGTCACCCAGTTGACGCCGTTGACCACGCCCGCGGTGGTGCCGGAGCCGGCGCAGTTGAGCACCTTCACCGCGACCAGGCGGACCTCCTTGGCCACGCCGTGGGCGGTGCCGCCGACCGTGCCGGCGACGTGGGTGCCGTGGCCGTTGCAGTCGGTGTTGTTGGTGTCGACGGTGTTGGTGCCCCAGGTGGCCCGGCCGCCGAAGTCCGAGTGCGTGGTGCGGATGCCGGTGTCGATGATGTACGCCCGCACGGTGCTCGCGGTGGTGGCGTAGTTGTAGGCGCTGTCCAGCGGCAGGTCGCGCTGGTCGATGCGGTCCAGGCCCCACGACGGCGGGTTCGGCTGGACCGCGTCCAGCTTCACCGGCAGGTCGGCCTGCACGAACGCCACCCGCGGGTCGGCGGCCAGGCGCCGGGCCTGGGGCGCGGACAGGGTGGCGTGGAAGCCGTTCAGGGCGTGCTGCCACGACGTCCGGACGGCGCCGCCGTACTTGCCGACCAGCGAGGACGCGGTCGATGCGGACGCGGTCCGCGGCGAGGCGGCGTCGTTGAGGACGACGACGTAGGAACCGGGGACGGCGTCGGCGCGGTCCGCGCCGAGCACGGTGCCCTCGGCGGCGGCCACGCCGGTGCTCACGAAGGCCAGTGCGGCGGCCGTCGCGGTGGCCAGGCCCAGTGCGGCTAATCTTCGGGCGGTGCGGTTGTCTCCCATGACGGGATCTCCCTAGAGCAGGGCTGCTCGACCGCGCCGGCCTCGGGCCGGTCGGTCGGGCGTGCAGGGATGGGGGACGTTCGCGAACGGCGGTGCGACCTGGTCACCATGCATCGTCGGGGCGAATCGGGCGCGCGCAGTAGGGCCGATAGTCGTGAATGCGCGCCGGCGGCGATCAAGGACCGAAGGTCTCGTCCCGGTACGCCCGCCAGTGCTCCAGCAGGGTGGGCAGCTCGCCCTGGATGAACTGGAAGAAGGCGCGCATCTCGGTGATGCGCCGACCGGCGGAGCTGTCCGGGCCCAGCACCTCGACGCCCTCCTTGAGCGGGACCTCCCAGCGCCGGAACATCTCGTCGCGGCGGAACAGCGCCTCGTACCAGACGTCGTCGAACACCCGGTAGACGTCGCGCCGGGTGCCGGTCTCGCGCTCGCGGCTGACCAGCCGCACCTGGGTGAGGTAGCGGACCGCGCCGGAGATCGCCGCGGGGGAGACGCGCAGCAGGTCGGCGAGCTCGGCGGCGGTCAGGCTGCCGGAGTCGGTGGCGAGCAGCGCGACGAAGACCCGCGCGGGCATCCGCGGGACGCCGGCCTCCACGAACACCGAGGAAAAGCGCTCGATGAAGCGCAACACCGCCTGGTCGTCACGCTCGTCCACCTCTGTCACGGTCGCATCATCTCCCAACACCCGAGCGCTTGGAAGTTTCTACGCTTCCTTAACTTCACGACTTTGTGAAAAGACTGTAGCGTCCGGTCATGACATCTGCGATATCCGTGTCGGGCCTGGTCAAGACCTTCGGCCCGACGCGCGCGCTGGACGGTCTGGACCTGACCGTCCGGCAGGGGGAGGTGCACGGCTTCCTCGGCCCGAACGGTGCGGGCAAGTCGACCGCGATCCGGGTGCTGCTCGGCCTGCTGCGCGCCGACGCGGGCGCGGTGTCGCTGCTGGGCGGCGACCCGTGGCGGGACACCGCCGCGCTGCACCGCAGGCTCGCCTACGTGCCCGGCGACGTGAGCCTGTGGCCGAACCTGACCGGTGGCGAGGTCATCGACCTGCTGGGCCGGCTGCGCGGCGGGCTGGACGAGCGCCGCCGCGCCGAGCTGCTGGAGCGCTTCGAGCTGGACCCGCGCAAGAAGGGCCGCACCTACTCCAAGGGCAACCGGCAGAAGGTGGCCCTGGTCGCGGCGCTGGCGTCGGACGTGGAGCTGCTGATCCTCGACGAGCCGACCTCCGGGCTGGACCCGTTGATGGAGGCCGTGTTCCGGGAGTGCGTGGAGGAGCTGCGCGGCGAGCGGACCGTGCTGCTGTCGAGCCACGTGCTGGCCGAGGTCGAGGTGCTGTGCGACCGGGTCAGCATCATCCGCAACGGCCGGGCGGTGGAGACCGGCACGCTGGCCGAGCTGCGGCACCTGACCCGCACCGCCGTGTCCGCCGAGCTGGCCGGGGAGCCGGCGGGGCTGGCGGACCTGCCCGGTGTGCACGACCTGGTCGTGGACGGGCGGCGGGTGCGGTTCGAGGTGGACGGCGAGCACCTCGACGGCGCGCTGCGCTGCCTGGTCGGGGCCGGGGTGCGCGCGCTGACCAGCCGGCCGCCGACGCTGGAGGAGCTGTTCCTGCGGCACTACGAGGACGTGCGGCCGAGGGGTGCCGGGGCATCGGGTTCGGCGCCGGCGGGTTCGACGAGGTCTGGTTCGGGTCGGTCTGGTTCGGGTCAGGCGGACTCGGGCCAAGTGGACTCGGGCCAGGCGGACTCGGGCCAGGCGGACTCGGGCCAGGCGGACTCGGGCCAGGCGGACTCGGGCCAGGCGGACTCGGGCCAGGCGGACCCGGGCCGGTCGGGTCGGGTGTCGTCGTGACCGGTCTGGGCGCGCTGGTCCGCCTGGCGCTGCGGCGCGACCGGTTGCTGCTGCTCGCCTGGGTCGTCGGCCTGGTCGGCGTCACCGCGGTCACCGCCTCCGGCCTGCACGAGCTGTACGGCACGGTCGAGTCGCGCGGGCAGCTCGCCGCGACCGCCGGCGCGAACCCCGCGTTCCTGGCGATGCTCGGCCCGCTGCACGACGCCTCCACCGTGGGCGGGGTGCTGGCCTGGCGGTGGGGCGTGTTCGCCGCGCTGCTGGTCGGCCTGATGAGCGCGTTCCTGGTCACCCGGCACACGCGGGCCGAGGAGGAGACCGGCAGGCTGGAGCTGATCGGCTCGGCGGTGGTGGGCCGGCACGCGCCGCTCGCGGCCGCCCTCGTCACCGCCGTGGTGGCGAACGCGCTGGTCGGCGGGCTGACCGCGCTGGCGTTGATCGGCCTGGGCGAGGGCGTGGCAGGGTCGCTCGCGTTCGGCGCGGGGCTCGCCGCGGTCGGCCTGGTGTTCGCCGGCGCCGGCGCGGTCGCCGCGCAGCTGCCCGAGGGCACCCGCACCGCCAACGCCCTGGCCGGCGCCGTCCTGGGCCTGGCCTACCTGCTGCGGGCGGTCGGCGACGCGGCGGGGGAGCACGGGCCGACCTGGCTGACGTGGTGCTCGCCGCTGGGCTGGTTCGAGCAGCTCCGGCCGTTCGCCGGGAACCGGTGGCCGGTGCTGGCGCTGCCGGTGGCGTCGGCCGTCGCGCTGGTGGTGGTCGCGGCCGTGCTGGTGGTCCGGCGCGACCTCGGCGGCGGCCTGGTGCCCACGCGGCCGGGCCCGGCCCGCGCGTCCCGGTCGACGACCGGCGCGTTCGGCCTGGCGTGGCGGTTGCAGCGGGGGGTGCTGCTGGGCTGGGCGCTCGGCCTGCTCGTGCTGGGCGCGGTGTACGGGGCGGTCGCGCGGGGCGTCGAGGAGATGCTGGTGGACAACCCCGCGCTGCGGCAGGTGGTCGACCGGCTGGGCGGCTCCGGCGGGGTGGTGGACGCCTACCTGGCCTCGGTCCTCGGGATCGTCGCCCTGTTCGCCGCCGCCTACGCGGTGCAGGCGACGCTGCGGGCGCGGGCCGAGGAGGTGGAACTCCGCGCCGAACCGGTGCTGGCCACGCCGGTGAGCCGGGTCACGTGGCTCGGCGGCCACGTGGCGGTCGCGGTCGCGGGCTCGGTGGTCGTGCTCGCCGCGGCGGGGCTGGGCGCGGGGCTGGTGCACGGCCTGCGCGTGGGCGACGTCGGCGGCCAGGTGGTCCGGCTGGTCGGCGCGGCGCTGGCCCACGTGCCCGCGGTGTGGGTGGTCGCGGGCCTGGCGCTGGCGCTGTTCGCGCTGGTCCCGAAGCTGACCGCGGTGAGCTGGGCGGTGCTGCCCGCGTTCCTGGTGCTCGGCCAGCTCGGGCCGCTGCTGCGGCTCGACCGGTGGGCGACGGACCTCTCGCCGTTCACGCACGTGCCGAGGGTGCCCGGCGCGGAGGTGACCGCGGCCCCGCTGCTGTGGTTGACGCTGGTGGCGGCGGTGCTGGTGGGGGTCGGGCTGGTGGGCTTCCGGCGGCGCGATGTCGGCCAATAACTGAAAGTACTCTTTCAAAAGAACTCTTTCATGTCTATCGTCGGGGCCATGGACCTCCCACGGCCCCGACGGGTCACCGACGTCGACGCGCTCAAGGCGCTGGCCCACCCGCTGCGGGTGTCGCTGCTCAACCACCTGGTCGCGATCGGCCCGCGCACCGCCAGCGAGTGCGCCGAGGCGGTCGGCTCGTCCGCGTCCAACTGCAGCTGGCACCTGCGGCAGCTGGCGAAGTTCGGCTTCGTCGAGCGCGCCGACGCCGCCGGCGGCAGGGACCGGCCGTGGCGGGCCACGTCCGTCGGCTACGAGGTCGGCGGGTTCGACGACGACCCGGCGGTGCGCGCGCAGCAGGACGCGCTGCTGGTGCTCCAGCTCAACGAGGAGAACCGGCTGGCGCAGCGGTTCCTGGAGCGGCAGCACGCGCTGCCGGCGGAGTGGCTGGCGGCCTCCTCGCTGCACGGCTACTCCGTCAACGTGACCGCCGAGGAGCTGACCGGCCTGCTCGGCGCCATCGACGACCTGCTGCGCCCCTACCTGGTGCCCGTGCGCGAGGGCGTGCCCGAGGGCGCGCTGCCCGTCCACGTCGGCCTGCGGGCGTTCCCGCGGTGACCGGGCCGCTGGGGGTGCCCGCGTTCCGCCGGCTGTGGTCGGCCGGGATCGTCTCCGAGATCGGCGACTGGGTGCTGCTGGTCGCCCTGCCGGTGTACGTCTACCAGCGCACCGGCTCGGCGGCGGCCACCGCCACCACGTTCGTGGTCGCGCTGCTGCCGAGCCTGGTGCTGTCGCCGGTGGCCGGCGTGCTGGCCGACCGCTGGGACCGCCGCCGGCTCCTGGTGGTGGTCGCCCTCGCCCAGGCGGTCACCCTGTTGCCGCTGCTGAGCGGCGACCTGGTGGTGCTCAACGTGGTCACCGCGGTGCAGTCGGGGCTGGCGGCGCTGGGCCAGCCGGCCGTGAACGCGCTGCTGCCCACCCTCGTGCCCCGGGAGCGGGTGGTCGCGGCCAACGGGCTGGTCAGCCTCGGCAACAACCTCGCCCGCCTGGTCGGCGCGTCCCTGGGCGGCCTGCTGCTCGGGCACGCCGGGGTGTCCGGCGTGGTGCTGGTCGACGCGGTGTCGTTCCTGCTCGCCGCGGCGCTGCTGACCTCGCTGCTCCGCGGCCGGGGCCCGGCGGAGGCGGCCGGGCAGGTGGTGCCGCCGCACGTCCGGGGCGACACGCCCGGCGGGTCTCCGGAGGTGGCCGGGCGGGCGGCCGGGCAGGTGGTGCCGCCCTGGCGGGCCTGGGTGGACGGCCTGCGCGAGCTGCGCGGCCCGCTGCGGCCGCTGCTGGCCGTGGTCGTGCTGACGGCGACCGGTCAGGGCCTGTTCGTGGTGCTGTTCGTCGTGTTCGTGACCGAACGCCTCGGCGGCGGCGCGACGGAGGTGGGCCTGCTGCGCGGCGTGCAGGCGGTCGGCGGCCTGGTCGCGGGCCTGCTGGTGGGCGTGCCGGCCCGCCGGTTCGCCCCCGCCCGGCTGATGGGGGCCTCGCTGCTCGCCTACGCGGTCATCGCGGCCCTGGCCTGGAACGGCCCGCTCCTCACCACCGGGTTCGGCTTCTACCTCGCGGTGTTCGTGGTGGTGGGCGCGCCGAGCGTGCTCATCGGGGTCGGCCTGATGTCGGTGCTCCAGCTGTCGACCGCCGACGAGGTGCGCGGCCGGGTGCTGGCGACCTTCCTCGGCCTCTTCGACGCCTGCCAGGGCGTCGGCATGGTGCTGGCGGGCGCGCTGACGCCGCTGCTCGGCCTGGGCGCGCTGCTCAACGTCCAGGCGGGGTTGTCCCTGTTGGCGGGCGCGTTGGTGCTGGCGAAGCCCGGGGGAGCGCTGAGGTCCGGACCCGGTGAACGCCCGCCGGACCCCGGCGCGGCTCACATGCCCGTCGGCCCGCGCCCCGGCCCGCGACCGCGCCGCCGCAGGTAGCGCTCGAACTCGGCGGCGATCACGTCGCCGCTGGCCTCGGTGATCTGGATCTCCGCGTCGCCGCGCTCCTCCAGCGCCCGCACGTAGTTGCGCACGTCCTCGTCCTCGTCGGCCATCTCGCTGACCGTGCGCTCCCACTCCTCGGCCTGCTCCGGCAGCGCCCCGAGCGGGACCTCGACGTCGAGCACCTCCTCCACCCGGTGCAGCAGCGCCAGGGTCGCCTTGGGCGAGGGCGGCTGGGACACGTAGTGCGGCACGGCCGCCCAGAACGAGATCGCGGGCACCCCCGCCTGCACGCACAGGTCCTGGAACACGCCCACGATGCCGGTCGGCCCCTCGTACCGGGACCGCTCCAGCCCGTACTTCGAGGCGGCCGCGGCGTCGTAGGCGGTCCCGGTCACCGGCACCGGGCGGGTGTGCGGGGTGTCCATCAGCAGCGCGCCCAGCGTGACCACGGTGGTCACGCCCAGGTCCTCGATGTGGCCCAGCAGCTCGCCGGCGAACTTCCGCCAGCGCATGTTCGGCTCGATGCCGTGCACGAGCACCACGTCGGTCGCCGACCCCGGCGGGCGGCACACCGACAGCCTCGTGGTCGGGAATTCCACCCGTCGGGTGACGCCGTCCACCATGCGGACCGTGGGGCGGGTCACCTGGAAGTCGTAGTAGTCGTCCGGATCGACCTCGGCCAGCGGCGTCGCGTCCCACGTGAGTTGCAGGTGCTCGATCGCCGTGCTGGCGGCGTCGCCAGCGTCGTTCCACCCCTCGAAAGCCGCCACCATGATCGGGTTGGTGAGCGGTTTGCTGGGGTCGAAGGGGGTCTGGGCGGCCTGGTCCGGATCGGTCACCGGGCCAGCCTACGACCACCGGCGCGCACCCGACGCCGTAGGCTGGTCCACGCCGGGTCGTGTCCCGCCGCCGCTTCGGGGCGCGCCCGTGCGTCGTGGCCACCCCACCACCGAGGGTCGGGTAGGCGTCGCGTGGACCCGGGAAGGTCGTGGATGACGGTCGAGGCTGTGCTGTGGGACATGGACGGCACGCTGCTGGACTCGGAGAAGCTGTGGGACGTCCCGCTGTCCGAGTTCGTCGGGAAACTGGGCGGCACGCTGTCGCTGGAGACGCGTCAGCTGCTGGTCGGCACGAGCGTGCCCAGGACGATGGCGATCCTGTTCGCCGAGGTGGGCATCGACGACCCCGCCGAGGACGAGGTGCAGGACGGCGCGGCGTGGATCGTCCGCCGCACCGAGGAGGTGTTCCGCGCCGGCCTGCCGTGGCGGCCGGGGGCCCGGGAGGCGCTGCGCGCGGTGCGCGACTCCGGGGTGCCGATGGCGCTGGTCACCTCCACCGAGCGCGGGCTGACCGAGATCGCGCTGGACACCCTGGGGCGCGACCTGTTCGACGTGACGGTGTGCGGTGACGAGGTGGACGGGCTGAACAAGCCGCTGCCCGAGCCCTACCTGAAGGCGGCCCGCCTGCTGGGCGTCGACCCGGCGCGGTGCGTGGCGGTCGAGGACTCCCCGACCGGGGTGGCCTCCGCCGTGGCGGCCGGGTGCACGGTCCTGGTGGTGCCGTGCGACGTGCCGGTGCCGGGGGGCGAGCGCCGCGTGTTCCGCGACTCCCTGGTGGGCGTCGACCTGACGACGCTCGCCCCGCTGCTGGGCAGTTGACCCGGGTGGACCGCTGACCTGGCGGGATCGCCGGCCCGGCTGGGCCGCCGACCCCGGCTGCGCCACCGACCTCGGCTGGGCCACCGACCTCGGCTGGGCCACCGACCCCGGCTACACCGCCGACAGGCGGTCGGTCCGCCGCACCGCCGGGTCGACCAGCAGGCCGAACACCACGCCGAGACCCAGCCACAGGGTGGCCGTCTCGGCCAGGGACGCCAGCCTGAAGTCCCAGAGCACGCCGCTGGGCATGTCCTCGGGGATGGCGTCCGGCGCGGCCGGGAACAGCAGCAGCACCAGCGTCACCGCCGCCACCACGGCCAGCGCGACCGCCGTGGTCCGCAGCGGCGGCGACCAGTGGCCGAGGCGGGAGGCCAGCCAACTCGCCCCGAAGGCGATCAGCAGGCCCGAGGCGATCAGCGCCAGGTAGAGCACCGTGCGGTAGCCGACGGTCTCCGGGTCGCCCACCGCGGGCGGGTTCGCCGGGTACTTCACCGCAGGCAGCAGGGCCGCCGCGCCGAACGCCGCCGCCGCCAGCCACACCGCCCGGCTGAACGGCGGCCGGTCGGGGAACCAGCGCCGCGACCCGGCGTAGGCGGTGGCGAACAGCGCGCCCACCGCCACCCCGACCACGACCGCGGCCAGCACGCCGCCGAAGACCTGCACGCCCCGGCCGACCAGCTCGCCGTGGTCGTGGTCGCCGGCCCCCGGCGCGGCGGGCCGCGCCTCCTCGACGGCCAGCGCGGCGCGGATCGGCGCCTCGACCACGACCAGCCCGACCAGGCCCGCGAGCAGGCCGGACACCCCACCGGCGGCGAGCCCGCGCACCAGGTGGTCCCTGTAGGTGAGCACGGTGGCCCGCCTCAGTGGCACGGGACGCCGAGCGCGTGGCGCCCGTCGTGGAAGAACTCGTGGAGCGTCTCGGCGGCGTGGCCGATCGCCGCGCCGTTCTCCTGGAGCACCAGCCAGGTCACGGCCAGCGCGACCAGCGCGACGGCGTAGGCCCACCGGGGGACCTGGACTGGGGCGGACTGCGCGGGGCTCGTCATGACGGGCTCCTCCATACCTCGTGGAAGGTCAACAGGTGCCGTGGCCGGTCTCCTGACTCCCGGATCGACACCGTCCCCGCGCCTTCCCAGCCGCGGGTGCGGCCAGTGACGTGCTCGGCGGGTTGGCTCCCCGGTCACAGTGGCGAGGACCGCGCCGGATTCGCACCGGCTTCCCGTCCACCACGGCGAAGCGAACGTAAAGGCCGCCCGTCCCGCCGCACAACCGGCCGGACGTGTTGTCCGCCGGGTTCACCGCAACGCGCAGTCACCGCACTTGCCGCCGCCGTCGAGCCGGTAGTAGAGGCAGCAGCTGCGCCGCCGGAACGCGACCTCGCCGGGGAACGGGACGAAGTCCCCGCAACCCCGCAGCGGGGGTTCGGCGAACAGCTCCTCGCCCAGCGCGACGCACTCCTCCGCGCTCGCCGCCCCGCCGAGCGCCACGAACCGCAACGCCCCCGCCGCCGACGAGGCCGCGTTGCCCCACAGCAGGCCGGGCGCCACCGGGGCGACCGAGCGCACGGCCTCCACCACCGGCGCCAACGACTCGACGATCCCCACGCCCCCGACCGGCTCCTTGACCCGGACCCGCAGGCCGTCCGCGTCGTAGCGCCACCAGAGGTTGGCGGGCCGCACGTCCGGCGCCGTCCCGCCGACCGCGCGGGCGGCCACCACCGGGGACAGCAGCCGGGCGGTGTAGCTGAGGAAGAACAGCGAGGCGGCGACGCGCCGTTCGGCGGTGCGGTACCGGGCGGCGATCCGGTCCACGGTGGCGGGCAGGGCGGACCCGTCGAGCAGCGCGGCGCCGTCGTGCCAGCCCTCGTCGGGCCGGCCGACGTCGAGGGCGAAGAACGGGCTGAGGCCGCGGATCTGCCGCAGGGTGGTCAGGACTCGGGCGAACTCGGACACGTGGCCTAGTCTGCCGCCCGTGGACGCGCTGGGGTTGGGACTGTCCCTGGGCCTGGCGGCGAGCATCAGCCCCGGCCCCCTGCTGGTGCTGGTCGTGACGTCGGCGCTGCGGTCCGGCCGGCGGGCGGGCGTGCTGGCCGCGTGCGCGCCGCTGCTGTCGGACGCCGCGGTGGTCGGGGTGACGCTGCTGCTGCTCGGGCGGCTGCCGGAGCGGGCCCTGGGCGTGCTCGGCGTGGTCGGCGCCCTGTTCGTGGTGTGGAGCGGGGTGCGGACGGTGCGGGAGGCGCGCACGGCGTCGCTGGAGCCGGGGGCGTCCGCGTCCACGGCCGCGCCGGGCGTCGCGGCGCTGCGCCGGGCGGTGCTGGTGAACCTGCTCAGCCCCCACCCGTGGGTGGCGTGGGCGACCGCGCTGGGACCGCTGACCGTCACCACGTGGCGGGCGTCGACCGGGGCGGGGGTGGCGTTGCTGGTCGGTTTCTACGCGACCCTGGTGGGTGGGAAGGTGGTGATCGCGCTGGTGGTGGCGCGGGGGCGCCGGCACCTGGGTGACGCGGGTTACCGGCGGGCGCTGACGTTCGCCGGGGTGCTGCTGGGGTTGGCCGGGGTCGCCCTGGGCGTCGAGTTCGCGCCCACCCTGTTCGGGGGCTGAGCGCGGCTACGGCAGGTAGAAGGTCAGCACGTCCGACCGCACCGGCGGGAACAGCGTCCGCATCAGCTCCTCGTCCGGGCCCGGGTACACGTCGGGCTGCCGGGCGGTCAGCCCCTCGATCCCGTGCGGCCCGAACAGCAGCGACGCCACCATGTCCGGCGCCACGCCCGCCCCGCCCGCCGCGCCGGGGGCCTGCATCGTGCCGCCCACCGCCACCGGCCCCACCTCGCCGCCCGCGAACGGCATCCGCACGTGCGAGCGGTAGAACGACACCACCGCCTCGCCCTCCTCGCCGGCGAACCGCGCCGACGCCGCCAGCCGCGCCCCGAACACCGGCCGCAGGTGCTCCAGCAGCGCCACCGGGTCGGGGACGCGCACGTAGTAGGAGTTCGCCTCGGCCTTCGCCGGGGCCAGGAACGGCTCCAGCGCCGCGCCCGCGACCGTCCCCGGCCGCTCGGTCACCTCGGTCGCCCCGGTCAGGGCCAGCAGCGCGTGCGCGGCGGCCTCGTCCACCGCGGCCACCTCCGCCAGCCGCACCCCCTCCTCCGGCGGCGTGGTCCGGCCCGAGGCGACCGGCACACCGTCGCGCTCCACCAGCCACCCGGTGCTGCCGCCGCGCTCCACCAGCCACCGCCACAGCGGGGCGGAGTGCGGCATCCGCAGGTCGAACGGGGCCTGCTCGGCGTCCTGGAACCGGGCGAGGACGGGGATGTCGGCGGCGGTCGCCTCGCGCAGGGTGTGGCCGGCGCCGGTAGGCGTGCCCGTCACGTCCCGGGTGGCGGCGTACGGCACGGCGTAGGTGTAGCCGAACTGCCGGTAGAAGTAGGGGATGCCGAGCATGATGTTCACCAGGTGGCCGCGCGCGGCGGCCCGCTCGTGCGCCCAGCCCATCAGCGCGCGCACCGCGCCCCGGCCCTCGTAGCGCCGGTCGGTCGCCACCAGCTCGACTTGGCCCGCCGGGATTCCCAGCCCGCCCAGCACCAGCGTCTCGTCCAGCAGCGTCGCGGTGGACACCACCAGGTCGCCGTCCACGACGACCGCGCACGCCTCCCAGCCCGCGTCCGGGTCCTCCACCACCAGGCGGTGGTCCACGGCGTCCTCGGGCTCGCCCCGGTCGGCCAGCAGCGCGCCGATCCGCTCCAGGTCCTCCGGGCGTGCGGGCCGCAGCACCAGGCCGTCGCTGAGGGTCATCGCCGCAGTCTCCCGGCGGGTGTCCCGCCGCGCCACGGATTTTCGCCGGCGCGCGGGGCCCGCCGTGGCGCACAATCCCGCCCATGACCTGGCTGCCCGCCGACTTCGCCCACCCCACGCGCGTCGACCTCGACGCCGAGCACCACCTGCGCCCCATCCGGGAATCCGACGTGGACATCGACCACCCGGCCGTCATGGGCTCGCGCGAGCGGCTCTGGTCGCTCTACGGCGAGGCGTGGGGCTGGCCGCCCGCGACGATGACCCACGAGCAGGACCGCGTGGACCTCGCCCGGCACGAGCGGGAGCAGGACGCGCACGAGTCGTTCAACTACGCCCTGTTCGACGCCGACGAGACCGCGCTGCTCGGGTGCGTCTACATCGACCCGGCCGACGACGCCGACGCGCTGATCTCGTGGTGGGTGGTGGACGAGCACGTCGGCACGGACCTGGAGCGCGCGCTGGACGCGTTCGTGCCCCGGTGGATCGCGCGGGAGTGGCCCTTCGCCGAGCCGCGTTACGGCATCTAGGCGGGCGGTTCCCCGGTCACCGGGGAACTCCCGGGGCGGTCGCGGTAGCGGGTGCGGAAAGGCTCGCTCGCCGCCGGTCCCGCGGTGAACACGAAGTCGTCCCCGTCGACCCGGCGGCCGGTCCCGCGGTCCACCAGGACCGGCTCGGCCTCCTCGCCGGTCTCCGCGTCGACCAGGATCATGCTGCGCCCGGACGGGTCCAGCCGGGAGTTCCCCCACGCGGCCAGCGCCACCACCACGGGGCGCAGCGACCGCCCCAGTTCGGTGAGCCGGTACTCGTACCGCACGGGCCTGTCCTGGTAGGGCACGCGCTCCAGCAGGCCGTTGTCCACCAGGGTCTTCAGCCTGCCCGTCAACATGCTCGACGAGATGCCCAGGTTGGCCTGGAACTGGTCGAAGCGCCGGAAACCGTCGAACACGTCGTGCAGGATCAGCAGCGTCCACCACTCGCCGACGTGGCCCAGGGCCGTCGACAGCGGGCACTCGCGGTCCTCCAAGCGGATCTTGCTCGGCACGGGTTTGCCACCTCCCACAGTGGGTGCTAACTTCGAAGTCACTTACTTCTATTTTAGCACCGAGGAGGTGTCGTGCACGACTTCACGGGCAAGCGCGCCCTGGTCACCGGCGGTACCAGGGGCACCGGCGCGGCCGTCGCCGACCGGCTGAGCGCGGGCGGGGCCGCGGTGACCGTGGCCGCCCGGTCGCGGTCCGGCTCGGGACACGCCTTCATCGCCGCCGACCTGACCACCACCGAGGGCGCGGACGCCGTGGTCGAGCGGGTGCTCGCCGACGGCGGCGTGGACGTCCTGGTCCACGCGGCGGGCGGGTCCGGCGCGCCGACGGGCGGGTTCGCGGCGCTCACCGACGAGGTGTGGCGGGCCGAGCTGGAGCTGAACCTGCTGGGCGCCGTCCGGCTGGACCGCGGCCTGCTGCCGTCGATGGTCGCCAGGGGCTCGGGTTCGATCGTGCACATCTCGTCCATCCAGCGCCTGATGCCGCTGCACGAGGCGACGCTGGGCTACGCGGCGGCCAAGGCCGCGCTCACCACCTACAGCAAGGGCCTGGCCAACGAGGTCGCGCCGCACGGCGTGCGCGTCAACACCGTGGCCCCGGGCTTCATCCTGACCACCGCGGCCGACGCGCTGGTCGACCGCATCGCCGACGGGCGGGGCGTCGACACCGGGACGGCGCTCGGGCAGCTCATGGACTCCTTGGGCGGCATCCCGCTGGGCAGGCCCGCGCGACCGGAGGAGGTCGCCGAACTCGTGGCGTTCCTGGCCTCCGACCGCGCCTCCGCCATCACCGGGGCCGAGCACGTCATCGACGGCGGCACCGTCCGCACCGTCTGAGCCGAACGAGGAGAGCCGAGAATGACCGTCCCCCAGCCCGTCCTGACCTACCTGACCACGCCCAAGGCCGAACTCGGCCCCCGGCTGGCCGAGCTGTTCACCGAGGACGCCGTCGTCCACGACGACGGCCGCACGCACGTCGGCCTGGACGCCATCCGCGCCTGGACCGACGCCGTGGCCGCCGCGTTCACCTTCACCCGCACGGTCACCGACACCACCGCCGCGGGCAACGCCGTGGTCGTGCGGACCCGCGTGGCGGGTGACTTCCCCGGCAGCCCGGTGCACCTGCACCACCACTTCTCCCTGGACGGCGACCACATCAGCGCGCTGACGATCTGCCCGTGATCCGCCCGCGACCCCGGGGCCGGGGTCTGCCGGTCCGCCGCCGTTCGGGGGATGGGAGGATCAGGACCCGTGAAGACCTTCGACGAGCTGTTCGCCGAGCTGAGCGAACGCGCACGCACCCGCCCTGAGGGCTCCGCCACCGCCGCGGCTCTGGAGGCCGGGGTGCACGCGCAGGGCAAGAAGGTGCTGGAGGAGGCCGGCGAGGTCTGGATCGCCGCGGAGCACGAGTCCGACGAGCGCCTGGCCGAGGAGGTCTCGCAGCTGCTCTACCGCGTCCAGGTGCTGATGCTCGGCCGCGGCCTCACCCTCGAAGACGTCTACAAGCACCTGTGACCCCGGCGGCGCGGTCCGGCCCCGGACCGGTCCCGACCGCCGGGCGCCGCCGCGCCGTCCCCTGATGGGCGGGGTGCTCGCCGGGTTCGTCCCCATCTGGGTGCTCACCGCCATCGGGTTCGTCGCCGCCCGCACCGACGTGCTCGGCGACCGCGCGGAGTCCGTGCTCGGCCGGTTCGCGTTCTCCCTGGCCATGCCCGCGGTGCTGTTCACCACCCTGCTCGACGGCTCGCCCGCGGACCTGGCCAACCGCGGCGTGCTCGCGTTCGTGATCGGCACGGTCGTGGTCGGGGCGCTGGGGTTCGCGGTGCAGTGGCGGGTGTTCCGGCGGTCGCCGCCGGACCGGGTGCTCGGCGCGATGGCCGGCTCCTACGCCAACGCGGGCAACCTCGGCATCCCGGTCGCGGTCGGCGTGCTGGGCGACTCGTCGTTCGTGGTGGCGGTGCTGCTGTTCCAGCCCGTGGTGGTGATGCCGCTGGTGCTGGCGGCGGTGGAGGTCGGGTCCGGGCGGCGCGGCTCGGTCGCGCGCACCCTGGCCCTGCTGCCGGTGCGCAACCCGCTCATCCTCGGTTCGCTGCTGGGCGTGGCGTGCGCGCTGCTGGACGTGCGGCTGCCGGACCTGGTGCTGGAACCGGTGGCGGCCCTGGGCGCGGCGGCCGTGCCGACCGCGCTGGTGGCGCTCGGCCTGTCGCTGGGCGCGGCCCGCCCACCGCGGCCGGGCGGGCGGGCCGAGCTCGGCGCGGTGGTCGCGCTGAAGCTGCTGCTGCACCCGCTGGTGGTGTTCCTCGCGTGCCTGGCGCTCGACGTGACCGGCCCGCTGCGCCTGGCGGCCGTGGTGTGCGCGGCCCTGCCGACCGCGCAGAACGTCTACGTGCTGGCCCGCCGGTACCGGCCGGACCCGGGGCTGCAACGGGACGCGGTGCTGGTGTCCACCGCGGTGTCGATGGTCACGCTGTCGGTCGTGGTGCTGCTGCTGCGGTAGGCGCGTCGCCGCGCGGACGGCGCCGCCGGTCAGTCCGCCCGGTCGAGCGGCGTCTCCGCGCCCGCGTCCGGCTCGGGCCAGCCCGGGTAGGGCGGCGGGGTGCCGTCGAACGCCGGGCACAGCGCCTTGTGGTCGCAGTAGTCGCACATCCGGCTCGGGTTGGGCCGGAAGTCGCCGGAGCGCCCCGCGCGCAGGATGGCGTCCCAGATCGCCTCCAGCGTGCGCTCGAACCGGGCCAGCTCCGCCTCGTCCGGCTGGTAGGCCAGCGCCTGCCGGTCCGCCAGGTACATCAGCCGCAGCTGCCGGGGCACCACGCCGCGCAGCCGCCACAGCACCAGCGCGTAGAACTTCATCTGGAACAGCGCCTTGGCCTCGCCGACCTCGCGCGGCGCGGCGCCGGTCTTGTAGTCGACCACCCGGACCTCGCCGGTCGGCGCCACGTCCACCCGGTCGACGTACCCGCGCAGCAGCACCCCGGACGGCAGCTCCCACTCCACCAGCAGCTCGCGGGCGTCCGGGTCGAACCGGCGCGGGTCCTCCAGGCCGAAGTAGCCGTCCAGCAGCCCCTCCGCCGAGGCCAGCCACTCCTCCTGCTCCGGGTCGCCCTCGGCGAACAGCTCCGCGAACTCCGGCCGCTCCGCCCGCACCCGCTCCCACGCGGGCCCCACCAGCTCCCGCGCCCGCTCCGGCACCCGCTCGGCGGCGGGCAGGGCGAACAGGTCCTCCAGCACCGCGTGCACCACCGTGCCGCGCACCTGCGGCCTGGTCGGCTTCTCCGGCAGCCGGTCGACCGCCCGGAACCGGTAGAGCAGCGGGCACTGCTTGAAGTCGCCCGCCCGGGAGGGCGACAACGCGGGCCTGCGGACAGGGCGGTCGGTGGTCGTCGGCGCTGCCATGGCGATGACCATAAGCCACACCCCCGACAACGACGCCCGCCGCGACAACCCGACCCGGCGATCAAACAGCTTCACCACACCCCTGCCCCTAGGCTTCGGACGTGACGACAACCGGCAGTTGGCGACGGCAGGTCGGCCGGGACGGCGGGCTGCCGCTGTTCCGCGCGGCCGGTATCCCCGTGCTGCTCGCACCCTCCTGGTGGCTCGGCTCGGCCGCCATCGTCGCGCTCTACGCCCCCATGGTCAGCCGCCTCGTCCCCGGCGCGGACGGCACCACCGGCGTGCTGCTGGCCGCCACCTTCGCGGTCTTCCTGGGACTGTCCGTGCTGGCCCACGAGCTGGGCCACAGCCTGGTCGCGCTCCGCCTCGGCCTGCCCGTCCGCCGCCTGCGCCTGTTCCTGCTCGGCGGCGTGTCGGAGGTCATGCGCACCCCGACCCGCCCCGGCCACGAGGGCGCCATCGCCGTCGCCGGCCCGCTGGTCTCGATCTTCCTGGCGGGGGTGTTCGCCCTGGCCGCCGTCGCGATGCCGGCGCCGGACGCGATCTGGCTGCTGGTCGCCCAGACGGCCTTCGCCAACGCCGCCGTCGCGGTGTTCAACCTGCTCCCGGGCCTGCCGCTGGACGGGGGCCGGATCCTGCGCGCGGGGGTGTGGGCCGTCACGGGGCGCCGGGCCTCGGGCACCAAGGCCGCGGTGGCGGGCGGCGGCGTGGTGGCCGCAATGCTGGTCGTGTGGGCGGTATGGGGCGTGCTGGAGGGCAGCGAGGACCGCTGGGTCCGGTTCGGGGTGTGCCTGCTGACCGCCTGGTTCGTGCTGGCGGGCGCCCACGGCGAGCTGACCGCCGAGCACCGGCGCACCTGGCCGGAGGGGCTGACGCTCACCGAGCTCGTCCGCCCGGTCCTCCAGCTGCCCGCCGAGAGCCCGGTGTCCGGCGCGCTCACCGCGTCCGCGGGCCGGGGCGTGGTCCTGGTCCGCGCGGACGGCGTGGCCGCGGGGCTGCTCGACCGCGAGATGGCCCGCCGCCTGGCCTCGACCTCGCCGCACGCGCCCGCCGAGCAGGCCGCCGTGCCGATCCGGCCGGAGACCGTGCTGCTGGAGAACGAGAGCGGCGACGAGGTGGTCGAGCGCGTGCGAGGCACCGCCGCCTGGGAGTACCTGGTGGTCGACCTGGAGGGCCGCCCGGCGGGCGTGCTGCGCCGCGAGGACCTCAAGGCCGCCCTGGACCGCCGCTGAGGGGACCGCCGACGGGACCCCCGCCCCGACCGCCGAGCAGCCCGGCGTCCTGCGCCAGTATCGCCGCCTGCACCCGCGACCTCAGGTCCAGCTTCGTCAGCACCCGCGACACGTGCGTCTTCACCGTCGTCTCGCCGATGTGCAGCTTTCGCCCGATCTGGTGATTCGACAGCCCCTCGCCGAGGCACCGCAGCACCTCGACCTCCCGCTCGGTCAGCGCGTCCAACCCGGCCGGCCGGACCCGTGGCGCGGTGGCGGCGAACTCCCGCATCACCCGCCGGGTCACGGCCGGCGCGAGCACCCCGTCCCCGGCCGCGACCCGCCGCACCGCCTCGACCAGCGCGGACGCCTCCACGGACTTCAGCAGGAACCCCGCCGCGCCCGCCCGCAGCGCGCCGTGCACGTACTCGTCCAGGTCGAACGTGGTCAGCACCAGCACCTCGCACACCCCGGCCAGCTGCCGGGTCGCCTCGATGCCGTCGGTGCCGGGCATCCGGATGTCCATCAGCACCACGTCCGGCCGCAGCGCCCGCGCCAGCCGCACCGCCGCCGCGCCGTCCCCGGCCTCGCCCACCACCTCGACGCCCTCGGCGCCGCCCAGGATCATCACCAGGCCCGCGCGGATCGCCGCGTGGTCGTCGGCCACCAGCACCCGGACGACCGAGCCGGTCACAGCGGCAGCTCCGCCCGCACGACCCACTCGCCGCCCTCCCGGCCGGCCGAGCACCGGCCGCCCACCGCGTGCGCCCGTTCCGCCATGCCCACCAACCCCGTCCCCGACCCGTCCCCCGACGCGCCGCGCCACTCGTTGCGCACGACCACCACCAACCGCCTGACCTGCCGTTCCAGCGCCACCGACGCCCACGCGCCGGACGCGTGCTTCACCGCGTTGGTCAGCGCCTCCTGCACGATCCGGTAGGCGGCGACGTCCACCGCCGTCGGCAGCCCGGTGACGTCCGCCTCCCGCAACGCCACGTCCAGCCCGCCCGCGCGGGCCGACTCGACCAGCCGTCCGACGTCGACCAGCCGCACCGCCACCGGCTCGTCCACGGGGTCGTCGGCGCGCAGCACGTCGATCATCATCCGCATCTCCGCCAGCGCCCGCACGCTGTTCTCGCGCACCGCCCTGAGCACCGCGCGCGAGGTGCCCGGGTCGCCGTCGCGCAGCGACAGCACCGCCTCGGACTGGATGGCGATCGCGGCCAGGTGCCCGGCCACCACGTCGTGCAGGTCGCGGGCCATCCGGGTGCGCTCGGCGGCGACCGCCGCCCGCCGGTCCAGCTCGACGATCCGGGCCATCTGCTCGGCCCCCTCCCGGTGCCGCCGGACGTTGGTCGCCCACCACACCGGCACCACGAGCAGCGAGAACACCTGCAACCCGGCGTAGAAGGACAGCCGCCAGTCCCCGAGCACCGCCACCACGGCGGCGATGCCGACGGTGAGCGCGGCCACCGCCCCGACCAGCACCCGGTGCAGCCGGCGCGGGCCGTGCAGGGCGGCCACGAACAGCACGTCGACGCACACCACGACCACCGGCATGCTCAGGTCCAGGTAGAGGTCGACCAGGGTGGCCGCGGAGACGACGACCAGCGCCGCCACCGGCGCGCTGCGGCGGAACACCTGGCCGGCGCACGCCACCGCCAGGACGGCCACCCGGACACCGGTCGGGGTCGTCCCGTCCCGCCCGCCCACGACCAGGTCCAGGTCCAGTCGGTAGACCAGCAGCCCCAGGCCGAAGGAGGCCACCGCCACCAGCAGGTCGTGGTGTCTCCGGGGCAGCTCCACCCCGCCATCACAGCACAGCCGCGCGCACCGGGCGTCCTCCGAAGTGATGACCTCCGGTCGGTCGGCCCGACGACGCGCCGGAACCCCTCCGAACAGCACCGTTGCCCCGTGGCCGATCCGTTGGTGTTCGTGGTGGTGGCGTGCGAGGTCGGGTTCTGGGTCGTGCTGGCCGCCGGGCTGCTGGCCCGGTACGCGCTGCGCGCGCCCCGGCTGGGCGCGGTCCTGCTGGTCTGCACGCCGCTGGTGGACGTGGTGCTGCTGGTGGCGACCGTCCTCGACCTGAGGGCGGGGGGCGAGGCGAAGCCCGCGCACGGGCTCGCCGCGGTCTACCTCGGGGTGAGCGTGGCGTTCGGCCACAGCCTGCTCCGGTGGGCCGACCAGCGGTTCGCGCACCGCTTCGCCGGTGGTCCGCCGCCGGAGGAGCCGCCGCGGCGCGGGCCGGCGCGGGTCCGCCACGAGTGGCGCGAGTGGGGGCGGTTCGCCCTCGCCTGGGCCGTCACCTGCGGGGTGGTGGTGCTGCTGGTGGCGGTCGTGGGCGAGCCGGAGCGCACGCGGCCGCTGTGGGACCAGGTGCGGGGCATGACCGTGGTGGGGCTGGTCTGGCTGGTCGGCTGGCCCATCTACCACACCCTCACCGAGAAGGGGGAGGGGTGAGCGGCGCGGGGGCCGGTGCCGCCGGGAGACCGCGGCGGCCACCGTGCGACCATCGTGCGCTGTTGACGCGCTTTTAGCAGGAGGTTCGCCGCGGTGAGCACCGCCAGTGGTCCGTTCCGACCGGGAGACCGGGTGCAGTTGACCGACCCGAAGGGACGGCACTACACGATCGTGCTCGAACCGGGCCGGGAGTACCACACCCACCGCGGCGCCCTGCCGCACGACAAGCTGATCGGGCAGCCGGAGGGCTCGGTGGTCGTCTCGGTCGGCGGCACGTCGTTCCTGGCGCTGCGGCCCCTGCTGCCCGACTACGTGCTGTCCATGCCGCGCGGCGCGCAGGTGATCTACCCCAAGGACGCCGCCCAGATCGTCATGTACGGCGACGTGTTCCCGGGCGCCCGGGTGCTGGAGGCCGGCGCCGGGTCCGGGGCGCTGACCTGCTCGTTGTTGCGGGCGGTGGGGGAGAAGGGCTCCGTCACCTCCTACGAGGTGCGCCAGGACCACGCCGACCACGCCATCCGCAACGTCGAGCAGTTCTTCGGCGAGCGGCCCGGCAACTGGTCGCTGACCGTGGGCGACGTGGTCGACCACACCGGCGAGGTCGACCGGGTGGTGCTCGACATGCTCGCACCGTGGGACGTGCTGCCGACCGTGGCGCGCAGCCTGATCCCGGGCGGCGTGCTCGTGGTCTACGTGGCGACCACGACCCAGCTGTCCAAGGTCACCGAGGCGATCCGGGAGCAGCAGCACTGGACCGAGCCGCACGCCTGGGAGACGCTGGTGCGGCCGTGGCACGTGGTGGGCCTGGCCGTGCGCCCCGAGCACCGGATGATCGCCCACACCGCGTTCCTGCTGACCACCCGCAGGCTCGCCGACGGCGTCACCCCGCCCCGCCCGCAGCGCCGCCCGTCGAAGGGCTGACCGGCGAGGACGGCCCCGCGCACCGGTTCGGTGCGCGGGGCCGTCGCACGACCGGGGGTCACTTGTCGCAGGCGACCCAGCCCTGATCGGTCTTGCGCAGGTAGAGGGTGTCCTCCTGGTCCTTCATCAGGGCCTTCATCTCCTCGGGCACGTTCTCGTACGCGACCTTCATGGTGGCCTCGGCCGTCGTGTCCGAGGTCTCCTTCACGTCGCCGGCCGTGGCGGTGATCTTGATGTTCTTCGCCGCCTCGATCGACTTCTTGGCGCTCTCCCGCATCTCCGGCGGCAGGCCCTCCAGCTGCTTCTCGATCTCCTCCAGCTGGCTGTTCGCGTCGTAGAGCTTGCGCATGTCGTCGACGTTGTCCTGGTACTCCGGGCACGTCAGCGAGCGCATCTTGTCGAAGTCCTTGTCGGTGAGCGCCGCCGCGAAGCCCTTCGCGGCGTCCTCGGGGGAGCCGTTGCCCCCGCCGCCACCGAGGGTGAGGAACAGCACCGCCACGACCGCGATCACCAGCACGCCGCCGCCCGCCAGGACCCACGGCAGGGGGCTCTTCTTGCGCGGTGTGCCGTAGGGGTCGCCGAAACCACCCGGTTGGCCGTAACCGGGCTGGTTGAACTGGCCCGGCTGGCCGTAGGGCTGCTGGCCGTAACCGGGCTGACCGGGCTGACCCGGCTGCCCGGGACCGGGCTGACCCGGCTGACCGGGCTGCCCCCAGGCGCCCGGCGGGGGGCCGTAGCCCGGCTGCTGCCCACCCTGTGGGAAACCCTGGGGCGGGGGAGGGTACCCGCCGGGCTGCTGGCCGAACCCCGGTTGCGGGCCGAACTGGCCTGGTTGTTGGCCGAACGGCCCCGGCTGCTGACCGTGGGGATCCGGCTGCTGCGGCGGGACGGACATCACTTCTCCTAGAACTTTCCGCTGGTGGCAGTGGACACTGCCCGGACCACGCGAGTGGGTCGTTCGTGTTGGACGCACGGTAGCGGGTGGGCGGTTCCGGCAGACACCGGTATGGAGCAGTCGATCCGGCCGAGCGGGCGGTTGTGTGATCACCCAACACCCGGGAAGGCGCTGGGTGGCGGCTTTTGTCGGTGATCGCCGGTACCGTTGTCGTACGAACACGGGAGGAGGGTGCCGACATGCAGCACGGTCATCCCGGCAGCCAGCCCGATGAGGGTGGCGAGCTGAACACGGGCAACAACTCTGGTGAGCTGACTGCGCAGATCCGGTTCCTCGAGGACGAGATCGCGTTGCTGCGCCGCAAGTTGACGGAATCCCCACGACACGTCCGCCTGCTGGAGCAGCGGTTGGCCGAGGCCACGGAGCGCGTCAGCCAACTGACCGAGCGCAACACGAAGCTCATCGACACCCTTCGGGAAGCGCGGGGCCAGCTGCTGGCGCTGCGCGAGGAAGTGGACCGCCTCGCCCAGCCGCCCAGCGGCTACGGCGTGTTCCTGGCGCGGTTCGACGACGGAACGGTGGACGTGTTCACCTCCGGTCGTCGGATGCGCGTCTCCGTGTCGCCCGCGGTCGACACGTCGTCCCTGGTCCTGGGCCAGTCGGTGCGCCTGAACGAGGCGTTGACCGTGGTCGAGGGCGGCGGCTTCGAGCGCACCGGCGAGGTCTGCACGCTGCGCGAGGTCCTGGAGTCCGGCGAGGAGGACACCTCGATCGGCCGGGCCCTGGTCGTGGGCCACGCCGACGAGGAGCGGGTGGTCTGGCTCGCCCAGCCGTTGATGGACGCGCCGCTCAAGTCGGGCGACTCGCTGCTGGTCGACTCCAAGGCCGGGTTCGCCTACGAGCGGGTCCCCAAGGCCGAGGTCGAGGACCTGGTGCTGGAGGAGGTGCCCGACGTCAAGTACGAGGACATCGGCGGCCTGTTCCGGCAGATCGAGCAGATCCGCGACGCCGTGGAGCTGCCCTTCCTGCACGCCGACCTCTTCCGCGAGTACAAGCTGCGCCCGCCCAAGGGCGTGCTGCTCTACGGCCCTCCCGGCTGCGGCAAGACGCTCATCGCCAAGGCGGTGGCCAACTCCCTGGCCAAGCAGGTCAGCCGCGCGCGTGGCGAGGACCACCGCGAGGCCAAGAGCTACTTCCTCAACATCAAGGGCCCCGAGCTGCTCAACAAGTTCGTCGGCGAGACCGAGCGGCACATCCGCCTGATCTTCCAGCGGGCCCGCGAGAAGGCGTCCGAGGGCACCCCGGTGATCGTGTTCTTCGACGAGATGGACTCGATCTTCCGCACCCGCGGCAGCGGCGTGTCCTCCGACGTGGAGACCACGATCGTGCCCCAGCTCCTCAGCGAGATCGACGGCGTCGAGGGCCTGGAGAACGTGATCGTGATCGGCGCCTCCAACCGCGAGGACATGATCGACCCGGCCATCCTGCGCCCCGGCCGGCTCGACGTGAAGATCAAGATCGAGCGCCCGGACGCCGAGGGCGCGAAGGACATCTTCAACAAGTACCTCACGCCCGACCTGCCGATCCACGCCGACGACCTCGCGGAGTTCGGCGGCGACCCGTCGGCCTGCATCGAGGGCATGGTGCAGCACACGGTCGAGCGGATGTACGAGGAGTCCGAGGAGAACCGGTTCCTGGAGGTCACCTACGCCAACGGTGACAAGGAGGTCCTGTACTTCCGGGACTTCAACTCCGGCGCCATGATCCAGAACATCGTCGACCGCGCCAAGAAGGCGGCCATCAAGAGCCTGCTGGACACCAAGCAGCCGGGTCTGTCGGTGCGCCACCTGCTCGACGCGATCGTGGACGAGTTCGCCGAGAACGAGGACCTGCCCAACACGACCAACCCGGACGACTGGGCGCGGATCTCGGGCAAGAAGGGCGAGCGGATCGTCTACATCCGCACGCTGGTCACCGGCAAGAACCAGGAGTCGGGCCGGGCCATCGACACGGCCACGAACACCGGTCAGTACCTGTAGCACGGGCGGCACCCCGCTACGGGAGCGACCGCCAGGAAGCCCGTCCGGCACCTCGCCGGGCGGGCTTCCGCACGTCCGGGGCGCAGCGCCCTGATCAGGAGCAGAGGCCCTCGTCACGGCCGTGGGTGGGCGCGTCGGGGAACCGGTCGCGGCCGGGCAGGGCGCACAGGTCGCGGTACCAGCCCGCCGGGTCGAGGGTGAGCAGGGGCCCGGCCCACCCGGTGACCAGCCGGTCCCCGTCCAGGCGCCAGTCGTGGGACATCTCCGGCGGGTGCACGACGGCGAGCACGCGACCCCCGACGATGTCCCGGACCTGGACCGCGTTCGGGTCCGGCTGGTCGAGCCGGAGCAGCAGGGTGTCGTGCGGGCCGAACCCCAGGACCTCCCGCACGGCCGCCCCCGGCGGGATCGCCCGGACGAGCTCACCGCCCGTGTCGAGGTCCCACAGGGTGATGGTCCCGCCCTCGTGGCGCACCGCGAGGCGCTTCCCGGCGGGGTCGGGCACCAGGGACCCCGTGTCGCTGCCCGCGGCGCGCAGGGCGAAGGCGATCCGCCCCCTCGCGGCCCGGTCGCGGACGTCCCACACCTCCAGGTGCCGGCGGTCGGCGAGGACGAGGACCTCGTCCGGGTGACCCGGCCGGGGGAGCACCTCGACGTCGCCGTCCCGCTCGGGACCCCGGGCGTCCAGGTCCAGCGGCGGGTCGACCGGGCCGCCCGAGTCGGCCGGCCACCGGGTGAGCAGGCCCTCGCACACCGCGGTCACCTCCCGGTCGCCGGCGGAGAACAGGTCGACGCCCCACCGCTCCTGGTCGCAGGGGCGGTCGGGATCGGCCCGGGACGGGAGGCGGAAGGTCCGCACCGGCGTGAGGTCGGGCACCGAGTAGACCGTGACGCGGCCCGAGACCGCGACGGCCAGCCGGCTGCCGTCCGCGGTGGGCGCGAAGGTCGGCCGGCCGAGGGGGATCGTCGGGTCGAGCACGTGCGGCGCGCCCCGGCGGGCGGCCACCCGGCCGCCCGCGGCGAGGAGGAGCACCTCGTCCCCGACCACGTCGACCTCGTGCCCGCCGTCGCCGACCGGGGTGCCGGACGGGCGCCCGAGGTCGGACGGGGCCTGCGGGGCGCGGAGGGCGACCACCGCGGTCCCGAAGGGCGCGGCCAGCAGGGCGGAGCCGTCCGACCTCGGCGTGGCGGTCAGGTTCCCGATCACCCCGTCCGGCCCGCTCGGCGCCGTGACCGCGTGCCTCCGGCCGGTCGCGAGGTCCAGCAGGACGAGAACCTCGTAGCGCCCGCTGCCCGAGGTGCTGCCCATCCGGTGCTCGACCACGTACCGGCCCGTGGTGTCGGCGTCGTTCAGGCGCGTGACCGCGCAGTCGGGCAGGTCGACGGTCCGCTGCCGCGCGCCGGTCGCCGCGTCGAACACCTGGACCGCGGACCCGGCGCAGGTGAGCACGCTCGCGCCGCGACCGGCGACCACGGCCGACTCGAAGCGGTGCCGCTCCCGACCCGTCTCCAGGTCGAAGACGATCACCTCGTCCGGGCTGAAGGCGTCCGAGACCACGAGGGACCGGCCGTCGGCGCCCAGCCGGAAGTCGGACCTGCGCGGGGGCAGCCCGTCGGCGCGGACCTGGACCGGTTCGCGGCGCTCGACGTCCCAGACCCGGATCGAGACCTGGCGGGTCCGACCGCCGGAGCCGGTCTCGTGCACGTGCAGCAGGCGGCGGCCGTCGGGGGCGAAGGCCAGCACGTCCCGGCTGTCCTCGGCGCGCGGGCCGTCGTCCTGGTCCAGGACCGCGAGCCGGGTGCGCGAGGCGACGTCCCACAGCCCGATCCGCCGGTCCTCGCCGACTGCGGCGAGCCGGCCGCCGTCGTGGTCCAGCGCCGCCGCGGTCGGTCCGGGCACGCCCTCGACCGACCACGGTCCGGGGTCGCCGTCGAGGGTGCCGGGCCAGACCGTCAGCACCGTCCCGCGCTCGGTGCCGGCCAGGGCCGCGGTGACCGAGCCGTCGGCGCTGGAGAGCCAGTCGACGAGGGCGCCGGTCCACGGCGCGGGGTGGATCCGCACGGCCTGGCCGAGCCGCAGCCGCTGCTGGAGCAGGGCGGCGTACGCCTCGGGGGCGCCCGGGTCGGTGTGCCACGCGGTCAGCGCCAGCCGGAGGGAGCCGCCGGGGTCGCCGTCCACCCTGACCAGGGAGTCCCGGCCCATCACCCGCGCGTCCTGGGTCCGCAGCTGCGCGCCGATCTCGCGGTTGGTCAGCACGGTGGTCACCGCGAGCGCGCCCGCGGTCACCACGAGCACGACCAGCAGCGCGAGCAGCTGCCGCAGCCGCCTGATCCGGGTCGCCGCCGCCCGCTCCCGCGCCGCGCGGTGCCCGCGCCCGGCCAGCACGTACTCGCGCTCCACCCCGGTCAGCCGGTCGCCGTGGCCGGCCAGCCACTCCTCGGCGCGGGCCAGCGGCGCGCCCCGGGGCAGGGCGGCCGGGTCGCGGTCGGCGTCGAGCCACTGGTCCACCGACACCCGCAGCCGCTCCTGCCAGGACCGGAAGTCACGGGCCGCGACCAGCCAGGAGCGCAGCCGCGGCCACTCGCGCAGCAGCGCCTCGTGCGCCAGGGCGACCACCTCGGGCTGGCCGGCGTCCTGCCGGATCACCACCAGCCGGTTCGCGCTCAGCCGCGCCGCGACCGCGCGCAGCTCCGGCCCGAACCGGTCCAGCCGGGCCGGCGAGGCGACGAACCCGCCGCTGTCCACCGGCCGCGCCAGCTGCACCAGCAGCCGTTCGACCAGCGCCGCCTCCTCCGGCCAGGGCGGTCTGGTCAGCAGCTCGTCGGCGTAGCCGGCCAGCGCGCCCGCGACGCCGCCGATCCGGTCGTACGCCTCGTGCGCCAGCACGCCGCCGGGGGCGGTCTCCCAGAGCCGGGTCAGCGCGAACTGCACCAGCGCCAACCGGCCGGGCGCGTCGCCGGCGTCCCGCACGATCCGCTCGACCAGCCCGGCCTCGAACGAGGCCACGCCGGCGACCGGGGCCTCGACGGCGGTGCGCAGCTCGGCCGGGCCCATCCGGGGCACGAACACGCCCGAGGACTCCAGCGCCCGCGCCAGCCCGCCGGTGGGCAGCGCGTCCACGTCCGTGCCGCGGACGGTGAGCACCACGCCCAGTGCGGGCGGCCCGCCGGGGCGCGTCGACGCCGCCCCGGCCAGCGCGGCGGCGAGGTCGAACAGCTCGGCGGCCTGGTCCGGGGCGGCCGCCACCAGCTCCTCGAACTGGTCGACGACCAGCACCAACCGGCCCACCCCGGCCGCGAGCGGGTCGGCCCACAGGCGCACCTCGTCGCGGTCGAGGCGGTCGGCGAGGTCCGCGCCGACCTCCGCGCGCACGGCGCTGAGCAGGCCCGCCACCGGCGACGTGTCCACGACCGGCCGGAACACCGCGACCCGCGCGCCCCCCGCCCGCAACCGGGGCACGAGCGCGGCGCGCACCAGCGAGGACTTGCCGCTGCCGGACGCGCCCGCCACCACGACCACGGGGTGGGCCGAGACCAGCTCCCGGAGCCGGGCGGCCTCGCGGTCCCGGCCGTGGAACAGGGCCGCGTCCTCCTCCCGGAAGGTCTCCAGCCCGCGGTAGGGGCGGAACCCGGGCGCGGGCCGGCCTGCGGGGGTGGGCTCGGTCCGGCCGGCCGGGGCGAGCGCGGCCAGCTCGTCGACCAGCCGGGAGATGTCCCGGTCGTCGTTGCCGTGCCGCAGGCGCAGCACGTGGCTGCGGGCCAGCGCCCCGGTCCCCGGCGGCAGGTCGGCCTCGGCGGGCGGCTCCGCGCCGTCCAGCAGCACCGGGATCACCCGCACGCCCGAGGCGAGCGCGGTGGCGATCTCGTACCGGACCCAGTCGCCGGGTTCGTCGAGCCGCCGGCCGCGACCGTTGGACGCGGTCAGCCACCGGGGGCCGATCACCGCCAGCAGCACGTCGCTGCGGTCCAGCCACCGGTCGATCTGCTCGGTGAAGTCGTCGCCGGGCCGGATGGTCCGGCTGGCCAGGAACACGCGGTCCGCGCCGAACCGCGACTCCAGCTCGCGCGCGACCAGCGTGGCGGCCCAGTCGCCGTCACCGGTGCGGTAGCTGACGAACACCCCGTCCACGTTCGACCCCCCGGCCCAACCTGGCAGAGCGGGCCGCCGCGGGCAAGGGCCGCCGCGGGCACGGGCGGTGGCGGGGTCAGGCGCGCGCGGTGACCAGGCCCGACTCGTAGGCGGCGATCACCAGCTGCGCCCGGTCGCGGGCCTGGAGCTTGTGCAGCAGCCTGCCGACGTGGGTCTTGACCGTGCCCGTGGACAGGTGCAGCTCCCGCATGATCTCGGCGTTGGACAGGCCGCGCGCGATCAGGGCCAGCACCTCCCGCTCCCGGTCGGTGACCCCGTCCAGCCGCACCGGGCGCGGTCGCGGCGCGCGGGCGAACTCGGCCACCAGGCGGCGCGTCACCGAGGGCGCCAGCAGGGCGTCGCCCGCCGCCACGACCCGGATCGCGGCCAGCAGGTCGGCGGGCGGCGTGTCCTTGAGCAGGAACCCGCTCGCGCCGGCCCGCAGCGCCGAGTAGACGTACTCGTCCAGGTCGAACGTGGTCAGGATGAGCACCCGGGCCGACGAGGAGGCGCTGATCTCGCGGGTGGCCGAGATGCCGTCCACGCCGGGCATCCGCACGTCCATCAGCACCACGTCCGGCGAGGTCGCGCGCACCACGGCCACCGCCTCGGCCCCGTCGCCGGCCTCGCCGACGACCCGCAGGTCCGGCGCGGAGTCCACCAGCACCCGGAAGCTGCCCCGCAGCAGGGCCTGGTCGTCGACCACCACCACGTCGGTCACCGGCACACCGCTCACCGCCACACCGCTCACCGCCACGTCGGTCACCGCCACGTCGGTCACCGCCACGTCGGTCACGACAGCGGCACCCGCGCCCGCACCGCGAACCCGCGCCCGGCCAGCGGCCCCGCCGAGAACGTCCCCCCGTACACCGCGACCCGCTCCCGCATCCCGATCAGCCCGTGCCCGCCACCGCCGCCGAGCACCCGCTCGCCGGGCCCGTCGTCCACCACAGAGATCGCCACCTCGCCCTCCGACACCTCCACCGACACCGCGCAGGACGCGGGCGCCGCGTGCTTGACCACGTTGGTCACCGACTCCTGCACGATCCGGTACACGGTCAGCCCGAGCGCGTCGGGCACCGGGCCGCTGACCGACAGGTCCACCTCCACCCCGGCCAGGGACGCCCGCGTCACCAGCTCGGGCAGGTCCGACAGGCCGGGCATGGGCGCCAGCTCGACCGCCGCGTCCTCGGCGCGCAGCACGCCCAGCAGCCGTCGCATCTCCACCAGCGTGTCCCGGGACGCCGTCCCGATCACCCGCAGCGCCTCCCGGGTCTCCTCGGGGCGGTCCGGCCCGACGTGGGCGGCGATGCCGGCCTTGACCGCGATCAGGGTCAGGCTGTGCGCCACCACGTCGTGCAGCTCGCGGGCGATGCGCATCCGCTCCTCGGTGACCGCCCGCTCCGCCCGCTCCGCCGCCGCCCGCGCCTCGTAGGACCGCCGGACCCGCGTGGTGCGGCCCAGCGCCCAGGACGCGCCGACCAGCACCGACACGAACAGCACCAGCCCGAGGTCGTCGGGCCACGGCTCCGCGACGGCCACCGCCGCCGCCGCGGCGGCCAGCGACGCCGCCAGCGCCCCGACCGCGACCCGCCGCGGGCACAGCGCGGCCACCGAGTACATGACGAACGCCGTGGGCGCGTAGGGCTCCAGGGTGATGTGCGCGACCGTGGCCGCGCACTGCGCCGCCACCACGACCACCAGCGCCGCGAGCGGCCGGCGGCGGCGCACCGCCAGTGGCGCGCCGATCAGCACCGCCAGGGGGAGGCCGAGCCACGACGGCGCGGGGCTCATCTCGACGAAGCCCAGGTACGTCGTGGTGACCACCACGGCGGCGAGCCCGTCCAGCCCGTAGAGGTAGGCCGTCGGCAGGCGCAGCACGCGGGGGTCCACGGCCGGCACGGTATCCGGCCGGGCGGGCCCCCGGCATCGGACTCCGGGCCGACCCCGGGGTGCGGACCCCGGTCCGATCCGCCGGGCGCGCCGGTCGCGCAGGCTCGTCACCGTGATCGAGACGAGACGGCTGACCAAGCGCTACGGGAAGACCCGGGCGGTGGACGAGCTCACCACGAAGGTCGAACCCGGCCACGTGACGGGCTTCCTCGGCCCGAACGGCGCGGGCAAGTCGACCACCATGCGGATGGTCCTCGGCCTGGACCGGCCGACCGGCGGCGAGGCCCTGGTCAACGGCCGCCGCTACGCCGAGCTGCGCAGGCCGGCCCACGAGGTGGGCGCGCTGCTGGACGCGGGCGCCGCGCACGGCGGCCGCACCGCCCGCGACCACCTGCGGGTGCTGGCCCGCGCCAACGGCATCGGCGACCGGCGCGTGGACGAGGTGCTGGAGCTGGTGGGCCTGGCGGGCGCGGCGACCCGGCGCGTCGGCGCGCTGTCGCTGGGCATGAGGCAGCGGCTCGGTGTCGCGGCGGCGCTGCTGGGCGACCCCGGCGTGCTGCTGTTCGACGAGCCGGTCAACGGCCTCGACCCCGAGGGCATCCGCTGGGTCCGCCACCTGATGCGCGACCTGGCCGCGGAGGGCCGCGCGGTCCTGGTGTCGAGCCACCTCATGGGCGAGATGGCGCTGACCGCCGACCGGGTGATCGTGATCGGCCGGGGCCGGCTGGTGCTGGAGGCGTCCGTGCGGGAGCTGCGGGCGCGGTTCCAGGAGGACGTGCTGGTCCGCTCGCCCGAGCGGGGCGAGCTGGGCCGGGTGCTGGAGGGGGCCGGCGCGTCGGTCACCACCGAGGACGGCGCGCTGCTCGTGCGCGGCCTGGCCGCCGCCGACATCGCGGACCTGGCCGCGTCCCGGGGCCTGCCCGTGCACGAGCTGACCCCGCGCGGCGCGTCCCTGGAGGACGCCTACCTGCGGCTCACCGAGGACAGCGTCGAGTACCGCGCGAAGGAGACCGCCCGATGACCGACGTGCTCAGGTCGGAGCTGCTCAAGCTCCGCTCGGTGCGCTCCACCGCGTACCTGCTGCTGGCGATCGCGCTGCTGCTGGCGGTCGGCGTCGTGGTGTCGTACCTGATGACCGCCGACTGGGACGTGGCGCCGCCGGAGCGGCGGCAGCGGTTCGACCGCGCCGACCCGGCGGTGCCGCTGCTGCCGTTCGGGCAGTTCTGCCTGGGGGCGCTGGGCGCGCTGGCGATCACCGCCGAGCACGGCACCGGCATGATCCGCCCGGTGCTGGTGGGCGTACCGCGCCGCGGGCGGCTGCTGGCGGCCAAGGCGGTCGTGGTGGCCGGCGTGTCGCTGGTCGTCGCGGCGGTGGTGAACCTGCTGGCCTACGTGGCGGGCGAGCTGATCACCGGGAACCGGCCGAAGCCGATCTCGGCGTACGACTCGTTCGGCGAGGCCCTGCCGACCCTGTTGGCGAACACCGCGTCGCTGGTGCTGGTCGCGCTGGTGGGGTTGGGGCTGGGCTTCGTGGTCCGGTCGACGGCGGGCGCGCTGGTGACCCTGTGCGGGCTGCTGTTCGTGCTGCCGGTGGTGGCGCTGCTGCTGCCGCGGCGGTGGGGCGAGCCGCTGTACTCGGTGCTGCCGCCGGTGCTGCCGCCGCAGTTGGCCGGGGCGGGGGGCTCGGTGCTGTCGCCGTCGGGGGCGGGGCTGGTGATGATCGCCTACGTGGTGGTGGCGCTGGGGGCGGGCGCGGTGTCGCTGGTCCGCCGGGACGCCTGAGGACAGGCCGGTGGGGGTTGAGGTGCCCCCACCGGCTCGCCGCGGGAATTCCATTCGGCGCACTTCGTCCGCGTCTTTCCGCGAACAGCTCCGCTCACCGCGCCGCGCGCACCACGGCGGCCCTTTCCGCCGATTTCGTGTCCCGCACGGCCACCTCCAGCCGCCGCGTCACCTCCTCCTCCCGCCGCACGGCGGTCCGGTGCGCGATCCACTGCCTGAGCAGCCCTCCCACCAGCGCCAACACCAGGTAGCACGCCGGGTTCCCGATCAACTGGTCCACGACTCCTCCGTCCATCCGCACGATGACGGGATCGAGGTTGCGGCACACCGCGAATTTCCCTCTACAGTGGGGAAACCCGTGGGAAACCCGACACGTCGACGAGGGAGCCATGCCGGGCGGACGTCCATCGCAGGGCAAGCGGCAGCGTTATGCGGAACTGGAGGAACTCGCGGCGTGGTTCCACGGCGCCCTCTCCGACGCCGGGTTCGGCAGCGTGCACGAGTTCCTGTCGGCGACACCGTTCGAGAAGAACGCCGTCTACGGCATCTTCGGGGCCACCCGCTTCCTCAACCTGGAGTCGACCCAGGCCCTCGCGGTGGCGCTCAAGCGCGACCCGGCCGGGGTCGTGGACGTCTGGGTGCGGGCCAAGGAGGCCCGGGAGCGGAACCACCTGGCGCAGCAGCGGGCCGACCAGCCCCGCCTGGAGACCTGGATCGACTGCCCCCTCCCGACGCTGGCGCTGAGCAACCTGCTGGAGGCCCAGAGCACGGCGGTGGAACGCCTGCCCTACCGCCTGCTGGGGGTGGACGAACCCCCGCTCTCCACGATCTACGTACGCCAACAGGTCCGCCTGCGCGCGGTTGTCGAGCGGGAGGACCCCGGCGCGCAGCGCGAGGTGGTGGAGGGGCAGCGGCCGGCGACCACCGCCTCGCAGTCCGCCGTGCCGGTCTCGGAGGCCCTGGAGCGCCACGACCACCTGCTGGTCACCGGTGAGCCGGGCGCCGGGAAGTCCACCCTGAGCAACCACCTGACCCGGGTCCTGTCCCGCATCTGGCTGCGCGAGGACAGCGTCACCGGGGCCCTGCTGAGCGAGCCGGTGGTACCCGTCCGGGTGTCCGCCCGCTCCCTGGACAGCACCGGTTCGTGGAGCAACGTCCTGGCGGGGGCGGTCAGCCGCACCCTCGGGCGGACGCTCGTCCAGGACCCCGACGCGGGCATGTTCACCGGTCGCACGCAGGGAGCGCGCTGGCTGGTCCTGGTCGACGGCCTGGACGAGATCCCCGACCCGCGCGTGCGCGGCGAGGTGATCCGGGCGGTGGCCCAGCACGCCCGCCCCGGCTCCGACTACCGCTTCGTGATCACGACGCGGGGGCTGCCCGAGTCCGAGCTGTCACCGCTGCGCGCGGCCAACGTGGGCGACTACGTCATCCAGCCCTTCGGCCGGCTCGAACTGGAGCAGTTCGCCCACCGCTGGTTCACCGCGCAGAACCCGGCCACCGCGACCCGGGAGGCCGAGCGCTTCCTGCGCGAGACCTCGGACGGCAGGCTCCGCGAACTGGTCCGCAACCCGCTGTTGGCGACCATCGCCGCGGTGGCGGCGGTCAAGGACCCCGAACGCGCGCTGCCCACCAGCCGGGTCAGCCTCTACGAGCGCTTCTGCGGCTACCTGGCGGGGGACCGGAGCACCCGGCGCGAGGTCCTGGCGCACCTCCGCCGTCAGCACCTCGACGACCCCGCCCGCCTCGCCTGCATCAAGTGGCTGCACGAGAACCGTTTCCGCCTGCTGGCCGCCCTGGCCCGGAAACGCCTGGAGACCCAGGACCCCCTCTGGCCCGTGGCTCGGGACTGGGTGCGCGACCAGGCGGGTGACGCGCTGGTGGAGGGTTGGGAGGAGCACCTCTGGGAGGAACTCATCGGCACCGGCCTCCTGGTGGCCGCCGAGCGCGAACTCCACTTCCTGCACCAGTCCTTCGCCGAATTCCTGGCCGCCCGGTCCCACGCCGATTCCATCGGCGAGGACTTCGCCGACCTGGGCGACTGGATCCGCAGGGGCTTGAAGGAAGCGGAGCGGACCTTCGCCCTCTTCACCTTCGCCCTGTGGGCGGCGAAACCGGGCCACGACACGTCCGCCGTCGTGGATCGCATCCTGTCCTCCTACGACCCCCGTCGAGTCCTCCTGGCCGGTCACCTGACCGCGGAGGGCGTCACCACCTCCACCGACACCGCCGAACGAGTCGTGGACCGACTGGTGTCCCTGGCCCGCAACTCCGACGAGTTCGACACCGCCGTCGAGGCGATCGAAGTCCTCGGCGGACTGTTCGACCACGCCAGGGTCGCCGAGCAGCTCGAATCGATGGGAGCGCACCCCGAACTGGCGGTGAGCCGCCGGATGGCGGCGGTGGTGGCGCTGGAGCGCCTGACCGGAGGACGACGGGTCAGGGCGTTGCTGGCGCCGCTCCTGCCGTCCTGCTACGGCCGGCCGTTGCGCCGAGCGGCGCCCATGGCCCTCCGACTGGGAGCCGATGTCGTGGCACAGGTCCGACAGCGGGCCCTGGACATGGTCCTCGAACCGGATGTCGGTGTATTGGCCCGGGTGGAGGCGGTCGAGGTGCTCGCGGACCTGGGCCTGGTGTCCGACATGGAGGCGATGGCGGAAACGGTCTTCGCGGATCGGTCCGCGACCGCGGGCTCCCTGAAGCGGGTGGCCGCCGCCTGGCTCGCCGAGCCGGGAGCCCGAGCGGTTGCCGATGTCGCGGCGCTGGTGGCCACCCGCCCGGAGGACGACCACGCCGGCCGCCTGGAGGTCGCCGCCCTCCTGGAGCGCGCGGGCGACAAGACCACGGCCGCCGCCCTGGCCGAAGCCGTCCTGGACGACCCGACCACCGACCCGCTCGCCGTGCGGGACGCCCTCGTCCTCCTGCTCAGGATCCGGGGTGACGACGGGCTGCCGGCGATCGTCGACCGAGTGGAGAAGTGGTTGACGCAGGCCGAGAAGGTCATGACCTGGTACGCGGGAAGCCTGCTCATGAAGGCGGTCGAGGTGACGCCGCACACCACCCTGGTCGAACTGGCCGGAACCCGGCTGTTGAAGTTGGTGCCGAGTGCGCTGGGCGCGGAAGAATTGATCTGCGCTTGGCTCGCGACACCCGATGGGACGCCCCAAAAATTGGTGGAACTGTTCGACGAGGGCCAGTTGTTTTACCCTTACAGTCGAATCGGCATCGCCGGGCGGTTCTACGACGCAGGCGGTCGGCGGGAAGCATGGGCCTGGGCGGAGGGCGCGATTCGCCTGTCCAGTTTTCTCACCCGTGAGATGGCCCGCGATGCGGCGCAGGTCCTGCTGAAAGCCGACCCCGAAGCGGCGGCTGCCCTGCTGGCCGAGTCGGCCTCCGAGGGAACCCGGTTGGGCACGGACTACTTGGCGGGCATCCTCGACGCCCTCGATCCGGACAAGCCGGAGGCGGCGATCGCGGTCGCCGCCGACCTGATCGAGCACCCGAAAGTCACGGGGACCAACTTGCAAAAAGCTTTTTTGGTCCGATTCACGCACGGTGACGGTGAAGGTGCCGCCATGCTGGTCGACCAGGTGCTCTGGCCCGAGTTGTCGTTCGAGGACAGCCGTGCTCTCGTGCGGGCTCTTGCCGCGAGCGGCGAGCGGGATCTCGCCACGGCGGCGTGGAGCCGATTGTTGACGACCCAGGAGAATTCTTTCGACGAAGAAATCGGGTTGGTCGTGGACCTCAAGTGCGCCGGTGTGGCGAAGTGGGCCGCCGAGCGGATGAGGGCGTTGATCGCCGACCCGGCCACCGCCCCCCGACGCCGCCTGCGACTGCGTCAGATGCTGGCACTCCTGGAGGTGGAGGCCGACCCCGCCACCACGTGACCGGCGGTCGCGGTAATCGCCGGTTACCGTGTCCGGCGTGCCCGATTTCGCCCTAGGTCTCGCCGCCCTCGGCCGCCCCGCCTACATCAACCTCGGTCGCGACGGGGCGCTGCCCGCCGACCGGGACGTGGAGGCCATGCGCGAGCACTGCCACACCGTGCTGGACGCCGCCTACGAGGCCGGGGTGCGCCGGGTCGACGCGGCCCGCTCGTACGGCCGGGCGGAGGAGTTCCTGGCCGGGTGGCTCGACTCGCGTGGGCGCCGCGACGTGCGGGTGTCGAGCAAGTGGGGGTACGCCTACGTCGGCGACTGGCGCGTGGACGCGGACACCCACGAGGTGAAGGAGCACTCGCGGGAGCGGTTGGGGCGGCAGTGGGCGGAGACGCGGGACCTGCTCGGCGCGCACGTCGGTCTCTACCTGGTGCACTCGCTGACCGCGGACAGCCCGCTGTTCGGCGACCTGGACCTGCTGCTCGCGCTGGGGGAGCTGCGCGACTCGGGCGTCCGGCTGGGCTTCTCCACCTCCGGCCCGGAGCAGGCCGGGACGGTGCGCCGGGCGCTGGAGCTGGAGGTCGAGGGGCGCAAGCTGTTCGACGCGGTGCAGTCGACCTGGAACGTGCTGGAGACCTCGGTCGGGCCCGAGCTGGCGCGGGCGGCGGAGTCCGGGGTCGAGGTGTTCGTCAAGGAGGGCCTGGCCAACGGCCGCCTCGCGGTGGACCCGCCCGCGCGGGTGCGCGAGCTGGCCGGGCGGCACGGCGTGGGCCCGGACGCGGTCGCGCTGGCCGCGGTGCGGGCCCAGCCGTGGGCGGACGTGGTGCTGTCGGGCGCGGCGAGCGCCGACCAGCTGCGCGCCAACCTGGCGGCCCGCGAGGTGGAGCTGGACCCGGACGAGCTGACCGACCTCGCGGAGCCGCCCGAGCGGTACTGGGCTACCCGGGCGTCGTTGGCCTGGGACTGAGCCGCACCGAGCCGGAGTCCAGGTCGACCGGACCGCGCGGGGGAGCGCCGGACTCCTCGTCCTCGCCCAGCACGAGCGTGGTCTGCCGCTGCTCCAGCTCGACGCGCTTGCTCCCGTGCACCACCGCGGTGAACTCGTCGAACGCGGTCGCGCTGATCACCGGGTGCCCGCCCCGGCGGCGGCGGACCCGCCGCAGCAGCAGTTCGCCGCTCGCCAGCGCGATCAGCAGCACGGCGAGCCCGGGGATGGACATGGCGAACGCCAGACCCACTCGAACCACCCCTTGATCAACGCCCGGCCGTCCGGCACCACCGGCCAGTCCGGGTCCTCCACCAGCGCGCGCACCTCCTCGACCTCCACCCACCCGCCCCACGCCACCTCTTCCGGCTGGTGGGTGAACGGCCCGTCGGTGCGCGTCTCGTAAACGTGCGCGACGTAGCGGATGGTTCCGTCGACGAACGTCGTGCGGAACCGGAACGCCGGCGTCGCGGTGACGCCCAGCTCCTCGGCCAGCTCGCGCGCGGCGCACTCCTCGGGCGTCTCGCCCGCCGCGACCACCCCGCCGCACGTGGGGTCGTAGAGGCCGGGGTAGACGTCCTTGGTGTCGGTGCGCCGGTGCACGTAGAGCCGCCGCCCGTCGAGCGACCGCACCACGATGGCCGCGCACGCGTGCCACAACCCCTCGGCGCGCACCCGCGCCCGCGTCGCCGCGCCGACGGGGTTGCCACCCTGGTCGACGAGCAGGACCTCCTCCAGGCTCATCCGGGAATCCTCCTGCGGTCGTACCGGCGCGTGCTACCCCGGGCCGACGCCCGCCGACGACCGCTGTTCCTACCGTCGTGCCGTTCTCGTCACGAGGAGGAGTTGTGCCCAGATCCCTGCGGCTCGCGGTCGCGGAGTTCCGCGACCGGCCCGGCCGCGCCGTGCTGCCCGGTGTCGCCCTGGTCGTCGGTGTCGCCTGCCTGCTGGCCGGGCTGGTGCTGAGCGACGCGATGGTGCGCGCGGTGGGCGAGGGCGCGCCGGTGGTGCCCGCCGGGGTCGACCTGGTCGTCCGCGCGGAGCCCTACTCGGACGTGCCCCTCGACCAGGCGATCGCCGATCGGGTGGCCGCGGTGCCGGGGGTGACCGGGGTGCGGCAGGTCCGGCGGGTGCGCGTCGACCTGCTGCTGGACGGCCGCGCGGGCGACCGCCGCGCCGACGCGGACGTGGAGGTCGAGGGGGCCCGGCGGGTGCCGGTCCTGGAGGGCCGCCCGCCCGGCCCGGACGGCGAGATCGCGGTGGACCGCGTCACCGCGCACGAGCACGGCCTCGCGCCCGGCTCGCTCACCCGCGTGGCCGACGCGGCGGGCGACCCGGTGGACGTGGTGGTCCGGGGCATCACCCGGCGGGGCTCGGTCGCCGAGGAGCCCGTGATCGTCGTCGGCGAGGGCCTGGCCGCCCGGCTGGGGCCGGCGCAGGTCCTGTCGCTGCACGTCACCGGCGGCGACCGGGCCGCGGTGGCGGCGGCCGCGGGCGGGGGGTTCCGGGTGGACACCGCCGCCCTGGTCTCCGCCGAGCGGCCCGAGCAGGACCTCGCGGTCGTGCTGCTGCCGTTCAGCTTCCTGGCGCTGGCCACCTCGGTGTTCGTCGCCTCCGCCACCTACCGCGCGGTCTACCTCCAGAGGCAGCGCCACACCGCGCTGCTGCGCTGCCTGGGCGCCTTCCGGGGGTCACTCGTCCGGGCGAACTTGATCGAGGCGCTGCTGACCGGCGCGGTCGCGGGCGGGGTGGGCGCGCTGCTGGGCGGGGTGGTGGCGTGGCTGCTGGCCCGGCTGTTCGACGCCACCGGCCTGTCGGTGATCCTGGGCGCGGTGGAGCTGAGCCCCGCGCTGCTGCCCACCGGGACCCAGCTGCTGATCGGCGTGGCCACCGCGACCGCGCTCAGCGGGTTCGCCGCGGTCCGGCCCTCGCTGGCCGCCTCCCTGGTGCCGCCGCTGGCCGCGCTGCGCACCTCCGAGGGCCAGACGCCGGACCACGCCGTGGTGCGCCGCCGCCGCGTGTTCGGCCTCGTGCTGGTGTCGCTCGCGGCGGTCCTGGCCGCGCTCGGCGTGCTGGCCCAGGGCTCCCTGGCGGCGATCTTCCTGGTCCTGTTCTCCGCCATCACCGGGGTGTTCGGGCTGTTCGGCGTGCTGGGACCGGTCGTGGTGCCCGGCCTGGGCCGCGTGTTCGGCTCGGTCGCGAGCCGCTTCGGGGGAGCGCAGTGGAAGCTGGCCGCGGCCGAGGTGCGGCGGGTGCCGCAGCGGTCGGCGTCGGTGGCCATGCCCCTGCTGCTGGCCGCCGCCATGGTCACCTTCTTCGCGGTCGCGGTCGGCTCGGCGCAGCGGGTGGAGGAGGAGCTCGACCGCGCGCCGCGGCCGGACGCCGTGGTGACCGACGCGGGCGGGCGGCCGCTGGACGGCGCCGTGGGCGCGGCGGCGACCCGGCCGGAGGTGGCGGGCGCCGTCGTGCTGCACGGCGTGGAGGCCGACCGGCGCGACCCGGGCGGCGAGGCGTTCCCGGCGCGGGTCGCGGGCGCCGAACCCGGGCAGGTGCGCGACTACCTGGCGGCGCGGGCGACCCCCGTGGACCCCGGGCCCGGTGAGCTGCTGGTCTCCGACTGGTACGCCGAGCGCTCCGGTGCGCGGACCGGCGAGCCGTTCACCGTCGAGGGGCTGCCCGGCGGCCCGCGCACGGCCCGGGTCGCCGGCACCTTCGGCGACGAGCTGCTGGACGGCTTCGACCTGGTGGTGGCCGACCCGGGCCTGGCCCCGCCCACGCGGGTGCTGGTGGCGTTCGCGCCGGGCGCCGACCCGGCGGCCTACGAGGCGGCCGTGGAGGGCGCGCTGACCGCCTCGCCCACCGTCGTGGTGAACACCAGGGCGGAGGAGGGCGCGCAGGACCGGCGCTACCTCGACCTGGGCATCCTGCTGCTGATGGTGCTGCTGGGGCTGTCCGTCGCGGTCGCCGTGACCGGCATCGGGACGGCGTTGACGATCTCGGTGCAGGAGCGCCGCAAGGAGCTGGCGCTGCGCCGCGCCCTGGGCGTCACCCGGGGCGGCATCCAGGGCGGCGTGGTCGCCGAAGCGGTGCTGTTGTCGCTGGTGGGTGTGCTGGGCGGCGGTCTGTTCGGCCTGGTCTACGCCGAGCTGACGCTGGCCGCCGTGGGCCTGTTCGCGTGGCCCACCGCGGCCGTGGCGCCCCTGCTGGTCGGCGGCGTCGGGGTGGTGGCGCTGGCGGTGCTCGCGGCCCTCGGCCCGGCCCGCAACGCCTCCCGGATCCGGCCCGCCGCCGGGCTCGCCGCCGGCTGAAACGTGACCACGGCCGGCAGCGCCGCGCCGGTGGTTGGTCGTAGGCTGCGACGTATGCGGCGGATCATGGGAACCGAGGTCGAGTACGGCATCGCGGTGCCGGGCGACGCGACGGCCAACCCGGTGCTCACCTCGACACAGGTGGTGCTGGCCTACGCGGCCGCCGCCGACGTGCCGAGGTCCCGCCGGGCGCGCTGGGACTACGAGGTGGAATCGCCGCTGCGCGACGCGCGCGGCTTCGACCTCGGCGCGCCCGGCGGCCACCCCGGCGGCGACGGCGACGTCGAGGACCTGGGCGCGGCCAACGTCATCCTCACCAACGGCGCGCGCCTCTACGTCGACCACGCGCACCCGGAGTACTCGGCCCCCGAGGTCACCAACGCGCGCGACGCGGTGATCTGGGACAAGGCGGGCGAACGGGTGATGGAGGAGGCCGCCATGAAGGCGGCCACCGTGCCCGGCCAGCCCCGGCTCCAGCTCTACAAGAACAACGTCGACGGCAAGGGCGCCAGCTACGGCACCCACGAGAACTACCTGATGCGGCGCAGCACGCCGTTCACGGCGGTCATCGCGGGGCTGACGCCGTTCTTCGTCTCCCGCCAGGTCGTGGTCGGCTCCGGCCGGGTCGGCCTGGGCTCGGCGGGCGAGGAGGTCGGCTACCAGCTGTCCCAGCGCTCGGACTACATCGAGGTCGAGGTCGGCCTGGAGACCACGCTCAAGCGCGGCATCATCAACACCCGCGACGAGCCGCACGCCGACGCGGACAAGTACCGCAGGCTGCACGTCATCATCGGCGACGCGAACCTGGCCGAGTACTCCACCTACCTCAAGGTCGGCACCACCTCGCTGGTGCTGGACATGATCGAGGCCGGTCGTCGGTTCGACGACCTGCGGCTGCTGGAGCCGGTCCGGGCGGTGCACCAGATCAGCCACGACCCGACCCTGAAGACCCGGGTCGAGTTGAGCGGCGGGCGCAAGTTCACCGGGTTGGACCTCCAGTTCGCCTACTACGAGCGCGCCTCGGAGTTCGTGGAGAAGGAGGGCTACGGCGATCGCGACGTGCTGCGCGTGTGGGGCGAGGTGCTCGACGCGCTGGCCCGCGACCCGCAGGAGTGCGCCGACCGGCTCGACTGGGTGGCCAAGCTGCGGCTGCTGGAGGGCTACCGGTCCCGCGACGGCCTCGCGTGGGGCTCGCCGCGCCTGTCGCTGGTCGACCTCCAGTACTCCGACGTGCGGCTGGACAAGGGCCTGTACAACCGGCTGGTGGCGCGCGGCTCGATGAAGCGCCTGGTCAGCGAGGAGGAGGTGCGGGCGGCCGTGCTCGCGCCGCCGGAGGACACCCGCGCCTACTTCCGCGGCCGCTGCCTGGAGCGCTACCCGACCTCGGTGGCCGCCGCGTCGTGGGACTCCGTGATCTTCGACCTCGGTCGCGAATCGCTGGTCCGCATCCCCACCCTGGAGCCCCTGCGCGGGACGAAAGCCCACGTCGGAGCCCTGTTGGAGGCGTCGGAGACGGCCGAGCAGCTGGTGGAGGCGCTCACCAGGGGCTGATCAACGGACCCGAGTGGCGGCGCACAACGTCGGGCCCACTGGGTAATGTTGACCCCCCAGGGCCGAAAGGCGGGAGGAACGACATGTCCCAGGAACAGGTCCAGCGGCAAGGCGGCGGTGACGGCGACGAGAACGGCGACGGCGCGGCCGCCGCGGGTCAGGAGCGCCGCGAGAAGCTCGGTGAGGACGTCGACGCGATCCTGGACGAGATCGACGACGTGCTGGAGGAGAACGCCGAGGACTTCGTCCGCGCGTACGTGCAAAAGGGCGGCGAGTAAGCCGCAGGCGGGACAGGAGAAGAACGCACACATGGACAACAGCTCGACCGGGCACTACCCGGCCGCGTCGCTGCCCCCGGCCTACCTCAGGCCGGGGTCTTCGTCGTTCACCGACTTCCTCCGCGCGCAGGCGCCCGACCTGCTGCCCTCCGCCCGCAGGCTGCCCGAGGGCAGCACGGTCGAGGCGCCGCACGGCACCACCATCGTGGCGCTGACCTACCGCGGCGGCGTGGTCATCGCGGGCGACCGGCGCGCCACCATGGGCAACGTCATCTCCCAGCGCAACATGAAGAAGGTGTTCATCACCGACGACTACTCGGCGGTGGGCATCGCGGGCACGGCGGGCATCGCGGTGGAGATCGTCCGGCTCTACGCGGTCGAGCTGCGGCACTACGAGAAGATCGAGGGCGTCTCGCTGTCGCTGGACGGCAAGGCCAACCGGCTCTCGGCGATGATCAAGGGCAACCTGGACGCGGCCCTGGCGGGCCTGGCGGTGGTGCCGCTGCTGGCCGGCTACGACACCGCGGCCCCCGACCCGGAGCGCGCGGGCCGCATCATCTCCTACGACGTGACCGGCGGCCGGTTCGAGGACGCCCAGGGCTACCAGGCCGTGGGCTCGGGCTCGCTGTTCGCGAAGTCGGCGCTGAAGAAGCTGTTCGACCCGGACGCGGACGCCGAGACGGCCGCGCGGACCGCCATCGAGGCCCTCTACGACGCGGCGGACGACGACTCGGGCACCGGTGGCCCGGACGTGGTGCGCCGGATCTACCCCGTCGTGGTGACGATCTCGGCCGAGGGGGCGGCGCACCTGCCCGAGGAGCGCACCGCGACGCTGGCCGAGGCCGTCGTCGAGGGCCGCCGGACCAACCCGGCGGGCTGACGGCCGTGCAGAACCCCATTCCCACCCGTCGTCGAGTCCTGGAGCCGCACCGGTGACGATGCCGTTGTACGCCTCGCCCGAGCAGGTCCTGCGCGACCGCTCGGAGTACGCCCGGAAGGGCATCGCCCGCGGCCGGAGCGTCGTCGTGCTCCGGTACGCCGACGGCGTGCTGTTCGTGGCGGAGAACCCGTCCAGCACCCTGCACAAGGTGTCGGAGATCTACGACCGCATCGGCTTCGCCGCGGTCGGCCGGTACAGCGAGTTCGAGAACCTGCGGCAGGCGGGCATCCGGTTCGCCGACATCCGCGGGTACCAGAACGACCCGCGCGACGTGACCGGCCGGTCCCTGGCCAACGTGTACGCCCAGACCCTGGGCTCGATCTTCACCGAGCAGATCAAGCCCATGGAGGTCGAGATCTGCGTGGCCGAGGTCGGGCACACGCCGGAGCACGACACCCTGTACCGCCTCACCTACGACGGCTCGATCGTCGAGGAGCCGCAGTACTCGGTGATGGGCGGCCAGGCCGAGGCCACGGGCACCGCCCTGAAGGAGGTCTACGCCGAGGGCCTGGCGCTGGCCGACGCGGTGCGGGTGGCCGTGAAGGCCCTGAGCGCCGGCTCGACCAGCACCGGCAACGGCAACGAGCTCCTGGACGGCGCCAAGCTGGAGGTCGCGGTCCTGGAGCGCGACCGGCCGCGCCGGGCGTTCCGGCGCATCACGGGGGCCGCCCTGGCGGCCCTGCTGCCGGGTGAGCCGGAGCCGACGGCCGAGGCCGTCGAGGCCGACCAGGACAAGCCGGTCACGGACGTGAACCTGCCGCCGAACGACGACAAGGCGTAGGACCACGAGGCGGAGGACCACGAGGTTCGCCGAAGGCCCCCGGTTCGGCCGAACCGGGGGCCTTCGGCGCGGGTGGACGGACCCGGGTGCCCGCCGCGGCGCCGTGCCCGCCAGACCGGGGCGGGCGGGCTGGAGGCTCCAGCGCCCAGGTCTGCCCGTACCCGGCCCGCCGGGCGAAGCGCAGGCACTCGTCGACCAGCAGGGCGTCGATGCCCAAGGCCCCGCGCCCCCGGCTCCACCGGCAGCAGCCGCAGCCTGGCCGTCCGGTCGTCCTCCCGCACGCAGAACACCGACCCCACCGGCCCGCCGTCGACCTCCGCGATCCACGCCGCCTCCCGCCCCGGCTCGTGCCGTCCAGACTCGTGCCGCTCCGCGTAGTCGGCCACCACGCGCGCCACGGGGCCTCGGAGGTCTCGTCGAAGCCGCGCTCCTCCGCGTGCCGGTTCACCGCCCAGCCCGGGTCACCGGGCCCCGGCGGGCGCAGCGGGTAGGCGCGCGGCACGTCGGTGAGCAGGCGCTCGACCCGGCGCACGTCCGCGACCGTCGTCGTCGACTCCCTCAACAGGAACGTCGACTCCGTCAACCCTGGTCGGGCGGGCGGTAGATGCCGAGGGAGGCCGGCCGCGACCGGAACGCGAACCGCGACCCGGACGGGCCCACCTCGCCGTCGGTGGCGATCGCGACCTCCCCGTCGAGCACCCGCACGTCCAGCCACCGCGTCTCGACGTGCCGGTAGGTGCGGCTGCGGTGCAGCGAGCCCAGCAGCGCCCCGACGAAGAACCGCGTCCGGGACAGCCGCCGGTCGGCGCGGATGCAGCGGACGTCGAGCAGGCCCGCGTCCAGCGCCGGGCGCGTGGTCGGCGCGAAGCCCTTCGGCCGGTACGGGCCGTTGCCGACGAACAGCACCCAGATCAGCAGCCGCTCGCCGTTCAGCTCCACGCGCAGCGGCCGAGACGTGCGCAGCACCCGGAACAGCGCGATCGCCGCCGCCGGCCACTTGCCCCACCGGCCCCGCAGCCGCTCGCGCAGCCGGACCAGGTCGGGGTAGCCGCCCAGGCTCGCGGTGTTGACGAACCACCGGGGCCCCGCGCCGTCCACCGAGACCGCCGCCAGGTCGACCAGCGCGCCGTCGCCGTCCGCGACCGCCCGCGCGCTGTCGGCCAGGCCCGTCACGCCCACGTCCCGCGCGAAGTGGTTGAGCGTCCCGGCCGGGATCAGCACCAGGGGCAGCCGGTGGGCCACGGCCACCGCCGCGACCGCGGCCACCGAGCCGTCGCCGCCCGCCACGCCCAGCGCGCGCGGCGCGTGCTCGGCCACCACCCGGTCCAGGTCGCCGATGTCCACCACGACCGCCTTCGGCCACTCGCGCACGATCGCCCCGGTCTGGTCGACCCCGCCGAGCCCGGCGCCGGGGTTGACCACGACCACCAGCCCCTCGCCGTCGACCAGCGGTTCCAGCGCGGTGTGCTCGCGCGCCGACGCCGCGTCCGCCCGGTGCCGGGGCCACCAGCGCCGCGTGGCCAGGCCCGCGGCGATCCCGATCGCGGTGCCCGCGGCCACGTCGGAGGGCCAGTGCACGCCCGTGTGGACCCGCGAGTACGCCACCGCCGCCGCGACCGGCGCCACCGCCGCGCCCAGGGCGGGCGACTCCATGGCCAGCGCCGTGGTGAACGCCGCCGCCGACGCCGCGTGCCCCGAGGGGAACGAGGAGGACGTGGGCCTCTTGGTCAGCCTGCGCGTCTCGTGCAGCAGGTCCGCGGCGGGCCTGCGGCGCGGGAACAGCCGCTTGGCGACCAGGCTCGCGCTGAAGCTGGCCCCGCCGACGGCGGCCGCCCCGCGCAGCGCCGCGCGTCTGCCCACCCCCCTGCGCGAGGCCAGCACACCCGCGATGACGAGCCACAACAAGCTGTGGTTCGCCGCTTTCGACAACCGCTTGAACCCGCGGTCCGCCGCGGTCCCGCGCAGGGCCGCGGACCGCCTCATCAGGGCCAAGTCCAGCCCGTTCACCCGTCGGAGCACACGAGAACGTTATCCAGGAATTGGCGTGCCGCCCGATTGGATCACTGAGGAAAGCGTCGGATGCGCCTACTGTTGAAGGATGCAGCGGCGGATCTTCGGCATTGAGACTGAGTTCGGGGTGACCTGCACCTTCCACGGGCAGCGCAGGCTGTCCCCGGATGAGGTCGCGCGGTATCTGTTCCGCCGGGTGGTCTCGTGGGGGCGTTCGTCGAACGTCTTCCTGCGGAACGGCTCTCGGCTCTACCTGGACGTGGGGTCGCACCCGGAGTACGCCACGGCGGAGTGCGACGACCTCGCGCAGCTCGTGACGCACGACAAGGCGGGTGAGCGGATCCTCGAAGACCTGCTCGTCGACGCCGAGCGCAGGCTCGCCGACGAGGGCATCGGGGGAGACATCTTCCTCTTCAAGAACAACACCGACTCCGCGGGCAACTCCTACGGCTGCCACGAGAACTACCTGGTCGCGCGGGCGGGGGAGTTCTCCCGCATCGCCGACGTCCTGCTGCCGTTCCTGGTGACCAGGCAGCTCATCTGCGGCGCGGGCAAGGTGCTCCAGACGCCGCGCGGCGCGGTCTACTGCCTGTCGCAGCGGGCCGAGCACATCTGGGAGGGCGTGTCCAGCGCCACCACCCGGTCCAGGCCCATCATCAACACCCGCGACGAGCCGCACGCCGACGCCGAGCGCTACCGCCGGCTGCACGTCATCGTGGGCGACTCGAACATGTCCGAGATGACCACGCTGCTCAAGGTGGGCAGCACGAACCTGGTCCTGGAGATGATCGAGCAGGGCGTCCAGTTCCGCGACTTCAGCCTGGACAACTCGATCCGGGCGATCCGCGAAATCAGCCACGACCTCACCGGCCGCCGCACCGTCCGCCTGGCGGGCGGCAAGGAGGCGTCGGCGCTGGACATCCAGCGCGAGTACTTCGAGCGGGCCGTGGAGCACGTGGCCAAGCGGGCGCCGGACCCGATGGCCGAGCGGGTGCTGGAGCTGTGGGGCCGCACGCTGGACGCGGTCGAGGCGCAGGACCTGTCCAAGATCGACCGCGAGATCGACTGGGCCATCAAGCACCGGCTGATGGAGCGGTACCAGGCCAAGCACGACATGGACCTGTCCAACGCGCGCATCGCCCAGCTGGACCTCGCCTACCACGACATCCGGCGCGGCCGGGGCATCTTCGACCTGCTCCAGCGCAAGGGGCAGGTGGACCGGGTGACCGACGACGGCGACATCGAGGCCGCCAAGGACACCCCGCCGCAGACCACGCGGGCCAAGCTGCGCGGCGACTTCATCGCCGCCGCGCAGGCCGCGGGCCGCGACTTCACCGTGGACTGGGTGCACCTGAAGCTGAACGACCAGGCGCAGCGCACCGTGCTGTGCAAGGACCCGTTCCGGGCCGTGGACGAGCGCGTGGAGCGGTTGATCTCGTCCCTCTAGCGGTGTCGGCGGGGAGGGCCCTTCGCGAGGCTGACACCTCATGAAGAGCCTTCTCCCCGCCGTGGCCGCGCTCGTGGTCACCGCGGTCCTGACGCCCGCCGCGGTGGCGCAGGACCCCGCCGCGCGGGAATTCCCGGCGCAGGACGTGACCGCGCGGGAACCCACCGCGCGGGAACCCACCGGGCAGGAACTCACCGGGCAGGAACCCACCGGGCGGGAACCCACCGCGCGGGAACTCACCGGGCAGGAACCCACCGGGCAGGCCCTGACCTGGCAGCTCCGGCCCACCGGGACCGACGCGCAGCTGCGCGGCCTGTCCGCGGTGAGCCCGCGCGTGGCCTGGGTCAGCGGCAGCCGGGGCACCGTGCTGCGCACCGCCGACGGCGGCCGGACCTGGGCGTCGGTCGCCCCGCCCGGCACCGCCGACCTGGACTTCCGCGACGTCGAGGCGTTCGACGCGCGCACCGCCGTGGTCCTGTCGATCGGGCCGGGGGACAGCTCCCGCCTGTACCGGACCACCGACGGCGGCCGGACCTGGGCGCTGACCTTCCGCAACACCGAGCCGGACGCCTTCTACAACTGCGTGGCGTTCTTCGACCGCTCCCGCGGCCTGGCCGTGGGCGACCCGGTGGCCGGGCGGTTCCGGGTGCTGGCCACGCGCGACGGCGGCCGGTCGTGGCACCCGGTGCCCGAGGACCGGCTGCCGCCCGCGCTGCCCGGTGAGTACGGCTTCTCGGCGAGCGGGCAGTGCGTGGCCACCGCCGGGGCGCGGGACGCGTGGATCGCCACGGGCGGCGGCGAGCGGGCCCGCGTGCTGCACTCCGGCGACGGCGGCCGGCACTGGTCGGTGAGCGACACGCCGCTGGTCAGCTCCGGGTCGGCCGGGGTGTTCGCGGTGGCCTTCCGCACGCCCCGGCACGGCCTGGCGGTCGGCGGCGACTACCTGGAGCCCGACGGCGCGGGGACCAACGTGGCGCTGACCGCGGACGCCGGCCGCACGTGGACCGCGCCGGGCGCCCCGCCCGCCGGCTACCGCTCGGGCGCGGCCTGGTGGGGTCCGGCGGTGCTCGCGGTCGGGCCGACGGGCAGCGACGTCAGCCCGGACGGCGGCCGGCACTGGCACCGGTTCGACGCGGGCAGCTTCGACACCGTCGACTGCACGGGCCACCCCCGGTCGGGCTCCTGCTGGGCGGCCGGTGCGAAGGGCCGCGTCGGTGTGCTGACCTGGCGTTAGGCCGGAACTCCCGGTCCTGGGACCCCGGGCCACGAGCCCCGGACCACCCGGTCCGGGGCTTCTTCCGGCCCAATTGACAAAACAGATTTTTACGTACAACATAATTTTTGCGATGAGAGACGTCCTGTACCTGGAGCGGCTTGAGCAGGCCGAGGCCCTGCTCAAGCCGCAGCGCGTCGACGTGCTGCGGCAGCTGGCCGAGCCGCGCTCGTGCACCGAGGTGGCGACCGTGCTCGACCAGACCCCGCAGCGGGTTTACTACCACGTGAAACGCCTGGTGGAGGCCGGTCTGGCGGCCCAGGTCGACCAGCGGCGGGTGCGCGGCATCACCGAGGGCGTCTACCAGGCGGCGGCCCGCTCCTACTGGCTGTCGCCGGAGCTGGTCGGCCGCCTCGGGCCGCGCCGCGCGCGCGACGAGCTGAGCCTGGGCCACCTGCTCGACCTGGCCGAACGCGTCCAGGCCGACATCGCCGCCCTGGACCGCACCCGGCCCGAGCTGCCCTCGCTGGGGGTGTCCGGCGAGATCCGGGTGCGGCCCGAGCAGCGGCAGCTGTTCTTCGACGAGCTCAAGACCACGCTCCAGGACCTGTTCAGCCGCTACGGCGGCGCGGAGGGCGACGCCTTCCGCCTGGCCGTGGCCTGCTACCCGAACCACCCCGACCAAGAGGGGGAAGACCGATGAGCGAGACCGTGGTCCTCCGCGTCCGCACCGCCGCCGCGCCCGAGCGCGTCCGCCGGGCGCTGACCGACGCCGCCGAGCTGCGCGCCTGGCTGACCGAGCACGCGGAGGTGGACCTGCCCGACCGGTGGCGGTTCTGGGGCCGCCACACCCCCGAGGGCGACGAACCGCGCCAGGTCCTGGAGCACGTCGACGACTCGTCGCTGGGGTTCCGCTGGACCGTCGGCGGCGAGGAGACCTCGGTCGAGCTGCGGTGGGCCGCCGAGGACGGCGGCACCCTGGTGTCGGTGTCGCAGAGCCACTTCCCCGGTTGGGCGGAGGCGGTCGCCGAGACCGGCGTCCTGGCCTGGCTCTACACCTTCTGGACGATCTCGCTGGCCAACCTCGTCGACCACGTCGAGGGCCGCCCGATCACCGCGAGGATCGACTACACCACGCACGAGATGCGCGTGGACGTGGTCGTCGACGCCCCCGCCGAGGCCGTCGGGCGCTCGCTGGTGGACCCCGACCAGTACTCGCGGTGGTTCGGCGCGAAGGTCGACATCGAGCCCTGGGACGGCGGCCGGTTCGCCATGGGCGGCTTCGACGCCGATCCCGACCCCGGCCGGGTGGTCGGCTACGAGCCGGGCCGGCGCATGGGCATCGAGTGGGACGGGCTGGTCGCCGGCTGGGAGCTGGCGGAGTCCGGCGGGCGCACCCGGCTGACGTTCGTGCAGAGCGGGTTCGTCGAGGGCCGGCCGCCCTACGGCGCCTGGGCCGGCTGGCTGGCGGGACTGGCGGGCCTGCGCCGGTTCCACGAGCTGCCCGACCGGCGGCCCATCTGGGTGGAGTCGGACGTGCCCGGCCTGCCCGAGGACGTGCTGGTGGAGCGTTGAGCGTCCGGCCGGCCCGGGTGAATGGTCCCTTCACCCGGGCCGGCCGGCGGGTGCGCCGTCACCCGGCCGGCGATCGGGGTTAGGGTTCTCCGGTGGCCATCGCCCGTGCCGAACGGCTCGTCAACCTGGTGCTCTGCCTGCTGTCGACCCGGCAGTACCTGACCGCCGAGCGCATCCGCGCCATCGTCCCCGGCTACGCCGACGCCGCGACGGACGAGGCGTTCTTCCGCATGTTCGAACGCGACAAGACCGAGCTGCGCGACCTCGGCGTGCCCCTGGAGACGGGCCGCAGCACGGCCTTCGACACCGTCGACGGGTACCGCATCGCCCGCCGCGACTACGAGCTGGGCGACATCGACCTGGAACCCGACGAGGCGGCCGCCGTGGCGCTGGCCGCCCGCCTGTGGGACTCGCCCCAGTTCACCGGCGCCGCCCACGGCGCGCTGATCAAGCTCCGGGCCGCGGGCGTCGACGTCGACCAGGACGTGCCCGTGCCGGTCGAGCCGAAGGTCCGCACCAGCGAGCCCGCGTTCCCGCCGCTGCTGGCCGCGGTGCGGGAGGGGCGCGTGGTCGAGTTCGACTACCGCAAGACCTCCTCGGTCGGCGCCCAGCGGCGCACCGTGGAACCGTGGGGCGTGGTCGCCTGGCGCGGCCGGTGGTACGTCGTCGGCCAGGACCGCGACCGGGACGCGCCCCGCTGCTTCCGGCTGTCCCGGATCGTCGGCGACGTCCTCCCGGTCGGCAAGCCCGGCGCGGTGCGCCCGCCCGACCAGGTCGACCTGCTGTCGTTCGTCGCCCGCAACCAGCCCGCCCCCGACCAGACCGCGACCACGGCCAGGCTGTGGGTGGCCAAGGGCCGCGGCCAGGGCCTGCGCCGCCGGGCCCGGCTGGTCGGCGAGCAGGAGTTCGACGGCGAGCCCGGCGACCTGCTGGAGGTGCGGCTGCGCTACCCGGACTCGGCCGCCACCTGGGTCGCCGGCTTCGGCGCGGACGTGGTGGTCCTGGAGCCGGACGTGCTGGCCAAGACCGTGCGGGAGAAGCTGCTGGGCGCGCTGCGCGGGGCGGGGGTGCGCGCGTGACCGCCTCCACCGACCGGCTGCCCCGGCTGCTCGCCCTGGTGCCCTACCTGCTGGCCCGGCCCGGCGTCCCGATCGACGAGGTCGCCGAGGACTTCGAGGTCACGCCCAAGCAGGTCCGCAAGGACCTGGAGCTGCTGTGGATGTGCGGCCTGCCCGGCTACGGCCCCGGCGACCTGATCGACCTGTCCTTCGAGGGCGACACGGTCACCGTGACCTTCGACGCGGGCATGAGCCGCCCGCTGCGGCTGACCGCCGCCGAGGCGACGTCGCTGCTGGTGGCGCTGCGGGCGCTGGCCGACACGCCGGGCGTGGCCGACCAGGACGCCGTGCAGCGGGCCGCCGCCAAGATCGAGGCCGCGGTGGGTCAGGCGCGGCCCGCCGGCGTGGCCGTGGGCCTGGCCGTCCGGGAGGCGCCGGAGACCGCCCGCGTGCGCGACGCGGTGTCGGACGGCCTGCTGCGCAAGCGCGCCCTGCACCTGCGGTACTACACCCCCTCGCGCGACGAGATCAGCGAGCGGGTCGTGGACCCGATGCGGATCCTGCTGGTCGAGGGGCGCGGCTACCTGGAGGCGTGGTGCCGCGCGGCCGACGGCGTGCGGCTGTTCCGCCTCGACCGGATCGACGCGGTCGAGGTGCTCGACGAGCCCGCCGCGCCGCCGCCGCACGCCACGCCCACCGACACCTCGGAGGGGCTGTTCCAGCCCGACCCGTCGCAACGCACGGCCGCCCTGGTGCTCGAACCGGACGCCCGCTGGGTGTCGGAGTACTACCCGACGGACGGCCTGGTCGAGCTGGGCGACGGCCGCGCCCGGGTGCTCATGCGGTACGCCGACACCGCCTGGATGGTGCGGCTGCTGCTCGGCCTGGGCGGCGAGGTGCACGTGGAGGGACCCCCCGACCTGGTGGCGGCGGTCACCCGGCAGGCCGAGGCGGCGTTGCGCCGGGCGGATCACCTCCCGGCAACCTAGGCCCGATACGGTGGGGTAGTGCCGTACCTGTCGACCCTGCTCCTGATCGCCCTCGGTCTCGTCGTGCTCGTCGCGGTGGCGGCCCGGGTCGTCGGGTCGTTGCGCCGCTTCCGCGCGGCAAGCACCCTGGTGGGTGACAGGGTCGGCGACGGCGCGGGCCTGCTGCGGGCGCGGTTCGCCGCGCTCGGGGTGGCCCTCGCCGAACGGCGTCCGGATCGAGCCCGCCAGGGCGAGCCCCGCGTACCATCGGTGGACCGGGGGAGACAGGAGGACAACCGTGCCCAACCTCGGACCTACCGAGCTGATCATCATCGCGTTGGTGATCATCCTGCTGTTCGGTTGGAAGAAGCTGCCCGACATGGCCCGCTCGCTCGGCCGTTCGGCGAAGATCCTCAAGGCGGAGACCAAGGGGATGCGCAGCGAGGATGAGCAGGCGGCCCAGGCGCCCGCGCAGCAGCCGGTCCAGCAGTTGCCGCCGGCCCAGCCGCAGGTCGCCCAGCCGCCCGTCGCGCAGCCCGTCGTGGCCCAGCCGCCCGTCGCGCAGCCCGTCGTCGCGCAGCCGGTGGCCCAGCCGCCCGTCGCGCAGCCGGTGCAGCAGCCCCAGGTGGCGCCCCCGATCGAGCAGGGCCCGCAGAACATCCAGAACAGGCAGAGCACCAACTAGAGCCGAAGGACGGTCCGCGCGGTGGGGGCAAGTCCGGTCCGGTGGTGGTCCCAGCGCCGGGACCGCCGCAAGCTGACGAGCCGTCGGGGCAACCCCGACGGCACGATGTCGCTGAAAGACCACCTGTACGAGCTGCGGCGCAGGCTGGGCTGGTCCCTGCTGTTCATCTCGGGCGGCGCGGTCTTCGGCTTCATCTGGTGGGGCTGGGACATCGCCGGTCCGGTGACGAGCCTCGGGGAGATCATCACCACCCCCTACTGCGCCATCCCCGAGGACCAGCGGCTGACCCAGGTCGGCCAGGGCTGCCAGCTGTTGCAGACCCAGCCGTTCGAGGTCTTCATGATCCGGCTGAAGGTCGGCACCGGCGTCGGCATGGCGCTGACCGCCCCGCTGTGGCTGTACCAGGTGTGGCGGTTCATCTCGCCGGGCCTGTACGCCAAGGAGCGGCGCTTCGCGCTGACCTTCGTGTCGATCGCCTCGGTGCTGTTCGTCGCGGGCGCCACGCTCGCGTTCTTCGTCGTGCCGCAGGGCCTGGTGGTGCTGGTCGGCTTCGGTGACGGCCAGTTCATCACCGCCCTGACCGCGGGCGACTACGTCAGCTTCCTGCTGGCGCTGCTGCTGATCTTCGGCGTGAGCTTCGAGCTGCCGCTGGTCGTGGTGATGCTCAACCAGATCGGCGTGCTGCCCTACGAGAAGCTGAGCAAGTGGCGGCGCGGCATCATCTTCGGCCTGTTCATCTTCGCCGCGGTCGCCACCCCGGGCACCGACCCGATCTCGATGGTGGCGCTGGCGGTGGCGCTGACGCTGCTGTTCGAGCTGGCCATCCAGATCTCCCGGATCCACGACCGGCGGGCCGCGCGCAAGCGCGGTGAGCTGGGCTGGGACGACGTGCCCGACGACGAGGCGGCCCCGTTCGACTACACGCCCTCCCCGATCGAGGAACCCGAGCCGGTACCCGCGCCCGAGCCGGTGCCCGCGCCGGAACCGCAGCGGGTGCGCTACGACGACGCCACCTGATCGGGGTAGTTCCGGGCGCGGTTTTCCGTAGGCTTCCCGGCCATGACGACGACGTCGACGCGGGCGGCCCTGCTGGTGTGCCCCGCCTCGGGCAAGGGCAGGGCCGCGCGCGTGGCGGGCTCGGTGGCGGCCGCGCTGCGGGAGGTGGTCGACCACCTCGACCTGCGCGTGGCGGACTCGGCCGACGGCACCGCCCGGCTGGCCCGCGAGGCGGTCGCGGACGGGGTGGACGTGCTGGTCGTGCTCGGCGGTGACGGCGCCGCCCACCTGGGCGTGCAGGCGTGCGCGGGCACGTCCACGGCGCTGGCCGTGGTGCCCGCCGGCACCGGGAACGACCTGGCCACCGCCCTGGGCGCGGCGTCCGCGGACGACGTGGTGGCCGCGCTGCGCGCCGGCGCGCGCCGCCCGCTGGACCTGGGCCGGGTGGCCGGCGGTCCGTGGTTCGCGACGGTGCTGTGCGCGGGCTTCGACTCGGCGGTCAACGAGCGGGCCAACGCGATGCGCTGGCCCTCCGGCCCGCGGCGCTACGACCTGGCGATCCTCGCCGAGCTGGCCGCGCTGCGCGCCCGGCCGCTGGTGGTGGAGACCGAGGACCGGGTGGTGGAGCTGGACGCGCTGCTGGTCGCGGTCGGCAACACCACCAGCTACGGCGGCGGCATCCCGGTGTGCCCGGACGCCTCACCCGCCGACGGGCTGCTGGACCTGACCGTGGTGACCGCGGCACCCCGGCGGACCCTGCTGCGGATGCTGCCCACGCTGCGCACCGGGCGGCACGTCGACCACCCGGCGGTGCGCACGTTCCGGGCCCGGTCGGTGCGGCTGTCCGGGCCGCCCTGGGTGGCCTACGCGGACGGGGAGCGGCTGCGCGAGGCGCCGCTGGGGGAGGCGTCGCTGGAGGTGGAGTGCGTGCCGGGCGCCCTGACGGCGGTCGGTGCCCCTCGCTGAGGGTGGCCCGGCGCCCTAGCGGTGCCTGCTGAGCACGTCGCGCTCCCGCCAGCCGGTCGGCGGCACGGTGGTGCCGCGGCTGAGCAGCCACCCGGCGACGGCCAGCACGCCCCCGGCGGCCTCGGTCGGCGTGCCGCACTCCGACTCCAGGGTCTCCAGCTCGTGCCGGCCGCAGTCGCTGATCGCGTCGCAGCGGATCGAGATCTCCCCGTCCACCAGCCACGGTGGCGGCCGGACCGCCCGGCCTCGGGCGTCGCACGGCACCGACAGGCGCAGCTCGAAGACCAGCTCCTCGGTCCGGACGGTCCCGGTCAGGCCCGCGTAGGGCGCGCCGGGCAGGTGGTCGAACACCAGGCCGCCGCCGGGGTCGTCGGGGTCGTCGCGGGGGTGGCCGAGGTGGGCCGCCAGCCGCTCGACCAGGGCGGTCGCGGTGTTCAGCACGTCCAGGACCGGCTCGACCTCGGCGAGGTGGGGGAAGACCCACCGGAGGTCGCCGTCCCGCAGCGGAATCGGCGCCACGCCCCCGAGTGTGCCGCAAGTTCTCCGCCAGTGCTCTCCATTGCTTCAGTGTTGCCCGAATTCAATGTCTCGAACGGCGCGCGGAACCACCCGGCGTTCCCGCGTGCTCCGGCGTGTTCCCGGGGTGGTCGACCGACGTTCTCCGACGTCACGCGGATCTGGAGGGATTTTGTCGGTCCCGTGTGACAGCCTGGACAGGTGTCAAGCTCCTCCCGGTCACCGGCCGACCAGTACGCGGACCACCGCCGCCGCTCCGCCCGGCCCAAGCTGACCGACTTCCTCTCGGTGATCTCCTTCGAGCTCGACCCGTTCCAGCGGCGCGCGTGCGAGGCGCTGGAGGACGGGCACGGCGTGCTGGTCTGCGCGCCCACCGGCGCGGGCAAGACCGTGGTCGGTGAGTTCGCCGTGCACATGGCCCTGTCCGAGGGCCGCAAGTGCTTCTACACGACGCCCATCAAGGCGCTGTCGAACCAGAAGTACGCCGACCTGGTGGACCGCTACGGCGCCCACCGGGTGGGCCTGCTCACCGGCGACACCTCCGTCAACGGCGACGCCCCGGTGGTGGTGATGACCACCGAGGTGCTGCGCAACATGCTCTACTCGGGGTCCTCGACCCTCAACGGCCTGGCCTACGTGGTGATGGACGAGATCCACTACCTGGCGGACCGGTTCCGCGGCCCGGTGTGGGAGGAGGTGATCCTGCACCTGCCGGAGTCGGTGCGGCTGGTGGGCCTGTCGGCGACGGTCAGCAACGCCGAGGAGTTCGGCGAGTGGCTGGTGGAGGTGCGGGGTGACACCACCGTGGTGGTGGACGAGCACCGGCCGGTGCCGCTGTGGCAGCACATGCTGGCGGGCAACCGGATGCTGGACCTGTTCGCGGGCGAGGGCCCGGACGGGCACAACCGGATCAACCCGCAGCTGCTGCGCCAGACCGAGGACCTGTCGCGCTACCACCTGCCGTGGAGCCGGGGTCGGGGCAACAAGGACCGGGGGCGGGCGGCGCCGCGGTCGACCGGGTTCAAGCCGCCGTCGCGGGTGGACGTGGTGCAGCGGCTGGACGGGGCGGGGCTGCTGCCGGCGATCGACTTCGTGTTCAGCCGGGCGGGTTGTGACGCGGCGGTGCAGCAGTGCGTGCGCGCGGGTCTGCGGCTCAACTCCCACGACGAGGTTGAGGAGATCCGCGGGGTCATCGAGGAGAAGACGAAGGACCTGCCGCAGGGTGACCTGATGGTGCTCGGCTACTGGGAGTGGCGGGAGGCGCTGGAGCGGGGCATCGCGAGCCACCACGCGGGGTTGCTGCCGGCGTTCAAGGAGACCGTGGAGGAGCTGTTCGTCCGCGGGCTGGTGAAGGTGGTGTTCGCGACGGAGACGCTCGCGCTGGGCATCAACATGCCGGCGCGGACGGTGGTGCTGGAGAAGCTGGTCAAGTACAACGGCGAGGCGCACGTCGACCTGACGCCGGGGGAGTACACGCAGTTGACCGGGCGCGCCGGGCGGCGCGGCATCGACGTCGAGGGCCACGCGGTGGTGGTGTGGCAGCCGGGGGTGGACCCGAAGGCGGTGGGCGGTCTGGCGTCGACGCGCACCTACCCGCTGCGGTCGTCGTTCCGGCCGGGTTACAACATGGCGGTCAACCTGGTGCACCAGTTGGGCGCGTCGGCGGCGCGGGAGATCCTGGAGCAGTCGTTCGCGCAGTTCCAGGCGGACCGGTCGGTGGTGGGCTCGTCGCGGCGCATCGAGCGCAACCGGGAGGCGCTGGTCGGGTACGCGGAGGCGATGAGCTGCCACCTGGGTGACTTCGCGGAGTACGCGTCGCTGCGGCGGCGGGTCGCGGACCGGGAGAAGGCGCTGGTCCGGCAGAACAGCTCGGCCAAGCGGGCGGAGGCGGCGGCGTCGCTGGAGCGGCTGCGCAAGGGCGACGTGATCGCGGTGCCGTCGGGTCGGCGGTCGGGGCTGGCGGTGGTGATCGACCCGGGCCTGGAGCCGCTGGGCGAGGCACGGCCGCTGGTGGTGACCGAGGACCGGTGGGCGGGTCGGTTGTCGTCGGCGGATTTCCCGGTGCCGGTGGAGGTGCTGGGTCGGATGAAGCTGCCGCGGCAGGTGGACACGCGGTCGCCGCGGTCGCGGCGCGACCTGGCGTCGACGTTGCGCGGCACGGGGATCGTGGCGCCGGTGGCGCGGCGGCGGCGGTCGACCGCGGACGACGACGCGGAGTTGGCGACGTTGCGGCGGGCGTTGCGGGCGCACCCGTGCCACGGGTGCGAGAAGCGCGAGGACCACGCGCGGTGGGGGGAGCGGTACCACCGGTTGCTGGCGGAGACCGAGCAGTTGGAGCGGAAGGTCTCGGCGACGACGCACTCGTTGGCGCGGGAGTTCGACCGGATCCGGGGCCTGCTGCGGGAGCGGGGTTACCTGCACGTGGAGGAGGGCGGTCCGGGCGAGGAGGTCACCGAGCACGGCAAGCGGTTGACCAGGATCTACAGCGAGTCGGACCTGTTGGCGGCGGAGTGCCTGCGGCACGGGGTGTGGCGGGGGCTGGAGCCCGCGGAGCTGGCGGCGGTGGTGTCGGCGCTGGTGTACGAGGCGCGGCGGGACGGGCCGGTGGAGACGCGGCTGCCGCCGGGCCGGGTGTCGGACGCGATGACGGCGACGGCGCGGCTGTGGGTCGAGCTGGAGGACGACGAGCGGCGGCACCGGTTGGACCGGACGCGGCAGCCGGACCCGGGGTTCGCGTGGCCGGTGTACCGGTGGGCGCGGGGCGAGTCGCTGGAGAGGGTGCTGTCGTCGGCGGAGGAGAACGGCAACGAGTTGGGCGCGGGCGATTTCGTGCGCTGGTGCCGGCAGGTGATCGACTTCCTGGACCAGATCCGGGACGTCGTCGGCGGGGGTGATCCCGTCGGCGCGACCGCCCGCAAGGCGGTGGAGGCGCTGCGTCGCGGGGTGGTGGCGATGGCCACCGTTTGACAAAGCTTTGCGGGGTGGGTGGGTAACCCCTTCGCACCTGTGGTTTGATCGCGCCCGCAAGCCCTGGATTTTTTCCGTCACGACCGTCGGAGGCCGAGCATGACCAGTCCGTACGGACCGTCCGGGGGGAACGACCCGCAGCAGCAGTGGGGCCAACAGCCCTACGGTGGTGGGTACCCCGGCACGCCGTCGGGTGGTTTCCCCGCTCAGCAGCCCAATCCCTACGGGCAGCCGGATCCGTCGCAGCAGCAGCAACAGCAGCAGTGGGGCCAGCAGGACCCGTCGCAGCAGCAACAGCAGTGGGGTCAGCAGCAGCCTTACCCGCAGCAGCAGTACCCGGGCGGGTACGAGCAGAACCCGCAGTCCAACCCGTACGGGCAGCCGCAGCAGGGCCAGTACGGGCAGCCCGGACCGGGCCAGCAGTACGGCCAGTACCAGCAGTACGGGCAGCAGGGGCAGTACGGCCAGCAGCCGCCGCAGAAGAAGAAGTCCAGCGCGGTGCTGTGGGTCGTGGTCGCCCTGGTGGTGCTGGTGGTCGCGGCCGTGGGCATCACCGGTTTCGTCGCGCCGGGGTTCTTCAAGAAGAAGGTGTTCGACAGCGCGGAAGTCCAGAAGGGGGTCGTGACGATCCTGACGGACGTCTACAAGATCTCCGACGTGGAGAGCGCGACCTGCCCGGCGGACCAGGAGGTCAAGCCGAACACGACCTTCGAGTGCACCGCCAAGATCGACGGCGAGGACAAGACGGTCAAGATCACGGTCAAGACCGAGGACGGCGAGTACGAGGTGGGCCAGCCGGCTGGCTGAGCCGCCGAAGCCGGGCCTGACCGAGGAGCTTTGGAGAGCCACCCCTTCGTTCGCGAGGGGGTGGCTCTTTCGCGTTCTGCCTTCCTCGGCCTTCCCATCCCCGGGCTCCCGCCTCTTTCCTCCCCTCTCTCCGCCCGCCGCCCCTCTCCGCCCGCCGCCTCCCGCTCCGCCCCTCCTCTTTCCCCCCTTCCCCCTCCTCCTCCCTCCTCCCTCCTCCCTGTGATGAAAACTGGTTAGCCTTGCTTGCGACCTCGGGGCAGGATGCGGTGGTGACCGACCACGACATCCGCGTTCTCGACGACTCGCAGTACCGCGCCGCGCACACGCTGTTCCGGAGCACCCTGCACCACCCGCCCACCAACGACGACGCGTGGAAGTTCATCCGGGAGTCCTACGAACCCGGACGCGCGCTGGGCGCGTTCGCCGAGGACGAGCTGATCGGCACGGTGCAGGCGTTCCCGTCGCGGATGGCCGTGCCGGGTGGTGCCGTGGTGCCGCACGCGGCCGTGTCGAGGGTCGGCGTGCGGTCGGACTGGACGCGTCGCGGGGTGCTGAGCGCGTTGCAGCGGGCGCAACTGCGGTCGTTCGTCGAGTCGGGTGACGTGGTGGCGACGTTGCGGGCGACGGAATCGTTGATCTACGGCCGGTTCGGTTACGGAGTGGCCTCGCGCTACCGCACCGTGCGCGTGGACCGGTCGCGAGCCGTGCCGCGCACGCGGATCGCCGGTCGGGTGCGGTTGGTCGACCTGGAGGCGGGGGAGCGGATCGCGCGGTCGCTGTACGAGGAGGTGGCGCCGCGCCGGGTGGGCACGATCGGCCGCTGGCCGGCGTGGTGGTCCATGAACCTCCACCGGCCGACGCCCGAGGACAACCCGCGGATCGCCGTGAGGTCGTCGGCCGGCCAGGACGACGGTTTCCTGCTCTACAAGGTCAAACCCGGCGCGCACGACGTGTCGGAGAAGAAGCCGACCATCCTCGAAGTGGTCGACCTGTGGGCCCGCACCCCGGAGGCGTGGGCCGACCTGTGGCTGTTCGCGCTGGGGGTCGACCTGGTGGCCGAGGTGGTCGCCTTCGGCCGGCCGGTGGACGAGCCCGTGGAATGGCTGCTGGGCGACCGCCGGGCCTGCAAGGCGTTCGGCGAGGAGGACGAGACCTGGCTCCGGCTGGTCGACGTGCCGGCCGCGCTGGGCGCGCGCACGTACCACGACGGGGCGCCCGTGCTGATCGGCGTGCGCGACACCTACCTGCCCGACAACACCGGCACCTACCGCGTGTCGGCCGACGGGGTGAGCCGGGTGTCGGACGCGCCCGAGGTGGTGCTGGACGTGGACACCCTGGCGTCGACGTACCTGGGTGACGTGTCGTTCTCCACCCTGGCGGCGACGCGCCGGTTGGACGTGGTGGCGCCGGACGCACCGGTCAGGGCGGACGCGCTGTTCGCCGTGTCCGAGACCCCGTGGTGCGGCACCTACTTCTGATCCCGAGTTTCTGATCCTGAGCTTCTGATCCCGAGCGCGGGCAGCGCCAGGCCCCGCGGGCACCAGGCCCCGCAGGCAGGGCCCGAAGCCCGCCTCCTGAACTCAGGGCCCGCAACCCCGGGTGCTCGGTCCTCCCTCGTCCTGCGGTCGCGAGGTCAGCGGCGTTCGAGCGCGCTCACCAGTCGCGGCACGGAGCTGCCCAGGCCCCACCGCTTGGTCAGCTCGGCCACGCGGTCGGGGTCGATCGGCGCGGCCGGGACCTCGTCCGACCGGTCGAGCACGACATCGGCGTCGGTGGCGACGTTGACCACCGTCGGGGCGACCGCGAGGTAGTCCTGCGCGGCCAGCAGGGCGTTGCGGGCCTTGGTGGTGAGTTTGCGGTCACGCCCGTCGTGCACGGCGTCCAGCACGGCCTGGAGCGAGCCGAACTCGGTGATCAGCTTCGCGGCCGTCTTCTCGCCGATGCCGGCCACGCCCGGCAGGCCGTCGGACGGGTCGCCGCGCAGCACGGCCATCCCCGCGTAGGCGGCGCCGGCGTCGGCGGCGGGCAGCGCGTACTTGGCGGCCAGCTCCTCCGGGCCGATCAGTTCAGCCTTGGCCCAGCCGCGGCCCAGGTAGAGCACGCGCGCCGGGGTCGGCTTGTCGCGGACGACCTGGAACAGGTCGCGGTCGCCGGTGATCACCTCGACCGGGTCGGTCTTCTCGCGCGCGGTCAGGGTGCCGATGACGTCGTCGGCTTCGTAGCCCGCTGCCTCGGCGGTCGCGATGCCCACCGCGTCGAGCACGTCGAGGATGATCGGCACCTGCGGGGTGAGGGCGTCCGGCACCTCTTCCTCGCCGTCGGTCGCGCCCTCCACCACCCGGTGCGCCTTGTACGACGGCAGGGCGGTGACCCGGAACTCCGGTCGCCAGTCCGCGTCCAGGCACGCCACCAGTCGGCTCGCCTTGCGGTCGGTGATGACCTTGGCGACGGTGTCGACGAAGCCGCGCACCGCGTTCACCGGGGTGCCGTCCGGAGCGGTCATCGACTCCGGCAGCGCGTAGAACGACCGGAAGTACAGGCTGGCGGCGTCCATCAGGACCAGCGGGGTGCTCACGGGGAAAGCTTGCCAGAGATCACCGACAGCCGAGAGGCCCCACCGAGCGCCTGTGGACAACTCGTCGGCCCCAGCGTCCGGAAGGGAGGGGAAGGGGAGGAGGGGAGGGAGGAGGGGAGGGAGGGAGGGAGTAGGTGGGCGGGGTAGGAGTGGGTCCGGCGTCGGTGGGCGGGAGGACGGGGCGGGTTTCGGTGGCTTCCTTCATCAATCAACCGATGCTCGGTAACGGTGTTTCCGTACATTTTCGGGCCATGATCACCCGATCGTGTAGCCCCGGGCCCGACAGCCCCACCCCGCCACCCGCCCAACGCCGAAGACCCTCCCACGAGGCAACGCACCCCGCAGGATGACGTGCAACGGCCCCACCACCACTAGGCTGCCGAACATGTCGACCACTGTTGGGCCCGTCGACGTGGACGCGCTCCGCGCACGACTCGACCGGGCCACCGCCGCGGCCTCCACCGCGGGCCTGGACGCGCTGCTCATCGCACCCGGCTCGGACCTGCGCTACCTCATCGGCGCGGGCGGTTCGTCGTTCGAGCGGTTGACGTGCCTCGTGCTGCCCGTCGGCGGCACCCCGCTGCTGGTCGTGCCGAAGCTGGAGCACCCCGGCTACGCCGACGTCCCGACCGGGGCGCTCGGGGTCGACGTCGCCACCTGGGTGGACGGCGAGGACCCGTACGCCCTGGTCCACCGGGCGCTCAAGGGCACCCGCCACGCCGTGTCCGACATGATGCCCGCGCTGCACAACCTCCGCCTCCGCGACGTCATCGGCGGCGAGCAGGTGCTGGCCGGGCCGGTGCTGCGCGAGCTGCGGATGCGCAAGGACGCCGCCGAGGTGCTGGCGCTGCGCGAGGCGGGCGCGGCGATCGACCGCGTCCACGCCCGCATGGCCGAGTGGCTGCGCCCCGGCCGCACCGAGCGCGAGGTGGGCGCCGACATCGCCGCCGCCATCGTGGCCGAGGGCCACACCGCCGCCGAGTTCGTCATCGTCGGCTCCGGGCCGAACGGCGCCTCGCCCCACCACGACGTCTCCGACCGGGTGGTCCGGGCCGGTGACGTGGTGGTCGTCGACATCGGCGGCCCGGTCGCGGCGGGCTACAACTCCGACTGCACCCGCACCTACGTGCTGGGCGAGCCCGCCGAGGCCGACGTCCCGCAGACCTACGCCGTGCTCCAGGCCGCGCAGCGCGCCGCGGTCGAGGCGGTGCGGCCCGGTGTCACGTGCGAGGCCGTCGACGCCGCCGCGCGCGAGGTCATCGCCGCCGCCGGGTTCGGCGAGCACTTCGTCCACCGCACCGGCCACGGCATCGGCCTGGACGTCCACGAGGACCCCTACATCGTCGGCGGCAACGACCTGCCGCTGGAGCCCGGCATGGCGTTCAGCGTCGAGCCCGGCGTCTACCTGCCCGGCCGCTGGGGCGCGCGCATCGAGGACATCGTGATCGTCACCGCCGACGGCGTCGAGAGCGTCAACAACCGACCGCACGAGCTGGTGGTGCTGCCGACGTGACGAACCTGGAGCCCACGGACCGGGCGATCCTGCGCGAGCTGGCCGCGGACGGCCGGTGCAGCTTCACCGACCTCGCCGAGCGGGTCGGGCTGAGCGTGTCGGCCGTGCACCAGCGGGTGCGGCGGCTGGAGCAGCGCGGCGTGGTGCGGGGCTACGCGGCGCGCCTGGACGGCGACGAGATCGGCCTGCCGCTGACCGCGTTCATCTCCCTGACCCCGATCGACCCGGCCGCCCCGGACGACTACCCGAGGCGGCTGGAGCACCTGCCGCAGATCGAGGCGTGCTACTCGGTCGCCGGCGACGCCTCCTACGTGCTGCGCGTGCGGGTCGCCTCGCCCACGGGCCTGGAGGAGGTGCTGCGGCAGATCCGCGAGGCCGCCCACGTCTCGACCCGCACCACCGTGGTGCTGTCCACCCCGTACGAGGACCGCCCGCCGGCGGTCTGACCCGGCGAGGGGCTCAGCTCAGGGCGTCGCCCGGGACGGCGTCGTAGGCCGCCCGGACGCGGGCAACGCCGCTGCCGCCCACGCCGCTGCCCTCCACATCGGCCTCGTCCACAACGAACTCCACGTCGCCCACGCGGGACACCGGCACCACGCCGAGCGAGTTGGCCAGGAACGCCGCGCGGTAGCGGCCTACCCCGTCCACCGGCACCACCTCGCGCCGGGACGGCAGCTCGCGCTCCAGCAACCGCATCGCGGTGCCGTGCAGCCAGTCCGCCTCCGGCCACACCACACCGCCGTCGGCGTCGAGGAAACCGATGTTGGCGGTCGAGCCCTCCACCACCGCGCCGTCCCGGGACACCAGCAGCGCGTCGTCGAACCCGGCCTCCCGCACGCGCCGCCGGTGGTGCAGCCGGCCGAACCCGCCGAGGTGCTTCACGTGCGGCAGCGTCCGCGCGTAGTCCACCGGCAGCAGCCGCCGGGGCCCCTCCGGCGGCCCCGCCGGCGGGCGCACCGACACCAGCACCGACGGCTCCTCCACCCCGAACACGACCACGCGCACCGCCGCGTCGCGCACCTCGCCCAACGCCCTCACGACCAGCTCCCGCACCCGGTCGCCGGCCAGGCCCTCGCCGTACAGCTCGCGGTTGCCCTCGTCGAGCCGCCGCAGGTGCAGCTCCAGGCCCTTGACCCGGCCGGCGCGGACCTGCATGGCGGTGAAGTGCCCGTAGTTCGCCAGCAGGCCGGGCACGAGCAGCTCCGGGGTGGCGGGCGCGCCGTCGATCTCGATCCTCAGCACGGGGTCGACCGTAGCGTGCGTGGCGGGAACCGAGGGTCGCGCGTCGTTGCCGCCGACCCGCGACCGCAGGAGGGTGGGTGTCGTGGAGCGCGAGGTGCTGATCGTCGGCTACGAGGGGGCGACGATGACCGACATCGCCGGCCCGGTGGACGTGTTCACCGGGGCGAACCAGGCGCACGCGGCCCGCGCGGCCGACCCCGCCCGCGCACCCGCCGCCCGCGGCGGCTACCGGGTGCGGCTGGCCGCCCCGGGCGGCGGGTTCGCGGTGCACGGCGGCCTGCGCCTGGAGGCAGAGGACCTGCGGACGGTGTCCGGAGGGGTGGACACCGTCCTGGTCGTCGGCGGCTTCGGCTTCACCACCGCCGCCCGCGACGCCGAGCTGCTGCACCACGTGCGGCGCCTGGCGTCGCGGGCCCGGCGGGTCGCCGGCGTCTGCACGGGCGCGTTCGTGCTCGCCGCGGCCGGGCTGCTCGACGGCCGCCGCGCCACCACGCACTGGGCCTACTGCGACCGGCTCGCCGCCGAGCACCCGGCGGTCGAGGTGGTGCCCGACGCGATCCACGTGCGCGACGGCGCCACCGCCACCTCCGCCGGCGTCACCGCGGGCATCGACCTCGCGCTGGCCCTGGTGGAGCACGACCACGACGCGGCGCTGGCCCGCCTGGTGGCCCGCTGGATGGTGGTGTTCCTCCAGCGCCCCGGCGGCCAGTCCCAGTTCAGCGTGCGCGCCCGCGTGCCACCGGTGCGCGAGCCGGGCCTGCGCGCCGTGCTCGACGCGGTCGCCGACGACCCGGCGGCCCGCTGGACGGTCGAGGAGATGGCCCGCCGCGCCGCGATGAGCCCCCGCCACTTCGCCCGGGTGTTCCCGCGCCGGGTCGGCGTCCCGCCCGCCCGGTACGTGGAGCGGGCCAGGGTCGAGGCGGCGGCGGGCGTGCTGGAGTCCGGCGACGAGGGGCTGGACGTGGTGGCCAGGCGCTGCGGCTTCGGCTCGGCCGAGACCCTGCGCCGGGCGTTCCTGCGGGTGCTCGGCGTGACGCCGGGCGGCTACCGCCAGAGGTTCCGCACCACCGGTGCGGCGTGAGGAGGGGGAGAAGGATGGACATCGCTTTCGCGCTCTACCCGGGCATGACCGCGCTCGACCTGGTCGGCCCCTACGACGTGCTGGCCAACCAGCCGGAGGTGACCGCGCACTTCGTCGCGGCCTCGCCCGACCCGGTGCGGTGCGACGCGGGGCTGGTCCTCGTGCCGACCGCCACGTTCGACGAGCTGACCACCGCCGACGTGCTCGTGGTGCCCGGCAGCGGCCGGTGGGCCGAGGCCCTGGAGGACGGCGCGGTCGCCGCCTGGCTGCGCCGCGCCCACCCCACCGCGACCTGGACCACCTCGGTCTGCACGGGCTCAACGCTGCTGGCGCGGGCCGGGATCCTCACCGGCCGCCCCGCCACCACGCACTGGGCGGTCCGCGACGAGCTCGCCGCCCTCGGCGCGCTGGTCCGCACCGACCGGGTCGTCGTCGACCGCTCCGTGATCACCGCCGCCGGGGTGTCCGCCGGCATCGACATGGCGCTCACCCTGGTCGGCCTGGTCTGGGGCGACCGCCGGGCCGAGTTCACCCAGCTCGTCCTGGAGTACGACCCCCGCCCGCCCTACCGGGCCGGGTCGCCGGAGACCGCGCCCGCCGAGGTCGTCGCGTTCGCCCGCGACGTGCTGCGGCCGCGCTGACCGGGTCACCGCGACCAGCACGGCGGGCTGCCCGCCGTGCGGTCGCAGGACCCGGGCCCGCACCCCGGCCAGCGCCAGCACCGAACCGGCCGCGAACAGCTCGCCGTCCACGTCCAGCACCCCCGCCAGCACCACGACCAGCGCCCCGCGCCACTCGGCGGGGTCGAGGGGGCGCGCGTCCGCGACGGTGACGGCGCGGACGTCGAACCCCCCGGTCGTCACAGCGTCGCCGGCAGGCCGAACAGGGCGAACCGGTCCGCCGGGAAGGTGATCACCTCGGCGATCGCGTCGCCCTCGACCCGCAGCACGTCCAGCGCCAGCGCCTCGAAGCACGCGCCGCCCGGCCGGCGCACGTAGTTCGCCACGGCGGGCTGCCGGTTGGCCCGCGTCTCCAGCACCCGCCACTCGCCGATCGCCTCCGGGCCCGCCATGAACGGCGCCCAGAACCCCATCAGCGCGTCCCGGCCGCGGTGCCACTCGGGCTGCGGCGGCATCGTCCACGTGGCGTCCTCGCGCAGCGCGGCCGCCAGCCGGGGCATGTCGCCGCTCTCGGTGGCCTCCACGAACTCGCGCACCACGGCCCGCTCCCGCGCGTTCGGCTCGCCCGACCAGTCCGCGCGGCGCTCCGGCAGGTGCCGGCGCAGCGTCACCCTCGCCCGGTGCAGCGCGCTGTTCACCGCCGGCACCGTGTCGCCCAGGAGCGCCGCGGCGTCCGCCGCCGGCCACCCCAGCACGTCCCGCAGCACCAGCACCGCCCGCTGCCTGCCCGGCAGGTGCTGCACCGCGGCCAGGAACGCCAGCTCGATCGTCTCCCGCGCGACCACCTCGGCGTCCGGCCCGGCGCCGGGCTCGGCGCGGTCGAGCAGCTCGTCCGGGAACGGCTGGAGCCACGGCACCTCCGCGGCGGGCATCCCCCCGGTCGCGGCGGGCGCGGGACGGCGGCCGATCACGTCCAGGCACGCGTTGGTCGCGATCCGGTAGAGCCAGGCGCGGAACGACGAGCGCCCCTCGAACGTGTCGCGGGCGCGCCACGCCTTGAGCAGCGTCTCCTGCACCAGGTCCTCGGCCTCGTCGAACGAGCCGAGCATCCGGTAGCAGTGCACCCGCAGCTCGTGCCGGTACCGCTCGGCCTCGCCGGTGAAGTCGACCACCGTCTTCGGAACCTCGCCCATGTCCACCCTCCGGGCTCGCGCGATGGCGTGCCGGTCGCACGCCGCACCCCGTGTGACGGCGCGGCGCCGGAGAACTGTTCGGTCGTCCTCCCCGGACCCGCGTCACCCCCGCAGCGGCTGACACCCCGCCCGGCCCGCCGCTGGGGTCGAGGCCGGTCTGCATCGGTCCGGGGGGACGGTCGCGGGAACCATGGGCAGATTACGTTCGCCGTCGTCGGGCGATCGGTGCTGGGCGCTGTGGTCGCTGCCGCGCCCCGCCCTGGTCCACGTGCTGGCGGTCGACCTCGCCGCGGTGCTCGTCGCCGCCGTCACCGCCGTCACCGCCGCCACCGCGCCGCGGCCGGTGCCCGCCGGGGCGTGGACCGCGTTCGCCGTCCTCGCCGCCTGCGCCGCGCTGTACCTGCACTGCTCCCGCCTGGTCGAGCGCGTCGGCCGCGACCACGGCCACCCGCCGCACGTCGACCTGTGCAGCATCTGGCTCCTGGCCGGCGCCCTGGTCCTGCCGCCGGTCCTGGTCGTCGCCCACGTCGTGCTGATCTACCTGCACCGGTGGTGGTTCGTCGGCCGCTGGGACGCCTCCCGCCCGCCGCACCGGTCCGTGTTCACCACCTCGATGATGGTGCTGGCCGCGCTCGCCGCGAGCGCCGTCGCGAACGCCACCGGCCTGCGCGGGCGCCTGCTGGCCGGGCGGCCCCACGACCTGCCCGACCTGGCCGGCCTGGTCGGCGCGGGCGCGGCCCACTGGCTGGTCAACACCGTCCTGGTCGCCACCGTGATCCTGCTGACAGCCCGTGACCGGTCGGTCCGCGACGCCGTCGGCAGCGCCTCCGACAACCTCCTGGAGGCCGGGCAGCTCGCCCTGGGCGTGTTCGTGGCGCCGGCCGTGGCGTGGTCGCCCGCGTTCGCGCCGCCCATGGTCGCCGCCGCCGCGGCCCTGCACCGCACCGTGCTGATCCACCAGCTGGAGCCGGCCGCCCGCACCGACACCAAGACCGGCCTGCTCAACGCCGGGGAGTGGCGCCGCCGGGCCGCCCTGGAGCTGCGGCGCGCCCGCCGCCGGCCCACCGGGGGGCTCGCCGTGCTCATGGTCGACGTCGACCACTTCAAGAAGATCAACGACACCCACGGCCACCCGACCGGCGACCGGGTGCTGCGTCGCATCGCGGGCGCGCTGGAGGGCGCCGTGCGCCGCGGCGACGCGGTGGGCCGCTACGGCGGCGAGGAGTTCGCCGTGCTGCTGCCCGGGGTGCGGCGCGCCGAGGCGCTCGCCGTGGCGGAGCGGATGCGCGTCGAGGTGCACCGGGTGCGGGTCGACGCGGGCGACGGCGGCGACGGCGGCGCGGTGGCCGGTCCGACCGTCAGCATCGGGGTCGCGCTGTGGCCGGAGGTCGACGAGGACACCCCCGACGGCCTGCTGGCGGCCGCCGACGCGGCGCTGTACGAGGCCAAGCGCCGCGGGCGCGACCAGGTGCGCGCCGCGGACGGCCGCGCGCCGCTGACGCCCGCGGCACGGGTCGAGGGGTCTGGGGTGGACGGACCCGGTGCGTGAACGAGCCGGGGTGCTAGGCCAGGCGCGTGGGGTCCTGCCGCGTGCCGGTCCGGAGCGTGACCGGTCCGGGGTGTGATCGGTCCGGGGTGTGATCGACCCGGTGCGTGACCAGGCCGGGCGGACACGGCGCGCCCACCGCCGCCAACCGCCGGTTTTCCCACGATCGGGCCCGTCCGTGGCGTAGTTTCTGCCCGCCACCTCCTGTTCCGGTGGACCTCGCCGTTCGCTTCGCAAGGGTCGTGAGCCAGTGGACCTCGGTGCCCCGCACGGAATCCGGTTCCGCTTCGAGGCGGGACTGCTGCGCGCCGTCCTGCTCGACGTGCACCGCAAACCCCCGGTGGACGCGACCGAGCAGCTGTCCGGCCTGCACGGCGGCACCCGGGACCTGCTGGTCGACGAGACCCGCGACGGGCACGTGCGCGCGGTGCTGCGGCAGCGCTTCGACCTGCCCGCGCCCGCCCGCTGGAGCCTCGCGGTCGACGCGCCCGGCACCCGGACCGACGACGGGGTGGCGTTCGACCTGCCCGGCTCCGTGCGGCTGCTGGTGTCCGGCTCCGAGCCGTGCGCGCTGGAGGACGACGGCGTCTGCGTGTGGCTGCCCGAGGGCGAGTCGGAGCTGACCGTCGCGGTCACCAGCGACCCGGTGTTCGACGTGGGCGACACCGCCGTGGTGTGCCGCCCGGACCAGGCCGTCGAGGCGGCCGTGGTGCTCTCGTGCCTGCCGGGACCCGGGCTCGCGCCGGTCGTCGTGCTCCGGCCGGGGGAGGGCGGCGCCGCGCGCCGCGACGAGCTGGTGGCGGACCTGCTGGCCGGGACGGGCGTGCGCCGCGCGGTCCTGCTGACCGACCCGCACCACCCCGGCGGGCTCCCGTTCGACCTGCCCGAGCACGTCCACCTGCCGCACACCGACCCCGCCGACCCCACCGCCCTGGCCGACCTCACCGCCCGGGCGTGGGCGCTGCTGCGCGGCGGCGAACCCGGGCACGTGCTGGACGTCGCCCCCGACGCCGACCCCGTCGCCGCCCTGTTCACCGCCCTGCGCGCCGGGGCGGCGCTGCGCGTGGTCGACGGCGCGCCACCCGTGCCGTTCGCCGCGCACAACCCGGCCGACGGCGACGAGGCCGTGCTGGTCGAGCGCACCGGCGACGCCGACGACCTGGTCGCCGCCCTCTACGCCCACCACCGCGGCGCCCGCCTCGTGGTCACCCCGCGCCCCGACCTGACCGAGGTGACCCGGGTCGTCGCCGAGGAGCAGGACCGCGTCACCGCCGCGGCCGGCGCCATCGGCGACGCGGTCAAGGGCATCGGGTTCGTCGAGGCGCTGTGGCGCTACCTGTCCACCGGCGGGCACGACCCGTACGCGGCGGTCGAGGCCGTGGTGACCGCGCAGGTGCCCGCCGAGGCGGTCGCCGAGGTCGGCGACCGCAGGCTCACCGCGTTCACCACCGGCCTGCCCTACCCGTTCGTGCGCACCGGCGAGGCCAACTGGGCGCGCAAGCCGATCGGGCACGTGGTGGCCGACCCGGCGCTGGTCGTGCTCACCGAGCTGCACCGGGCGGGCGTGGCGCGCGAACCCGGCGCGTTCAGCCTGGTCTTCGACCCCGGCGTGTTCCGGGACCTGCCCGGGACCACCGCCCCGCTCGGCCACCACACCCACTCGATCGTGCTGTCCGGGGCCGACGCGTCGATCGCCGCGCTGCGCGAGCTGACCGCCCGCCTGCCCGTCGAGCTGATCTTCTTCAACACCCACGACGCCGGCCACGGCATCGTGCTCGGCGACGAGGAGCTGCCCGGCCACGACCTGCCGCTGACCCTGCCGCACCGGCCGGTGGTGTTCAACAACTCGTGCCGCTCCTGGACCGACCTGGGCCGCGAGTTCACCCGGGCCGGCGCCCGCGGCTACATCGGCACCCTGTGGGCCATCCCGCCCAACCTCGCCGCCGGCTTCGCCCGCACCGTCGTGCGGCGGCTCACCGCCGAGGAGGCGCCCGCCGCGCACGCCGTGGTCAACACCGGCACCCCCGGCGGCATCGAGCGGTCCTACCTGTACGCGGGGACCGTCAACGGCAGGCTCGACGAGTGGCGCGACCGGTCCACCACCGACGCCGAGGCCGCGCTGACCGCCTGCGAGCTGCTCGCGGACGCCGCGCGCGAGCACACCGAGGGCCCGGCGGCCCGCGTGCTGCGCCGGGAGCTGGCCGCGCTGCGCACCGCCGTCGAGTCCGGCGGCGCCACCGACACCCCCGCCTACGCCGACCTGCTGCTGGCCGAACTGGCGCTGGAGGAGGACGACGCGCGGGCCGACGAGCTGGTGGGCAAGGTCGACGCGGTGCTGTCCGGCCTGGCCGAGGGCGCCGACGAGCGCCGCGCCGGCCGGTACGTGCTGACCGGGGCGCGGGCCGAGCGGCGCGGGGAGCGCGCCGCCGCCCTCGCCGACTTCGAACGCGGGGTGGACCTCGGCGACGCGTGCCGCGACCGGGCGGACGTGCTGGTGCGGATGGCGGTGCTGCTGATGCGGGAGGACCGGGTGGACGAGGCCAGGGAGGTGGCGCTCACCGCGGCGGAGGAGCACCGGGCGCGGGGCTCGCGCGCCGGTCTGCTGGAATCGCTCACCGTGCTCAACGACATCGGCGACGACGACCCCGAGACCGCCCTGCGGCTCGCCGTCGAGGGCCACGACCTGGCCGGGGAGCTCGGCGACCGGGCCCGGCAGGCGGCGTTCACGCTCGACGAGTGCCGCCGCCGGCGCGCCGCCGGCGACCTGGACGCCGCCGTCGAGGCCGGACAGCGGGCCGTCGAGCTGTTCCGCGCCGAGGACGACGGCCCCGGCGAGCTGACCGCGCTGCGCCTGCTCGGCGCGTGCCACCGCGAGCGCGGCGACCTCGCCGGCGCGCGGCACCGCGCCGAGACCGGCCTCGCCCGCGCCGAGCAGCTGGGCTCGGCCCCCGACGTCGCCTCGTTCCACGACGACCTCGGCGGCGTGCTCACCGCCCAGGGCGAGCACGCCGAGGCGCTGGGCCACTACCGGCACGCCGTGGAGAAGCTGGTCGCCGGCGGCGCGTGGGAGCGCGGCGCGGAGCTGCTGCCGCACCTGGCCGTGGGCGCGGTGCGGGCCGGCGACCCGGAGGCGCTGTGGACCGCGGCCCTGTGCGGCGGCCTCATCTGCGAGGTCGCGCCGCGCCCGGTGTGGGCGTCGCTGGTGCCCCTGGTGGTCGACTCGATGAAACGCGCCATCGAGACCGGGCCCCGGGAGCTGACCCAGCGCGGCATGACCGACTTCGCCAGCGCCGTCACCGCGGGCCGGCGCGAGGACATGCCCACCCAGGTGGGCCTGCTCGCCGACGTGGTGGTGGTGCTGCTGGCGTGGCTGATGGACCGGGTCGACCGGGGCGTCCTCGGGCTCGCCCGCGAACTGGACCGCACCAGCGGCGGCGTGCTCGACCTGGTCGCCTACCTGTCGGTGCCCTACCCGCAGCGGCTGCGCGCCCGGCCTACCAGTGGCGGCCCGCGCTGAGGTCGTCCAGCTCCGGGCTCGACAGGTGCGGCACCCGGTAGCGGATCGCGCCGTCCTCCTCCGGCGGCGGCCCGCTCCACAGGCTGAAGCGCACCAGCTCCCAGCGCGCCGGGTCGACGGCCACCGCGGTGCTGTGCAGCGCGGGGTGGCCCTCGACCCGCCCCAGGTCCTCGACGGCCGCCTGGACCGCCTCGGCCGCGTCCGCGTCGGCGGGCAGGGCCCGGGTGCGCTTGGTGGCGTCGGTGGGGGTGGCGGCCGGGCCGCGCGCGAAGGCCAGGCCGACCCAGTGCCGCACCGCCGGGCGGCCGAAGTCCGCGCTCAGGCCCCGGAAACCCGGCCCCCACAGGAAGCTGTTCATGCCCTCGGCGGTGCGCCACAGGTAGAACGGCGAGTACTGGTTCACCGGCGAGCCGTCGACGCCGCGTTCCCGCACGCAGTACGCCTTGAGCCCCAGACCGGGGAACTCGTCCGTCGCGGACCCGCGCGTGGCCACGCGCGTCCGGATGACGCCCATGTCGTAGTCGGCGGGCAGGGTGATCTCGTAGTGCATGGCGTGCAAGGTCAGAACCCCCGGTAGTCGGCCGCGGTGCGCGGGTACAGCTCGCGGTAGGCGGTGAGGCGGCCCCACGGCGTGGTCACCGACTCCGCGCTGAGCAGCCCGTGCACGAGCGCGCGGGCGAACACCACCCTCGCCGCGGCCGCCACGGCCCGCGGGTCGGCGTCGTGGGTGCCGGTGGCGGCGGCGAAGACCGTGTCGCCGTCGGTGAGGCCGTGGGCCGGTCGCACGGCCAGCGCCAGCCCGTCCTGGGCGGCGGAGGCCAGCGGGTACGGCGCGGTCCGGGCGTTGGTCACGACCACGCCGATGACGGTGTTGAACGGCCGCCCGCCCGGCACCCGGGCCAGGACCGCGGCGCGGGCGGCCGCCAGGTCGTCGCCGCCCGGCCCCGGGAACTCGCCCGGCCCGCCCAGGCGCGCGGCGAACGGCAGCCCGGTCGTCACGTCCACCGACAGGCCCACCGCGTTGAGCGCGGCGACCGCGCCCACCACGACCCCGCCGGGCAGCTCGGCGCTCGCGGTGCCCACACCGCCCTTCAGCGCGGCGTTGAGCGCCCCCGCGCCCGCGCCCACGTTGCCCTGCGCGACCCCGCGACCCGCGTTCCGCACCGCCTCGGCGCCCTCCGCCGGCCCCGGCCGGGCCCCGAAGTCGCCACCGCGCCCCAGGTCGAACAGCGCCGCGGCCGGCACGACACCGCCCAGCTCGCGCTCCGCCCCGTCGGCGGCCGACAGGCCGTAGGCGCTGCCGCCGGTCAGCACGATCCCGGGCACCTCGCGGCCACCGTGCCGGGGGTCGAGCGCGGCCGTGTCCCGGGTCGCCGGACCGCCGCCGCGCACGTCCACCGAGGCGCGCGTGCCGGGCGGGAACAGCACCGCCGTCACCCCGGTCAGCGCGCCGCCGCCCACCCGCGTCGCGTGCCCGACCAGCACGCCGGGGACGTCGGTGATCGCGTTGCGCACGACCGCGATGCTACGTGCCGGCCGACCCGCGGGCGGCGAGCAACCGCGCCCCGATCTCCCGCACCACCTCCACCAGCAGGTCCACGTCCCCCTCGGTGGTCCGCCAGTTCACGATCGCCGGCCGCAGCGCGACCACGCCCCGGTACACCGTGGTGCCCGCGTACACGCGGCCGTCGGCCACCAGCTCCTCGCCCAACCGGCGGTTGAGCCCGTCCAGCTCGCCCTCGGGCACGCCCGGCGGGCGGAAGCGGAAGCACACGACGAACACCGCGACCGGCGCCAGCAGCTCCAGGTCCGGCGACTCCCCGACGCGGCGGCCCACCCGCAGCGCCAGGTCGTGGTGCCGCTCCACCATCGCCCGGTGCCCCTCGCGGCCGTAGGCGCGCAGCGTCGCCCAGATCGGCAGCGCCCTGGCGCGGCGCGACGACTCCGGACCCAGGTTGTTGTAGTTGACGAACTCCTCGTCCGGGTCCGGCAGGTACGGGGCGTTCCAGCCGCCGAACGCGTGCCCCAGCACCGCCGGGTCCCGCACGAACGCGACACCGCTCTCGTAGGGCACGTTGAGCCACTTGTGGCCGTCGGCGGCCAGCGAGTCGGCGCGGTCGATCCCGCGCACCAGGTGCGCCGTGCGCGGCGACACGGCGGCGAACAGGCCGAACGCGCCGTCGACGTGCAGCCACGCCCCGTGCCGCGCGGCCAGGTCGGCCATCTCGTCGATCGGGTCGTGGTCGCCGCCGTTGACCTCGCCCGCGTTGCCGATCAGCACCGCCGGCCCCTCGTCGGCCAGCAGCCGGTCCAGCGCGGCGGTGTCCAGGCGGCCCGCGTCGTCCCGCGTCGGGGTGCGCACCGCGTCCCGGCCCAGGCCCAGGACCTGGAGGGCCTTGCGGCTGCTCGCGTGCACGTAGCCGCTGGAGAACACCGGCATCCGGGGCAGGCCCACCAGGCCGTCCGCGGTCACGTCCACGCCGTGCCGCCGCGCCCACCACCACCGCGCGCACGCCAACCCGGTGAGGTTCGCGAACGTCGCGCTGGGCGTGAGCACCCCGCCGTACCCCGGCGGCAGGCCGAGCAGCTCCTTGAGCCACCGCAGCACCACCGACTCCGCCCGCGCCGCCAGCGGCGAGGCCAACCACAGGCCCCCGGCCTGGTCCAGCAGCGACGTCACCCAGTCCGCGGCCTGCGCCGCTGGCGTCGCGCCACCCACGACGAAGTGGAAGAACCGCGGCCCGGACGAGTGCGTGGCGGCGCCCGTGCCGATGCGCAGCAGCTCCGCCACCGCGGCCGGCGCGCCCTCGCCGGACTCCGGCAGCGGCCCGTCGAGGTCGTCGAGCAGGTGGGCGCGCGAGGCGTCGCGCACCGGCAGGTCGGGCAGCGCGTCCAGGTACGGGCCCGCGGCGGCGGCCACCAGACCCAGCGCCTCGGCGGCGTTCCCCCGGTCGTTCAGCGGATCACCCACCCGTGGCAGGGTAGACGCCGATGACGCGGCGTGGGCGGTTCCGGGGGCGGTCGGTCGACCGGGCGGTGGAGGCGTTCCTCGGCATCCGGTACGCCGAGCCGCCGTTCGGGCCGCGGCGCTTCGCCGAACCCGTGCCCGTGGACGTGCCCGCGTCCGGCCCGCCGGTCGACTGCCTGGAGTTCGGCCCGATCGCCCCGCAGGCCGCGCTGCTGCCCGGCACACCCCTGTGGCGGCCGGGCCAGGAGGACGTGCTCACGCTCAACGTCTGGGCGCCGCCGCCCTCCCCGTCCCCCCGACCGGTGCTGTTCTTCCTGCACGGCGGGGCTTACACGTTCGGGTCGTCCGCGCAGCCCGACTTCGACGGCGCCGCACTGGCCCGCGCCGGACTGGTCGTGGTGACCTGCAACTACCGGATCGGGTTCGAGGGCTTCGGGCACGTGCCCGGCCGGCCGGAGAACCGGGGGCTGCTCGACCAGCGGGCGGCCCTGCGGTGGGTGCGCGACCACATCGGCGCGTTCGGCGGCGATCCCGACGACATCACCGTGGCCGGGCACTCCGCCGGCGCGGCCTCGGCGCTGTTCCTCGCCGCCGCCGAACCCGTGCGGCGGGTGATCGCCCACAGCCCGCCCCACCGGGTCTACGGGGCGGGGTTCGCGCGCGGCGTCGCCCGCTGGGTCGACACCACCACGCCGGAGTCCACCGTGCTGTCCGCCGCCCGGCTCGCCGCGGCCCAGCGCACCGGACCCCTGTCCCACGACCCGGTGCTGTTCGGCCCCGTCGCCGACCGGCTGCCCACCGTGCCACCGCACGTCGACCTGCTGCTGGCCCACACCGACGTCGAGTACCGGCTGTTCGCGGAGCTGGGCGGCTTCCGCGTCGCGCGCACCGACGCCGGGCTGACGCGGTTCGGGCGCGACTGGGGCATCCCCGACCACGTGGTGGACGCCTACCGCGGGCTGCCCGACGCCCACACCCTGCTGGCGGGCGACTTCCTGTTCGTCGAGCCGGTCAACCGGTTGTTCGAGACCCACCCGCGAGCCCGCCTGGCCCGCTTCACCCGGCCACCGGCCTGGCACAACGCGGACCTGCCGTTCTGCTTCGGCAACCTGGGCGGGGCCGACTTCCTCATCGGCGGGCCGGCGGGTCCGGACGAGCACGCCCTGTCCCGGCGCGTGCTCGCCTCGTGGGCGTCCTTCTGCGCCACCGGCGACCCCGGTTGGCGCGGCGTCCACCACTGGGGCCCGCCGACCGAGCCGCGCCGGGCCCCGTGGCGGGGGGTCGCCCTGGACCCGGTGTTCCGGCACCCCCCGATTCCGCCGACGTGACGTGGTTCCGGCTTTCCCCGGGGTATTTCGCGGGTCTCCGGACTTGACCCGAAAAACACACCCCGGGGACTAGGGTCGACCTCGGCGAGAGGGCGCACGACCGACCGTCGAACACAATCGGGTGAACCTTCGCCGAAAATGTACGAAAACAGCGCTCCCGCCACTCGGTAGAACATGAAGGAACCCCGAACCACCCGCCCGGCGAACGTCACCGACGACCGCCGGAGCAGACGGACAGGACCGACCGTCAACGCTGCTCGTCAACGCTGCTCGTCGGCCCCGCTCGCCAGCCCTGCTCGTCAACGCTGCGCGCCGGTCCCGCCCGTCAACGCTGTTCGTCACGCTCCCGGCGAACGGTCACCTTGCGCCCCTTGATCGTGGCCCCCCGCAGCGACGCGATGACCTGCTGCGCCGACGCCTCCGGCACCTCGACCAGCGAGAACCGGTCGGCGATCTCGATGGCCCCGATGTCGCGACCGTTGAGCCGCGCCTCACCCGCGATCGCCCCCACCAGGTCCTGCGGCCGGATGCCCGCACTGCGCCCCGCGCCCACGAACAGCCGCGTCATCCCCGCCGAAGGCCGCCGCGGCTTGCGCTCCCGCCGCTCACCACCGACCTCCCGCCCGCGCCGCTCACCGGACCGCGGCACGTACTCGGGGATCTCCTCCTCGTCCGCCGCCGCGCCACTGGCCTCGTGCGCCAGCTTGACCGCCGCCAGCGCCACCTCCATCACGTCGAACTCGTCGGCCAGCGTCTCCACCACGACCCGGAACCCCTCCAGGTCGTCCTCCAGCAGGCTCTCGTGCAGGGCGGCCCGGGTCAGCTCCAGGCGCCGCGTCCGCAGGTCGGCGATGGTGGGGACCTTCTCGACCTGGATCCGCTGCTTGGTGACCCGCTCGATGGTCTTGAGCATCCCGTGCTCGCGCGGCTCCGCGAGGGTGATCGCCACGCCCTCGCGCCCCGCCCGCCCGATCCGGCCGATGCGGTGCACGTACGACTCCGGCGCGGACGGCACGTTGTAGTTGACCACGTGGGTCAGCTGCTCCACGTCCAGGCCGCGGGCCGCCACATCGGTGGCCACCAGCAGGTCCGCGGTGCCGTTGCGCAGGCGCGCCATGACGCGGTCGCGCTGCTCCTGGCTGATGCCGCCGTGCAGGGATTCCGCGCGGTAGCCGCGGCCGTTGAGGGTCTCGGTGAGCTGGTCGACCTCGTCGCGCGTGCGGCAGAACACGATCGCGGCGGTCGGCGCCTCCACGTCGAGCACCCGGCCCAGCGCGGCCGGCTTGTGGGCACGCGGCACGATGTAGGCGCTCTGCCGCACCCGCGGGGTCTCGCCGGGCTCGGTCTGCTCGCGGCCGATGGTGATGCGCACCGGGTCCTTGAGGTGCCGCCGGGCCAGCCGGTCGATGTGCGACGGCATCGTCGCGGAGAACAGCACGGTCTGCCGGTCGACCGGGGCCTCGGCCAGGATCGCGTCCAGGTCCTCGGCGAACCCCATGTCGAGCATCTCGTCGGCCTCGTCCAGCACGACGACCTTCAGCTGCTCCAGCTTCAACGTGCCGCGGTTGAGGTGGTCCACGGCCCGGCCCGGCGTCGCGACCACGACGTCGACGCCCTGCTCCAGCACCCGCAGCTGTCGCCCGATCGGCTGACCGCCGTAGATCGGCAGCACCCGCGCGCCCAACTCGCGCCCGTACCGGTGGATGGCCTCGGAGACCTGCACCGCCAGCTCGCGCGTGGGCACCAGGACGAGGGCGAACGGGGCCTGCTCGGTTCGGCCGCCGCCACCCATGCGCTCCAGCACGGGCAGCGCGAACGCGGCCGTCTTGCCGGTGCCGGTCGCTGCCTGGCCGAGCAGGTCGAGGCCCTCGGTGAGCGGCCCGATGGCCTCGCGCTGGATGGGGGTGGGCTCCTCGTAACCGAGGCCGGTCAGGGCGCGGAGCAGTTCGGGGCGCAACCCGAGGTCGGCGAAGCTGGTCCGGTCGTCGGGCTCGTCGTTCATGAGGTCAAGTTTCGCTGATCGCCCTGGAAGCGCGCGGCGAGGGGTCCGCCGCGCGTGGGTGGGCGGGGGTCCTGAACGTAGAACTCGGGGGTCCTGAACGTTCGACACGCCCGGTCTGAACGTACGACACGCCCGGTCTGAACGTACGACACGGTGGGTCTGAACGTACGACTCGCGGGGGGTGAACGGCGGGGTGGGGGGCTGGTTAAGCGGTTAAGGTGAGGTGTGGTGACGGTGCGCTGGGGAGTGTTGGGGGCTACTTCGCACATCGCCGGGCGGGTGCTGCCGGCGGTGGGGCGGGTGCCGGGGAACGTGGTGGCGGCGGTGGCTGGTCGGCCGGGTCGACTGGCGGCGGCGGGTGAGGTGGCGCGTCGGTTCGGGGCGCGGGTCCACGACGGGTACGAGGCGTTGCTCCTCGATCCGGAGGTGGACGCGGTGTACGTCGCCCTGCCCAATTCGGAGCACGTGCCGTGGGTGTTGCGGGCGTTGGACGCCGGCAAGCACGTGCTGGTCGAGAAGCCGATGGCGTTGTCCGAGGAGGACTGCCTGCGGGTCGTTCGGGCTGCCGGTGAACTGGTGGTGATGGAGGCGTACATGTACCGCTTCCACCCCCAGCAGAGGCGGGTGGCGGAGCTGCTGGCGGAGGGTCGCGCGATCGGGGGGTTGAGGGTGGTGCGGGCGGCGTTCGCGTACCCGACCCCGGTCGAGGGCAACATCCGGTTCGATCCCGCGCTCGGCGGCGGCGCCACGTGGGACGTCGGCTGCTACGCGTTCGACGTGCCGTTGTGGGCGTTCGGGGAGGAGCCTCGACGGGTCTGGGCGCGGTTCCACGAGAGTGGGGGGAGTGCAGGGGGCAGGGGAAACGGCGGGAGCGGAGGGAGTGGGGGGAAAGGCGGGGTCGACCTGGGCGCGGTGGCGGTGCTCGACTTCGGTGGCGGTCGTTCGGCGGTGCTCGACTACAGCCTGGAGTACGGGCCGCGCGCCCACTACGAGCTCCAGGGCACGCGCGGGTCGATCTCGGTGCGCAACGCCTGGACCACCCCCCACGAGGACGGCCTGATCACCGTCGTGGCGCTCGACGGGGTGCGGGAGGAGGTCGTGCCCGCCGCGGACGCGTACGAACTCCAGGTCGCGGCCTTCGCCGACGCGGTCGGGCGGCAGAGGGGAGGAGAGGGGGAGGGGGAGGAGAAGGGAGAGAGGGGGTTGCTGGTGTCGCTCGGGCACTCGGTCCGGGTGGCGCGGGTGGGGGAGGCGCTGGTCAGGGCGAACGCCGTGGGTGACTGGGTGGAGCTGTCGCGGTGAGGGGACGTGGTGAAGGGGCCGAAGGGGGTGCGCCGGGGAGGCGCACCCCCTTCGGGCTAGTTCACGCAGTTGTCGCCGGTGGGGGTGGGGGGTGGCGGGGTGTTCGGGTCCGGGTCGGCCAGGTGGCCCGTGGCGAACGCGCGCACGGCCGCCGGGTCCGCCGAGAGCGCCATGCCCTGCCCGGTGTCGATCTGGTCGCCCAGGGGGATGACCGCGCTCCTGGTCGGGCCGGCCGGGCGGAGGAGGGCGGCCACCTCCAGCGGGTCCCAGCCGGGGTCGGTGCGCACGGTGCGCCGCACGACGGCCGCCAGGTCGGCGAGCGCGGCGGGGTCGTCGGCGAGGGCGGCGACCCGGGACAGGGCGCCGGTCAGGAACGCCTGGTGCCGCAGCACGCGGTCCAGGTCGCCGTGGGGCAGCTGGTGCCGCTGGCGCAGGAACGCCAGGGCGGGCTCGCCGCGCAGCGTGGTCCGACCGGCGGGCAGGTCGGCGCCGGAGAACGGGTCCGACACCGGGGCCCGCAGGCACACCTCGACCCCGCCCAGGGCGTCGGCCAGCTCGCCGAAGGCGCTCATCGGCACGGTCGCGTGGTGGTCGACGGGCACGCCGGTCAGCTGGGCGACCGTCCGCGCCACCGCCTCCGCGCCCGCCTGGTCGGCGTCCTGCCCCGCGGTCCCCGCCGCCTCGTACGCCCGCGAGTAGGCGGAGTTCAACCTGCCCGGACCGACGCCCGGGATGTCGACCCACGTGTCCCTGGGCAGCGACAGGGCGCTGACCGCCCCGCCGGGGCTGATCCGCGCCACGACCACGGCGTCCGGCCGGGGACCGTCGTCGAGGCCCATCAGGAGCACGGTCCGCCCGACGGGCGCGGGCCCGCCGCCGGCGGGCGGGGCGCTCCGGTCGACGACCAGCGGGACCGCCACCGCGACGACCGCGGCGACGGCGGTCAGCGCGCCCACCGCGATAAGCGCGAACGGTCGTCGGCGCGCCCGCCCGGTCCGCAGGCCGGCGAGCACCTCGCGGTGGTCGACGGCCTGGTCGGCCTCGGCCGCGACGGCCTCGCGGATGAGGGCTTCCTGCTCGGTCATCGCAGCACCTCCGTCGGGGCGTTCCGGTCGACCCGCAGCTTCCCCAGCGCGCGGGAGATGTGGCTGCGCACGGTGCCCTCCGCGCAGCCCAGCACCGCGGCGATCTCCGCGTCGGTGCTGTCCTCGTAGTAGCGCAGCACGATCGCGGCCCGCTGCCTGCGCGGCAGCGTCGCGATCAGGGCGCGCATCGCGTCCCGCTCGGCGTGCCGCACGGCCGGGTCGTCCACGGTCGGGCCGACCGCGACGAGCGCCGCGTGCGAGGTGGACACCTCGCGGGCGGCGCGGCGGCGTCGCCACGACAGGTAGTCGTTGGTGACCATGCGCTTGAGGTAGAGGTAGGGCGCGTCCATCGCCCCGATCCGGTCCCACCGCCGCGACGCCCGCAGCAGCACCTCCTGGACGATGTCCTGCGCCAGGTGCTTGTCGCAGGTCAGCGCCGTGGCGTAGCGCAAGAGCCGGTCAAGGCGATCGGTGACGAACCGGTCGAAGTCGTCCCGCACGTCGCCCCCTTCTGCCGATGGGTCGGTTGCGGTCGGGAAACCCCGTGGAGGACGCGCGACGTTGAACGGCGGTGCTGTGGTGTGCGCCACACCGTTTGTCGGTCGGCGCGCCGGGTAGCCGCCCGGCATGGACCACCAGCCCAGGAACGACCCCGAGCAGGAGTACGACGACGCGAGCCGCGCCTCGCTGGACGAGGGGGCCTCGGGTCCCCTGGACGGCATCGGCAACCCGGCCGGGCGCAGCGACACCGGTTCCGACCACCCCGAGGCGAGCCCGACCGGCAACATCGGCCTCTCGGACCGCTCGGTGGCCGACGACCCCGACCAAGGCTGAACCACCCGGGAGAACGGGCCGCCGCGCACCCCTCGGTGCGCGGCGGCCCGGTGTTGTCCGACCTGTCGGGGCAGGTCAGTCGTCATCCTCCACGGAACTGTCGGTGTGCTCGCTGTACGCGCCGTCTTCGGTGGCGTACTCCGCGCTCTCCCAGAAGTACGCGGAGTCGTGGAAGGAAGCGGCGCCGGTCTCCTCGCTGAAGGCGCCGTCCTCGCCGGCCCAACCCCACCCTTCGACGTAGTAGGCGTAGTCGTGCCCGGCGCCCGAGTGGACCGCCTCGAAGCCGGCGCCCTCCGGGCCCGCGACGTGGGTGCCGCTCTCGTACGACACGTCCGGCTCGGCCATGGCCAGGCCGGCCGCGCCCAGGAGCATCGGGATCGACAGCGCACCGGCCGAGATGAGGCGAGTCATGTTGCGCATGGAAAACCTCCTAGATGTTGTGATCACCATGCGTTCCGATCGTTACCCCTGTTCGGGGCACATATCGCTGGTGTCGGCACATCGGGTGGCACATGTTTGAACCCCGTCGGGCATTGTGAACTGCCGTTATCACATCGCGTGTGCGAAATGCCCTCCCTGTGAGTGAACACGCCGGGGATTCGCACTTTCGTGGCAGGACCACTTTTTCGGGTCGCCCGCACGGGTAACGCGGTGCACGGCGATCACGGGCGATCACGGGGCACTGGGCGACCACGGGGCACTGGGCGACCACGGGCACTGGGCGGCCGGCGCCGGCTGCCGGTGGTGCCGCGAGGGCTCCGACCGTGCCGCGACACGCTCGCCACGCCGGGGGCGCTGATCGATATCTGTTATCGCTAACAAGTGTTAACGCCGTGGTGGTGGCTCCCTGACAAGGTTGTCATAGGGCTTCGACAGTGCGCTGAAAATTCGGTGTTGAGTTGGGCGATGCCTCGCTGTTAGCGTTAACACAGCCAGCCGGTTACCTCAGCCCTTCCATGCAGCGTCGCAGGGAGTGAAGCCATGAGAACCAACCCCGCCCTGGCCGGTCCGTCCACGACGGGCGCGCCATGACCGGCCACCCCGCGAGCGACGGCGGCGGCACCCCGGCGCCGGGCACCCCGCGCCCACGCACCCCGCGCACCCCCAACTCCGGCACCTCGGTCCGGCTCGACCCCACGCTCGCCCCCTCCTCCGGCGAGCCCTCGGCCTGACCGAGCGCCCTCCCGGTGGCCGGCGGTCCTCTCCCACCGCCGGCCACCCCCCTGCTGCCCACAGGAGCCCGACCATGCTGCAACGACGCACGTTCCTGGCCGGCGGGCTGTCCGCCGCCGCCCTGGCCGTCACCGCCCGGACCGCCGCCGCGGCCCCCGGCGACTCCGCCTACGTGATGGGTTACTTCACCGAGTCGCCCAACAGGGTCGCCGACCGCTACGCCCTGCACCTGGCGGTCAGCGCGGACGGCCTGAACTGGACCCCGCTCAACCAGGGCAACCCGGTGGCCACCCCGACCGCCGGCACGCGCGGGTTGCGCGACCCGTTCATCCTGCGCAAGCAGACCGGCGGGTTCGTGGTGCTGGCCACCGACCTGACCGGCACCGACTTCACCCGGCAGAACCAGTACATCCACGCCTGGGACTCGGCGGACCTGCGCTCGTTCACCAACTACCGCAGGCTGAAGATGCACTCCATGCCCACGCACACCTGGGCGCCGGAGGCGTTCTGGGACGCCGCGCGCGGTCAGTACGGGATCATCTACTCGGCCAACAGCGGCGGCCGCGACGGCATCTGGGTCAACTACACCACCGACTTCGTCACCGTCTCCGCGCCGCAGCTGTTCTTCGACCCCGGCTTCAACGTCCTCGACGCCACCGTCCACGTGGGCAGCGGCGCGAACTACCTGTACTACAAGAGCTTCAGCGACGGCCGCCTCTACGGCGCGCGGTCGGCCACGCTCAACCCGCGCGGCTTCACCACCTACACCGCCGGGGTCGTCAGCGGCGGCATCGAGGCCCCGATCGTGGTCAAGGCCCACGACCGCAACGAGTGGTGGCTGTGGGGCGACTCGTTCTCCCCGGTCAACGGCGAGCTCTACGCCTGGCGCAGCGGCAACGTCGCCACCGACTCCTGGACGCCGCTGACCAAGGCGCAGTACACCCAGCCGCTCAACGCCAAGCACCCCACCATCTGCGGCATCACCGCCACCGAGCACGCCAACCTGATCAGCAGGTGGGGCGCGCCGACCTGGAACCGGATCAAGTCCCACAACCACCCCGACCACCTGGTCCGGCACGCCGACAACGCCGCCCGGATCGACCCGTACCCGTTCGACCCCTACCAGGACTCGCTGTGGCAGCTGGTGCCCGGCCTGGCCGCGTCGTCGGGGGTGTCGTTCCGCTCGGTCAACTTCCCGGACCGCTACCTGCGCCACTCCGGCTACGTGGTGGGCCTGGCCGCCGACGACGGCAGCGCCGCCTTCGCCGCCGACGCCACCTTCCACCGCGTCGCCGGCCTCGCCGACGGTTCCCGCGCCTCCTTCCGGTCGCACAACTTCCCGGACCGCCACCTGCGCCACGCCAACCACCTGCTGCGCATCGACCCCGTCAGCACCGCCACCGACCGCGCCGACGCCACCTTCCACGTCGGCTACTGACGCGCCCCCTCGGCCGACCGGAGCCCCCACGATGAACCGAACCGCGCCCCGAAAACTGCTGCTGCTCGCCGTCGCGCTGCTCAGCGCGTTCGCGGGCCTGGTGGTCGCGCCCGCCCAGGCCACCCCCGCCGCGCAGTACACCAACCCGATCGCCAACCAGCGGGCCGACCCGCACATCTTCAAGCACACCGACGGCTACTACTACTTCACCGCCACCGCGCCGGAGTACGACCGGATCGTGCTGCGCCGCGCCACCACGATCCAGGGCCTGGCCACGGCGTCGGAGCAGGTGATCTGGCGGCGGCACACCAGCGGCGAGATGGGCGCGCACATCTGGGCGCCGGAGATCCACTTCGTCAACGGCCGGTGGTACGTCTACTTCGCCGCCGGGCGCACCGACGACGTGTGGCGCATCCGCCCGTACGTGCTGGAGAACTCCAGCGCCAACCCGCTGAGCGGCACGTGGACCGAGCGGGGCCGGGTCAACGTCCCGTGGGACACCTTCTCGCTGGACATGTCCACGTTCGTGGTCAACGGCGTGCGCTACCTGACCTGGGCGCAGGCCGAACCGGGCATCAGCACCAACTCCAACGTCTACCTCGCCCGGATGGGCGCCAACCCCTGGCAGGTCACCGGCACTGTGGCCCGGCTGGTGGTGCCCACGCTGACCTGGGAGACCCGGGGCTACAAGGTCGCCGAGGGACCGGCGGTCGTCCAGCGCGACGGGCGGGTGTTCCTGACCTACTCGGCCAGCGCCACCGACGCCAACTACTGCCTGGGGATGCTGTCGGCGTCGGCCTCGGCGGACCTGCTCAACCCCGCGTCGTGGAGCAAGTCGTCCACCCCGGTCTTCCAGAGCAACGCCGCCACCGGCCAGTACGGGCCCGGCCACAACTCGTTCACCGTGTCCGAGGACGGGCGCAGCGACATCCTCGTCTACCACGACCGCAACTACCGGGACATCTCCGGCGACCCGCTCAACGACCCCAACCGCCGCACCCGCGTGCAGAAGGTCTACTGGAGCGCCGACGGCACGCCCGATTTCGGCATCCCGGTCGCGGACGGCGTCACCCCGGTGCGGCTGAAGTCCTACAACTACCCGGACCGGTTCGTCCGGCACTACGACTTCCGCGCCCGCGTCGAGGCGAACGTGCGGCCGCTGGCCGACTCCCAGTTCCGCCTGGTCCCCGGCCTGGCCGGGGCGGGCACGGTGTCGCTGGAGTCGGCCAACTACCCGGGCTACCACCTGCGCCACCGGGACCACCAGCTGTACGTGGAGCGCGGTGACGGCTCGGCGCTGTTCCGGGGCGACGCGAGTTTCACCCGCCGCGCCGGATTGGCCGACGCCTCGGCCGCGTCCTTCGAGTCGCAGAACCTCCCGGGCCTGTTCATCAGGCACAACGGCACCACGCTCGGCGTCGGGGCGGTGGGTGACGCCACCGGCCGCGCGGACGCCACGTTCGTGTTGGAGTAGTTCGTCACAGGAGGTGGTTGGGCGGTCGGGGAGCGGGAACTCACCCCACGAGCGACGACAGGGAGGTGGGTTCCCATGACCCGACCGCACGACCGGGCCGGGGACGCCCGCGAGCAGCGGGTGGTGCTCGGCAGCTACCGCGAGTACGCGGACGCGGAGCGCGTGGTCGACCGGCTGTCCGACGCCGGGTTCCCGGTCGAGCACACCGCGATCGTGGGGCGCGGGCTCAACAGCGTCGAGCAGGTCACCGGGCGGTTGACGACCCTCGGGGCCGCCGGCCGGTCCGCGCTGTCCGGCGCGGTGCTCGGCGCCCTGTTCGGCTGGATCTTCGGCCTGTTCAACTGGGTCGACCCGGTCATCTCCGGGCTGCTGCTCGCGTTCTACGGCCTGCTGTTCGGCGCGGCGCTGGGCGCGGTGCTGGGACTGGTCGGCCACTCGCTGACCGGTGGTCGGCGCGACTTCTCGTCGATCTCGGCGATGCGGGCCGACAGCTACGAGGTGCTGGTGTCGGCGCACCTGGCGGACGAGGCCGCGCGGCTGCTGGGCGCGGCGCCCGCGCCGCGCGCGGACAACCCCGCGCCCGCGCCGCGCCCGACCGCCTGACGTCCCTGGTCCGGGCCCGCTCCGCTCAGGGGGCCCGGACCTCGGCCCACACCACCTTGTACCCGTCCTCGCACCGGAAGCCCCAGTGCGAGGACAGGCGGTTGACCAGCAGCAGGCCGGTACCGTGGGTCGGCACGTCCGGTCTGCCCAGGACCGGCAGCAGGCTCGGGCTGCGGTCCTGCACCTCCACCCGCACCGCGCGGCCCTCCCGCCGCAGGCGGACCAGGAGCGGCCCACCGGCGTGCCGGCGCGCGTTGGCGACCAGCTCCTCCGCTATCAGCACGAAGTCCTTCGCGAGCCCGGCCGGGAAGTCGTCGGCGACCTCGCGGACCCAGCTCTCGACGTCCACCGGCGGCGGGACCTCGGCGAGCACCGGGTCGGATCCATCACCCGGCAGCCCCGTCGCGTTCATCTGCAAGCACCACCTTAGGCGCCCTGTCTGCTCAAGGCGCTGGGCCTGTCTACCCGTGATCGCCGGGGTTCAAACCCGTGCTTCGCCGGCGCTCCCGAGGGGTACCGGGACGGGCATGGAGACCACCCTGAAGCGGGCTGTCAGCACGCCCCTGCTGTACTTCTTCATCCTGGGGGACACGCTGGGCGCGGGCGTCTACGTGCTGATCGGCTCGATCGCGGGCAAGTCCGGGGGAGCGGTGTGGCTGCCCCTGCTCACCGCGCTCGCGCTGGCCTCCCTCACCGCCGCCTCCTACGCCGAGCTGGCCACCAGGTTCCCGAGAGCGGGCGGCGCGTCCCACTACGCGACGAAGGCGCTGGGACCCGCGGCCGGCTCGCTGGTCGGGGTCTGCATGTTGGCGGCGGGCATCGTGTCGGTCGGCGCGCTGGCGCGGGCGTTCGCCGGCGACTACCTCGAAGCCCTGGTCTCCTGGCCCACGGCCGTGGTCGTGGTGGTGTTCCTGGTGGCCCTGGCGCTGCTCAACCTCCGGGGCATCAAGGAGTCGCTGGGCGCCAACGCGGCCGCCACGCTCGTCGAGGTCGGCGGGTTGGCGCTGATCATCGGCCTGGGCACCTGGGTGGTCCTGCGGGGTGACGCCGACCTCGGGCGGCTGACCGAGGTCGGGACCGGCGAGCAGGGCGTCGTCGCGGCGACGCTGGCGGGCGCGGTGCTGGCGTTCTACTCGTTCGTCGGGTTCGAGACCTCGGTGAACCTGGCCGAGGAGGTGGCGAACCCGCGGCGGTCCTACCCGATCGCGCTGTTCGGCGCGCTGCTCACCGCCGGGGCGGTCTACCTGCTGCTGGGGCTGGTCACCAGCGCGTCCGTGCCCACCGACCGGCTCGCCTCCTCCAGCGGCCCGCTGCTGGAGGTGGTGCGGGTGGCCGGCGGCGTGCCCGAGCAGCTGTTCAGCGTCATCGCGCTGGTCGCGGTCGCCAACGGCGCGCTGCTCACCGGCATCATGTCCTCCCGGCTGGCCTACGGCATGGCCCGCGACGGCCTGCTGCCAGCCCCGCTGACCCGCGTGCTGCCGGGCCGGCGCACGCCGTGGGTGGCCATCACCGCCACCGCGGCGCTGTCCCTGGTGCTCGCGCTGACCGGCGAGGTCGCCGCGCTCGCCGAGACGCTGGTCCTGCTGCTGCTCATCGTGTTCACCGCGGTCAACGTGGCCGTGCTGGTGCTGCGCCGTAGCGACGACGGCGAGGCCGACCACTTCCGGGTGCCCGCCGTCGTGCCCGTGCTGGGCGTGGCCTCGTGCCTGCTGCTGTTCACCCGGATCGACGGCGCGGTGTGGCTGCGCGGCCTGGCCCTGGTCGGCCTGGGCGTGCTGCTGGCCGTGGTCAACGCGGCCCGGCGTCGGCGGGCCCCCGCCGACGAGCGGTGACCGACCCCGGCCGGTTCGCGCGCCGCGCGGGTCGCCGCCTAGATTCGCACCCATGATCTTCGGGATCGCCGCCGTCGTCCCCGCCCTGTTCTTCGTGATCGGCATGGTCCGGGACCGGCGGCGGATCTCCAACGCCGTGTGGCTCGGCGTGACCCTGGTGCTCCTGCTGCTGTGGCTGGTCTTCCGCGCCGCCGAGGCCGAGGGGTGGGCGGCGGTCGCGGTCGGGTACGCGTTCGTGGCCGTGGCGGTCGGGCTGGGGCTCGTGCTGCCGCTCGCGCTGCTCGCCAACGGCGTGGTCATGCTCAAGCGGGAGGGGCTGAAACCGGCCAACCTGCTGTCGCTGCTGGCCGGGCTGGCGATCTTCGGCGTCGGCTTCGCCTTCGCGTTCGCCACCGCGCGCACCGGGCCGCTGGTCGACGCGGTGATCGGGGCGCTGCTGGTGGTGGCCGCCTACGTGGCGTTCCTGTTCGTCAGCCTCCTGCTCTACTCGGTCGTCTACGGCAGCGTCGGCCGCCGCAGCGGGTTCGACGCGATCGTGGTGCTCGGCGCGGGCCTGATCGGCGACCGCGTCCCGCCGCTGCTGGCGAGCCGCCTCGACCGCGCGCTGGGGCTGTACCGGCGGGAGGTCGACGCCGGTCGCGCGCCGCTGGTCGTGGTCTCCGGCGGGCAGGGCGCCGACGAGGCCGTGCCGGAGGCGGTGGCCATGGCCGAGTACCTGGAGCGCCGCGGCGTGCCCGGGGAGGCGGTCGTGCTGGAGGACCGGGCCACCACCACCGAGCAGAACCTGGCCTACAGCGTGGCGCTGCTCGCCGAGCGCGGCCGGACGGGTCGGACGGTCGCGGTGACCAACAACTTCCACGTCTTCCGGGCCGCCGTGGTGGCGCGCCGGCTGCGGTTGCGGACGCAGATCATCGGCGCGCGCACGGCCCGGTACTTCCTGCCCAGCGCGTTCCTGCGCGAGTTCGTGGCCCTGCTGGCGCAGAACCCGGTCGCGCACGCCCTGTCCTGCGGTCTGCTGGTGGTCCTGTACCTGGTGCCGACCCTGGCGTGAGGCGCGGCCCGACGGGCCGGGCCGGGCAGCCCACCCCGTCCGATCCGCCGGCGCCTGCCGCCGCGGTCGAGGAGCTGAGGGCGCTCGCGCACCCGCTGCGCCGGCGCATCCCGCGGTTGTGCCCGGACCGGGCGTGGACCAACCAGGAGCCGGCCGAACGGCTGGGTGTCGCGCCCACGCCCCGTCTCGGCCACCCGCCGCGCGGTGCGGGCACCGACGACTCCACTCGCGGGCCGGCGCACCTCGTGACCCGACCTCACCCGTGGTCACGCTCCGGATGCGCGCGACCACCTTTCGTAGGTTCTGATCACGTGGGCGTTGCTCCATACTCGCCTTCGGCGCGGCGGCCTCCTGTCACCCTGCCTCGGCAGCCGGCCTGTCTGGAGGTCTGTCGATGAAGGCATGGACAGGTCTTGTCGCGACGGCGTTGTTGCTTCCCGGGAGCGGTGCCCTGGCCGCTCAGCCCGACACCACGCCGTACTACTGGCAGGTCCCGGGCGCCGGTGAACGGGTGCTGGAAGCAGCCGGGTTCGACGTCGAGCACGGTGTCGACGGCACGGTGCAGGTGGTCGGCGACTCGCGCGTGGCGGACCGGCTGACCGCTCTCGGCTACCGGCCGAGGAAGTTCGACGCGGTGTACAAGCCGGTGGTCCCCGGCGGGGCTTCGGACATCGGCGTCCAGACCTTCTACGGCGGCTACCGGACCGCGGCCGAGCACGACAGGCGCCTGACCGACGTGGCGGCGGCCTTCCCGGCGTTGACGCAGGTCTACGACATCGGCGACAGCTGGCGCAGGACGCGCGGCCAGGGCGGGCACGACATCAAGGCCATCTGCATCACCAGGAAGCAGGCCGGTGACTGCGCGCTGAGCCCCAACTCGGCCAAGCCCCGGTTCGCGATGATCGCGCAGATCCACGCGCGGGAACTGGCGACGGGCGAACTGGCGTGGCGGTGGATCGACCACGTCACCCGGGGCTACGGCACGGACGCCGAAGTGACGTCGATCCCGGACACCACGGAGCTGTGGGTGGTGCCGGTCGTGAACCCCGACGGCGTGGACATCGTCGCCTCCGGTGGCAGCCGGCCGTTGATGCAGCGCAAGAACGCCAACGACACCGGCGCGTCGTGCTCGGCGCCGGGTTACGGCGTCGACCTGAACCGCAACTCCACGTTCAAGTGGGGTGGCGCGGGCACGAGCCGGTGCGGCGAGACCTACCAGGGCACGGCGGCCGGTTCGGAGCCGGAGACCAGGGCGGTCGAGGCGTGGTTCAAGCAGCTGTTCCCCGACCAGCGGGGTCCGGGCGACACCGAGCCGGCGCCGGTGACGACCAGGGGTGTGATGATCACGGTCCACAGCTACGGCAACCTGGTCATGCCGCCGTGGGGCTGGACCTGGAACGCGAACCCGAACGCGTCGCAGCTGGCGGCGCTGGGCGGGAAGATGGCGGCCTCCAACGGGTACACCGTGGTGGCCGAGGGCGACACGACGGGCACGACCGACGACTTCACCCACGGCAACCTGGGCATCGCGAGCTACACGTTCGAGATCGGTTCGGGCAGCGGCAGCTGTGGCGGCTTCTTCCCGCAGTACTCGTGCGTGGACAGCCTGTTCTGGCCGCGGAACAAGGGGGCGTTCCTGACGGCGGCGAAGGCGGCGAGGGCGCCCTACGCGAGCTGATCCCGCGTCGAGCCCGCGGACGTCGCGAGCTGCGGGGGTGCTGGTCTGATCGACTGCCCGCCGTTCACCGGAGGGGGCGGTGTCGAGAACCGTTCAGCCACCCGGCCCCACCACCGACGGACGCCCGGTGCTCCGGCCGGAGCACCGGGGAACGTGGTCGGCGAGTTCGGCGCCCGCGCGACGGCGGCCCGTGCGACCCGGTGGTCGCGCGGGCCGCCGTCCGCGAGGCGCGTGGACGACGCGTCCGGCAGCTCCCGCGGCTGGAGCGCCGGTGCACGGGCACCGCCAACCGGGCTTGAGCAGCGGTTCGGCGAGCTCGACGGGCACGGCGGTCACGCGGTCGTGGCCGGCTGACCTCGGCGACGGCGTCACCCGCTCCCCGCCGCGACCGCTGTGCCGACTCATCGGCGGTGGTCTCGACATGTCGGGTGCGCCGCACTTGTCGACATGCCGAGTACCGTCGACGTGACGCGGATCGCGCGAACAACCACGGCTCGTCGCACGTGTTGGTGTCGTACGCCGGAAAGGTCGGCCTGGGTCGAGGCCGACGCATCGAGGCACGCCCTGTGGAACGAGATCGCGCCCCTGCACGCGACACCGCGACCGGCCACCCCCCGCCGCACCCTGCCCGGTGCGCCATCCTGCTGAGGGGAAACCATGCCGACCAACGACACCGTTACCTCGGACCTGTTCATCGGCGGACAGTGGTCCCCGGCCGAAGGCGGCCGGTACCGGCAGACGGTGGAGGCGGTGACCGGGCGCCCGATCGCCCGGGTCGCCGCCGCCTCCGTCGCGGACGCCCGGGGGGCCGCGGCCGCGGCCGCGTCGGCCTTCCCTGCCTGGGCCGCGACGCCTCCCGCCCGCCGACGTGAAATCCTGCACCGGGCAGCCGCCCTGTTGGGCGAAAGGGCGGCGGAGCTGTCGACGCTCATGCGCAAGGAGATGGGCGCGACCCGACTGTGGGGTGAGTTCAACGTGCGCCTCGCCCGGGGCATGTTGACCGAGGCCGCCGCCCGGGCGTACTCGGCGGTCGGCGAGGTGATCCCCTCCGACATCCCCGGGATGACCGCCCTGGCCCTGCGGGAGCCGTGCGGCGTGGTGGTCGGCATCGCGCCGTGGAACGCCCCGCTGATCCTCGGCGTGCGGGCGATCGCGATGCCCCTGGTCTTCGGCAACACCGTCGTGCTCAAGGCATCCGAACAGGTGCCGTGCACCCATGCGGCCATCGTCGAAGTCCTGCACGACGCGGGGGTCCCGGCAGGTGTGGTCAACCTCGTCGGCAACGCTCCCGAAGACGCGGCACAGGTCGTCGAGGCGCTCATCGCGCACCCCGCGGTCACCCGGGTGAACTTCACCGGCTCGACGCGCGTCGGCCGGATCGTCGCCGAGACGGCGGGACGGCACCTCACCCGGACCGTGCTGGAACTGGGTGGCAAAGCACCCTTCGTGGTCCTCGCCGACGCCGACCTCGGTGCCGCCGCGGCGGCCGCCGGGTTCGGCGCCTTCCTCAACCAGGGCCAGATCTGCATGGCCACGGAGCGCCTCATCGTGGACCGCTCGGTCGCCGACGAACTGTCGCACCGCCTGACCGCCCACGCGGCGAACCTCGTCGTCGGTCCCCCTGACGACCCGGCCACCCAGATCGGTCCCGTCGTGCACGCCGACGCCCGCGACCACGTGATGGCGCTGATCGACGACGCCCGCGAGCACGGCGCCCGGGTGCTGACCGGCGGCACCGCGGACGGACTGTTCGTGCGACCGACCGTGCTGCGCGGCGTGACCGCCGGGATGCGCGCCTACTCCGAGGAATCCTTCGGCCCGCTCGTCACGATCACCGAGGTGGCGGACCCCGACGAGGCCGTCCGGATCGCCAACGACACCGACTACGGCCTCTCGGCCGCCGTCTTCGGCCGGGACGCCACCACCGCACTGGGCGTGGCGCGCCGGATCCGCTCGGGCATCTGCCACATCAACGGAGCCACCGTCCACGACGAGCCCCAGATGCCCTTCGGTGGCCTCGGGGCCAGCGGTTGGGGCCGCTTCGGTTCCCGAGCGGCACTGGAGGAGTTCACCGAACTGCGGTGGATCACCTTGCAGAGCGGCGAACGCCACTACCCCATCTGACGGTGCCGCAGCCCGGGACCGGACAACGCGGGTGGGATCACGGGTGGCGACTTCACCGCGGGCCGCACGACCGGGGTCAGGAGCGCCGGCGAGCCGGTGACGAGCACCGCACCGGCGACGCGGTGGCCGATTCGTGGCCCGGCGGCACCGCCGCACCGCAGATCCCCTGGGACGTGGGCCTCCCGGGGAGGTGCCACCGCTGCCCACGCCGCTCGTCGAGCGGGAGGCGATGGGTCCGCAGCGCTTCGCGGCGGTCGGCTGAGGACGAGGTCGGCATGGCCCCCTGAAGGCCCTGGCGTGCGGCCCGGCCGTCGTCGAGCCGCCGACGAACGCCCCGCCGCTGTCGGCCGGCCGGCCACGCGGGTGACCTTCGACGAGGTCGGCCGGCGCGGTTGGGCGCTGGTGGAGGCGGACCTGGCGCCGGCGTTCGACCAGGCGCCGCTGGTGGTGGACCAGCGGTGGCCTGATCCCGCCCGGCTCGGCCAGGCACCGCGCCGACCTACCCGCGCAGCACCTCGGTCACGCGCGCGGCGGCCTCCCGGGCCACCCGGTCCGCCGGCACGCCCGTCACCACCGCGATCTCGGCCCGCTCCAGGACCCGCCAGACCTGCCCCATCCGGGGCAGCGTCGGCATCGGGTCGGCGTTCTCGCACAGCAGGGAGAAATCCGCCAGCGCCGGGTGGACGGCGGGGGCGTCCCGCAGCGCGGTCGGCGCCCCCGAACTCCTGGACAACGCGCTCATCACGCGCTCGTGGGTCAGGTAGTCGGCGAACAGGTCCTGGGCGACGATCTTGTTCGTGGCGTTCTTCCTGATGACGAAACCGTGCACCAGGCCGAAACCGCGCGCACGACGACCTCCCTCGAACGGGGGCACCGGCCCCACCGCCAGGGTCGGCATCCGCCCGTCGAGGTGCAGGAACGCGTCCGAGCTGCTGATCAGGTAGGGCGTCCGGCCGCGCAGGAAGGAGTCGAACGCCTCCTCGCGCCCGGTGGACCGGCGCAGCAGGCCGAGGCCCTGCTCCCCGAGTTCCCGGAGCCGCGCGAACGCCCGGACGGACTCCGGGGTGTCCAGGCCGACGACCCCCGTCTCCCACCCGCCGGTGGGCGACCTCTTGAACAGCCACCCGCCCGCGCTGGTGAACAGGGGCCAGATCTGGAACGGGTCCCCGCTCGGGCCGACGCGCACGGCCAGCACCTCGTCGACGAGGCCACTCGCCTTCAGCGCGCCGCCGTGCTCGATCAGCTCGTCCACCGTCCGCGGCGCCACCGGCGCCAGCCGCGTGTTGCGCCACAACGCCGCGGTGTCGACCGTCGTCGGCATCCCGTAGAGCTCGCCGTCCACGGTCAGCGCCGACAGCGTCCACTCGTGGAACAGGTCGCGGTGGTGGTCGGTCAGGACCATGGACTCCACCAGGTCCCGCTGGACGAGTTCGCCGATCCAGTCGTGCGGGCACATGAGCGGGCAGAAGACGGGCGCTTCCCCCGGCGGCACGACCACGAGGTCGTCCGGGTGTCGCCTTTCGTTACGGGCGCCCGAGGGCGGTAATCAGGTCAGCGCGGGCTCGGCCGCCCCCTCCAGCCGGTCGCGGTGCAGGGCCGGGCTGCCGCCCTCCGCCCCGTCGGCCAGGCCCGCCAGCTGCTCGCGCGCCGCGTCCGCGCTGCTCGTCCGCGCCACCCACGACAGCTCGGCCCTGGCCCGCCCGGTGTCCACCAGCGGCGACCGGGTGCCCACGTCGAACCAGCCCGGCGACATGCGGATCGCGTGCAGCCGCCACAGCACGTCCACTGCGGTCCGCATCACCCGACCGGGCAACGGCAGCAGCCGCGCGCCCGTCAGGTGGGCCAGGTCCGCCGCGGTGATCACGTCGGCGGCCAGGTTGAACGCACCGCGCGCCCGCCGCCGCAGGATGCGCACCACCGCGTCACCCACGTCGTCGGCGTGCACCAGCTGCACGGCCAGCCCGGCGGGCAGCGGCAGCACGGGCAGCAGGCCCCGGTGCACCAGCCGGAGCAGCCAGCGCGGGGTGACCGGGTCGAAGAACAGCGCCAGGAAGCTCGCCGACGCCTCCCGCAGCGCCACCAGCGTCGGCCGCGCCACCGCCACGGCCACCTCGGGGTTCTCCTCGGCGAAGCGCCGCACCAGCGCCTCCACCTCCGACTTGCCCTGCCCGTACACCGAACCGGGCACGCCGGTGGTCGGCCAGTCCTCGTCCACCGGGTCGTCCCCGGCGGGCGCGTACGCGGCGATGGACGACGTGTGCACCACCTGCGCCACCCCGGCCCGCTTCACCGCCTCCAACACCGCCGCGGTGCCCTGGTGGTTGGTGCGGTGCAGCTGCCCGCCGTCGCGCAGGGGCTGGAACATCCACACCAGGTGCACCACCGCGTCCGCGCCGGCGAACGCCTCGTCCAGCACGTCCCGCGCCCCCGCGTCGGCCAGGTCGCAGGCGCGCCACGTGGCCGTGTCGTACGGCGGCACGGGGTCCGGCGGCCGGCGGCAGATGCCGATGACCTCGTGCTCCTCGCGGTCGGCGGCCAGGGCGCGCAGCACCCCGGTGCCGACGTTCCCGGACGCCCCGGTGATCACGATCTTCACGTCAACCGCTCCGTTCTCCTGGTCGCCCGACCACCGGGTCGAGCACGATCACCCCGAGCCTGCGGGCCCCGCCCGAGGGCACCTCGACCACCGACCCCTTGCGCGCCAGCAGCTCGCCTGCCCGCCGGTAGAAGCCGAGCTGCGTGCGTCGGCCCACCAGCCGCCAGCCGAACCGCATCCACCACGGCGCGCGGGGGTGCAGCTGCGAGTGGCTGCGCGCGGTGAACCCGACCTCGCCGGACCGGTGGTCCTTGACCAGCTCGTAGTCCACCCGACCGCGCTCCAGGTGGCCCTGGAGCGTCTCGTAGCCCCAGCCCCACAGCGTCCGGTCGGCGTTCGACTCGTCCCGCACCGAGGTGACCCGCACCCCCATCAGGAACCGCAGCCCCGGCAGCCTCGCCTCCAGCAGGACGTCCCGCCCGAGCAGCGCCGAGCCGCGCTCGTAGTACGCCCGCACCGTCTCCGGCGGCGTGAACCCGTACTCCGCGACCACCTCGCGCGACCGCTGCCACAGGCCGCCCTCCTCCGGTGGTCCCGCGCCCTCGTGCCCCAGCGACCGCCGGTGCACGTCGAAGATCCAGTCCCGAGGCCCCACCTCCGCCGGGTCGTAGTTCAGGCCGCGGCCGCGCAGATCGCGCAGCACGGCCCCGATGTCGACCCGCCCGGGTCTGCTCAACCGCACGACCAGCCGGGTTGCCGGGCTGCCCGCCGCGAAACGCCACGAGCGGGCGAACCGATGTCGCCCGAACCGTTTGTGATCGGGACGTCCGGGTAGTCGGTCAACACGAAGCGTGTTCGCCCATCGACGGGAGTCGACATGTCCCGAACCAACTCAACCACGCGCACGCCGGTGCAGCTGGCCGCGACGGTGGTGGGCGCGGTGTTCCTGGTGGTCGGCATCGCCGGGTTCATCCCGGGCCTGACGACCGAGTACGACACGCTCCAGTTCGCGGGGCACCACTCCGAGGCCATGCTGTTCGGCCTGTTCAACGTCTCCATCCTGCACAACATCGTCCACCTGCTGTTCGGCGTGGCCGGTCTCGCGCTGGCCAGGACCGCTCGCGGGGCCTACCTGTTCCTCGTCGGCGGGGCCGTGATCTACCTCGTGCTCTGGCTCTACGGCCTGCTGATCGACCACGACAGCGCGGCCAACTTCGTGCCGCTCAACACCGCCGACAACTGGCTGCACCTGCTGCTGGCCATCGGCATGGCCGGCCTGGGCATGGCCCTGGGCCGCTCGTCCCTGCCGCGCCGGACCTGACGGGACCGGCCCGCCGGGACCGGTCCTGACCGGGCCGGCCCCACCCCAGCCGACCGGGATCGCGTCCTGCGATCCCGGTCGTGTCGTCTTCCCACCCGGAAGGGTGAACCTCATGACCGGACGCACGCGGTGGTGACGGGCCGGCCCGAGCACCCCGAAGGGGCCCCGGTCCGCGGGCTCCGCCGGTACGTGGGCGCGGTCGCCGCGGAGCTGGGGATGACGGGGGAGCACGGGCGCGCCGAGGGCGGGCCGCCCGCCCGCGCCCACCTCGCGGTGCCCGGCCGCCTCCCGTCGTTCCCCGACCGGGTGGTGGTGCTGGTGTGGGACGAGGAGTACGGCTGGGGCGCCGCGGTGGCGGTCGAGCGGGACGACGACCTGGCGGTGCTGTCCTACCTGGGCGGCGAGGTGCTGCCCCCGGCCGCGGCGGTGGCCGCGTTCACCAGGGCGCTCCTGCGCGGGGAGCACCCCGGTGACCCGCGACCGGTCCGGCTGCGCGCGGTGGGCGACGCCGACGGCCTGGTGGACGACCTCGGCGGCCACGCGTCCTGAAAAGGCGCTACGGGCGCCACGCGTCCTGAAAGCGCTCCAGGCGCTACGCGTCCTGGAGGCCCGAGCGGATCTCGACCGGCTCCTGGGCGGCCGCCTCCGCGGCCTCCTCCAGCCCCGACGCGTCCCGGTACACCCGGGTGATCTCGGCGGCGATGCGGTCGGTGCGGTAGCGCGCCTCCACCCGGTCCGCGGCCGCCGTGCCGTAGGCGTCCCGCCGCGCGTCGTCGACCAGCAGCGGCCGCAGCACGCGGGCCAGCGCGTTCGGCTCGCCCGGCGGCACGAGCACCCCGGTCACGCCGTCCACGACCGTCTCGGACAGGCCGGCCACCGCGCTGGCGACCACCGGCACACCGCAGGCCATCGCCTCCAGCGGCGCCGAGGCCGTCTCGCCCCACGTCGTGCACACCACCGCGTCGGCGGAGCGCAGCAGCGCGGGCCGCGCCACCCTCGGCACCGGGCCGACCATCCGCACCCGGTCGGCGACGTCGTGCTCGCGGGCCAGCTCCCGCAGCGCGCGCACCCGCTCCGGACCGCCGCCGACCACGACCAGCTCGGTGTCCCGCACGCCGCGCAGCGCGACGACGACCTCCTCCGCGCCGTCGTCGAAGGTGATCAGCCGGTGCGGCAGCTGCCGGGTGAGCCGCGGCCCGTCCGGGGTGAACCGCGAGACGTCCACCGCGGGCGGCACCACGGCCACGTGCTGCCGCGGCACGCCCATCCGGACCAGCTCCAGCACCTCGTCCGACGAGGTGGCCACGACGCGGCTCGCCTCGCGGGCGATCAGCCGTTCGGTGGACACGCGCGCCGCCGGGATCACCCGACCGCGCACCTTGCGCTCCAGGCAGCCCAGCTCGTGGAACGTCTGCACCACCGGCACGCCCAGGCCGCTCGCGGCCAGCACGGCCGCCAGGCCCGAGGTCCAGGAGTGGGCGTGCACCACGTCCGGCGGGTCGGCCTGCCACCGGTCGCGCAGGGCGCGGATGAACTCGTCGAGGTGCGGCGGCAGCTCGTCCGAGGGGAGGGGGCCGGGAGGTCCGGCGGGCCCGTGGACCACGTCGTAACCGGGCTTGGCCCGCACCACCTCGGGCGGCCGGACGGAATCCCGGCGGGTGTGGACGGTGACGTCGTGGCCCTGCTCGGTCAGCGCCGCGGCCAGGTCCGCCACGTGGACGTCCTGACCGCCCTCCTCCTGGTCCGTGAGCACCGGCAGGGGACTGGCGTGGACCGATACGACCGCAATCTTCATGGATTGTCCTCCGACAGCGCGACCGGCGACACCTCGAGTCGCGCACGGCAGGCTGTGGTTTCAACCATGGTGGACCGTACAAGCAACCCCGGGGGGCTGCCACTTGAAACGGTCGGGTGGTTGACCGGGCCCGCGCCGGGTATGGACCAGGTGACCGACCACGATCGAGGAGGGAAACCGATGGCAACCGGCGAGACCGGCTTCGACGACGTCAGCTTCGACCTGATCTCCGTGCAGTACCACTCGCTCAAGGCGGGGCACGACTACGGCCAGTACGTCCGCGACGCCGAGAACGCGGGCCGGCAGGACGTCGCGGACTTCTTCCGCCGCGTGATGGAGGAGGACTCGGCCCGCGCCAAGCAGTGCCACGAGTTCCTCAAGCAGCTGTCGGGCAGCGACGAGTCCGGCCCGGCGCTGACCTGAGACCGGGTCCGTGAGGGTCGTCGTCCTGGCCGACACCCACGCGCCCCGGCGGTGGAGGTCCTGCCCGCCCGCGGTCGCGGAGCACCTGCGCCGCGCGGACGTCATCCTGCACGCGGGTGACGTCTGCGTGGCCGGCGTGCTCGACGAGCTGGCGCAGTACGCGCCGGTCACCGCCGTGGGCGGGAACAACGACGGTCCGGACGTGGCGGAGTGGGGCGCGCCGGAGACCGTCTCGCTGGACCTGGCCGGCCTGCGGGTCGCGATGGTCCACGACAGCGGGCAGGCGACCGGCCGCACCGCCCGGATGCGCCGCCGGTTCCCCGACGCCCAGCTGGTGGTCTACGGGCACTCGCACATCCCGGTGGACCTGACGGGTGACGGCGTGCGGGTGTTCAACCCCGGTTCGCCGACCGACCGGCGGCGGCAGCCGCACGGCACCCTCGGGCTGCTCGACATCGAGGACGGGGTGCTGCTGGACGCCCGGATCGTGCCGGTGACCTGAAGCAACCCGGGTGACCTGGAGACCCCGGTGACCCGGGTACCCGGGTCACCGGGGTGCTCGGGCTCGGGTGGCCTGCGACGTGCGCCGGCCACCCCCGCCCGGGGAGGCCGCGCCTCAGTCCATGGCCGCGCGCAGCGAAGCCGGGCGCATGTCCGTCCAGACCTCGTCCACGTGGGCCGAGCACTCGTCCTTGGTGCCGCGGGTGCCCTCGAACCGCCACCCGGCCGGGACCTCGTGGTGCGCGGGCCACAGCGAGTACTGGCCCTCGTCGTTCACCAGAACCTGGTAGGTGATGTCGTCCCTCATGCCTCTTCTTCCTCCTGGATCAGATCTTTCCCGTACCCGCGCAGCGTCGGGTTGACCGTGACGAACACCGTGATCAAGAAAATCCCCACCGCGCACGCGGTCACGGCCGCGTGCGCGGACAGCAGTTCGGTCAGCGCGCCGCCGACCAGCGGGCCGATCGCGCCCGCCGTCCCCACGACCACCGCCATCACACCGCTCATCCGCCCGCGCAGCTCGTCCGGGGTGAGCAGCAGCTGGTACGTGCCGATGGTGGTGTTGGCGGTCGGCGCCAGGAACGTCATCAGGGCGAACATCCCGCCCAGCAGGTAGGGCGAGTCCAGCACCAGCGCCAGCGGGGTCAGCAGGCACAGCGCCCAGAACACCGAGGCGATGGACCGGAACGGCCCGAGCGACCGGTGCAGCCGCGGCGCGGCCAGGGCACCGAGCACCCCGCCGACGCCGAGCATCGCGGCCATCACGCCGATCTCGGCCTCCGACGCGCCGCGGCCCTGCGCGAGCCCGATGACCACCAGGTAGAACGCGGTGAAGAACAGGTTCAGCACCACCGCGCACAGCGCCGTCACCCGCACCTCGGCCCGGCCCCACACCCAGCGCAGGCCCGCGCCGATCTCGCGCAGCAGGTGCTGCCGCTCCACCACCCGCTCGGTCGGCGGCACCCGCAGGAACAGCAGCGCCACGAACGCCAGCACGTGCGTGACCAGGTCCAGCAGGAACGGCAGCCACCGGGCCACGCCGAACAGCACGCCGCCCAGCGCGGTGCCGCCCATCTGCCCCAGCTGCGACCGGGCGGTGTTCATCGCCACCGCGGTCGCCAGCTGCGACTCGGGCACCAGGCGCGGCAGGCACGCGTCCTCGGCCGGCTCGAACATCGCCCGGCACACGCCGAGCACCGCCGCCACCGCCAGCACGTGCGGCACCGTCACCGAGTCGAACCACACCGCGGCCACCAGGCCGGCCAGCGCGACCACCTGCGCCGCCTCGCAGCACAGCATGATCCGGCGTCGGTCCCAGCGGTCGACCAGGGCGCCCGCGGGCAGCCCCACCAGCAGCTGAGCCGCCGAGTCGACGGTCAGCGCCAGGCCCGCCACGAACCAGGACCCGGTGACCGCGTACACCAGCAGCGGCAGGGCCAGGACGGTGGCGCTGAACCCGACCTCGGCCAGCGCCTGCCCGCCCCACAGCAGGGTGTAGTTGCGGTTGCGCGCCAGGGACACCGTCACAGCGCCCCCCGGCAGTCCTCGGCGATGGCCCGCAGCGCCGCGGCGAAGTCGGCCGCGACCGCCTCCACCTCGGCGGTCGGGTGCGCCGACGGGTGGTGGTACCAGGTGAACCCGAGGGTCTTGCCCGCCTCGCCGACCACGTCGACCAGGTGGTCGCCGGCGTCCGCCGGGTCGTGGTCCCGGCCGACCGACGGCAGCACCGCCCGGTACAGGCCGGTCGGGCCGTCCGCGCCACCGGAGGACTGGCCCGTGTCGAACTGGCCGAGGTAGTTGAACGACACCGCGGGCCGCCCGCGGTCGGGCACCAGGCCGTGTTGGCGCAGGGCCCCGTAGCCGAAGCCGTTGCCGGGCACGGACCGCAGCTGCCGCCGCACCGCCTTCACCCGGTCGCGCCAGCCGCCGGCGTCGTCGACCTCCAGCGCCACCGGGAACACCGTGGTGAACCAGCCGACGGTCCGCGAGAGGTCCACGTCGTCCAGCACGTCCTCGCGGCCGTGGCCCTCCAGGTCCACCGCGACCCGCGACGACCCGGTCCACCGCGAGAGCGCCCACGCCAGCGCGGCCAGCAGCACGTCGTTGATCCGCGTGCGGTAGGCGGCGGGCGCGCCGCGCAGCAGCGCCTCGGTGTCCTCTTCGGACAGCTCCACGGTCACCGCCGCGGCCGCGTCCCCGGGCCGGGGGAACTCCGGGAACTCCATCGTCCAGTGCTCGAGCTCCCGGTTCAGCCCGCCGCCGAGCACGTGGGCCTCCAGCTTGCGCGACCACTCCTGGTACGAGGTGGTCTTCGCGCCGAGGTCGCCGCCGCCGTAGACCGTCTCCAGGTCGTCCAGCAGCACCCGCCACGACACGCCGTCCACCACCAGGTGGTGCCCGACGAGCAGCAGCAGCGGCTGGTCGCGGCGGAACAGCACCGCCCGGAACAGCGGTCCCGCGCCGATGTCGAACGAGGCGTGCACCTCGTCCGCGACCGCCTCCAGGTCGGCGTCGCCGTCGACCACGGTCAGCACCTCGGCCCCGGCGTCCACGTCCTCGTTGCGCTGCCGCCACACCCCGTCCTCCAGGGTGAACCGCAGCCGCAGCGCGTCGTGGTGCGCCACCAGGGTGCCCAGGGCCCGCCGCAGCGCGTCCACGTCCACCGCCGGGTCCAGCTCCACCAGGTGCGACTGGTTGAAGTGGTGCGGGTTGCGCCGCCCGGAGTGCAGGAACCAGTGCTGGATCGGCGTCAGCGGCACCTCGCCCACCACCGCCGCCCGGCCGTCGGCCGACGAGACCTCCACGGTCACGTGCGGCGCCAGCGAGGCGATCGTCTGGTTGGTGAACAGGTCCCGCGTGGTGAACCGGTAGCCGGCCTGCCGGGACCGCGCCACCACCTGCATGGACAGGATCGAGTCGCCGCCCAGGGAGAAGAAGTTGTCCTCCGCCCCGACCCGCGGCACGCCCAGCACGTCGGCCCACACCGCGGCCAGCGCCTCCTGCACCGGCCCGGACGGCGGCACGTGCTCGGCCCCGCCGATGCCGGAGAGGTCCGGCTCGGGCAGCTTCGCCCGGTCCACCTTCCCGTTGGGGCTCATCGGCAGCACGTCCAGCGGCACGAACACCGACGGCACCAGGTAGTCCGGCAGCGTTTCGCCCAGGAACTCGCGCAGCTTCGCGACCTCGCCCACGACGTAGGCGACCAGCCGCTTGTGGCCGCGCGCGTCCGCCCGCGCCACCACGACCGCCTCGCGCACGTCCGGGTGCTCGACCAGCGCGGTCTCGATCTCGCCCAGCTCCACCCGGAACCCGCGGATCTTCACCTGCTCGTCGGCGCGGCCGACGAACTCCAGCACCCCGTCCCGGTTCCACCGCACCACGTCGCCCGTGCGGTACATCCGCGAGCCGGGCGGGCCGAACGGGTTGGCCGGGAACCGCTGCGCGGTCAGGCCCGGCCGGTCCAGGTAGCCGCGCGCCAGGCCGATGCCCGACACGTACAGCTCACCGGGCACGCCGACCGGCACCGGCCGCAGCGCGGCGTCCAGCACGTGCACGTCGGTGCCGGGGATCGGCCGCCCGATCGGCGGCGCGCCGCCCGGCTCCAGCGGCTCGCTCCACGAGGTCACCACGGTGGACTCGGTCGGCCCGTAGGCGTTGATCATCCTTCGGCCCGGGGCCCACCGGCGCACCAGGTCCGCCGAGCAGGCGTCGCCGCCCACGACCAGCGTCCGGAACGTCGGCAGCTCCGCCCCGTCCGGCACGGTGGCCAGCGCCACCGGCGGGATCAGCGCGTGCGTCACCCCGTGCCGGTCGACGACCTCGGCCAGCTGGTCGCCCAGCAGCGGTCCCGGCGGCGGCACGACCAGCGCCGCGCCCGCCGGCCACGCCATGCACAGCTCCAGCACCGAGGCGTCGAAGCTGGGGGAGGAGAACTCCAGCACCCGGTCGCCCGGTCGCACGTCGAAGTGCGCGATCTCGGCCGCCGAGAAGGCCGCCAGCCCGGCGTGCGACACCACGACGCCCTTCGGCCGCCCGGTCGACCCCGACGTGTAGATCACGTACGCGGGGTGGTCCGGCCGCACCGCCACCACGGGGTTGGTCCCCGGCTGACCGGAGGTGTCCACCGGGCCGTCCAGCACGACCAGCGGCTTCGCGTCGGCGAGCATGAACTCGATCCGCTCGGCCGGGTAGGCGGGGTCGACCGGCAGGAACGCCGCGCCCGCCTTGAGCACCGCCAGCTCGGCCACCAGCAGGTCCACCGACCGCGGCAGCCGCAGCGCCACGACCCGCTCCGGTCCCGCGCCCAGGTCGATCAGGTGGTGCGCCAGCCGGTTGGCCCGCGCGTTCAGCTCGGCGAACGTCACGTCCGCCGCGCCGGTCGTGGCCAGGGCGTCGGGCACCCGCGCGACCTGCGCCTCGACCAGGGCCACCAGCCCCGGCCCCCGGGCGCCCGGCCCGCCGGAACCCCACGTCCCCAGCAGCTCCCGCTCGGCCGCCGGCAGCACGGGCAGCGCCCACAGCGGCCGGTCGGCGTCCTCGGCGATCCCGTCCAGCAGCACCAGCAGGTGCGCCACCAGGCGGTCCGCCGTGACCGCGTCGAACAGGTCGGTGTTGTACTCGACCGACCCGTGCAGGCCGCCGTCGTCGACCTCGGTGAACTCCACCGTCAGGTCGAACGCGGCGCTGACCACCGACTGCGCCACGTCCTCGGCGGCCAGGCCGGGGAAGCCCTGCGCCTGCGGCGCGTTCTGGAGCGCCACCACCGCCTGGAACAGCGGCGTGCGGCTGGTGTCCCGGTCGGGCTGCACCGCGTCCACCACCCGCTCGAACGGCACGTCCTGGTGGGTGAACGCGTCCAGCACCGCACGCCGCGTGCGGGCCAGGAACGCCGGGAAGCTCTCCGCCGGGTCGATCCGCGCCCGCAGCGCCAGCGTGTTGACGAAGAACCCGACCAGGTCCTGCGTCTCCGGCCGCTCGCGCCCGGAGGCCACCGTGCCCAGCGCGAAGTCGTCCTGCCCGGACCAGCGGTGGAACAGCACCTGGCAGGCCGCGACCAGCGCGGTGAACAGCGTGCCGTCCACGTCCCGGGCCAGCCGGCGCAGCCGCGCCACCACCGGCGCGGGCACCGCGAACTCGGTCTGCGCGCCCGCCGTGGTCTGCACCGGGGGCCGGGGCCGGTCGGTCGGCAGCTCCAGCGCGGGCACGCCCGCCAGCTGCTCGCGCCAGTACCCGAGCTGGGTGTCCAGCGGCTGCTGCCGCTGCCAGGCCGCGAAGTCGCCGTAGGAGATCGGCAGCGGCGGCAGCTCCTCGCCGCCGTACAGCGCGGCGAGGTCGGACATCAGCACGCCGCCGGACCAGCCGTCGGTGACGATGTGGTGCATCGTCAGCGCCAGCGTGTGGTCGTCGTCCGCGTGCCGCACCAGCACCGGCCGGAACAGCGGCCCGGTGGTCAGGTCGAACGGCTCCACCTCCGGCAGCGCGGCCACCACCGGCAGCACGACCGGCGCGGGCGGGTGGACCTCCGCGACCGGGAGCCCGTCCACCGCCGGGAACGCGGTGCGCAGCTGGTCGTGCCGCGCCACCAGCGCGGTCAGCGCCCGCTCCAGCCCCGGCACGTCCAGCCCGCCGCGCAGCCGCACGGCCAGCGGCGTCACGTACTCGGTGCCGCCGGGCTGGAACTGGTCCAGGAACCACAGCCGCTGCTGCGCGAACGACAGCGGCGGCGCGCCCTCGGCGCGCGGGATGGCCGACCCGCCCGCCGTGGACAGCCGGGCCGCCAGCGCGCCCACGGTCGGGTGCTCGAACACGTCGCGCGGCGACAGGTCGAACGAGGAGCGCAGCTTCGACACCACGCGGATGCTGGAGATGGAGTCGCCGCCCAGCGCGAAGAAGTTGTCCTCCACGCCGACCGCGTCCAGGCCCAGCACCTCGGCCCACACGTCCGCGACCCGGCGTTCGGCCTCGGTGCGCGGCGGGACGAACCCGCCCGCCGCCGACGCCTCCCGCTCGGGCGCGGGCAGCGCGGCCCGGTCCAGCTTGCCGTTGGCGTTGAGCGGCAGCCGCTCCAGCGCCACGAACGCGGTGGGCACCATGTAGTCGGGCAGCGACCGCGCGGCGTGCGCCCGGAGGCCCGCCGCGTCCAGCGCCGCGTCCGATCCCGAGGTGTCCGACCCCGAGGTGTCCGACCCCGAGGCGTCCGACCCCGAGGCGTCCGACTCGCCGCCGGCCACGCAGTAGGCGACCAGCCGGTCCTCGCGCACCACCACGGCGACCTGCGCCACGGCCGCGTGCCGGGCCAGCACCGCCTCGATCTCGCCCAGCTCGATGCGGAACCCGCGGATCTTCACCTGCTGGTCGGCGCGACCGAAGTACTCCAGCCGCCCGTCCGCCCAGCGGGCGAGGTCGCCGCTGCGGTACATGCGCTCGCCGGGCTCCCCGAACGGGTTGGCGACGAACCGGGACGCGGTCAGGCCGGGCCGCTTGAGGTAGCCGCGCGCCAGGCCGGGACCCGCCACGTACATCTCGCCGACCACGCCCGGCGCGACCGGCCGCAGGTCCTCGTCGAGCACGTAGACCCGCAGGTCGGGGATCGGCACGCCGATCGTGCCGTCCGCGTGGGTCCAGGTGACGTGGACCGTGGTCTCGGTGATGCCGTACATGTTGATCAGCGCGCCGGGCCCGCGCCACGCCGTCACCTTGCGGACGTCGAGCGCCTCACCGCCGAAGATCACGTACCGGATCGACGGCAGCTCGGAGGTCTCGGCCAGCAGCTGGTAGAACGCGGACGGGGTCTGGTTGAGGACCGTGACGCCCTCGTCGACCAGCAGCCGGGCGAAGTCGCGCGGGGAGCGGGAGACCTCGAACGGCACCACCACGAGCCGGCCGCCGTAGAGCAGGGGGCCCCAGAGCTCCCAGACCGAGAAGTCGAAGGCGTAGCTGTGGAAGAGCGTCCACACGTCGTCGGGCCCGAAGCCGAACCACTGCTCGGTCCGCGTCATCAGCCGCACCACGTTGGCGTGGGGGACGACCACGCCCTTGGGCTTGCCCGTCGAACCGGACGTGTAGATCACGTACGCCTTGTTCTCCGGCCGCACCACCACGTCCGGCGGGCTCGTCGGCAGCCCGGCCAGGTCGGGCAGCTTCTGGAGGGTCAGCACCGGCCAGGCGTCCGCGACCATGTAGGCGACGCGGTCGGCCGGGTAGTCGGGGTCGATCGGGAGGTACGCCGCGCCCGACTTGAGCACGCCCAGCACGGCGACGACGAGGTCCAGTGAGCGCGGGAACTTCAGCGCCACCAGGGTTTCCGGTCCGGCGCCCGCCGCGAGCAGGTGGTGGGCGAGCCGGTTGGCCCGCTCGTCGAGCTCCCGGTAGGTCAGCGACTCGCCCCGGCAGGTCACCGCCACCGCGTCCGGCGTGCGCGCCGCCTGCGCGGCGAACAGCGACGGGATCGTGCCATCCACCGGCGTCGCGGGGGCGGCGCCGTTCCACGACACCAGCACCTGCTCCAGCTCGGTGTCGGACAACCACGGCAGCTCCGCCACCCGCCGCAGCGGGTCCGCGCCGAGCGCGTCCAGCAGCCGGGCCAGCCGCTCGCCCAGCACCCGGACGGTGCGCTCGTCGAACAGCCTCGGGTCGTAGGTCAGCTCCACGTGCAGCGAGTCGTCCGCGTACGCCCGCACGGTCAGCGGGTAGGTGGTCGTGTCCAGGCTGTCCACGTCCCCGATGGCCGGCGCGCCGTCCGGGGAGTCCTTGTCCACCGGGTAGTTCTCGAACGCCAGCAGGCTGTCGAACAGCCGCGTGCCCGCCCACTGCTGCACCTGGGCCAGCGACACGAAGTCGAACCGCCGCGACTCGGTCTGCTCCTCCTGGAGGCGGCGCAGCCAGTCCGCGGCGACCGCGTCCGGCTCCACCACCACGCGCGAGGGCACGGTGTTGATGAACATGCCGGTGATCGACTCGACCCCGGGCAGCTCGGCCGGGCGGCCGGACACCGTGCTGCCGAACACCACGTCCCACTGCCCGGCGGTGCGGGCCAGCAGCAGCGCGTACGCGCCCTGCACCAGGGTGTTCACCGTCAGGCCGTGGCCGCGGGCGACCGCGTCCAGCCGGTCGACCGGCAGGTCCAGCACGACCTGCGCGGACGACTCGGCCCGGTGCGCCTGCTCCGGGGCCCGGTCGAACGGCAGCGGCGTGGGCGACTCCACGCCCGCCAGCACGCCCCGCCAGTGCGCCTCGGCGGCGGCCTGGTCCTGCTCGGCCAGCCACGCCAGGTAGTCGCGGAACGGGCGGCGCGCGGTGGGCGCCTCGCCCGCGTACTCGGCCAGCACCTCGCCGAACACCTGCGCGGTGCTCCAGCCGTCCAGGACCAGGTGGTGCGAGGTCCACAGCAGGTCGACCTCGGTGTCCGACACCCGCCCGATGGCCAGCCGCATCAGCGACGGCCCGGCCAGGTCCATGCCCGCCGCGGCGTCGGCCGCGACCAGCTCGTCGGTCACCTCCGCGTACGCGATCGGCACCCGCACGCCGCGCCGCACCACCTGCACCGGCTCGTCCAGGCCCTCCCAGACCACGCCGGAGCGCAGGATCGGGGTGCGGTCCACCACGCGCTGCCACGCCTCGCCCAGCCGGCCCGGGTCGGACACGCCGGTCAGCCGCACCCGCATCTGGTTGAAGTAGGCCGTGCCGCCGTCCACCAGGTCGTGGAACAGCATCCCCGCCTGGAGCGGGGTGAGCGGGTAGACGTCCTCCACGTCCCGGTCTGCGATCCGGTCGACCTGCTCGGCGGTCAGCCCCGCCAGCGGGAAGTCCGACGGGGTGCGGCCCCACGCCCCCGGCCGCGCGCAGAACTCCGCGATCGCGCGCAGCGCCTCGCACATCCGGTCGGCCAGCGCCCGCACCGCGGCCTCGTCGTGGGCCTCGGTGGAGTACTCCCAGTCCAGCACCAGCTCACCCGCCGCCACGGCGGCGGTGATGTCGAGCAGGTGGCCCCGGACGAAGTCGGCGGGCACCTCCTCGCCGTGCTCGGCCTCGGTGACCTCGTCGTCCCACTGGCCCAGGTAGTTGAAGCACACCCGGGGCAGCGCGCCGGCCAGGTCGCGGCCGCCGTACTTCAGGGCCTCGTAGCTCAGCCCCTTGTCCGGCACCGCGCGCAGCTGCTCCTTGACCGCCTTCAGCGCGTCGCCCCAGTCGCCCGAACCGGTTACCCCGCCGGGCAGCTCCAGCGACACCGGGAACTGGGCGGTGAACCAGCCGACCGTGCGCGACAGGTCCACGCCGTCGAACAGCTCCTCGCGGCCGTGGCCCTCCAGCGCCACCAGCGCGCGGCCCTCGAACGCCCACGCCAGCGCGGTCAGCAGCACGTCGTTGACCTGCGTCCGGTACGCCTCGGGCACGTCGCGCAGCAGCGCCTCGGTCTCGGCGCGCCCCAGGCGCACGGACACGCTGCGCGCGGTGCCCGCGGTGGTCGGCACGCGCTCCTCGACCGGCAGCCCGGCCCAGTGCGGCAGGGCGTGGTCGAACCGGCCGTCCCGGACGTGCCGGTCCAGCCGCCGCGCCCAGTCCGCGAACGCCGTGGTCCGGGGCGGCAGGGCACCGCCCGCGAGCAGGGTCTCCAGGTCCGACAGGACCACCCGCCACGACACCGCGTCCACCACCAGGTGGTGCGCGGTGAGGAACAGCCGCCCGTCGTCGAACAGCACCGCCCGCAGCAGCGGACCGCGCCCCGGGTCCAACGAGGCCCGCGCCCGCTCGGCCTCGGTGCGCAGGTCGTCGACCGCGACCCGGAACACGCCGGCGTCCTCGAACCCGGCTGCCCCGAACCCCGCGGCCTCGACCGGCACGACCTCCTGCTGCCACACCCCGTCCGCCCGGGTGAACCGGGTGCGCAGCGCGTCGTGGTGGGCGAGCACGGCCCGCACGGCGTCGCGCACCGCGCCCGGCTCGACCGCGCCCAGCTCCACGACCACGGACATGGTGTAGTGCGCCAGGGGGACCCCATGGGATGAAACGCAGTCGGTGAAGAACCACCGCTGGATCGGGGTGAGCGGCACCGGCCCGGTCACGACCTCGTGCGCCTGCCCGGCGTGCTCGGTCACCGCGAGCGCCAGGTCCGCGATCGTCTGCCGCAGGAAGATGTCCTTGGAGGTCAGCTTCAGCCCCGCCTGGCGGGCCCGGGACACCACCTGCATGGACAGGATCGAGTCGCCGCCCAGCGCGAAGAAGTTGTCCCGCGCGCCGACCCGCTCGACGCCCAGCACCTCGGCCCAGATCCCCGCCAGCCGCGCGGGCACGCCCGCCTCCGGGGCCACGTAGCCGGCCTCGTCGGTGAACGTCGGCGCGGGCAGCGCCCGCCGGTCCACCTTGCCGCTCGGCGTCAGCGGCAGGGCGTCCAGCGCCACGAACGCCGAGGGCACCAGGTAGTCCGGCAGCCGCTGCTTGAGCCACGCGCCCAGGTCGGTCGCGGTGCCGGCGGTGTAGGCCACCAGCCGCTGGTGGCCGTGGTGCGCGTGGGCCACCACGGTCGCCTGCGCCACCTCGGGGTGCTCCAGCAGCGCGGCCTCGACCTCGGCCGGCTCGATCCGGAAGCCCCGGATCTTGACCTGGTCGTCGGTGCGGCCGAGGTACTCCAGTTGGTCGCCCACCCAGCGCACCCGGTCGCCCGTGCGGTACATGCGCGAGCCGGGCTCGCCGTACGGGTCGGCCACGAACCGGTCGGCGGTCAGGCCGGGCCGGTCGAGGTAGCCGCGCGCGACCTGCGGGCCGGCCAGGAACAGCTCGCCCGGCACGCCCACCGGGGCGGGCCTCAGGTCCTCGTCGAGCACGCGCGCCACGAGGTTGCGCAGCGGGCGCCCGATCAGCGCCCGGTCGCCGGTCACCCGGGTGGCGACCGAGTCCACGGTCACCTCGGTGGGGCCGTAGTAGTTGAACGCGGTGGTGGGCGCGCCGGCCAGCTCCCGCCACAGGGCCGCGGGCAGCGCCTCGCCGCCCAGCGACAGCACCTTCGGCGCGTGGTCGCCGTCGAGCAGCCCGGCGGGCAGCAGCTGCTGCGCGTACGACGGGGTCAGGTCCATGAAGTCGATCCGGCGCGCCCGGACGTAGTCGACCAGGGCGTCCGGCTCCAGCCGCACGTCCTCGGTGATCACGTGCAGCTCGTGGCCGGCCGCCATCAGCAGCGGGCCCTCCCACGAGGTGTCGAAGGAGAACACCGCGGTGAGCGCGACCCGCAGCCGGCCGAAGCCGCCGAACGCGTCGCGGTGGTTGTGGAACAGGTTGGCCAGCTGCCCGTGCTCCACCACCACGCCCTTGGGCCGGCCGGTGGACCCGGACGTGTAGATCACGTAGGCGGCCTGGTCCGGCCGCACGACCACGTCCGGCCTGGTCGCGGGGAACGCGCCCAGGTCGGGCACCTCGTCCAGCACCAGCACCGGCTTCGCGTCGGACAGCAGGTACTCGACCCGCTCGCGCGGCAGGTCCCGGTCGACCGGCAGGTACACCGCGCCCGCCTTGTGCGCGGCCAGGATCGCGACCACGGAGTCCGCCGAGCGCGGCAGCGACACCGCCACGACCCGCTCCGGGCCCGCCCCCCGCGCGAGCAGGTGGTGGGCCAGCCGGTTGGCGCGGGCGTCCACCTCGGCGAAGGTCAGCCGCTCGTCGCCGCAGACCAGCGCCGCGGCGTCCGGCGTGCGGGCGGCCTGGGCCTCGAACAGCTCCGGGAACGTGCCGCCCGCGACCTCCAGCGGCTCGCCGCGCCCGTCGGGCTCGTCGCCCAGCAGCAGGGACACCTCGGCCAGCGGCCGGTCCGGGTCGGCGGTGACGCCCGCCAGCAGCGCCACCAGGTGCCGCGTCATCCGGTCCACGGTCTCCGCGTCGAACAGCTCGGTGCTGTACTCGACCGCGCCGCGCAGCTCGCCGCCGGACTCGCCGAACTCGAAGGTGAGGTCGCAGGTCGAGGTGAGCAGCGGCAGCCCGACCTCCTCGGCCCGCAGGCCGGGCAGCTCCGGCAGCTCGTCGCCGGTGTTCTGGAGCAGCACCATGGCGTCGAACAGGGCGTTGCGGCTCGGGTCGCGGTCAGGCCGCACGGCCTCGACCACCCGCTCGAACGGCACGTCCTGGTGCGCGAACCCGTCCCGCACGGTGGTGCGGACCTGCGCCAGGAACTCGTCGAAGGAGCGCCGGAGGTCCACTGTGGAGCGCAGCACCACGGTGTTGACGAACAGGCCGACCACGTCGTCCAGCTCGGCCCGGCCGCGCCCGGACACCGCGGTGCCCACCGCGATGTCGTCCTGCCCGGTGTAGCGGGCCAGCAGTGCCTGGGTGGCCGCGACGAGCGCGGTGAACAGGGTGTCCCCGCGCCGCGCGGCCAGGGACTTCAGCGCCTCCGCGACCGGCGCGGGCACGGTGAACCCGTGCATCGCGCCCGCCACGCCGCGCACGGCCGCGCGCGGCCGGTCGGTGGGCAGCTCCAGCGGCGGCACCCCGGCCAGCCGGCGCGCCCAGTAGTCCACCGGCGGGGCCTGGTGCCAGGCCGTGTAGTCCACGTACTGCACCGGCGGCGGCGGCAGCTCCCGGCCCGCGTACAGCTCGCCCAGGTCGCGGGCCAGCACGCCGGTGGACCAGCCGTCGGTGACGATGTGGTGCAGGGTCAGCACGAGCACGTGCTCCTCGGCGGCCACGCGCACCAGCCGGACCCGCAGCAGCGGGCCGCGGCGCAGGTCGAACGGCGTGCTCACCTCCTGGTGGAGCACGTCCTCCCAGTCCGCGTCCTCGACCGCGAGCGGCACCTCGTAGGGCTCGTGGACGAGCTGCACGCCGTCGTCGAACGTGGTGCGCAGCGACTCGTGCCGCGCCACCAGGCCGTTGAGCGCGCGCCGCAGCGCGTCGAGGTCCAGCGGACCGTGCAGGCGCAGGGCCGTGGGCGTGACGTACTCGGTGCTGTTCGGCTCGAACTGGTCCAGGAACCACAGCCGCTTCTGCGCGGGGGACTGCTCGTGGACGAGGGGGCCGTGGACGCCATCGCGCGGGATCACCGGGATGGCGTCCACTCCTGCCCTTCCGGTCACCGCGGTGGCGAGGCCGGAAACCGTGGGGTGCTCGAACACCGCGCGCGGCGACAGCTGCACGCCGAACGCCGCGCGCAACCGGGAGGTCACGCGGATGCTGAGGATCGAGTCGCCGCCGAGGGCGAAGAAGTCGTCCGTCGCGCCGACCCGCTCCAGGCCGAGCACGTCCGCGACCACGCCGGCCACGATCCGCTCCGCGTCGGTGCGCGGCGCGACGTGCTCGCCGGAGAAGTCCGGTTCCGGCAGCGCCCGGCGGTCCAGCTTGCCGCTCGGGGACAGCGGCAGCGCGTCCAGCACCACCACGGCCGAGGGCACCATGTAGTCCGGCAGCGCGCGGGCCAGCACGTCGCGCGCGTCGGTCTCCGGCGCGCCGGTGACGTAGCCGATCAGCCGGTTGCCGCGGACCACCACGGCCGCCTCGCGCACGCCGGGCACGTCGGCCAGCGCCGACTCCACCTCGCCCAGCTCGATCCGGAAGCCGCGGATCTTGACCTGGTCGTCGTTGCGGCCGAGGTAGTCGAGGAGTCCCCGCAGCGCCTGATCGTCGGCTCCGCCGACCGCGAGCCACCGGACCCGGTCGCCGGTCCGGTACATGCGCGAGCCGGGCGCCCCGAACGGGTCGGCCACGAACCGGTCGGCGGTCAGGCCGGGTCGCCCGAGGTAGCCTCGCGCGACCTGCGGTCCCGCGAGGAACAGCTCGCCCGGCACGCCCGGCGGCACCGGCCGCAGGTCGGCGTCGAGCACGTACGCGGCCAGGTTGTGCAGCGGGCGGCCGATCACGGGCCGGTCACCGGTGACCGGCGTGGCCACCGAGTCCACGGTGACCTCGGTCGGCCCGTAGTAGTTGAAGCCCACCACCGGGGACGCGGCGATCTCCCGCCACAGCGCCTCGTCGACGGCCTCGCCGCCGAGCATGAGCCTGCGCAGCCCGCTGTCCAGCAGGCCGGCCTGCACGAGCTGGCGCGCGTAGGTCGGGGTCAGGTCGAGCATCCCGATGCCGTGCTCGGTCACGTAGGCCACCAGCGCGGCCGGGTCCAGGCGCAGGTCGTCGTCCACCACGTGCAGCTCGTGCCCGGCGGCCAGGAACAGCAGGCCCTCCCACGAGGTGTCGAAGGAGAACGTGGCGGTGACCGCGAACCTGAGCGGCTCGTCCATCAGGTCGCGCCGGTTGGCGTAGAAGAGGTTCGCCAGCTGCCGGTGCTCGACCACGACGCCCTTGGGCGTGCCGGTCGAGCCCGAGGTGTAGATGACGTAGGCCGCCTGCTCGGGCCGCAGCACGACCTCGGGCGCGGTGCCCGGGAACCCGTCGGTGTCCGGCAGCTCGTCCAGCACCAGGGCGGGCGCGGCGTCGCGCAGCAGGAAGTCCACCCGCTCGGCGGGCAGCCGGGGGTCGATCGGCAGGTGCGCCGCGCCGGCCTTGAGCACGGCCAGCACCGCCACCACCAGGTCGGCCGACCTGGGCAGCCGCAGCGCGACGACCCGCTCCGGGCCCGCGCCGTGCGCGAGGAGGTGGTGGGCCAGCCGGTTGGCGCGGGCCTCGACCTCGGCGAAGGTCCAGGACCGGCCGCGGAACACCAGCGCGGTCGCGTCGGGCGTGCGGCGGGCCTGCTCGGCGAACACCTCCGGGTACAGCGCGGAGGGGAACTCCGCCGCCGTCCGGTTCCACTCGACCAGCACCTGCCGCCGCTCGTCGGCGGACAGCCACGGCAGGTCCGCGACGCGCGTCGACGGGTCGGCGGCGATCGCGGTCACCAGGTCGCGCAGCCAACCGGCCAGCCGCCGGGCGGTCCCGGCGTCGAACAGCCCGGGGTCGTAGGCCACGTCCAGGTTGAGCCGGTCGGTCAGGGAGGCGGTGAGCGCCAGCGGCAGCGTGGTGTTGTCCACCGCGTCCACCTCGGCCACCCGCGGCCCGGCGCCGTCGCGCTCGAACGGGTAGTTCTCGAACACCACGACGCTGTCGAACAGCCGCGTGCCGACCCACGACTGGATCTCAGCCAGCGAGGCGTGGTCGAACCGCCGCGCCTCGCCCTGCGCGGCCTGGAGCGCGCGCAGCCACGCGCCCACCTCCGCGCCCGGGTCGACCGAGGCGCGGGCGGGCACGGTGTTGATCAGCATGCCGACCATCGACTCCACGCCCGGCAGCTCGGCCGGGCGGCCCGACACCGTGGTGCCGAACACCACGTCGGCCTCGCCGGAGACGCGGGACAGCAGCAGCGCCCACGCGCCCTGCACCACCGTGTTCACGGTCAGGCCCGCGCGCTGCGCCGCGTCGCCGAGGTCGAGGGAGAACGCGACCGACCCGGTCGCCTCGGCGCGGTGCGCCTGGGTCGGCGGGCGGTCGAACGGCAGCGGCGTCGGGCCGTCCACGTCGGCCAGCACGGCGCGCCAGTGCGCCTCGGCCTCGGCCCGGTCCTGCTCGGCCAGCCACCGCAGGTAGTCGCGGAACGGCCGGCGCGCGGGCAGCCGCGCGGGCTCGCCGGTGGTGATCGCCCGGTACTGCTCCAGCACCTCGCCGAACACCTGCGCGGTGCTCCAGCCGTCCAGGATCACGTGGTGGGACGACCAGACCAGCTCGACCCGGTCACCGTCCAGCGGGGTGATCCGCACCCGCAGCAGCGGCGCGGTGGACAGGTCGAACTCGCCCTCCACCGGGCCGAACGGCAGGCGGACGTCCCGGTGCACGACCTGCACCGGCTCGTCCAAGCCCTCCCAGACCACGCTGGAGCGCAGCACGGGTGTGCGGTCCACGACCCGCTGCCACGCCAGCTCCAGCGCGGCCGGGTCGGTGACGCCGTCGAGCACCAGCCGCATCCGGTCCACGTACGCGCCGGGCTCGACCAGGCTGTGGAAGACCATGCCCGCCTGGAGCGGGGTGAGCGGGTAGACGTCCTCGACGTCCGGCCCGACCACGGCGTCCACCTGCTCCTGGGTGAGCCGCGCCAGCGGGAAGTCGCTCGGCGTGCGGCCGCCCGCGCCCGGCTCGGCGCAGTGCGCCACGATCTCGCGCAGCCCGTTGAGCACCCGCTCGGCCAGCCGCCGCACGGTGCCCTCGTCGTGCACCTCGGCGGAGTACTGCCAGGCCAGCTCCAGCTCGTCGTGCTCGACCAGGCCGATCACGTCGATCAGGTGGCCGCGCGCCTGGCCGGGGTCGAGGTCCTCGCCGACCGCGTCGCGCCGCGCCCGGTAGAAGCCGCCGTCGGCCACGTCGAACCGGCCGTGGTAGTTGAAGGAGATCTCGGGCAGCCGGGTGCCGCCCAGCGCCTCGTAGCTCAGGCCCTTGTGCGGGACCGCGCGCAGGGACTCCTTGACGGCCTTGAGCGTGCGGCCCCAATCGGTGCGGGTGCCGTCGGCGTCGGTGCTGTCCGGGCGGGCGCCGTCCCGGTGGACCGGCAGCACCACCGGGAACTGGGTGGTGAACCAGCCGACCGTGCGGGACAGGTCCACGCCCGGCAGCAGCTCCTCGCGGCCGTGGCCCTCCAGCGCCACGCCCACCGCGTCCCGCCCGGTCCACTCGGCCAGCGCGCGGCCCAGCGCGCTCAGCAGCACGTCGTTGACCTGCGTCCGGTAGACCGGCGGCACGGCGGTCAGCAGCGCCTCGGTGGTCTCCCGGTCCAGCCGCACCGACACCGTGCGCACCGAGCCGGCCGTGTTCGCGCCGTCCCGGTCGACGGGCAGCGACCCGGGCTCGGGCAGCGCGTCCCAGTGCGCCTTCGCGCCGTCGAGCGCGCCGGAGCGCACGTGCTCGTCCAGCCGGTGCGCCCACTGCGTGAACGGCGTGCCGACCGGCTCCAGCGCCAGGCCCCGGTAGGCCCGCTCCAGGTCGCCCAGCAGCACGCGCCAGGACACGCCGTCCATCGCCAGGTGGTGGGCGGTCAGCAGCAGCTCGGGCCGCTCGCCCGGGAAGAGCACCGCCCGCAGCAGCGGACCGGCGGCGAGGTCCAGGCCCCGCTGCGCCTCGCGCGCCACGGTCTCGGCGTCGGCCTCGCGCTCGACGCGGAACACGGCGCCGTCCCCGGCACCGTCCCCGGGGCCCACCTCCTGCACCCACCGGCCGTCGACCTGGTGGAACCGCAGCCGCAGCGCGTCGTGGTGCGCCAGCACGGCGTGCACGGCGGTCCGCAGCGCCTCGGCGTCCACGCCCGGCTCCAGCTCCACCAGCAGCGTCATGGTGAAGTGCGCCAGCGGGCCGTGCTCGGTGAAGAACCAGCGCTGGATCGGGGTCAGCGGCGCGGGACCGGTGAACACCCGCTGCGGCGCGACCTCGGCGGCGGTGCCCGCGACCAGCGCCAGCTCCGCCACGGTCTGGTGGCGGAACACGTCGCGCGAGGTCAGGTGCAGCCCGGCCTGCCGGGCCCGGGACACCAGCTGGATCGACAGGATCGAGTCGCCGCCGACCGCGAAGAAGTTGTCCTCGACGCCGACCCGCTCCGCGCCCAGCACCTCGGCCCAGATCCGGGCCAGCTCGGCCTCCACGGGCGTGCGGGGCGCGACGAACTCGCCGTCGCCCACGGCCTGCGGCGCGGGCAGCGCGGCCTTGTCCAGCTTGCCGTTCGGCGTCAGCGGGATGCGGTCCAGCTCCACGAACGCGGACGGGACCTGGTACTCCGGGAGCGACCGGCGCAGGTGCTCGCGCAGGTTGGCGGAACCGGTGGTCACCACGTAGGCGACCAGCCGGGGGTGGCCGTTCTCGGTGCGGGCGACCACGGCCGCCTCGCGCACGTCGGGGTGACCCAGCAGGGCGGCCTCGACCTCGCCCAGCTCGATCCGGTAGCCCCGGATCTTGACCTGGTCGTCGTTGCGGCCCAGGTACTCCAGCGTCCCGTCGGCCAGCCACCGGACCCGGTCGCCGGTCCGGTACATGCGCGAGCCGGGCTCGCCGTGGGGGTCGGCCACGAACCGGTCGGCGGTCAGGCCGGGCCGGTCGAGGTAGCCGCGCGCGACCTGCGGGCCCGCGATGAACAGCTCACCCGGCACGCCCACCGGCAGCGGCCGCAGCTCCTCATCCAGCACCCGCGCGGTCAGGTTGGCCAGCGGGCGGCCGATGACCGGCCGGTCGCCGACCACGGGCGTGGACACCGCGTCGACGGTCGTCTCGGTCGGCCCGTAGAAGTTGTAGGCCCTCGTGCCCGAGGAGCGCGCCAGCTCCTGCCACAGCGCCGTGCCCAGGGCCTCGCCGCCGAGCATCAGCACCTTCGGCGCGTGGTCGCCGTCGAGCAGCCCGGCGGGCAGCAGCTGCTGCACGTAGGACGGGGTGAGGTCGAGGAAGTCGATGCGGTTGGCCCGCACGTAGTCCACCAGCGCGGTCGGCTCCAGCCGCACCTCGTCGGGGAGCACGTGCAGCTCGTGGCCTGCCGCCATCAGCAGCGGGCCCTCCCACGAGGTGTCGAACGAGAACACCGCGGACAGCGCCACCCGCATGTGCTCGCGGGCGAAGTCGGTGACGTGGTTGTGGAACAGCTGCACCAGCTGCCGATGCTCGACCACGACGCCCTTGGGCAGGCCGGTCGAGCCGGAGGTGTAGATGACGTAGGCGGCGTTCGCCGGGTCGACCGGCACCGCCGGCCGGGTGGCCGCGTACGCCGAGGTGTCCACCGGCTCGTCGAGCACCAGCACCGCGCCGGAGTCGCCGAGCAGGTGCGCCCGGCGCGCCTCGGGCAGGCCCGGGTCGACCGGCAGGTACACCGCGCCCGCCTTGAGGATGCCCAGGATGCCGACCACGGCGTCCACGCCGCGCGGCAGCGACAGCGCGACCACCTGCTCCGGCTCGACGCCCTCGGCCACCAGGTGGTGGGCCAGCCGGTTCGCCCGCGCCTCCAGCTCGGCGAAGGTCAGCCGGTCCTCGCCGCACACCAGCGCGGTGGCGTCGGGGGTGCGGCGGGCCTGCGCCTCGAACAGCTGCTGGAACGTGGTGGCGGACACGTCCAGCGCGCGACCGCGGCCGTCCGGCTCGTCGCCGAGCAGCAGCGGCAGCGCGCCCATCGGCCGGTGCGGGTCCTCGGTGACGCCGGTCAGCAGGGCGAGCAGGTGCCGGCCCATCCGGTCGACCGTGGCCGCGTCGAACAGCTCGGTGCTGTACTCCATCAGGACGTGCAGGCCGTCGTCGCCCGCGGTGAAGTCGATGCTCAGGTCGAAGTTCGCCTGGTCGCGGGTCAGCGGGTGCTCCTCGACCCGCAGGCCCGGCAGCTCGGGCAGCGCGCGGCCCGCGTTCTGGAGCACCACCATGACGTCGAACAGCGGCGTGCGGCTCGGGTCGCGCGGCGCGCCCACGGCCTCCACCACCCGGTCGAACGGCACGTCGTCGTGGGCGAACGCGTCCAGCGCGGTGCGGTTGACCTGCGCCAGGAACTCGGTGAACGACCGGGAGGTGTCCACAGTGGACCGGATGACCACGGTGCCGACGAGGAAGCCGACCACGCCGGCCAGCTCGGGCCGGTCGCGCCCGCTGGTCACCGTGCCGACCGCGATGTCGTCCTGCCCGGAGTAGCGGGCCAGCAGCAGCTGCCCGGCCGCCATCAGGGTGGTGAACAGCGTGGTCTCGTTGTCCCTGGCCAGCCGGGCGAGCCGGTCGGCCACGCCCTTCGGCACGGTCAGCTCGTGCGCGGCGCCCGCGGAGGTGCGCTCGGCCGGTCGCGGCCGGTCGGCGGGCAGCTCCAGCGGCGCCACGCCGGCCAGCTGGGTGCGCCAGTAGCCGACGTCCACCGGCCTGCCCTGCTGCCACACGGCGTAGTCGGCGTACTGCAACCGCGGCGGCGGCAGCTCCTCGCCCCGGTACAGCGCGCCCAGCTCCTCGGCCAGCAGGCCCAGGGACCAGCCGTCCACCACGATGTGGTGCGTGGTCAGCAGCAGCACGTGGGCGTCGTCCGAGCCGGTCGCCGCCGGTAACAGCGCCGCCCGGAACAGCGGGCCCCGCCGCAGGTCGAACGGCCGGTCCAGCTCGGGGCGCAGGTCGTCCACCAGCACGACGTCCAGGTCCACGTGGTCGTGCACGACCTGCACCGGGCGGCCGTCGGCCTGGTCGAACGTGGTGCGCAGCGACTCGTGCCGCCGCACCAGGCCGCGCAGCGCGGCGGTCAGCCGGTCCCGGTCGAGCGCGCCGGTGAGCCGCAGCGCCAGCGCGCTGGTGTACTCGGTGCTCCCGGGCTGGAACTCGGCCAGGAACCACAGCCGCTGCTGACCGGCGGACAGCGGCAGCGGCCGGTCGCGCGGCGCGGGCGGGATCTCGTCGGCGCGCGGCGCGGTGGCCGCCACCTTGCCCGCGAGCCGCTGGCGCAGCTTCTCCCGCAGGTGCGCGGGCAGCGCGGAGATCCGGTCGTCCTTGGACGTGGTCATCGGGGGGTCACGCCTCCGTGTCGGCGAGGGCTTCGAGGTCCGCCAGCACCATGTCCTCGACCAGGTCGGCGAGGGCTGCCACGGTGCGGGCGGTGAGGACGTCACGCGGGGACAGGTCGACGTCGAACGCCGCCTTGGTGCGGGACGTGATGTGCAGGCTGCGGATCGAGTCGCCGCCGAGGGCGAAGAAGCTGTCCTCCACGCCCACCCGTTCGACCCCGAGCACCTCGGCCCAGATCTCGGCGATGGCAGCCTCGGTCTCGGTGCGGGGTTCCACGTAGTCGGAGGAGGTGACCGCGTCGCGCTCGGGCGCGGGGAGCGCGACGCGGTCCAGCTTGCCGTTCGAGGTCAACGGCAGTTTCTCCAGTGCGACGAACGCCGCCGGGACCATGTGGTCGGGCAGGACCCTGGCCGTGTGCTCGCGCAGCTCCGTGGCCGTTGTCGGCTTGTCCGGCACGAAGTACGCGACCAGGCGGTGTTCGTTCACCACTACAACGACCTGCGAGACGTGGGGATGCGCCCGCAGTGCCGCTTCGACCTCACCGAGTTCGACCCGGAACCCCCGGATCTTCACCTGTTGGTCCGCTCGGCCCAGGTAATCGAGCTTGCCATCCCCCCAGCGGGCGAGGTCGCCGCTGCGGTACATGCGCTCGCCGGGCTCGCCGAAGGGGTTGGCGACGAACCGGGACGCGGTCAGGCCGGGCCGGTTGAGGTAACCGCGGGCGAGTCCCGCCCCGGCCACGTACATCTCGCCGACCACCCCGGGCGGCACCGGTTTCAAGTCCTCGTCGAGGACGTAGACCCGCAGGTCGGGGATGGGGACGCCGATCGTGCCGTCCGCGTGGGTCCAGGTGACGTGGACCGTGGTCTCGGTGATGCCGTACATGTTGATCAGCGCGCCCCGGCCGCGCCACGCGTCGAGCTTGCGCACGTCCAGCGCCTCGCCGCCGAAGATGACGTACCGGACCGGCAGGTCGGGCGCTTCGGCGATGAGCTGGTAGAACGCGGACGGGGTCTGGTTGAGCACCGTGACGCCCTCGTCGACGAGCAGTCGGGCGAAGTCGCGCGGGGAGCGGGAGACCTCGAACGGCACCACGACGAGCCGGCCGCCGTAGAGCAGCGGTCCCCACAGCTCCCAGACCGAGAAGTCGAAGGCGTAGCTGTGGAACAGGGTCCACACGTCGTCCGGTCCGAAGCCGAACCACTGGTCCGTCCGGGTCAACAACCGCACCACGTTGGCGTGGGGGACGACCACGCCCTTGGGCTTGCCCGTCGAACCGGAGGTGTAGATGACGTAGGCGGTGTTCCCCGGGAGCAGCGCCACCTCCGGCGCGGTGCCCGGCAGCCCGGTCAGGTCCGGCAGCGCGTCCAGCGTCAGCACCGGCCGCGAGTCCTCGATCACGTAGGCGACGCGGTCGGCCGGGTAGTCGGGGTCGATCGGGAGGTACGCCGCGCCCGACTTGAGCACGCCCAGCACGGCGACGACGAGGTCCAGTGAGCGCGGGAACTTCAGCGCCACCAGGGTTTCCGGTCCGGCGCCCGCCGCGAGGAGGTGGTGGGCGAGCCGGTTGGCCCGCTCGTCGAGCTCCCGGTAGGTCAGCGACCCGCCGGCGCACGTGACGGCGGTCGCGTCGGGCGTGCGCGCGGACTGGGCGGCGAACAGCGACGGGATCGTGCCGTCCACCGGCGTCGCGGGGGCGGTGCCGTTCCAGTCGACGAGCACCTGGCGCACCTCGTCGTCGGACAGCCACGGCACCTCGGCCACCGACCGGTCCGGGTCCGCGACCAGCTCCACCAGCAGGGTCCGCAGCCGCCGCGCCAACCGCTCCACGGTCGCCGCGTCGAACATCGCGGGCTCGTAGCCCAGCAGCAGGCCCAACCGCTCCTCCGGGTAGGCGGTGACGCTGAGCGGGAAGCTGGTGGTCTCCTCCGCGGACAGCTCGCGCAGGCCCATGCCCTCGGCCAGGTCGGCCGGGTAGTTCTCGAACACCACCACGCTGTCGAACAGGTTCGTGCCGCGCTCCACCCCGCTCCACGCCTGGAGCGCGGTCAGCGGCACGTGCTCGAAGCGCCGTGACTCGACCTGGGTGTCCTGGAGGGCGCGCAGCCACGCCGCGACCGGCGCCGCGCCGTCCACCGCGACCCGCACCGGCAGGGTGTTGATGAAGATGCCGGTGATGTCGTCCACGCCCGGCAGGTCGGCGGGCCGGCCCGAGACCGTCGCGCCGAAGCACACGTCGCGCCGCCCGCTGGAACGGGCCAGCAGCAGCGCCCACGCGGCCTGCACGACCGCGCTCGGCGTGACGCGGTGCTCGCGGGCGAACTCGTACAGCCGCCCGGACTCCTCGGTGGTCAGCTCCAGCGGGACCCGCCGCGACGAGGCGCCGTGCTCGGCGGGGCGGTCGGCGGGCAGCGGCGTGGGCGAGTCGAAGTCGCCCAGCACGCGCCGCCAGTGCGCCTCGGCCGCCGCGCCGTCCTGCTCCGCCAGCCACGCCACGTAGTCGCGGAACGGGCGGCGCTCGGGCAGCTCACCCCGCTTGAGCACGTCGGACAGCACGTGGAAGACGCTCCAGCCGTCCAGCAGCACGTGGTGGAACGTCCACAGCACGTGCACGCTGGTCGGCGACAGCCGGGCGATCGTCAACCGCATCAGCGGCGCCGCGGCCAGGTCGAGGCCGCGCTCGCGGTCCTCGGCCAGCAGCTCGCGCAGCCGCTCCTCGCGGCCGGCGTCGTCCAGGCCGCTCCAGTCCAGGAAGGCGATCGGCACCTCGACGCGCTCGTGCACCACCTGGAGCGGCTCGGCCACGCCCTCCCACAGCACGCTCGACCGCAGCGCCGGGGTCCGGTCGACCACCCGCTGCCAGGCGCCGGCGAACGCGGCCGAGTCGGTCACCCCGTCCACCACGAACGTGGTCTGCTGGAAGTAGACGCCCTTCTCGCCCAGGCCGTGGAACACCATGCCGGCCTGCATCGGGGTCAGCGGGTAGGCGTCCTCGCCGTCGAGGCGGTCCACCTGCTCCTGGGTGAGCCGCGCCAGCGGGAAGTCGCTCGGCGTGCGACCGCCCGCGCCCGGCTCGGCGCAGTGCGCCGCGATGCCGCGCAGCGCGGCGGCGAACCCGTCGGCCAAGGTCCGGACCGTGGCCTCGTCGTGGACCTGGTCGCTGTAGTGGAAGGCGAACTCCAGCCGGTCGCCGCGCACCTGGCCGACCACGTCCAGCAGGTGCGGGCGCGGCGCGGCCGGGTCGGCGGACAGCTCCAGGTCGCGCTGGTCCTCGGCGAACCGGCCCAGGTAGTTGAAGCTGACCCGGGGGTCGCAGGCCGGCGCGGTGCGGGCCAGGTGGCGCAGCGCGCCGTAGCCGATGCCGCGCCGGGGCACCGCGCGCAGCTGCTCCTTCACCGACTTCAGCGCCGTGCCCCAGTCCGCCCCCGCCCGGGGGACGTCGAGCGCCACGGGGAAGACCGTGGTGAACCAGCCGACCGTGCGGGACAGGTCGACGTCGGGGAACAGCTCCTCGCGGCCGTGGCCCTCCAGGTCCAGCACCACGCGGTCGTGGCCGGTCCAGTCGGCCAGCACGCGGCTCAGCGCGGTCAGCAGCACGTCGTTGACCTGCGTCCGGTACACCGGCGGCACGTCGCGCAGCAGCGCCGCGGTCTCCGCCGCGGTGAACCGCACGGTGACCTCGCGCTGCGAGCCGACGGTGTTGGGGCCCGGCCGGTCGTGGGGCACGGTGGTCGGGGTCCCCGCCACCGCGCCCCAGTGGGCCCGCTCGTCGTCGAAGCCGCTCGTGGCGTGCTCGGCGAGCCTGGTGGCCCAGTCGCGGAAGGACGTCGTCTTGCGCCCGAGGTGGACCCGGCGGCCCTCGCGGACCTGCCGGTACGCGGTGGTCAGGTCCTCCACCAGCACGCGCCAGGACACGCCGTCGACCACGAGGTGGTGCGCGGTGAGCCGGACCGACCGGTCGCCGACCACCTCGGCGCGCAGCAGCGGGCCGGTGGTCAGGTCGAAGCGGTCGAGCGCGAACGGGTCGACCTGCCCGATCGGGTCGACCACCTGCCGGTCGCCCCGGAAGCCGGTGCGCAGCGCGTCGTGGTGCGCGATCAGCGCCTGGAGCGCCGTGCGCAGGGCGGGCACGTCCAGCTCGTCGAGGTCCACCACCACGGACTGGTCGAAGTGCTCGGGCCGCACGGTGTGGCCGTGCAGGAACCATCGCTGGATCGGGGTGAGCGGCGCGTCGCCGGTGACCGGGCCCTGGTCCGCGGTGGGCGGCAGGTCGCGGGTCACGTGCGGGGCGATCGCGGCGATGGTCTGGTGGGCGAAGATGTCCCGGGAGGTCAGCACCAGACCGGCGCGGCGGGCGCGGGTGACCACCTGGATGCCCAGGATCGAGTCGCCGCCCAGCGCGAAGAAGTTGTCCCGCACGCCGACCCGGGCCGCGCCCAGCACCTCGGCGAACACGTCCGCGAGCACCGCCTCGACGGGCGTGCGCGGCGCCACGTAGCGCACCTCGGCGCGCTCCTCGGGCGGCGTGGGCAGGTCGTCCCGGTCGAGCCGGCTGAGGCCGACGAACGCGGCGGGCACGGCGTGCGCGGGCAGCACCTGCTCCAGGGAACCGCGCAGCACGGCCGGGTTGACCGCGGGCACGGTGTAGGCGATCAGCCGCCGGTCCGCCAGGACCACGGCCGCGTCCAGCACGTCGTCGTGGCTCTTGAGCGCGCGCTCCACCTCGCCGAGGTCCACGCGCAGGCCGCGCACGCGGACCGAGTCGTCCTGGGGGAAGTCCAGCTCGGCCAGCCCGCGCAGCGGGCGGTCCGGGTCCTCGACCACCAGGCGCAGCAGGGCTTCCAGGTCCTCGCCCAGCGCCTCGACGGTCGCGGCGTCGAACAGGTCGGTGTTGTGCTCCAGGGTCAGCGCCAGCCCGCCGCCCCGCGCCTCCGGGCGCGGCCAGAACTCCACCACCAGGTCGAACCGCGCCACCGGGCGCGGCAGGTCGTGCTCGGTCACGGCCAGCTCGCCGAAGCGGCCGTCGCGCACCAGCGGCTGCTGGAGCGCCACCACGGCCTGCACCAGCGGCGTGCGGCTGGGGTCCGGGTCGGGCCGCAACTCCTCGACGACCCGGTCGAACGGCGCGTCGTCGTGGGCGAACGCCTCCAGCGCGGTGCCGCGCACGTGGTCCAGGAACGCGGTGAACGGCAGGTCCGGGTCCACCCAGGAGCGCAGCACCAGGGTGCGGACGAAGAAGCCGACCGCGCGCTCCAGGTCGGTGCGGTCCCGGCCGGAGCTCGCCGTGCCGACCGCGATGTCCCGCTGCCGGCAGCGCGCGGACAGCAGCACCTGCACCGCGGCGGTGAGCGTCATGAACAGCGTGGCGTCGTGGGCCCGGCCCACCCCCGCCAGGCGGTCGACCAGCTCCCGGTCCAGCTCCCGGCGCAGCACCGCGCCGGTGGTCGTGCGCAGCGGCGGGCGAGGCCGGTCGGTGGGCAGGTCGAGCGCCTCGATCCCGGCCAGCCGGTCGCGCCACCAGGCCACGTCGCCCCCAGGGTTGCCCCGGTCCCAGACCGCGAAGTCCGGGTACTGCACGGCCGGTTCCGCGGGCTGCCCGCCCGCGTACAGCTCGGCCAGCTCCTCCACCAGCACCTGCACCGACCAGCCGTCGGTGATGATGTGGTGCTGCACCAGGACCAGCAGGTGCCGGTCCTCGCCCAGCGGCGCGAGCACGGCGCGGGCGAGGGGGCCCTGGCGCAGGTCGAACGGCTCGTCCAGGCCCAGCTCGCCCGCGCCGGGCCGCTCGGTGGGCCGGGGCAGCACGCGCAGCGGGATGGTCCCGTGGGGTGCGACCAGCTGCACCGGCTCGTCGCCCACCACGTCGAAGGTGGTGCGCAGGGCGTCGTGCCGCAGCGCCAGCGCGTCGAGGGCGGCGGCCAGGCGCGGCACGTCCAGCGGCCCGGTCAGCTCCAGGCCCACCGCGGTGTTCTGCTCGGCGGTGCCGTCGAGGGAGAACAGCCGGCGCTGGGCGGGCGACAGGGGCAGCGGTTCGCCGCGCGGGACCCGGGGGATGGGCGGGACCCCGGGAACGGGCGCGCCGTCCTCGGGCAGCGCCCGCGCCAGCTCCGCGACCGTGCGGTGGTCGAACATCGCCCGCACCGGCAGCCCGCCCAGCCGCGACAGCGCGCGCACGGCCAGGATCGAGTCGCCGCCCAGGGCGAAGAAGTCGTCCTGGGCGCCGACCAGCGGCACGCCCAGCACCTCGGACCAGACCTCCGCGACCCGGTGCTCCGCCGGGGTGCGCGGCTCGACGTGGCCTTCCGGGACCTCGCCGACGACCGGCGCGGGCAGCGCGTTGCGGTCCAGCTTGCCGTTGGGGCTCAGGGGGAACGCGTCCAGCGCGACGAACGCGGACGGCACCAGGTAGTCGGGCAGGGTCGCGGCCAGGTGCTCGCGCAGCCCCGCTGTCTGTTGCCCCGCCGTCTGTTGCCCCGCCGTCTGTTGCCCGCCGTCGCGGAGGACGACGTAGGCCACGAGCCGCTTGGGCTCGTCCCGGGCGACCACCACGGCCTGCTCGACGGCCGGGTGCTCGCGCAGCAGCGCCTCGATCTCGCCGGGCTCGACCCGGAAGCCCCGGATCTTGACCTGGTGGTCGGCGCGGCCGACGAACTCCAGCTGGCCGTCCTCGCGGGTGCGCACCACGTCGCCGGTGCGGTACATGCGGGCGCCCGGCGCGCCGAACGGGTCGGCCACGAACCGCTGCGCGGTCAGGCCGGGTCTGCCCAGGTAGCCGCGGGCCAGGCCGACGCCCGTGACGTACAGCTCGCCCTCGGCGGCGGGGTTGAGCTCCTCGTCCAGCACGCGCACCTCGGTGCCGGGGACGGCCCGGCCGATCGGGGGCGTGCCGCCGGGGGTGAGGGGCTCGCTCCACGAGGTCACCACGGTGGACTCGGTCGGCCCGTAGGCGTTGATCATGCGGCGGCCCGGGGCCCACTTCGCCACCAGGTCCGGCGAGCACGCGTCACCGCCGACGATCAGCGTGCGGAAGGTGGGCAGCGGCACGTCCGGCACGGTCGCCATGGCCACCGGCGGGATGAGCGCGTGCGTCACGCCGAACCCGTCGACCACCTCGGCCAGCTGCTCGCCCAGCAGCGGCCCCGGCGGCGGCACGACCAGCGCCGCGCCCGCCGGCAGGGCCATGCACAGCTCCAGCACCGAGGCGTCGAAGCTGGGGGAGGAGAACTGGAGCACCCGGTCGCCCGGCCGCACGTCGAAGTGCGCGATCTCGGCCTCGGCGAACGCGGGCAGGCCCCGGTGGGTCACCACCACGCCCTTGGGGCGGCCGGTGGACCCGGACGTGTAGATCACGTACGCCGGGTCGTCCGGGTGGATGTCCACCTCGGGGGCGGTGGCGGGCTGGTCCGCGGTGTCCAGCGGACCGTCCAGCACCAGCAGCGGGTCCGCGTCGGCGATCATGAACGCGATCCGCTCGGCCGGGTAGGCCGGGTCGATCGGCAGGTAGGCCGCGCCCGCCTTCAGCACCGCCAACCGCGCCACCACGATGTCCACGGACCGCGGCATGGCCAGGGCCACGATCCGTTCCCGACGCGCGCCCTTGGCGATCAGCAGGTGGGCGAGCCGGTTGGCCCGCTCGTCCAGCTCCCGGTAGCTCACCTCCCCTTCGGCGGACACGACGGCCGCCGCGTCCGGTGTGCGGAGAGCCTGCGCGGCCACCATGGCCGGCAGGTTGTGGGCGTGCGTCATCGCGGAAAGTGCCTTTCTGCGTTCAACGGGCGCGCTTTACCCGTTTTAAGTGAGGTCTAAACGTGACTTTCAGGCCATTTCCGAGACCTGCCGGCGAGCCAGTCGACCACCGATCTGGATCCACCGGATGCTGCCGTCGCCGGGATCCCGCAGGAAACGCCCGGTCTGGTTGGTGTCACCCGTGTCGGAATCCCGCATCGCGAACACCAGACCGTCGAACAACGACAGGTCGGCGAACGGCTCCCCGTCCACGGTGAGCGCCAGGCGCTCCCGGTCCACGGCGCGCACGGCGTATTCGACGTCCCCGTTGCGGAAGCTGCCGGTGCAGTCCCGGGGCGGCGGGATGCGGTGGTTCAGGTTGCGCATTCCGTCGTAATCGCCCACCGGCAGACCGGCCGCGGCGAGTTCCGGAACCAGGTCGCGCCACAATGCGAAGCCGCTGCTCGCGTCGGTGGTCAGGGCCACCGCGGTGCCGTCCTCGGGGTTGATCCGCAGGTGGCACGAGGTGCCGTCGGCGGTGCCGTCGTGGCCCACCCAGCGCACCCCGTCCCGGTGGAACAGCGCGAGCCCGAGACCCCAGCCGTCGGCCATGCCGAACGGCTCGGCGTGCCGCACCGGGGTGCGCATCAGGTCGAGCTCGGCGGGGTCGATCAGGCGCGGCGCGGCGCCGCCCAGCATCCGGCCGAAGGTCACCAGGTCGGTGGCGCTGACGGCCAGCGCGCCCGCCGGCGCGTCGACCAGGGCCAGCGACTGCTCGACCGGGACGACCCGGCCGGTGCCCGCGTTCACGGCGTGACCGGGGACCACACCGACGCCCGCGCCCGGACCCGCGGTGAACCGCGGTCGGATGCCGAGCGGGCGGAGCAGCACCGCGTCCACGGCCTCCCACCAGGACATCCCCGTGGCGACCTCGATCAGGTGGCCGATCAGGGAGTAGCCGATGTTGGAGTAGGAGAAGCCCTCGCCGGGCGGGTGCAGCAGGTCCAGGTCGCGGACCGCCTGCTCCACGTGGCGGCGCAGCGACGTGGTGCGCACGTCCTCCGGGTCCGACGGCAGGCCGCCGGTGTGGCTGAGGAGGTGGCGGAGGGTCAGCTCGTCCTCCACCGAGGGGAGGTGGTCCGACAGCGGGGCGTCGAGGTCGAGGTCCCCGTCGGAGACCAGGGCCATGGCGACGGTCGCGGTGAACGTCTTCGTGATGGAGCCGACGGGTACCGCGGCGTCGGCGGCCAGACCGACCTCGTGGGTCCACGTCCGGCCGTCGTGGTGCACGGCGAACTGGAGGCCCGGCACGCCGTGCGCGCGGGCGAGCGCCGTTAATCGAGCGGAGATCTTCTGGGTGTCCATCCTGATCCTCTGAGAATGAGCCAGGTCGGCTGCGGACCAACGTTGACTGTTGTTACCGGATCGTCGCGACCGCCGAACGGAGCATTTGACTAAATGTCGTCCGACATTTTTGCGGGATGCGGTCGCGTGTTCCTCGCGAGTGTTGTGCGGTTCACTCGATCGGTAGGTTTGGACCGGTCAGTCTCGTAAATAAGCCCAGTAAGCGAGGGTTATTCGCAGTCACCTGGCAACGCTTGCCGTGCTCGGTAGGCTGGCCATCCGGTGGGCACTTGAAGTTCATTCTGCCCAATCCGGACGGGTTCTTCAAAAATTGTCCACGGGACCGTAACCAGATCCGTGAACCATCGTTTGCGGCTACCGATCCGTAGGGATCGGCGGTGCTTCGGGAAGAAGGCGCGGCGGACCGCCTGACCGGGCTCGTGCCGGCCGTCGTGGGCGGGGTGGTGCCGAAGAGTTGGTGGCGGGGGCGGTCCGTCGAAGCACGGAGTGCCCACTCCGGGGTGGTTCTACGCACCCGGGATGGAGGCACTCGCCGGGCGGGGCCGAACGCCGGGTCCGCGCCGGCCCGGGAGTCGGGTCGTGCCGGCTCGGCCGCCGGGTCCTCGCCGGCCCGGGAGCCGGGTCGCGCCGGCTCGGCCGCCGGGTCCGCGCCGGCCTGGGAGCCGGGTCCGCGCCGCCCTCCCGACCGGCTAGCGCTCGTCCTCCTGGACCTCCAGGTGCAGCGCCTCCATGCGGGCGTCCAACTCGGCCGCGATGGCGGCGGTGTTGGTCAGCTCCTCCACGAACCCGGCGGGCACCTGGTCGTCGTACTTGTAGTAGAGCTTGTGCTCCAGCGTGGCCCAGAAGTCCATGGCGATGGTCCGCAGCTGGACCTCGACCTTGACGTGCTCCACCCGGTCGGACAGGAACACCGGGATGCGCACGATCAGGTGCAGGCTGCGGTAGCCGTTGGGCTTGGGCCGGGCGATGTAGTCCTTGGTCTTGAGGATCTCCAGGTCGCTCTGCCGCGCCAGCATGTCGCGCACCCGGTACACGTCGGAGACGAAGGGGCAGACCACGCGCACGCCGGCCACGTCGTCCAGGTGCTCGGCGGCCAGCGCCAGGTCGGCGGGCAGGCCCTTGCGCCGGAGCTTGTCCAGGATGGCGTCGGGGCGCTTGACCCGCTGGGTGACGTGCTCGATCGGGTCGTGCCGGTGGACGAGGTCGAACTCCTCGCTGAGGATCCGGAGCTTCGTCATGAGCTCCTCGACCGCGAACTTGTGCACCACCAGAGACCGCCGCAGCAGGTCATCCGCCACGCCGACGTCCATGATCCCAGGATACCGCCGGCCGGCCCGGCTACGATCCGGGTCGTGAACACCCACTGGCACGTGGTCCTCCCCCCGCCGTGCGCCTGACCGGGCGCACCACCGGCTGACCCCTCACGCACCTGCTCGGCAGTGCGCCCGTTCGCGCGTCCTCTTCGGCTTTTTCGCGAACGGAGACCCAGTGTCCACCTTCGACGTACGAGCACGCCCTCGTCCCACCGCCGGTCCGCTGCCGATCCTGGCGGCGTGCCTGCTGTGGGGCACCACCGGCACCGTCAGCTCCTTCGCGCCCGCCCCGGTCCCGGCCGCGGCCGTCGGCGCGGCGGGCCTGGTGTTCGGCGGGCTGCTGCTGTTCCTGACCGCGCGCGGCACCCGCGAGGTGCTGCGCACCGCCGACCGGCGGCTGCTGCTGCTCGGCGCGGTGACCGCCGCGGGCTACGCGCTGGCGTTCTACCCGGCGGTGGCGCGCACGGGTGTCGCGGTGGCCACCACCGTGGCGCTGGCCACCGCGCCGATCGTGCTGGGCGTGCGCTCGCGCCCTCTGCTCACCCTCGTCGCCGTCACCGGCTGCGCGGTGCTGGTGCTGAGCGGTGGCGGGGCGCACGTCGACCCGGTCGGCGTGGCGCTGGCGCTGGTGGCGGGCCTGTCCTACGCCGCGTACTCGGTGGTCTGCGCGCACCTGATCGGCCTCGGCCACCCGTCGCGGGCGGTGGTGGGCGCGGTGTTCGGCGGCGCGTCCCTGCTCACCGCGCCGGTGCTGTGGTGGCTGGGCGCGGGCTGGCTGGCCACCCCGGCGGGCCTGGCGGTGACGGCCCACCTGGCGCTGGTCACCACGTTCCTGGCCTACCTGCTGTTCGGCCTCGGCCTGCGGCACACCAGCGCGGCCACCGCCACCACCCTCACCCTGGCCGAACCCGCCGTGGCGGCCGTCCTGGGCGTGGTGGTCCTGGACGAGCGCCTACCGCTCGCCTCCTGGTTCGGCACGGCAGTCCTGGCCCTGGCCCTGGCAGCCCTCTCCCGCCCCTAGAAAACCCGCGAGTCGAACACTCGCGCCCACCGTGTCGAACGCTCGGGACCCCCGAGTTCTGCGTTCAGGCCCGGCCCGCCACCCCGGCGGGCGACCTGAACGCAGAACTCACCGCACCTGAGTGTTCGACACGGTGGTCCTGGGTGTTCGACTCGCGCCGGGGTCTAGGGGGTGGGGTTGCCGCCCAGGCCGTAGAGGATGCGCTGGATCACCTCGGGGTCCACGTCCGGCTCGTCGCCCATCTGCTCGGCGGCGGGGGAGCGGCGCGGCTCGCGGCGCGGCAGCGGCACGGCCGAGGCGTTCATGCCCGACGGCAGCGGCAGCTCGCACCACGCCAGGTGCCCGCCCGCGGTGAGGTCCACCAGGCCCGCGCGCCCGCTCGCCAGCTCCGGCGGCAGCGCGAGGCGGTTGCCCTCGACCTCCACCACCAGGTGGCTGCCGGACAGCCGCAGGCGCACCAGCAGGAGGCCCGGGGCCTGCCGGTCGGCCACGTCCACGGCCGCGCCGACCAGTCTGCGCGCGGTCTGCGCGGCCTCGTCCTGCATGGCCCGCAGGCGCCACTCGCCCAGCGAGAAGCGCACGAACATGTCCGCGACGTTCACCGCGGTGGGGAGCGCGACGAGCCGAAGGTCGTCGACCTGTTCGGTCTGGGCGTTCACACGGGTCCCTCCTCGCCTGCGTCCGGCGCGTACTGCGCCAGATGGTGCCATGACGGCGTCCGTTGTCACCTATGTGGTCTACGACTGTGAGCGGACTGTGTCCGATTCGGCGTCAAGACCTACTACGGGTGAACACGGGACCCGGTTCACCCGGGGTCGGCGCGTCGAGCGACCGTATCGAAATGACTCTCCGGGGGGAACAGCGCCTCCACCGAGCGTCACCCGGACGTGCGAGAGGCCCGCCGGTTGCTCCGGCGGGCCCCCTGCGGTGGTGCGTTCAGCCCTGCTTGGCGGCCTCGATCTCCAGCAGGATGGTGATCTTGTCGCCGACCACGGCGCCCGCCGGGCCACCGGTGATGCCGAAGTCCTTGCGGCTGATGTCGGCGGAGGCGGAGAAGCCCACGACCTTCGCGCCCTCGGACATGCCGTCGCCGAAGCCGTTGATCTCCAGTTCCAGCGTCACGGGCTTGGTCACGCCGTGCAGGGACAGCTCGCCGTCCACCAGGAAGCCCTCGCCGTGCGCGCGCACACCGGTGGAGGTGAAGGTCAGCTCCGGGTACTTCGCGGCGTCCAGGAAGTCCTCGCCCTTGACGTGGGCGTCGCGCTGCTCGTTGCGCGTGTCGATCGACCCGGCGTCGATCTTGGCGGTGACCGTGGACTCCAGCGGGTTCTCGGCGGTCACGATGGTGCCCTCGAACGTGCCGAAGTGGCCGCGGACCTTGGACACACCCAGGTGGCGGACCACGAACGAGACGTCGGAGTGCACCGGGTCGATGGCCCACGTGCCGATGAGGTAGCCGGGGATCTGGGTCGAGGTCATGTCGGTCCTTCGTGGTTGTCTTGGTTGAACTCTCAACAGAACATAGCGCATCCTGGTTGAGGGTTCAACAACAACCTATGATTGGTGCCATGAGCGAAGTGCGGTGGTTGAACGCCGAGGAGCAACAGGTCTGGCGTGGCTTCATGACCGCCGTGACCAAGTTCACCGAACACCTGGACCGCCAGCTCCAGCGGGACTCCGGGATGCCCATGGCCTACTACGAGATCCTGGTGGCGCTGTCCGAGGCCCCGGACCACGCCCTGCGCATGAGCGAGCTGGCGACGGTCTGCCACTCCTCGCGGTCGCGGCTGTCGCACGCGGTGGCCCGGCTGGAGAAGGAGGGCTGGGTCGAGCGGCGGGCCTGCGCGTCGGACCGGCGCGGGTCGATCGCCGCGCTCACCGCCGCCGGGTACGCCGTGCTGGAGACGGCGGCGCCCGGTCACGTGAGCGCGGTGCGCGAGCACCTGTTCGACGTGCTGACGGCCGAGCAGCTGCGCGTGCTGGCCGACATCAGCCGCGCGGTGGACTCCGGGCTGACCGTCGAGTGCGCTCGGGCGCAGGAGGAGTTGGCCGAGTTCTAGGCGGGTCGGGTAGGTGGAGATTCGGGGCGCCGGCGGTAGGTGGTGGCGGTGAGTGCCGGCCGCGTGGATGACCGTGTGGGGTGGCCGCGGGTGGGGGCTGCGCGGGGCGGCGGTGAGTGGCGGCGGCTGGTAGCCGCGTGGGAGCGTCCGATGTGGACGCATCCGGTCCGGCGCCCGTGGGCCGTCCGGAGCAGGCTCGCCCGCCGGGTCCGGAACGTCACGCCCTGCCGTTGGCATCCGCCGGGTGTTGCCGAAGCCGGGAACCCCCGCCCGCCGCGCGCTCGACGCCTGCCGACGCGGGTCGGCGAGCTTCAGCGCCGCCGCGCTGGGCCTGTTGCTGCTGGTCGGCGCCGCTCTGGGCGACGGCATCCCCCGCACCGCCGTCGCGGTCTCCGACGGCCTCACCTGGCTGAACGACGACGAGCGCGGCGAGGTCGTCCAGGTCAACCCCAGTTCCGGGAAGCCGCAGGCGCGGCTCCAGGTCAGCGGCGCGGACGCCCGGCTGGAGATCGCCCAGTCCGATGACGAGCTCATCGTGCTCGACCGCCGCACCGGCCAGGTCACCGTCATCGACCTGGCCACGCTGCTGGCCCCGGGCCGCCGCCAGGCGCCGCCCGGCCCCTCGGCCAAGGTGCTCATCGTCTCGGACGGCGTGGTCGTGGTCGACCGCGCGGCGGGCTCGGTCCACCGCACCGACCCGGTGACGCCGGCCGACGTCGGCAAGCCCTGGTTCGCCGGTCAGCCGCCGGCCGACGTGGTGGTCGACGACGAGGGCCTCCTCTGGGCTCGCGGTCGTGCTCGACGACCACGCCGCCGGCTACCCCGACCCCGCGCACCTGGAGGACGCGCACCTGGAGGACGCGCACCTGGAGGACGCGGTGGAGGTGGCCGCGTCGCTGGTGGCGGTGGCGGTCGCCGAGGGGCACCCGGTGCGGCTGCTGTCGTCCTCCGGCGCGGTGGACGTCGAGCTGCCCGCGGGCGCGGTGGACGCCGACGCCGCGGTGGTGCTCACCGCCCTCGCGGACCTGACGGCCGTGGCCGGGGAGCCGGTGGCGCGCTCGGTGCCGGTCCGCGACCTGGACGTGGTCGAGGTGGTGTGCGGGGCGTCGTCGGACCTGTCGGCGTCGGCGCTGGAGGCCGGTCGCGCGTCGGTCGGCGTGGTGCTCGTGGTCGACCCCGGCGCCGGGCGGGCGGTGTCCGCGATCGGCTCGGTGCCGGTCCTGCGCGCCGCCGCGGCCGAGGGCCTGCTGGACGCGTGGAACGCGGTGGTGTCGCGGTGAGCGTGCGGTGGGGGTGGTCGGCGCTGCTGCTCGTCGTGGCCGCGCTGCACCTGGGGGCCGGCTGGCAGGGCCTCGCGCCGTCGCTGGTGTTCGCGGGCGCGGCGGTGGCGGCGTTCCTGTGCCTGCCGCTGCTGCGGTGGCGTCGCGTACCGACCGGCCTGGTGGTGTTCGCGCTGCTCATGACGGGTGTCGTCGTCGCGCACCAGGTGGCGCGGGACCCGGCCGCCGACCCGGCCGACCCGCTGCCGGTGCTGCTGGACCTGGTGCCGCGCCTGCTCACCGCCGCCCGACCGGCGCCCGCCACCCCCGAACTGCTGGCGCCCGGCGCGCTGCTGGTGTTCGCGGTGTCCCTGCTCGTGGTGCTCGCCCTGCTGCGCGGTGGCCGGTCGCTGCTCGCGCCGGTCGTCGGCGCGGCCCTGCTCTACACCTGCACGGCGCTGCTGACCGCCGGTCGGGCGGACCGGGCCGGCCTGGTCGCGGTCGCGCTGGTGGCGTTGACCGCGCTGGGCTGGCTGGTGGTCGACCGCCTGGAGACCGGCGGCCGGGTGCTGCTCGGGCTGCCCGCCGTGCCCGTGGCCGCGGTGGCCGTGCTGGCCCTCGCGCTGCCACCGGACGACGCGTTCGAGCCGAGAGAGCTGGTGGAGCCGCCGGTGAGCGCCCTCGGGGTGGCCAACCCGCTGCCGCAGCTGGCGTCGTGGGCCGGCCTGGGGGACACCGAGCTGTTCCGGGTGCGCGGGCCCGAACGCGCCGTGCGACTGGTGGTGCTGTCCGACTACTCGGGCGCGACCTGGCAGGCGGCCTCGCTGTACGGCCCCCTCGGCGCGGTGGCCGCGCCCGACCTGCCGCCGGGCGCGCGTGGTCGAGGAGGAGGTCCAGGCGACCATCGGCGAGCTGCGCGGCAGCTGGCTGCCCACCGCCGGCCGGCCGACGTCGGTCACCCTGGACGGCGCGGTGGTCGACCCGGACTCCGGCTCGCTGGTGCTGCCCGCCGAGCTGCGGCCCGGCCTGACCTACCGGGTGCGCGGCGTGCTCGACGTGCCGGACGACGACGACCTGCTCGACGCGGGCGTGCCGGACGACGGGCGGGCGCGGCGCTACCTGGCGCTGCCCGGGTTGCCGTACTCGCTGGCCGAGTACGCGCGGCAGGTGGTGAGGAACGCGCGCACGCCGTACGAGCGGGCGGTGGCGATCGAGCAGGTGGTCAAGCAGGGGCGTGCGCCCGACGCGCAGGCGCCGGTCGGGTCGTCGTACGCGCGCCTGGAGCGGTTCCTGTTCGGCGCGCCCGGTGAGCCGGGGGCCGGCGCGGGCACGGCGGAGCAGTTCGCGTCGGCGTTCGCGGTGCTGGGGCGGGCGGTCGGGCTGCCGACGCGCGTGGTGGTCGGGTTCCAGCCCGGGGCGGGGGAGGAGCGGGCCGTGCTGGGCGGGACGCCACCGCCTGGCCCGAGGTGTACTTCACGGGGTGGGGCCGGGTGCCGTTCGACCCGGTCTCCGGGGTGTCGTCGGGAGGGTCGAGCGCGGCGCAGAAGCGCGAGGTCCTCGACCGGCTCGCCTCGATCACGGCGAGCCCGACCAGCACCCCGCTCTCCGCCCCGCCGCTGGTGACGCCGTCGGGTGCGGTGGAGGGGCGGGCCGCGTCCGGGTTGGTGCCGTCGCGGCGGTGGGTCGGGTACGCGGTGCTCGCGGCTGTGCCGTTGGTGCCGGTGTCCGGGCTGGTGCCGGCGCGTTTGGTGCGGCGGTGGCGGTTGCGGCGGGCCGGGGTGGTCGGGGCTTGGGCTTATGTGTTGGACGCGTTGCTGTTGGTCGGGCGGACGCCGCCGCCGCACCGGACCGCGCCGGATGTTGCTCGGGATGTCGCTCGGGATGTTGACGGAGGGGTTGCGGGGGAGTCGGGTTCGGCTGGGTTGGGTTCGGCTGGGCTGGGTTCGGCGGCGGTGGAACTGGCGCGGTTGGCCGATTGGGCTGCTTTCGCGCCGGAGGGGCCGGGGGAGTCCGGGAAGGCGGCGGGCCCGGCGGGTGCCCGTGCGGCGGCGGGCCCGGCGGGTGCCCGTGCGGCGGTGGGCCCGGTGGGTGCGCGTGCGGGTGCGCGTGCGGGTGGCGGTTCGGCGGAGGCGGCCGTGCGGGCGTGGCGGTTGGCGCGGGAGGTCCGGCGCGGGCTGCGTGGTCGGGTTCGTTGGTACCGCAGGGTGTTCTGGGCCGTGGACCCGCGACCTCTGTGGCGTCGCCAGCCGCTGCCGCCGTCGGGTTCGCACTCTCCCGTCGTTGTGCCGCGTGCCGGACGGTCGGGGCCCGGCGTCAGCCGTTGCGGACGGCGCAGGTCTTGGCCGAGACACCGCGCTGCGTGGTCGGGTCGTCGAGGCCGATCGCGAGCACCTGGAAGCAGTACTGCGGTGCGGCCGGGTCCAAGCCCTCCAGCACGTGCGACGTCTCACCGGCGACGACCGTCACCAGCGACCGGGCCTCCGCGCCCGTCACGTCGACCACGACGAACTGCGCGTTGCCTTCGCTCGGGTCCGTCCAGAACAGCCCGATGCTGTCCCCGTCGTCCTCCAACCGCTTGAGGACCGGGGTGAACCCGGGGTCACCACCCACCGGCACCCCGGCTGAGGCGGTGGCGGTCGAAGCCGGTGAGGCCGAAGAGGACGGTGGGGAGGTGGGCGGTGACGAGCCGGTCGCCGCGACGTCGCCGGTCCGGTCGGGCAGGCTCAGCGCCACCCCGACCGCGACACCGGCCAGGAGCGCACCCATCCCGGCCGCGACCCACACCTTGCGCGGCCGTCGGCGCGCACCGGGCGGTTCGGCCGGCCCCACCAGCGGCACGGGCGCGGTTGACCTCGGCGCGGTTGGCTTCGATGTGACCGGTTTCGGCGTGCTCGGGTGGGCCGTGCTCGGGTGGGCCACGGGGTCGTGGCGGACCGTCAGGTCGGCCGGCTCGTCGGTCCACGTCCTGACCGGTTCCGCGAGGGTGCCGCTTGATGCCGTTCCCGGACCAGAACCGGGTCCGGCCTCAGCTCCGTTCTCATCCCCATTCCCAGCCGTCGGTTTCGGGCCGAAGTCGGGGATCGCGGTCGAGCCCTCCGGGTAGTGCTCCTCGACCTCCCGTCGCAGGACGGTCGTGTGGTCGGGGTCCACTTCGGACTGCGGGGTCCGGGTGGGCAGCGCCGCCGGCGCCGCGCGCAGCGACGCCGCGTCGGGGAACCGCTCCTCGCGCGACTTGCGCAGGTACCGCAGGATGATCGAGATCAGCTCGACCGGCACGTCCCGCCGCAGCAGCGAGCGCGGTGGGGCCTCCCGCACCCGGCCGAGGTAGGCGAGCATCGTGTCCTCGCCCGGGTTGTCCGAGGTGAACGGCGGTTGGCCGTCGAGCAGGGTGAACAGCGTCGAGCCGAGCGACCACAGGTCGTCCGACGCGGCGGGCGGTCGGCCGTCCACCATCTGGGGTGCGGCGTGCCGGTAGCTGACCAGTTGGAGCGACGCCGTGTGCGCCGCGTCCGCGCCGCGCGATGCCGAAGTCCGCCAGCACGTACGACGTGGGCAGCACCAGGATGTTCTGCGGCTTCACGTCCCGGTGCAGGATGCCCTGCCCGTGCGCGAACGCCAGCGCGTCCGCGACCGCGATCCCGGCCGCGACGACCTCGCGCACCGGGAGCGGCCCGTGCTGCTGGAGCCGGTCGTGCGGCGACCCGAGGTCGTGGTACTCCATCACGATGCACGGCTGCCCGGCGATCACGCCGGTGTCGAGCGGTGACGACGTGCGGGTGCTGGCGACCCAGCCGGACGGTGATCTCCAGCTCACGCCGGAACCGGCTGACCGTCGCCGGGTCGGCCACGTCGAGCACCTTCACCGCGACGTCCCGCCCCAGCCCGTCCTACCGGGCCCGGTAGACGGTGCCCTCGCCGCCGTGGGCGACCAGCCGGAAGTCGCTGTAACCGGGCAGGGAGATGGCCGGGGCCGCGTCCCGGGAGGTCGGCGGCGCCCACGCCAGCAGGTCGTCGGCCTGGTCCACGACGCGATGGTATCGGCCGGGCACACCGCGGCCGGACGCCTCCGAACGGCGTCCGGCGACTGACCACAACGGCGGTACGGGAAACTGGTCATCACGGTCCGCGCAAGGTCCTCCCGCGACCGTCACCACCCGTGATCGGATCATCGGATGAGTTGGTTTCTTCGCGAAACTCGTGGTTATCATGCGCAGATGCTCCGACGCACGTACGACGGCCAGGTCTGCTCGATCGCCCGCACGCTAGAGGTGGTCGGCGAGCGGTGGACGTTGCTGATCGTGCGCGACGCCTTCTACGGGGTGACCCGCTTCGACGGTTTCCTGAACCGCCTGCCGATCGCGCGCAACGTGCTCAGCGACCGCCTCAACGGCCTGGTCGACCACGGCGTGCTGGAGCGCGTGCTGTACCAGGACCGGCCACCGCGCCACGAGTACCGGCTGACAGCCAAGGGGCGACGACTCGCCCCGGTGCTGATGACGTTGATGGAGTGGGGCGACCACCACCTGGCGGGCGAGGCGGGACCGCCGAGCGTGGCCGAGCACAACGACTGCGGCGGCCGCGTCAGCACCCGGTTGGTGTGCGCGTGCTGCGGCCAGGACGTCGACCGCGCCGAGGTGACGGTCCGCCAGGTGCGGTGACCTCCCCCCTTGTCGGCCGGGATGAGGCCCGCCTCGTGGGCGACGATCGCCGCCTGCACGCGGTTGCGCAGGTCGAGCCGCTTGAGGATCGAGCTGACGTAGACCTTCGCCCGCGACCGGGGGCCGACACCCGCTCCCACGCCGCGCCGATCAGCTCGGTGAACCCGCGCCGGTACCGCCCGAACGACCACGGCACGACGGCCGGCGCGAGCGCCGTGACGGGCCGGTGGCGGACCAGCACGAGCAGACCGGTGAGCAGTGGGATGGCCGTGAGCGCCCACAGGAGCAGGGCGCGCACCTCCAACACCTGGTCGATCGTTGTTGGGTGCCGGGTGGCTTGGTGGGCGGTCAACGGTACAAGCGGATCGTTTGCTCCACAGAGGACTCGGGCGGGTAGTCGGATGTCGGGAGCGCGGGGGGCGGTTCGGGGCGGTTGCCCGGGACCGGTAGCGGTAGGCGGGACAGGAGGGGCAGGGTGGTGGCCACTGCGGCGCCGAACAGCAGGCCCGCCACCACGTCGTGCGGGTAGTGCACTCCCACCAGCACCCTGGTGGTGGCGGCGACCAGGGCGGTCGCCAGGGCCAGGGTGCCCAGGGCCCTGCTCGACCACAGGACGGCTACGGCTGCGGCACCCACGATCGTGGAGTGGTTGCTGGGGAACGACCAGTCGCCGACCTCCGGGCAGGTGAGGATGGTGCCCACCTCGCCCAGTGCCCGGCACGGGCGGTCCTGCTGCCAGAGCACCTTCACCGCCTCGCTCGACACGTAGGCGATGCCTGTCACCACGGGCGCCAGTAAGGCCCGGCGGTACGCGGCGGGTGGTCGGTGGCGCGCTCGCCACCACACGACCAGGAACAGGACCGGGAAGACGACCACCAGGGCCTCGGTCAGGAAGGCGATCAGCCACTGCGCCCAACCCGGGCTCGACGCGGCCCACGTGGCCACCTCCAGGTACCACTCGGCGCTCACGTCGGGGACGTCCGGTGTTGAGGTGTCCGGGTCGGTTTGGGCCATGGGGGGTGTTGTCATGGCCCTGACCCTACGGAGGGGTGGGGTGGTGGTCTGCCGGCCGAGGTTGTGAGTTGATCTTGTCGAAGGATATAGGGTGTTCTGCCCCTGTGGAATGGCGATCGGGGTGAACGGGGGGAGTGTGGTCCACTGTGGACCGGAAGGGGTCAGCGCACGTCGCGTGGGCGGAACTGGACGCTGATGCGCGGGCCTACCGATCGGCTCGCCTTGGGCACCGCGTGTTCCCACGTCCGCTGGCAGGAGCCGCCCATGACGATCAGGTCGCCGTGGCCCAGCGCGTGCTTCACGGTCGCGCCGCCACCGCCACCGCCACCGCCACCGCGCGGGCGCAGGGCCAGGACGCGGGGAGCGCCGACGGACAGGATGGCCACCACCGTGTCCTGCGTGGCGCCTCGCCCGATCGTGTCGCCGTGCCAGGCCACGCTGTCCCGGCCGTCGCGGTAGTAGCAGAGGCCGGCGGTGCGGAACGGCTCGCCCAGTTCCTCGCGGTACCGGTCGTCGAGCGCGGTGCGCGCCTCGGTCAGCACCGGGTGGGGCAGGGGGGCCTGCTCGTCGTAGAAGCAGAGCAGGCGGGGAACGTCCACCACGCGTTCGTACATCCGCCGGCGCTCGGCGCGCCACGGGACCTCGTCGGCCAGGTGGTGGAACAGCGCGTCCGCGCCGGTGAGCCAACCCGGGAGCACGTCGATCCACGCGTCGTCACCGAGGGGGGTCCGCCGGAGGGCGGTGAGGGGGCGCAGGGCGGGCACGGCACCGTCGTCGAACAGCGACACCTGCATGTCCGCAGCATAGCGCGGGGGTCGAACGCCTGTTCGACCCGGAAGAGCAGAAAACCGAGGGCTCAGGCTTCCGGTTCCGGCTTGCGCCGACGGCCGCCGGTCCGGACCTGCTTGGCCGGCTCTTCCGCCGCCTGCTCGGCCTGGTGCTGCGGGGCCGCCTCGGCGGCCGCCTGGTTGTCGGCGAGCAGGATGGCGGCCAGCTCGTCGTAGATCGGTGTGCTGCTCATGGACGTCCCTCTACCCCTTTTGGAGGCAAGTTACACGCATGATCCTGATCATCTGCGAGCAGGGTCGGGGAACGACCTGAACGGGGTGAATGTGTCACCTGGCCGTGTGGTGGGACGCCTGTCGGCGGCCTGCTCAAGACCCTGTCCGTGGTAAAAGGCGAACATTGTTCGAATCGTTCGGGACCGAAGGGGAAAGCATTCGGTTCCCCCGAGGTGGGAACGCGGCAATGCTTCTGCCGGGTTCGCGCGCGCCTGGCGGGGGAACCCGGGTGGATCGTGCGACGCGGCGGTTCGGGTGGGGCGGACCGCTCGGCGCCCGTTGGTCCAGGATGATCACGAGCGGGCGGGGAGCGGTCCCGACCCCCGGCGGACCAACCGGTCGAGCGGCCCCGCGACCCCGGTGACGCGCCCCACAGGTCGGTATTACTTCCGATAAATGGATGTCCTAGTAATCTGGTGGCAGTCGTCGATGCCGAAGGAGCCGTCGTGACCGCCGCCACCACGCTGCACACCCCGGAGCACCCGGTCCGCTTCATCACCGCGGCGAGCCTGTTCGACGGGCACGACGCGGCGATCAACATCATGCGCCGCATCCTCCAGTCGCAGGGCGCGGAGGTCGTGCACCTGGGCCACAACCGCTCGGTCCGCGAGGTCGTCGACGCGGCCGTCCAGGAGGACGTGCAGGGCATCGCCATCAGCGCCTACCAGGGCGGGCACGTCGAGTACTTCACCTACCTGGTGGAACTGCTCAACGAGCGCGGCGCCGGCCACGTCAAGGTCTTCGGCGGCGGTGGCGGCGTCATCGTGCCCGAGGAGATCGAGCTGCTGCACTCGCGGGGCGTGACGCGCATCTTCTCCCCGGCCGACGGCCAGGAGCTGGGCCTCGCCCGCATGATCAACACCATGGTCGAGGCGTGCGACCACCCGCTGACCGACCGCGCGCCCGCGTCCTGGGACGGCCTGTTCACCGGCGCCGACGACGTGCTGGCCCGCGCCATCACCCTCATCGAGGCCGGTCGGCTGCCCGACGACCTGCGGGAACGCCTGGTCGCGGCCGCCGGCTCGCGGACCGTCCCCGTCCTGGGCATCACCGGCACCGGCGGCTCCGGCAAGTCCTCGCTGACCGACGAGCTGGTCCGCCGGTTCCGGCTCGACCAGCAGGACAAGCTGCGCGTCGCGGTGCTGGCCGTGGACCCGACCCGCCGCAAGGGCGGCGGCGCGCTGCTCGGCGACCGCATCCGGATGAACTGCCTGGACGGCGACCGGGTGTTCTTCCGGTCCCTGGCCACCCGCCGCGCGGGCTCGGAGGTGCCCGACGGCCTGGCCGACGCGATCCTGGCCTGCCGCGCGGCGGGCTTCGACCTGGTCGTGGTGGAGACGCCGGGCATCGGCCAGGGCGACGCGGCGATCGTGCCGTTCGTCGACCTCTCGCTGTACGTGATGACGCCCGAGTTCGGCGCCGCGTCGCAGCTGGAGAAGATCGACATGCTCGACCACGCCGACGCGGTGGCGATCAACAAGTTCGAGCGCCGCGGCGCCGAGGACGCCCGCCGCGACGTGGCCCGCCAGCTGGTGCGCAACCGGGAGGCGTTCGGCGTCCCCTGGGAGGAGATGCCGGTCTTCGGCACGTCCGCGGCCACGTTCAACGACGACGGCGTGACAGCGCTCTACCAGCACCTGCGCGACGAGCTGGCCCGGCGTGGGCTGCCCACCGAGGAGGGCGTGCTGCCCGCCGCGACCGGTCGGGTCTCGACGTCGGCGGCCACCGTGGTGCCCGCCTCCCGCGCCCGGTACCTGGCCGAGATCGCCGAGACCGTGCGCGGCTACCACCGGGCCACCGAGACGCACGTGGACGCGGTGCGCCGGGCCGCGCACCTGCGCGCGGCGCGCGACGAGCTGGAGGCCGCGGGCCACGACACCGCCGCGATCACCTCGCTGCTGCGGTCGGCGGAGGAGCGGGTCGACGCCGAGGCCGCCGCGCTGCTGGCCGAGTGGCCCCGGGTGGTCGAGGACTACAGCGGCGACGAGCTGGTGGTCCGCGTCCGGGACCGCGAGATCCGCACGACCCTGACCAGGGAGACGCTGTCGGGCAACCGGGTCCGCCGCGTGGCGCTGCCGCGCTACGAGGACGGGGGCACGCTGCTGCGGTTCCTGCGCGCGGAGAACCTGCCCGGCCGCTTTCCCTACACCGCGGGAGTGTTCCCGTTCAAGCGGGAGGGCGAGGACCCGGCGCGGATGTTCGCCGGCGAGGGCGACGCGTTCCGCACCAACCGCCGGTTCAAGTACCTGTCGCAGGGCTCGCCGGCGACCAGGCTGTCCACCGCGTTCGACTCGGTGACCCTCTACGGCCGCGACCCCGGGACCCCGCCGGACGTCTACGGCAAGGTCGGCACGTCCGGCGTGTCCATCGCGACCCTGGACGACATGAAGGCGCTCTACGACGGCTTCGACCTCACCTCGCCGACCACGTCGGTGTCGATGACCATCAACGGGCCCGCGCCGACCATCCTGGCGTTCTTCCTCAACACGGTCGTGGACCAGCAGGTCGACGGGTTCCGCGCCGAGCACGGCCGCGAGCCGTCCGAGGCGGAGGCCGGCGAGCTCAGGGCGCGGGCGCTGGCCACCGTGCGCGGCACCGTGCAGGCCGACATCCTCAAGGAGGACCAGGGCCAGAACACCTGCATCTTCTCCACCGAGTTCTCGCTGCGGATGATGGCCGACATCCAGGAGTGGTTCATCCGCAACGACGTGCGCAACTTCTACTCGGTGTCGATCTCCGGCTACCACATCGCCGAGGCCGGGGCGAACCCCATCAGCCAGCTGGCCTTCACCCTGGCCAACGGGTTCACCTACGTCGAGTCGTACCTGGCCCGCGGCATGGACGTGGACGACTTCGCGCCCAACCTGTCGTTCTTCTTCTCCAACGGGATGGACGCCGAGTACAGCGTGATCGGCCGGGTGGCGCGGCGCATCTGGGCGATCGCCATGCGCGAGCGCTACGGCGCCAACGAGCGGTCGCAGAAGTTCAAGTACCACGTGCAGACCTCCGGGCGGTCCCTGCACGCGCAGGAGATGGACTTCAACGACATCCGCACCACGTTGCAGGCGCTGTGCGCGCTCTACGACAACACGAACTCGCTGCACACCAACGCCTACGACGAGGCCGTCACCACGCCCACGGAGTCCTCGGTGCGCCGCGCCATGGCCATCCAGCTCATCATCAACAAGGAGTGGGGCCTGTCGATGAACGAGAACCCGCTCCAGGGCTCGTTCGTCGTCGAGGAGCTGACCGACCTGGTCGAGGAGGCGGTGCTGGCCGAGTTCGACCGGCTCTCGGAGCGCGGCGGCGTGCTGGGCGCGATGGAGACCGGCTACCAGCGCGGCCGCATCCAGGACGAGTCGATGCTCTACGAGCAGCGCAAGCACGACGGCTCGCTGCCGCTGATCGGCGTGAACACCTTCCTTCCCGAGCACGGCTCGCGCGAACCGGTGACCATCGAGCTGGCCCGCGCCACCGAGGACGAGAAGCGCTCCCAGGTCGAGCGGACCAGGGCGTTCGCCGCCGCGCACGCCGCCGAGGCCGAGCCCGCGCTGCGCAGGCTCAAGGAGGCCGCCACGGCGGGGGAGAACGTGTTCGAGGTGCTGGTGGACGCGGCGCGGGTGTGCACGCTGGGCCAGATCACCGAGGCGTTCTTCGAGGTGGGCGGGCAGTACCGGCGCAACGTCTGAGCGGTTGGGCACCGCTCGTTCGGGCACCCCGGCCCCATGGACGAGCAGAACTCCCTCCGGTTCATCGGCAACGCCACCACCGTGCTGAGGCTGGGGCCGTTCACCCTGCTGACCGACCCCAACTTCATCCGCCGCGGCCAGTGGACCTACCTGGGCAACGGCCTGGTGTCCCGGCGGCTGAAGGACCCCGCCATCGGCATCGACGAGCTGCCCGCGCTGGACGCGGTGGTGCTGTCGCACATGCACGGCGACCACTTCGACCGGGTCGCGGTGCGCGAGCTGAACCGCGACCTGCCGATCCTGACCACCCCGCAGGCGGCGCGCCACCTGGGCCGGCGCGGGTTCCGGGAGACGGTCGCGCTGCCCACCTGGGACGACCTCAGGCTGACCAAGGGCGGCGCGAGCGTGACCGTGACGTCCCTGCCCGGCACGCACGCCCGCGGCCGGCTGGCCCGGCTGCTGCCGCCGGTGATGGGCAGCATGGTGGAGTACCGGGCCGCGCCCGACGCCGAACCGCTGCGGATCTACCTCAGCGGCGACACGCTCGTGCACGACGAGCTGCGCGAGGTCCGCGAGCGCTACCCGGTGATCGACGTGGCCGTGGTGCACCTGGGCGGGACCCGGGCGTTCGGCGTGCTGCTCACCATGGACGGCGCGCAGGGCGTCGACCTGCTGGAGCTGCTGCGGCCGCGGCGGGTCGTGCCGGTGCACTACGACGACTACACGGTGATGAAGTCGCCGCTGTCGGACTTCCTCGCCGAGGTCGAGCGGCGCGACCCGCCGGCCGCGGTCACGCGCGTCGACCGCGGCCGGACCGTCGCGCTGCCCAGCCACCTCACCCGGTGACGGTGCGGACCAGCAGGAACAGGTTCAGCGCCGAGATGACCAGCGCGCCGGCCAGGCCGAAGAGGGTGGCGCCCCGCCGGTTGACGGCCTCGCCCATGACGTCGCGGCGCCGGCCCAGCAGCACCAGCGGCACCAGGGCGAACGGGATGCCGAACGACAGCACCACCTGGCTGAGCACGAGCGCCCGGGTCGGGTCGACGCCCAGCGCGAGCACCGCCAGGGCCGGCGCCATGGTCAGCAGCCGGCGCAGCGACAGCGGGATGCGGCGGCGCAGGAAGCCCTCCATGACGACCTGGCCGGAGTAGGTGCCGACGCTGGACGCGGCCAGGCCCGAGGCCAGCAGCGCCAGCGCGAACGCCAGCGCCGCGCCGGGGCCGAGCAGGGAGCCGAGGCCGCTGTGCATGTCCTCCAGCGACTCGCCGGCCGCGCCGGTGCCGTGGAACGCGCCGGCGGCCACGACGAGCATGCTCGCGTTGACCACCCCGGCGATGCCGAGGGCCACCACGATGTCGGCGCGGCTGGCCCGCAGCGCGCGCCGCCGGGTGGGCGCGTCGGTGGTGTGGTGGTGCTGGGTGAGCGCGGAGTGCAGGTAGATGACGTGCGGCATCACGGTTGCGCCGAGCATCCCGGTGGCCAGCAGGACGCTGTCCGCGCCGGCGAAGCCGGGCACCAGACCGGCCGCCGCGCCGGTCGGTGGCCCCAGCCGCAGCGCCTGGTAGAGGAACCCGCCGAGCACGATCGCGAGCAGCCCGATGATCACCGACTCGAACCGCCGCCGGCGCAGCGGGGCCAGCGCGAGGATGCCCGCGGACACCACGGCCGTGATGAGCGCGGCGGGCAGCAGCGGCACGTCGAACAGCAGGTTCAGCGCCACCGCGGCCCCGACGAACTCGGCCAGGTCGGTGGCCATCGCCACCAGCTCCGCCTGCACCCACAGCAGCCGCGTCACCGGCCGCGGGTAGTGCTCCCGGCACAGCTCGGGCAGGTTGCGCCCGGTGACGATGCCGAGCTTGGCCGACTGGTACTGGATGAACATCGCCAGCGCGCTCGCGCTGACGATCACCCACAGCAACAGGTAGCCGTGGGCGGCCCCGCCCGCCATGTTGGTGGCGAAGTTGCCCGGGTCGACGTAGGCGACCGCGACCACGAAGGCCGGGCCCATGACCACGGCCGCCGAGCGCAGCCGCGCGACCGGCGTGCTCAACGAGATGCCGACCATCCCACCGTCCCTTCCGTGCTCTTGGCGGCGGCCACCCGGTCGGGTGGCCGCCGCGGGGGGTTCGCGATCAGGTGAGCTTGCGGATGGCCTTCTCGATCATGCCCAGGTTCGCCGGGCTGGTCGCGTAGAGCAGCGGGTCGGGCTTCGGCGCGGACGCCTTGTCGCCCAGCGGCTGCGCGTCCATCACGTAGGAGAACTCGTGCGCGCCGTCCGGCGTGGGTCCGGACGCCCAGCGGCCCTCGGGACCGTGCACGCCGTCGGAGTTGTGCCAGATGGTGCTCGCGTGCTCCTGGTACTCCTCGTCGAACAGCGCGCTCGGGCTGATCGGGCCTTCGAGGCCGTCCTCCTGGAGCTCCTCGATGGCGGCGAGCCACATGTTCTGGTGCGCCGTGTCGCGGGCCAGGTTGAACTTGAGCATGTCGCGCACGCCAGGGTCGTCGGTCATGTTGTACAGGCGCGCGGTCTGGAGCCTGCCCTGCGCCTCGGCCGCGACGTTGGCCCGGAAGTCGGCCATGAGGTTGCCGCTGGCCACGATGAAGCGGCCGTTCCACGGCACGCCGTTGCTGTCGGACAGGGTGGGCCCGCCACCGCTGACGATGGCCTGCTGGACGTCCATGCCGCCGACCACGGCGGCCACCACCGGGTCCTCCACGGCCTTGGCGGTCACCTCGGACGGCGCGCCCTCCAGCAGGCGCGCCACCATCGTCGCCAGCATCTCCACGTGGCCGATCTCCTCGGTGGCCACGTCCATGATCAGGTCCTTGTACTTGCCCTCCATGCGGCAGTTCCAGCCCTGGAACAGGTACTGCATCGTCACGGTCATCTCGCCGTACGCGCCACCGATCAGCTCCTGGAGCTTGCGCGCGAACAGCGCGTCGGGCGCGGAGGGCTTGGCCTCGAACTGCAACTTGCTGGTGTGCAGGAACATCCGGCCTCCTCGATCGGGTTAGTGGCAGCGACGTTAAGCACGGGGCGTGACCGGGAAGGCGTTGCCGCGACACGGGTGCGTCACCACCACGGCACCCTCCCTGCTCAGGGTGGGCGAAAAAATCGATCCGGGTGGTGTGGTGCGGCAATCTGAGGGCACCCGAACGACCCCGACACACCCTCGAAGCAGACGGGTCCTGCCCCCATGAGCGACACCCACGCGCCAGCCCGGACCACCCTCCACCTGCTCAACGGCTTCGGCATGGACCACGACCAAGCGCGCGTGCACGTCCTGCCGAGCGTGCGCAAGCTCCTCGCCCTCCTGGCGGTGCGCGAGGAACCGGTCAGCCGGGCGGTGGTGGCCGCGCTGCTGTGGCCCGAGGCGACCGCGCGCCGGGCCGCGGCGTGCCTGAGGTCCACCCTGTGGCGGCTGGCCAAGCCCGGCGAGCCGCTGGTCGAGACGGTCGACGACACCCTGTTCTTGGGCGCGGCGGTGGACGTGGACTTCCGCCGGGCCTGCCGGCTCGCGGACGCGGTCGCGGTGACCGAGCGGGTGCCCGACGCGGACGCGGTGGCGCTGCTGAAGGCGGACCTGCTGCCCGGCTGGGACCACCCGTGGCTGCACGCCGAGCAGGACTGGTGGCGCGAGGCGCGGTTGCGCGCCCTGGAGGTGCTGAGCACCCGCTTCCGGTCCGCGGGCGACCGGCACCGGGCCCACCAGGCGGCGCTGGCGGCGGTGCAGACCGACCCGCTGCGCGAGAGCGCCCACCGGACCCTGGTGGAGCTGCACCTGGCCGACGGGAACCCGGCCCAGGCGCTGCGGCAGTACACCGCCTACCGGGTCAGGTTGCGCACCGAGCTGGGCCTGGAGCCCTCGCCCGAGATCCACCGGCTGGTCCGACCCCTGCTGGGTGGCCGGTGACGGGGGCGGAGCTGGGCGCGGTGCTGGTCTGCACCGGGTTGCTGTGGCTGGGCGGGTTCGGCGTGTTCGCCCTGGCCTGCCGGTGGTCCGCGGCCGAGCCGCACCGGCTGCGGGACGCCCGGCGGATCGCCGCCTGGCAGCGGCTGGGCCCCTGGGTCCTCACGGCGAGCTCCCTGCTCGCGGTCGCGGGGGCCGGCCTGCTGGTGGCCGGGTGAGTCGGCCCGGGTGAGTCGGCCCGGTTGAACCGGCTCGGCTGAGTCGGCTCAGGTGAGCCCGGCCGGGTGAACCTGGCCAGGTGAACCGGGTCGGGTGAACCCTCGAAAGGATGAGTTTGCGACCTCCCGGGCGGGCAACTCACCGCGCGTTGCCCGTGCGACCGGAAGGAGGGGCCATGACCGAGCCCCGGTACGAGGCCGAGGACGTGGGGCGCGAGGCGATCGGGGAAGGCGGCGGCGCACCGCGATGACCACGCTCAAGCCCACGCCGATCGTGCCCGTGGAGGCGGCGCGGCGCGCCTCGAAGGGGTCGGCGCTGCTGCGGCTGTTCCGCACGACCGACCACAAGCTGATCGGCCTGATGTACCTGACGACGGCGTTCGGGTTCTTCCTGGCCGGCGGCCTGATGGCGCTGCTGATGCGCGGCGAGCTGGCGCGCCCCGGGCTCCAGTTCCTGTCCAACGAGCAGTACAACCAGCTGTTCACCATGCACGGCACGATCATGCTGCTGCTCTACGCGACACCGGTGGTGTTCGGGTTCGCCAACTTCATCCTGCCGCTCCAGATCGGCTCCCCGGACGTGGCGTTCCCGCGGCTCAACGCCTTCTCCTACTGGCTGTTCCTGTTCGGCGGCCTGATGGCGATGAGCTCGTTCCTCACCCCGGCGGGCGCCCCGGACTTCGGCTGGACCGCCTACACGCCGCTGAGCACCGCGCCCCACAGCCCCGGCCCCGGCGGGGACCTGTGGATCACCGGCCTGGCGGTCAGCGGCCTGGGCACCATCCTGGGCGCGGTCAACATGATCACCACGGTGGCGTGCCTGCGCGCGCCCGGCATGACCATGTTCCGGATGCCGATCTTCACCTGGAACATCCTCGTCACCTCGCTGCTGGTGATCATCGCGTTCCCGATCCTGACCGCCGCGCTGCTGGGCCTGCTGGCCGACCGGCAGCTCGGCGCGCACGTGTTCGACCCGGCCAACGGCGGGGTGATCCTCTACCAGCACCTGTTCTGGTTCTTCGGCCACCCCGAGGTCTACATCGTGGCGCTGCCGTTCTTCGGCATCGTCACCGAGATCCTGCCGGTGTTCTCCCGCAAGCCCCTGTTCGGCTACAAGGGCCTGGTCTACGCCACCATCGCGATCGCGCTGTACTCGGTCGTGGTGTGGGCGCACCACATGTTCGCCACCGGCGCGGTGCTGCTGCTGTTCTTCTCCGCCACCACGTTCATCATCGCCATCCCGACCGGCATCAAGTTCTTCAACTGGATCGGCACCATGTGGAAGGGGCAGCTGACCTTCGAGACGCCGATGCTGTTCGCCATCGGCTTCCTGGTCACGTTCCTGTTCGGCGGCCTGACCGGCATCCTGCTGGCGTCGCCGCCGATCGACTTCCACGTGCACGACACGTACTTCGTGGTGGGGCACTTCCACTACGTGCTGTTCGGCACGATCGTGTTCGCCACCTACGCGGGCATCTACTTCTGGTTCCCCAAGTGGACCGGGCGGATGATGCACGAGGGCCTGGGCAAGGTCCACTTCTGGACCACGTTCGTGGGCTTCCACGGCACGTTCCTGGTCCACCACTGGCTGGGCAACCAGGGCTTCCCCCGCCGCTACGCCGACTACCTGCCCATCGACGAGTTCACCACGCTCAACACGATCTCCACGATCGCGGCGTTCGTGCTGGGCGCGTCGACGCTGCCGTTCATCTGGAACGTGTTCCGCAGCTACCGGTTCGGCGACCCGGCGGGCCGCGACGACCCGTGGGGGTTCGGGAACTCCCTCGAATGGGCGACCTCCTGCCCTCCGCCCCGCCACAACTTCACCGAGCTGCCCCGCATCCGCTCCGAACGACCGGCCTTCGAACTGCACTACCCCCACATGGTCGAGCGGATGCGCGCGGAGTCGCACTACTCGATCCGCAACCGGGACCAGGGCGGCACCGGGGTCGACAAGACCACCGAGAAGTACCTGGCCCCGACGGACCGCGAGAGCAAGCACGACGAGTGATCATCACCGAGCCAGGTGAATGAACCTGGCGGAACGGGTACACGGGCCCATGACCTCGAACGAGCAGGACGAGTACACGCAGGACTCGTACACGCCGCCGCACGACACCGGCTCGCCCGACGCGGTCGAGACCGACCCGGCGGCGCTGAACAGCGCCGAGGACCTGGACGAGGACCGCCTCCGGCAGGACCCGCTGGAGGCGGGGATGGACCCGCCGGAGCACTGGAGCGGGGCGGACAAGTACGGGACCACGCCGCGCGAGCTGCGGACCCCCCGACCGCTGGACGAGCGGCTGGGCGAGGAGCAGCCCGACGTCACCGCCGAGGTCCGGGAGCCGAACCCGCTGGAGGAGGACTCGATCGCCCGCGAGGAGGGCGTGGTCGGCCTGGACGACGTGGCCGACCTGACGCCCGGCGGCGCCGACGAGGCGCTGGCGGAGGCCGAGCGCCGGGGCCAGGCCGCCGACGAGGCGGGCAGCCCCCGGGTCGACTCCGACGCCGCCCGGCTGCTGGACGACCCGGAGGGGCGGCTGCCCGACGACAGCCGGCCCTGAGCCGGGCGCGGGAGACCGCCGCTCGCAGCCTGAAGGCCGCCGCCCACCACTTGGAGGCCGTCGCCCCCCGCGTCACGTGCGGGGAGCGGCGGCCTCCCGCCGTGCCCGGGGCGGCGCGGTTCAGCGGCTGGAGGCGCGCACCACGAGCCTGGTCGGCAGGAACGCGGGCTCGGGCGTCGCGCCGCCGTGCACCATGGTCAGCACGGCCCGCGCCGCGGCCACCCCGATCCCCGCCTTGTCCTGCGCTACCGTGGTCAGCGGCGGGTCCACCAGCGCGGCCAGCTCGATGTCGTCGTAGCCGACCACGGCCAGCTCGTCGGGCACCCGCAGGCCGGCGTGCCGGGCGGCCAGCAGCGCGCCCACCGCCATCTCGTCACTGGCGCAGAACACCGCGGTGGGCGGCTCGGGCAGGGCGATCAGCGACCGCATCGCGGCCTGGCCGCTGGGCCGGTAGAAGTCGCCCTCCACCACGTACTCGTCGGGCAGCGCCAACCCCGCCCCGGCCACCGCGGCGCGGAAGCCGGCCAGCCGGTCGGCGGCGGGCAGGTTGCGGCCCGGCCCGGTGATGGTGGCGACCCGGCGGTGCCCGGCCTCCACCAGGTGCCGCACGGCCTGGTGCGCGCCCTGGGCGTTGTCCGAGGTCACGAAGGTGGCACGGGGCCCGTCCACGGCCACGTCCACCGCGACGCACGGCAGGCCGGACTGGGCGAACGCGGTGAACGCGGGCGCGTCGGAGCCGCTGTCGATGAGCACCAGCCCGCCCAGGTGGTGGCGCCGGGTCATGTTCACGTACGCCACCGGGTCGGCCAGGGACGCGCCGACCGCCCGCAGCGCCGCCGAGCCGCTGGTGGCGAGCATCAGCAGGTGGTAGCCGTGGGCGCTGAGCGCCGACTTCAGGCCGATCAGCAGCTCCTGGAGGTACGGGTGCCGCCAGCCCGGCCGCCGGTGGTCGGTGTCCCACACCAGGCCGATCAGGCCGGAGCGCTTGGTGGCGAGGGCGCGGGCCGACTCGTTGGGCCGGTAGTCCAGCTCGCGGGCCACCCGCTCGACCACTTCGCGTTTTTCCTTGCTCACCGTGAGCGGCTGGTTGAAAACACGCGAAACGGTCGCCACCGACACCCCGCAGAGCTGGGCGATCTCACGGATCGTGGTCATCTCCGGCCCTTCTTTGTAACCGGTTACAGAGCCTACAAGAGCGGTCCCTGACCAGGGTGGACAACGTATCACCTGCGCAAACGTCGGATGGTTGAAACGGGCGGGTTATCGCTTCGTTACTTGACGGTATCGCGCGCCGCGGTTGTCATGTAGACCACACCGGCCGCGTTCTGGACCCGGTCGGTATTCGCCGGAAACCCCCGGATCGACCCTCCGCGCATCCGGCTTGCCCAAAAGAGGAAAGGGAACCGCCACCATGAGACGAACCGGGACCGCCATCGGCGTCGGCCTGCTCACCGCCTCGCTGCTCGCGGGCTGCGGCGGGGACGCGGGCGACGGCAAGACCAGGATCACCGTCGGCATGTTCGGCAACTTCGGCTACCAGCAGCTGTTCGAGGAGTACGAGAAGGCGCACCCGGACGTCGACATCACCGACCGGACCGCCTCCTACGCCGACCACCACAAGAACCTGGCCGCCCACCTGGCCACGAACAACGGCGCCGCGGACATCGAGGCCGTCGACTCCGGCTACATCAACCAGTTCAAGGCCAACCCGGACCGGTTCGTCGAGCTCGGCCCCGAGCTGAAGGACCGCTGGCTGGACTGGAAGTGGGAAGCCTCGCTGTCCAAGGACGGCAAGCAGATCGGCTACGGCACCGACATCGGCGGCCTGGCCATCTGCTACCGCCGCGACCTGCTGGAGGCCGCGGGTCTCCCGGCCGACCGCGACGCCGTGTCGGCCCTGTGGCCCGACTGGGAGGCGTTCATGGCCAAGGGCCGCGAGTTCCAGTCGGGGGCGCCCGAGGGCACCAAGTGGTTCGACGGCGGCCCGTCGCTGCTCAACGCCATCGTCGGTCAGGCGCCCACCGGGTACTACGACCGCGAGGACAAGATCGTCGTCGGCGAGAACCAGGAGATCAAGGCCGGCTGGGACCTGGTCGCGCAGGGCGTGGCCGACGGCCTCTCCGCGGGCCTGCTCTACAGCACGCCGCAGTGGAACACCGGCTTCAAGCAGAGCCAGTTCGCCACCGTGATCTGCCCGGCGTGGCAGATGGCCAAGATCAAGGACCAGGCCCCCGACACGGCGGGCAAGTGGGACCTGGCCACGGTGCCCGGCGGCGGCGGCAACTGGGGCGGCTCCTACCTGACCGTGCCCAAGCAGGGCAAGAACACCGAGAAGGCCGTCGAGCTGGCCGCCTGGCTGACCGCGCCCGAGCAGCAGTCCCGGGTCTTCGCCTCGAACAACCTGCTGCCCTCGACCACGAAGGCGCTCAGCGAGCAGTCCGTCGGCCAGTACCAGGACCCGTTCTTCAACAACGCCCCGGTCGGCGCGGTGTTCACCGCCGCGGCGCGCGCCCTCAAGCCGCAGTACCAGGGCCCGAAGGCCGGTGACGTGCAGACCGAGCTGGGCAACGCCATGCTGCGCGTCGAGCAGGGCAAGCAGGGCGCGGAGGAGTCCTGGAACCAGTTCGTCGCCGACGCGAAGAAGCTCGAGGGCTGATGGAGCTCACCTGGCGGGAACGCCGCCACCGCTGGGACACCCGGTACGCGCCCTACGCCTACGTCGCGCCGTACTTCCTGCTGTTCTCGGTGTTCGGCCTGTTCCCCCTGCTCTACACCGCCTGGGTGTCGATGCAGGACCGGAACCTGCTCGACGGCGACGCGGCGACGTTCATCGGGCTCGACAACTACGTCCAGCTGCTCACCGCGGACCCGTACTTCTGGAACGCGATGGGCAACACGCTCAGCCTGTGGCTGTTCACCACGGTCCCGCAGATCCTGTTCGCGCTCGGCATCGCGCAGCTGCTCAACCGGCGGCTGCGCGGCCGGACGTTCTTCCGGATGGGCGTGCTGCTGCCGAACATCACCTCGGTGGCCGCCGTGACGATCATCTTCGCGCAGCTGTTCGGCCGGGACTTCGGCCTGATCAACTGGGTGCTGGAGCTGTTCGGCGCGGGTCGGATCGACTGGCAGGCGGGCACCGCCAGCTCCCACACCGCCATCGCCGCGATGGTGGTGTGGCGCTGGACCGGCTACCACGCGCTGATCTTCCTGGCCTCCATGCAGGCCATCCCGAGCAGCGTGTACGAGGCGGCCCGGCTGGACGGGGCGAACGCCTGGCAGCAGTTCTGGCGCATCACCGTGCCCATGCTGCGCCCGCAGATCATCTTCTCCACGGTGATCGCCACCGCGGGCAACATGAGGCTGCTGGCCGAGCCGCTGCTGTTCAACCCCGGCTCCGGCGCGGCGACCGGCGGTTCGGACCGGCAGTTCCAGACCGCCGCGCTGTACCTGTACGAGCAGGGCTTCGCCAAGTTCGACTTCGGCTACGCCTCGGCCATCGCCTGGCTGCTGCTGATCGCGACCGTGGCGATCACCGGCCTGAGCTACCTGGCCGCGCGCCGCATCCGGACCGACTGAAAGGCCAGGAGATCATGACCAGCGTGCTCGAACGGCCCGCCCCGGCCGGGGCCCCGTCCGGGAAGCGGCGGCGGCGCGCGGTGCGGCTGCCCGGACCCTGGACCTACGCGGCCCTGATCGCGGTGCTCGCCGGCTCGGCGTTCCCGGTGTACTGGTCCCTGGTGGTGTCCTCGCAGACACCGGACAAGGTGGACAGCGTGCCGCCGGTGCTGGTGCCCGGCGGCCACCTGTTCGACAACATCGCGCGGGTGTTCGACCAGTCGGACTTCGCGCTGGCGCTGTGGAACTCGATCGTGGTGTCCGGGACGATCACCCTGTCCGTGGTGTTCTTCTCCACCCTCGCCGGGTTCGCCTTCGCCAAGCTCCGCTTCCGCGGCCGGTCCGCGCTCATGCTCCTGGTCGTCGCCACCCAGGCGGTGCCCACGGAGCTGGGCGTCATCCCGCTCTACATGATGATGAGCGACTTCGGCTGGGCGGGGGAGATCCACGCGGTCATCGTGCCCGGCCTGGTCACCGCGTTCGGCGTGTTCTTCATGCGCCAGTACTTCGAGCGGGCCGTGCCCGACGAGCTGCTGGAGGCGGGGCGGATGGACGGGTGCAGCTCGATCCGGCTGTACTGGCACGTCGTGCTGCCCGCGGCGCGCCCGGCCGCCGCCGTGCTCGGGCTGTTCACCTTCATGCAGGCGTGGAACGACTTCTTCTGGCCCCTGGTGGTGCTGACGCCGGAGAACCCGACCGTGCAGACCGCGCTGTCGACCCTGGCCAGCGGCTACACCACCGACTACACCCTCGTGCTCACCGCGGCGACCATCGGCACCCTGCCGGTGCTCGCGGTGTTCCTCCTGTTCGGCCGGCAGATCGTCGGCGGCATCATGCAAGGAGCGTTGAAGGGATGACCGACTTCCCCCTGGGTTTCCGCTGGGGCGTCGCCACGTCGTCGTACCAGATCGAGGGCGCGGTCGACGCCGACGGGAGGGGACCGTCCATCTGGGACGCGTTCGGCGCGGTGCCGGGCGCGGTCGCGGGCGGTGACACCGGCGCGGTGGCGTGCGACCACTACCACCGGATGCCCGAGGACGTGGCGCTGCTCGGCGAGCTGGGCGTGGACGCCTACCGCTTCTCCGTGGCCTGGTCGCGGGTGATGCCCACCGGTGAGGGCCGGGTCGAGCAGCGGGGCCTGGACTTCTACCGGCGGCTGTGCGAGGCGCTGCTGGAGCGGGAGATCGAGCCGTTCCTCACCCTCTACCACTGGGACCTGCCGCAGGCGCTGGAGGAGAAGGGCGGCTGGCGGGTGCGCGACACCGCGCTGCGGTTCGTCGACTACGCGCTGGTGGTGCAGGACGCGCTGGGCGACCTGGTGTCGAGGTGGACCACGTTCAACGAGCCGTACGTGTCCTCGATCGTCGGCTACGGCGAGGGCAGGCACGCGCCGGGCGCCCGCGAGGGCCACGGCTCGCTGGCCGCCGCGCACCACCTGCTGGTGGCGCACGGGCTGGCGGTGCGGGAGATGCGGTCCCGGCGGCCCGACCACGAGTTCGGCATCGTGCTGAACCAGTCGCCGTCGGTGCCGGTCAGCTCGTCGGCGGCGGACGTGGCGGCGGCGCGGCGGCACGACCTGCTGCTGCGGCGCCAGTTCACCGACCCGCTGTTCTCCACCCGCTACCCCGACGACTACCTGGAGACCTTCGCCGGGGTCACCGACGCCTCGTTCCGGCTCGACGGCGACCTGGGCGTGATCTCCCAGCCGCTGGACTACGTGGGCATCAACTACTACTACCGGCAGCACGTGGCCGACGCGCCGCACCGCGACCCGGACCCGGCCACCCGGACGTCGATCGACATCGGCATCGACACCACCCGGCTGCCCGACGTGCCGCGCAGCGCGATGGGCTGGCCGGTCGAGCCGTTCGGCCTGACCGACACCCTGGTGGGGCTCAAGGAGCGCTACCCGGACCTGCCGCCGGTCTACATCACCGAGAACGGCGGCGTGTTCCCGGACCGGCCCGGGTTCGTCGACCAGGAGCGCGTGGACTTCCTGCGCGACCACCTGGACGCGGCGCGCGCGGCGATCGACGCCGGGATCGACCTGCGCGGGTACTTCGTGTGGTCGTTCCTGGACAACTTCGAGTGGGCGCACGGGTACAAGCCCCGGTTCGGGCTGGTGCACGTGGACTACGAGACGCTGGTCCGCACGCCCCGGGCGAGCTTCCACTGGTACCGGGACCTGGTCGCCGAGCAGCACGCCCGTTCGGGCGGCGCGGCGGGGTGACCCGCGGGCTGCCGTCGTGCGGGAGGCGCGTCCCGCACGGCGGTGGCGTCCACCCCCTGTTCGAGTTCACCCCCGTCTGGGTTTGCCAGGCCCGCGCTCACCCCTCGCGCAGGACGCCGGCGACGACCGAGGCGACCACCCTGCGCACGGCCTCCCGCTCCGGCGGGGCGGCCCCGCGGTCGGCGAACAGCAGGTGACCGGTCCCGATGAGGGTGGGCGCGAGGAGCGCCACGTCGGCGTCGGCCGAGACGCGGCCGAGGTCGCGCTCCGCGGTGAGGTAGGCGTCGATCACGGCGACGGCCTCGGTGAGCACCGGGACGCCGGCCGGCCACGTCCGCCGCAGCCGGGCGCGCAGGTCGTCCCGGAAGCTCACCAGGGCGACGATCGCCACCGCGACCGACCCGAACAGCGCGCTCAGCGCGTCGGTCAGGTTGTCGACGACGGTCCCGGTCCCGGCGGACCCCACCAGGGCGGCGGCGCGGGCGTCCAGGCGGTCGACGCGGTCGAGCACGAACGCGGCCAGGAAGGCGTCGAAGTCCTCGAAGTGCCGGTGCAGCACGCCCTTGGCGCAGCCCGCCTCGGTGGTGACGGCCCGGCTGGTCAACGCGCTCGGCCCGGCCCGCAGCAGGATGCGCTCGGCGGCGTCGAACAGCTGCTCGCGCACGTCCCGGATGGCTACGCCGGTCGGCACTGCGCCCCCTTTCCCGGTTGACGAGTGGGCGCTTGCCCACTCATAGTGGGCGGATGCCCACTGAGCAGACGTTACCCGAATTGCACCAGCTCAAGGACGTGGCCGGATCGTTCGGCGTGGACCCCGGGCGCTACGACCGGGCCCGCCCCCGCTACCCCGACGCCGCGGTGGCCGCGATCGTCGCCACCGCACCCGGACCCGACGTGCTCGACGTGGGCATCGGCACCGGCATCGCGGCCCGGCAGTTCGAGGCGGCCGGCAGCCGGGTGCTCGGCGTCGACGTCGACCCGCGGATGGCCGGGTGGGCGCGGCGGCGCGGGCACGAGGTCGAGGTGGCCGCGTTCGAGGACTGGGACCCCGCCGGCCGGGTGTTCGACGCCGTGGTCTCCGGGCAGGCGTGGCACTGGGTCGACCCGGTCGCCGGGGCGGCGAAGGCGGCGCGGGTCCTGCGGCCGGGCGGCCGGCTGGCCGTGTTCTGGAACGTCGAGCACCCGTCGCCCGAGGCGACCGAGGCGTTCACCGCCGTCTACCGGCGGGTGCTGCCGGACTCGCCCGTCGTCCGCCGACCGGGGGCGGCCGGCCCGGACGGCTACGAGCTGATGTGCGACCGGGCGGCCGACGGGGTGCGGGCGGCGGGCGCGTTCGACGAGCCGGAGCGGTGGCGGTTCGAGGGGGAGCGGACCCGCACCCGCGCCGAGTGGCTGGACCTGCTGCCCACGACCGGCCTGCACACCCGGCTCCCGGCCGAGGTGCTGGCGCGGGTGCTGGAGGGCGTCGGGGCCGCCATCGACGCGGTGGGCGGCAGCGTCGCGGTGCGCTGCTCCACCGTCGTGGTCACGGCGGCGCGGACCGGTGCCGCGTGAGCGCCCCCGGAGCCGAGGAGATCCGTGCCGGGGAGATCCGCACCGGGGAGATCCGCACCGGGGAGATCCGCACCGGGGAGATCCGCACCGGGGAGATCCGCACCGGACGGCTCGACCTGCTGCCGCTGCGCGTGGAGCACGCCGAGGAGATGGCCGCCGTGCTGGCCGACCCGGCCCTGCACACCTACACCGGCGGGACCCCGGCCACCCCGGAAGCCCTGCGGTCGCGCTACCGGCGGTTGGCCGAGGGCTCGCCGGACTCCGCCGTCTCCTGGTTGAACTGGGTGGTCCGGCTCCGGGCGGAGGGCTGCCTGACGGGCACCGTCCAGGCCACGGTCACCGGTCCGCTCGCCGAGGTCGCCTGGGTGGTGGGGACGCCCTGGCAGGGGCGCGGCATCGCGACCGAGGCGGCCCGGGGCCTCGTCGACCTGCTCGGCCGGCGGGGCGTGCGGACCGTCGTCGCCCACGTCCACCCCGACCACCGCGCGTCGGCCGCCGTCGCCGCCGCGGCCGGGCTCGCGCCCACCGACGAGCGGCACGACGGCGAGGTCCGGTGGCGGCGGGAGCTCGGGGACGCCGGGCGGCTCAGCGGGCCGGCCACGGGTTCGGCGCGCACGTCCGACCGTCCGGGGTGATCGCCACGCCCTGGTCGGTGCCGGAGGTGATCGCGGCCAGCTCGTCGTTGGCCGTGCTGAACGTCTGCTGCATCATCACCGGCGCGGGCGCGCCGTCGACCGGGCACGTCTCGTGCCCGTGCCCGAGGAAGTGCCCGACCTCGTGGTTCACCGCGTAGGTCCGGTAGCCGCGCAGGTTCCCGGTGAACGCGTGCGCGCCGCGCAGCCACCGCGCCGCGCTCAGGTACACGCTCGACCCGATCCGGCACGAGGTGTCGTAGGGCAGCTCGAAGCCGCACAGCGCCCGCGCGGTGTCCTGCGAGGTCAACCGGATGCGCAGCTGCGGCGAACCGGAGGCGTCGACCCGGCGGAACGCGTGCCCGGCCGAGCGCCAGCCGCGCGGGTGGGCCAGCGCGTGGTCGACCACGGCGGCGAACGGCGCGTCGCCCCGCGGCGGCACGACCCCGTCCTCCACCTCCACCGAGTACGGCGTCCCGGTGGTGCCGAAGGACCCCGGCACCACCCGCCAGGTGCCCGCGCCGCGCTGGGGCACGGGCGGGCCGGCGGGCAGGTCGGCGTCGGTGCGGAACCGCTCGGGCTCCGCGACGGGCGCCGCCGACCGGGCACCCGCCACCGCCCTCGACGGCGGCGGCGGGACCTGCGCCGCCGGTTCACCGGCGGTCGGCCGCTCACCCTGGTGGAGTTCGAGCGCCAGCAGCGCGGTCGCGGCCAGGCACACCCCGGTCAGGTAGGGCACGAACGGCTGGACCCTCACGCCGGCTCCAACCCGGCCGAGCCGTAGGTGCAGGCCGCGTTCCACAGCAGGAACGACGGCACGCCCACGTCCCGCGAGGCCACGACCTGGGCCTGGATCTCACCCGGCCCGTAGCGGTGGCCGAGGGAGAACGCCTGGAGCCACGGCACGATGGTGGCCCCGGTGCCCTCGGTCAGCCGCACGAAGTGCTCGACCGACGCCTTCACGATGTCGTACGGCTTGCCGTCGGGGTCGTCCACGCCGTACTCGCCGGGACCCCAGTGCGACGGGTAGACCATCGGCGCGACGTAGTCCACCTGCGCCGAGATGGCCGGGATGTCCTGGGCGATGTCGGTGCCGCTGTTCGCGGCGATGCCGAACACCGACGCGCCCAGGTAGGTCCCCAGCGGCCGCAGCACCGCCCGGTTGTCCCGCAGGAAGTCCACTATGGACTGCTCGGGGGTGCCGGTCAGGCCGGGGAACGACATCTGCCCGATCGGGCCGTCCGGGCGGCGCACGTAGTCGTACAGCACGTCGTCGAAGCCCAGCTCGGCGGCCTCCTTCGCGATGGCGGTGTTGTAGTCGCGGACCTCCTTGTTGGCGAAGTTGGTGAACGCGTACTCGCCGTAGTGCGCCGACCAGGGCGCGCCGGAGGTGTTCTGGGCGAGCCGGTCGCGCGCGCCCGCCTGCCACGACGCCTTGCCCAGGACCGGGTCGCGGAACGCCACCAGGCGGCCGACCACCCGCACGTCCGCCGCGTGCAGCTCGTCGAGCACCGCGCGGGCGTCGTAGTAGTCGCGGGTCGCGCCGATCTCGCGGGCCAGCGGCACCTGCGACCGGTAGCCGATCTCGCCGCTCTCGTCCTTGATGTCGAGCTGGACGGTGTCGATGCGGCCCTCGCGGGCCATCGCCAGCACCGGGTCGCGCAGCGACGGGGTCGCCCACGCGGCGGCGCTCATGTGCACCGCGCGCATCCCGGGGTGGGTGACCCTCACCGGCACCTCCTGCTGCCGGCTGTTGCCGGCGGCGTCGTCGGCCGTGACGCGCACCTGAGCGGGCACGCTCGCCAGCGACACCTCGAACCTGCCGTCGGCGACCCGGACCCGCTGGTCCCCGACCGTCACCGTCTCCGCGCCCTCGGCGGTGCCGCGCACCGTGACCGGGCCGCGCAGCGACTCGGCCCCGGCCGACTCGACGGCGAGCGCGGGCGGGGTGGCGTCGACGGAGAACCGGCGCTCCGCCGAGACGTCCGGCAGCCACGGCAGCGGGTTGGCCGCGCGCACCGACAGCGTGTGCTCGCCCTCCGCCAGGTCGACCCCGGCCAGCGTCATCCGCCCGTCCTCGCGTCGCGCCTCCACGGGGCGCCCGTCCACCTGCACGCTGACACGGTGCAGCTCGCCGGGGTCCGCGGTGGTGATGGACACGCGCTCGACACCCGAAGGGGTGACCACGGCGCCGTCGTCCAGGTCGGTGACCGCCAGACCGACGCCCCGGGAGTGCACGATCGTCGTCACCACCCCGGCGACCAGCAGCAGGACCACGACACCGACGGCCGGTATCAGGAAGCGCTTCATCTTTCGGGGTGAATCCGGCATCGGCAGCTCCGCTCTCGGCACGGCACGGACCACCAGCGACTAGCCGACCCCACCCACCCCCAAACCAGACCTCATACGAACGTGTGCACAAGTCCATCCGGCAGCCCGGCACGGGTCACGATCGACGGGTGAACAGCGCACCCCGGTCGTCCAGGACCACCGCCACCGTGCTCGCGATCGTCGCCGCCACCTGCTGGTCGTGCGGCGGGGAACCCGAGCCGGCGCTCCAGCCCGTCGCCGCGCCGGCGTCCTCCGCGCGCCCGGCCGCCGCCCCCTCGTCCGCCGCCCCCGACCCGGCCGCGGTGGGCGCCGACGAGCTCGGCCAGGTGCCGATCCTGATGTACCACCGGATCGTCGAGCGGACCGAGTCGGTCTACGACCGCACCCCCGCGGCGTTCCGGGCCGAGCTGGACCGGCTGGCCACCGAGGGCTACGTGCCGGTGACGACCACCGAGTACGCCACCGGCCGGATCGACATCCCCGCCGGCAGGCACCCGGTCGTGCTGACCTTCGACGACGGCGACCCCACCCAGTTCGCGCTCGGCCCCGACGGAGGGCCCGCGCCGGGCACCGCGGTCGCGATCCTGCTCGACGTCGCCGCCCGCCACCCCGGCTTCCGCCCGGTGGCGAGCCTGTACGTCAACGCCGCCCCGTTCGGCTCGGCCGACGGCGCGGGCGTGCTGCCGTGGCTGCGCGACCACGGGTTCGAGATCGGCAACCACACCCTGGACCACACCAACCTGGCCTCGGTGGGCGACGCGCAGGTGCGGGAGGCGATCGCGCTGGGCCAGCGCGAGATCCAGCGCGCCCTGCCCGACTCCCGGGTGACGAGCCTGGCGCTGCCGTTCGGCGCGGTGCCCGCGAACGGGGAGCTCGCCCGCCGCGGCACGGCGGCCGGCGCGTCGTACGACCACGCGTGCGTCCTGCTGGTCGGCGCGAACCCGGCGCCGTCACCCCACTCGACCGACTTCGACCCGCTCAACACGCCCCGCATCCGGTCCCAGGACGCCGCGGGCCACGAGGCGGAGTACGGCTCGACGGCGTGGCTGGACAAGCTGGCCGCCGCCCCGGCGAGCCGCTACACCTCGGACGGCGACCCGGAGCGGATCTCCTACCCGGCGGCGCGGGGGGCGGTCCTGGCGCCGGGGTTCGCCGACCGGGCCAACGCCTACTGAGCGGCGTCGGGCTGCTCGGCTTGCGCGGCGATCAGATCGGGTGGCTCGGGGTCGGGCAGCTCGGGGTCGGGCAGCCCGGCCCGCCCCCGCTAGCCCGCCGTCGCCCGAGCGTGGTTGCGCAGCGCCATCGCGGCCCGCTCCAGGGTCCCCAGCACCCCCGGCGGCAGCTCGTGGTGGCGCCCCACCACCTCCTGCGCCATCACCTGCATCGCCGCCGACTCCTCCGCCTCGACCACCGCCAGCACCTTGAACGCCGTCCCCGGCGGGAACACCACCCGCTCCTGCACCAGGCTGCCGAACGAGTCCACCACCGACACCCGCCGCCCGGTCATCGACCACAGCAGGAACTCCACCCGCCCGTCGACCGGCACCGCGGGCCCCGCCACCGTGCTCAGCAGGCCGTGCTCCACCAGCACGTCCCCGGTCCGGTACCGGTGCGCCTCGCCCCAGCACACCGTGACCCCCTGGTGCACCGGCAACCGCCGCAGGCCCGACACCACCGACGCCGCGTACGGCCACAACCGGCCCAGCTTCCCGGTCCGCAACGCCTCGACCAGGATCTCCTCGTCCTGCTGGAGGCACGCCGACACCGCGGCCAGGTCCGTCACCACCGCCTCGAACGCCTCCGGGTCCTCCGGCCGCGACACGATGTGCCGGCACGCCACCGCCGCGTGCTCCCCGTACCGCTCACCCAGCATCCGGCGCAGCGCGTCCCGCTCCGGCTCGGTGCTGCGGTGGTCCGCGGGCACCACCTCGTCGCCCAGCTGCTCACCCCACACCGGCGCGGGCGGCGGCTGGAGCGGCCCGTCCACGCTGATCGGCACCGGCGCCTCCACCGCGTCCGGCTCGGGAACCTCCGCCACCGGGTCCACCGCGGGCTCCTCCGCCACCGGCGGCCGCACCGGCGGCGTCGGGTCGCAGAACACCACCTTCAGCAGCCTGCGCACCTCCGGCTCCAGCCGCTCCACCAGCGACGCGCCCGCCACCGCCACCGCGCCCGCGGTCGTGCGGCCCGGCGTGCCCACCGTCAGCCGCGCCCACTCCGGGTCCACCGGCAGCGCCCGCACCTCGGCGCTGATGTCCTCCGCGTCCCGCACCCACAACCCGGACGGGACCACCTCCAGGTACACCCCGCCACCCAGGTCGAAGATCCCCGGACCGCGCTCGACCAGCCCCGCCACCGGCACCCGGTAGCCCGACACCACCGGCGGCCCGCCCGGCGAGTGCCGCACCTCCGTCACGTACGGCCGCCACGTCTGCTGACCCCGCGGGTTCACCGCCACCACGGCCGCCCCGGTGCGCAGCGACCCCACCGGCAGGCCCGTGTACAGCGAGATCGGCTCGCCCAGCTGGTCGGCCACCGCCTGCGCCTGGTGCTCGGCGCCGTACCAGACCAGCCGCACCCGCGACCGCGCCGCCGACGACAGCCCGCCCAGCAGCCGGCCCACCTCCTCCACCGGGATCGGCGGCTGACCGGGCCCGCCGACCACCACGGTCAGCACGTTGTCCCGGCACGGCAGCCCCAGCACCGCCCGGACCTCCGGCGCCTGCGGGTCGAACGGCGCCCGCTGCGCCCGCAGCCACAGCCCCGCCGGGATCGGCTCGGACACCCCGACCTCGCCCGTCGGCCACGGCGCGTTCGGGTCCACCGCCTCCCACTGCGGCACCGGGAACCGCCGGCCCATCGGCACCGGCGACGACCCCGGCACGAACCGCAGCCAGCACCCGTACCCGCCGTTGCCCACCACGAACGCCGCACCCGGCACCGTGGTCACCGCGCCGTCCGGCGCCACCACCTCGGCCTGCACCTGCTCCGACAGCCACTGCGCGGGCGCCGTCGGCCGCATCGACCCCGAGTACGACGTCATCAGCCGCACCGGACCCCGGCCCTGCAACGCCGCCGCCACCACCGGCCAGAACGCCACCTCGTCACCGTGCGGCGGGTCCACCACGACCACCGTCCGCCCCCGGTCCACCGGCAGGGACCGGGCCAGCGCCACCGCCTGCTGGCCGGGACCGCCGGGCGGCCCCACCACCAGCGTCGCCCCGGCGAACGAGGCCGAGAACCGCTCGGGCGCCGGCGGCGGGGGAGGGGGTTGGGGCAGGGGCTCGGGCTCGACCACGGGCACGGGCTCCACGGGCGGAGCGGCCTCCTTCGGCGCGGCACGTCGGAACATCAGGACGCCCTCCAGGCAGGTACTGCGCGGGACCGCCCGCACTCTACGCGGACCCGGCCACCCCGGGAGCAGCGCGCCTTCCGCCCGTGCTCACAGGCCGTCCACAGTGGATCAACGCAGGTCCGGGGCGTGCCGACGCGCGCCACGTCACCCCCGGCCCCGCCGAGGTTCACGCGGAATTGTCGGACCCACTGACTACCCTCCTCTACCGTGAACCGCTCGACATACGCCACGACCTGGGGAGAACGACCCGGTGACCGCTGAGATCCTGTACGGTGCCGACGACCTGACCCACCTCGAAGGTCTGGAAGCGGTTCGCAAGCGCCCCGGCATGTACATCGGGTCAACCGACAGCAGGGGCGTCAACCACCTCTTCACCGAGATCGTCGACAACGCCACCGACGAGGGCGTGGCCGGCCACGCCGCCAAGGTCGTCGTCACCCTCCACGCCGACGGCAGCGTCCAGGTCGACGACGACGGCCGCGGCATCCCCACCGGCGTCCACGCCAAGTCCGGCCTCTCCGGCGTCGAACTCGTCCTGACCAGGCTCCACGCCGGCGGCAAGTTCGGCGGCTCCGGCTACAAGACCTCCGGCGGCCTGCACGGCGTCGGCGCCTCCGCCGTCAACGCCCTCGCCCACCGCTTCGACGTCGTCGTGCGCCGCGAGGGCAAGACCCACGAGATGTCCTTCGCCCACGGCGTGCCCGGCGTCTTCGACGGCCCCGGACCCGACGCCGCCTTCACCCGCCAGACCGGCCTGCGCGTCACCGGCCGCACCAGGAAGACCGGCACCTCCATCCGGTACTGGCACGACGCCCGCTACTTCGAGAACGGCGCCGCCCTCGACGTCGAGGCCGTCCGCGCCAAGCTCCGCAACACCGCCTTCCTCGTGCCCGGCGTCACCTACGTGCTGCGCGACGCCACCGGTGACACCACCGGCGAGGAGACCTTCCACTTCCCCGGCGGCGTCACCGACATGGTCGACTTCCTCGCACCCGCCAACGACAAGTCCGTCTCCGGCACCCTCCTGATCACCGGCGACGGCGTCTACCACGAGAACGCCGCCGACGAGAACGGCGTCATGCGGTCCAAGGTCGAGCGCCAGGCCGAGGTCGAGATCGCGCTGCGCTGGGGCACCGGCTACGAACGCACCGTCGAGTGCTTCACCAACACCATCCGCAACGTGCACGGCGGCACCCACCGGCGCGGCTTCGAGCGGGCCGTGCTCAAGGCCGTGCAGGACGCCATCGGGCGCACCAGGGGCCTGCTCAAGCCCAAGGAGGACCCACCCACCCTCGACGACGTGCTGGAGGGCATGACCGCCGTCGTCCACGTGCGCATCCCCGAACCCCAGTTCACCTCCCAGACCAAGGACGAGCTGTCCACCGCGGGCATCACCAAGGTCACCCAGGGCATCGTCGAGAAGCACATCAGGGCGTGGACCGAGGACCGGCGCACCAAGGGCGAGGCCAAGATCGTCCTGCAGAAGGTCGTCGACGCCGCCCGCGTCCGGCTGACCCAGAAGCAGCAGAAGGACGCGGCCCGCCGCAAGACGGCGCTGGAGGGCGCCGCGATGCCGCCCAAGCTGGTCGACTGCCGCACCACGGGGGTGGCGCGCAGCGAGCTGTTCCTCGTCGAGGGCGACAGCGCGTTGGGCTGCTTCACCGGCGACACGACGGTCGCGCTGGCCTCCGGCCGGGCGATGAGCTTCGCCGACCTCGCCGCGGACTGGCAGCGGGGTGTCACGCACTTCGGCTACGCCACCAACAGGGCCGGCCGCGTGGTCGTCGCCCCGCTGGTCGAACCCCGGCTGACCAAGCGCGCCGCGCCGCTCGTCCGGGTCACCCTCGACACCGGTGAATCCGTCCGCTGCACCCCGGACCACCTGTTCCGGCTGCGCGACGGCTCCTACCGCCGCGCCGACCGGTTGCAGGCCGGCGACTCGCTGATGCCGCTGTACCGGTCGGTCTCGTCCAAGGCGGCGGGCGACAAGCTCGACGGCTACGAGCGGATCTGGATGAACGACCGCGCCGAGTGGGTCTACACCCACTACCTGGCGGACGCCCACAACCTCCGCAACGGCCTGGACAGCGCCGAGAACGGCACCGTGCGTCACCACGTGGACGTCGACAAGCGCAACAACGACCCGCGCAACCTGCGGCGCATGACCTGGGAAGACCACGCGGCCCTGCACGCCTCGATGATGGGCGGGCACGTCCACGCCGGTTACCGGGCGTGGCTGGCCGCAGGCGGCCTGGAGTTCAAGTCCGCGATGCTCTCCGCCCAGTGGCGCGACCCGGCGTTCCGGGAGTCCTGCCTGGCCAGGTTGGCGGCGCTCAACGCCGACCCGGCCTTCCGGCGCCGCATCGAGCAGGGCTTCCAGGACTGGTACCGCTCGCTCACCGACGACGAGCGCGCCGAGTACGCCGAGCGGATGCGCGAGCGGCAGGCCGCCTACTGGAGCGACCCCGAGCACCGTGCCCGGACCGCGGAACGGGTCCGCGACTTCTTCGCCGACCCCACCCGTCGGCGGCAGTGGAGCGACCGCTCCCTCGCCCAGTGGCAGGACGCCGACCTGCGCGCCTGGCGCTCCCGGACCACGACCGAGCAGTACGCCGACCCCGCCGCCCGCGAGCGGCAGCGCGCTGCCGTAGCCGCCTGGCACCAGGAGAACCCCGAGTTCGGCCGGGAGCACTCCGCGCGCATGAAGGAGCGGATGCTCGACCCCGCGAGCGGCCACCTCGCCGCAGCCCAGGCGGGTCGGCGGCGTTACGTGGAGACCGTCTCCAAGGCCGAACGCGTGGCTCGGCAGCAGGAGGGCAGGCGGTTCGCCGCCCTCAGGCGACTGCGCCCCCTCCTCCGGCTCGACGACGCCGCACTCGGCGCCGCCTACGAGGAGGAGCGCCTGGCCACCGCGCGCACGGGCCTGCGCTTCGACCGCCTCCTCGACGGCTTCGACGGCGACCTGTCCCGTCTCCGCGATGCCGCGAGCCGGGTCAACCACACCGTCGCCTCCGTCGAACCGCTGACCGAGACGGCCGACGTGTACGACCTCACCGTGGACGGCTACCACAACTTCGCCCTCGAAGCCGGCGTCTTCGTCCACAACAGCGCGCGCATGGCCCGCGTCTCCGAGTACCAGGCGCTGCTCCCGCTGCGCGGCAAGATCCTCAACGTGCAGAAGGCCAGCCTCGCCGACACCCTGCGCAACGCCGAGATCGCCTCGATCGTCCAGGTCCTCGGCGCCGGCACCGGCCGCACGTTCGACCTCGGCACCATGCGCTACGGCCGCGTCATCCTCATGGCCGACGCCGACGTCGACGGCTCCCACATCCGCACCCTGCTCATCACCCTGTTCGCCAAGTACATGCGCCCGGTCATCGAGGACGGCCGCCTCTACGCCGCCATGCCGCCGCTGCACAAGGTGATGACCAGGGGCCGCAACCCCGAGACCCACTTCACCTTCACCCAGCGCCAGATGGAGCAGCGGGTCGCCCGGCTGGAGAAGGCGGGCAAGACCGTGGTCAAGCCGGTGCCCCGGTTCAAGGGCCTGGGCGAGATGGACGCCGACGAGCTGTGGGACACCACGATGAACCCGGCCACCCGCTCGGTGCGCCGCATCACCATGCACGACGCCGAGGCCGCGGAGGCCGCGCTGGAGTTGCTGATGGGTGAGAAGGTCGAGCCGCGCCGGGCGTGGCTCGTCGAGTCGGCCGCCCGGGTCGACCAGTCCGCGATCGACGTCTGAACACGAGGGAACGCCCAGCCATGGCACGCCGCAAGACCCCCGTCACCCGGGTCGACCCGTCCGCCTTCGACCGCGCCGGCGCCCAGGTCTTCGACAACTCGCTCACCACCGAGATCGAGGACTCCTACCTGGAGTACGCGTACTCGGTCATCCACTCCCGCGCCCTGCCCGACGCGCGGGACGGCCTGAAGCCGGTGCACCGGCGGATCCTGTTCTCGATGAACGAGCAGGGGCACCGGCCGACGAGCCCGTACGTGAAGTCGTCGCGCGTGGTGGGCGACTGCTTCGTGCGCGGCGCCCTCGTCTCGACCCCGGCCGGACTGCGCCCGATCGAGGAGATCGAGGTGGGCGACCTGGTCCTGGACGGCGGTGGTGAGCCGGTCGCCGTCAACGCCGTGTACGAGAACCCGGTGTCGGAACTGGTCAGGGTCACCTGGTCCGACGGCCACACCATGCTCGTCACGCCCGGTCAGCGCTTCCGCACGGTGGATGACGACCTGGGGGTCGGGTGGACGGACGCCCGCGACCTGGCGGGCAAGCGGACCGTCGGATTCGGCACCGCCCGCCACGCGCACCTCCTCGACGCGGACCGGGACGCCTACCCCTACGTGCTCGGCCTCCTGGTCGCCGAGGGCTTCGCCGTGGACCGGAACCGGGAGAGCGACGGCCGGGTCCGGCTCCACATGTGCGACGTGGAGCCCCTCGACGTGGCCCACGGCTGGGCCATCGCCAACGGCGTGACGGTGTCGCGCGGCAAGCGTGAGGCGAAGGACCCGAAGCACCGGGACCAGCACATCCTCACGTTCGCCCGGCACGACGACCTCCTGGAGGTCGCCACCCCGCACAGCGACGTCAAGGAGGTGCCCGCGAGCGTGCTGGGGGACAGGTCGGCCTGGGCCCCCTTCCTGGCGGGTCTGTTCGACGGCGACGGCCACGTCCGCAGGAGGAACCGCGAGATCGTCTTCACCAGCACGAGCCGGCGGCTGGTCGAACAGGCGCACGCGATGCTCGCCGACTGCGGCATCCACGGCCACCACTGGTCCCAGCAGCGGAACGGGTCGAAGCGGCTGATGGGTCTGTCGGTGTCCGGGCGCGACGCGGCGACGCTGTCGCTGGCGCTGCTGCCGTGGTCGAAGATCGGTTACAAGCAGGACGGCCTGCGGCAGGTCATCGGGCTCGGGTACCGGTACGGCGGCGAGCAGGGGACCGACCGCCTGCCGTACCGGCCGGTGACCGAGGAGTTCTCCGCCGCGCACGTCGGCGGTGGTCGGTTCCGCGACACCGAGGGGATGGCGTTCCGCGCCTCCTTGTCCGGGTCGTCCAACACCCCCGTGCGTTACGGCAAGGACCGCAACGGCAAGACGCTGGACGAACGCCTGTTCCCGCTCGGCCGCGCTTTCCGGGACGGGTGGGTCGACAAACTGCGGCGGATCGGATCGCCGCTGGCCGATCGGCTGGAGGCGCTGCACGGCTTGGCGTTCCTGACCGTCGAGTCGGTGGAGCCGGTCGCACCGGACACGACCTACGACATCCAGGTCGACACCGAGGAGCACGCGTTCGTCGTGAGCGGGCTCGTGGTGCACAACTGCATGGGCAAGTACCACCCCCACGGTGACACGGCCATCTACGACGCGATGGTCCGTTTGGCCCAGGACTTCTCGCTGAACACGCCGCTGGTCGACGGGCACGGAAATTTCGGGAGTCCGGACGACGGCCCGGCCGCGTCGCGCTACACCGAGGCCCGCATGTCGCCCGCCGCGATGTTGCTGGTCGGGGAGCTGGCCGAGGAGACGGTCGACTTCCGGCCCAACTACGACGGCTCGCTGGAGGAGCCGTCGGTGCTGCCGGCCGCCTTCCCGAACCTGCTGGTCAACGGCACGTCGGGGATCGCGGTCGGGATGGCGACGAACATGATCCCGCACAACCTGGGCGAGGTCGTGGCGGCCGCGCGGCACCTGGTGACGCACCCGGACGCCACGCTGGACGAGCTGATGGGGTTCGTGCCGGGCCCCGACCTGCCGACGGGTGGGGTGCTGCTCGGGCTGGACGAGGTGCGCAAGGCGTACGAGACCGGGCGCGGGGTGGTGCGGATGCGCGCCAGGGTGGAGACCGGGCCGCTGGAGGGCAGCCGGGGGCGGCAGGCGATCACGATCACCGAGCTGCCGTACGGGGTGGGCCCGGAGAAGATCATCGAGAAGATCACCGACGAGGTGACGAAGTCGAAGCGGCTCACCGGGATCGCCGACGTCAAGGACCTGACCGACCGGGAGAACGGCATCCGGGTGGTCATCGAGTGCAAGGTCGGGGTGAACCCGCAGGCGCTGCTGGCCGACCTGTACCGGCTCACGCCGATGGAGCAGTCGTTCGGCATCAACAACCTGGTGCTGGTGGACGGTCAACCGCGGACGCTGGGGCTGAAGGCGCTGCTGGAGGTGTTCCTCCGGCACCGGTACGAGGTGGTGACGCGGCGGACCCGGTACCGGCGGCGGCGGCGCGAGGAGCGGTTGCACCTGGTCGAGGGCCTGTTGAAGGCGCTGCTGGACATCGACAAGGTGATCCGGTTGATCCGGGGCAGCGAGGACGCGGCGGCGGCCAAGGAGGGCCTGGTCAAGCGGTTCACGCTGTCGGAGGTGCAGGCGACCTACATCCTGGACACGCCGCTGCGCCGGTTGACCCGCTACGACTCGCTGGAGCTGGAGGCGGAGCAGGAGAAGCTGCGCGGCGAGATCGCGGAGCTGAGCAAGATCCTGGACGACGAGCGGGTGCTGCGCCGGCTGGTGTCCGCCGAGCTGGGCCGGGTGGTCAAGGACCTGGGTCGGGAGCGGCGGACGGTGCTGCTGGGCGGCGACCTGAAGGAGGTGCTGGCGGCGTCGAGGCCGGCCGGGCCGCTGGAGGTCGCGGACGACCCGTGCCAGGTGGTGCTGTCGGCGACGGGCCTGGTGGCGCGCACGGCGGCGGAGTCGGAGGAGGCGAGCGAGGCGCGGCGGCGCAGCGGCCGGGTCCGGCACGACGCGGTGGCGGCGGTGGTGCACACGACCGCGCGCGGGCAGGTGCTGCTGGTGACGAACCGGGGCCGGGCGTTCAAGACGGACGTGCTGCCGCTGCCGGTGCTGCCGGAGCAGAGCGGCACGGTGTCGCTGAGCGGCGGCATGGCGGCCGGTGAGCTGGTCGACCTGGTGGCCGGGGAGCGGGTCGTCGGGATCGCGCCGGTGATCCCCGGGGAGTCGCCGGGGCTGGCGCTGGGCACGCGGTCGGGCACGGTGAAGGTGTGCTCGCCGGAGTGGCCGGTGCGGTCGGACGAGTTCGAGGTGATCACCCTCAAGGAGGGTGACGAGGTGGTCGGCGCGACCTGGTTGGGCGGTGCCGAGGAGTCGTTGGTGTTCGTGTCCTCGGACGCCTCGCTGCTGCGCTACCCGGCGTCGCTGGTGCGCCCGCAGGGCCTGCGGGGTGGCGGCATGGCGGGCATCAACCTGGCCTCGGGCGCGCGGGTGGTGTTCTTCGGCGCGGTGCGGACGGACGACGACGAGCACGGTGAGCCGATGGTCGTGACGTCGACGGGGCGGAGCGTGAAGGTGACGCCGTTCTCGGTCTACCCGGCGAAGGGCCGGGCGACCGGCGGGGTGCGGGCGCAGCGGTTCCTGAAGGACGAGGACGGGCTGGCGCTGGCGTGGGTCGGGCCGAGGCCGGCGGGTGCGGCGGAGAACGGGTCGCCGGTGGAGCTGCCCGCCGTCGACGAGCGCCGGGACGGCTCGGGGCACGCCCACCCCGGTCCGGACGTGGTGGGTCACCTGGTCGAACGGGGCTGACCGGGGCCGGCCGGAGCCGGCCGGGGCCACCGGGCCGACCAGGGCCGACCGATCGGCCGGGGCTGGTGGGAACCGACCGGGGTTGGCGAGGCCCGTTCCGGGGCACTGTTAGAGGTGTGATCGCGGAGAGCGGAGTGGTGGTCCCGGCGCGTTTCAGCGGCGCGCCGGACACCGCGCACGGTGGCTACACGTGCGGGGTGCTGGCCTCGTCGGTGGGTCCGGTGGACGGCACACCGGTGGTGTCGCTGCTGCTGCCGGTGCCGCTGGAGCAGCCGCTGCACCTGGAGATCAGCCCGGACCAGGCGGTGCTGGTGTTCGGGGAGCAGGTGGTGGCCACGATGGTGGCCAGCCCCGACCCCGTGCCGGTGCTGCCGCCGGTGGGGGTGCTGGAGGCCGAGCGGGCGGCGGAGTCCTTCGCGGGCTTCGACGCGCACCCGTCGCCGACGTGCTTCGCGTGCGGGCACGACCGCCTCGACGGGTTGCTGCTGGCGCCGGGGCTGGTGGGGGAGAACGAGGTGGCCTGCACGTGGACGCCGGTGGAGACCTCGCCGGAGGTGCTGTGGGCGGCGCTGGACTGCCCGGCGAGCTGGGCGACCGACGAGCCGATGACGCTGACCAGGATGGCCGCCGACCTGGTGTCGCCGCCGGTGCCGGGTGAGCGGCACGTGGTGGTCGCGCGGCAGGTGCAGCGGGTCGGACCGGTGGCGGCCACGGTGACCTCGATCTACGGGCCGGGTGACGTGCTGGTGGCCACCGCCACGGCGCAGTGGACCGTGCCGGAGCTCTGACGACCGTGCCGCGGCTCTGACGCCCGTTCCGGGACGGGTGCCTTTCCGGCGCGGCCGGACCCCGGACGACAACGGCTCGCGTTCCGGATCGGTCCGCAATTGTGCGACTACGCATTCGTCATCGGCACGCGCGTCATTGCGATCCGGACACCGGCGAGCCGGTGACTTGCCGGGATCGCGCGATCCGGGGAACATCTCAAGCCACTCGCTCGAACGTGAGCCGGTGGAACGACTTCCGCTGTCGGTGCGCGACCTCGGGTCGGGTGAGGGGGACGGGGTCTTGGTGCTTCCCGCTCGCGGTGGTGGTGTTCAGGCCAGGATCAAGCGGGAAATGGTGGAAGCCCTCGTGCGCTGTCCCGTCCTGCACGGCGAATCCGGTCGCGAAATGCTCGTCGAGGTCCTGACGGACTCGTTCGGCGACGTGCTCGTGCTGCGGGGGACCGCGCCGCGGCTCCAGTTCGTCGACCTCGTGGGGCGGTGCGGCAAGCTGCCGGACGGGCTGCGCGTGCTGATCGACGGGGTGTCCGTGCTCGACCCGCTGACGCCGCAGCTGGCGGAGATGGTCCTGCTGTGCGACGAGTGGGACGCCTACGCCGCGCTGCCCTCGGACGACTGGGAGGACCTGCGCGGCGTGCTGGGCGCGCTGCGGCTGGCCGACGGTGAGCGCGAGGAGCTGCGCTGGCTGCGCGAGCTGGCCCACAAGGCGCTCAGGGGCCGGGGCGGGCCCCTGCCGTCGCGCTGCCGGTCCGCGTGGACGGCGTTCCTGCACCTGGCCGGGGCGAACGCGGTGGCCGGGTCGCCGCCGCCCGCCGTGCTGTTCCTCGCCTGCCTGGCCGAGAGCGTCGACGACCCCGCCGTGGCGGAGAAGTGCCACGGCTGGTGGCGGGACTGGGCCGCGAGGTTCCAGCTGCCCGGCCACGTCGACCAGGCCGAGTGGTACCCGGCGCCGGCGGCCGCCCACCGGTCCGCGAACGCCTACCTGGTGATCCAGCTGGACCCGGACCCGCTCGACGAGGAGGTGCTGATGCTGTCGTACTGGTGGCAGTGGGACGTCAACGGCTGGCGCCCCCGCCGCCAGGGCGACGTCGAGGTGCGGCTGACCGAGGTCGAGGTGGAGGTGGACCGGCTGGTCGGCGAGCTGGAGACGGAGCTGGGCGTGCTCGCCGACGACGTCCACGCCCAGGACATCCACCTGGAGTTCGTGCTGCCGTGGGAGCTGCTGAACACGCCGGTGGAGTTCTGGCGCAAGTCGTCCATGTCGGTCGACCGGGTGCCGCTGGCGATCGACCACCCGGTCGTCCTGCGCAGCCTGGACCGGATGCGCGCCGCCCGCCACCGGTTCGCGTGGCGACGGCGCTGGAGCGCGATCGCGACGAGCTCGGCGGACGTCCGCTCGTACCGCAGCGCGCCCGGCGGGGACGACGAGCACTTCACCAGGTTGGCGACCGAGTTGAGCGCGGACGAGCGCATCGTGTCGATGGTGCTGAGCGAACCGCCGGGCGACCGGAACAGCGTCGCGTGGCGCGAGGTGTCGATGGCGTTCCGGGCTGGAATACCGGCGATATTGTGGGACCGCCGGGACTGTTCCAGCGACTTCTTCCGGGACGCCGTGGAATCGGTGTTGGGAGAGGGCGGGATCGGGCAGTTGCCGCTGCGCGTGCGGGAACTGCGCCGCGCGGCCCTGCGCGGCGGGGGGAACCACGAGGCGCACCACCCGGGGCACAGCTTTGCCCTACTGTGGGACGACGCCGATCGGGTTCCGGAACCACCGGGGTCGTGGTGGCGCGCGGAGGGGCGGTCGAATTGACGGAACGGGACGACGCCGGCCCGGCCCACTTATCCGCCGGTCCGGAACCGGACGCGCCGGACTGGTGGGTGTACCGCGGGTCCGGGGTGCCGGTCGATGTGGACCTGCTGGCCGCCGAGTGGCCGGAGCCGCCGCCGTGGCGTCGTTTCTCCGGTGAGCCGGACCTGCCGGTGCCCGCGGTCGACCCGCGCGAGTCCGAACGGCGGCTGGGCCTCGTCCCGCTCGACCTGACCCGCGACTTCGACCTGCTCAGCGGCGTGAACGCGGCCATCACGCTGGCCCGTCCGCTGCTCATCACCGGCCCGCCGGGGTCGGGCAAGTCCAGCCTCGCCTACTCCATCGCCCACGAGCTGGCGCTCGGCCGGGTGCTGAGGTGGCAGGTGACCAGCCGCACCAGGCTGGAGTCCGGGCTCTTCGGCTACGACGCGTTCGGCCGGGCGCAGGCGATGGCCATGCACGAGAACAGCGACATCGGCAACTTCGTGCACCTGGGACCGCTGGGCACGGCGATGCTGCCGTACCGGTTGCCGAGGGTCCTGCTGATCGACGAGATGGACAAGGGCGACTTCGACCTGCCCAACGACCTGCTCGGCATCTTCGAGGAGGGCGAGTTCCCCATCCCGGAGCTGGTGCGGGTCCGCGACCGCACGCCCGAGGTGGTCGTGCACACCCACGACCCGGACGGCCGGGCGCGGGTGGTCGACGGGCGGGTGCAGTGCCACGCCTTCCCCCTGACCGTGATCACCAGCAACGGCGAGCGCGACTTCCCGCCCGCCTTCCTCCGGCGCTGCATCGAGCTCACCCTGCCCCAGCCGACGCCGGACAGGCTGGCCGCGATGGTGGCCGCCCACTTCCCCGAGCACGAGGCCGGGCTCACCGAGGAGCTGATCGCGATGTTCGAGGAGCGCCGCCGCACCGGCGTCATGGCGGCCGACCAGCTCCTCAACGCGGTCCACCTGGTGCGGTCGAGCCCGCTGACGGTCGCGGGTCGCCGGTCGCTCGACGAGGTCGTGAACACCGTCTGGCACCAGCTCTCCGCCAGGGAGTGACCGTGCGCCCCGACAGCGAGCTGTTCGCCCGCGAGATCGCCGACGCGCTGTGGCTGGCCCTGCGCCGGCGCAGGGGCCGGGCGGTCGGCGGGCCGGCCGAGCACGGGGGAGCCGCCGCCGAACCCGCGCCGACCGACGCGGCGGCCGGGCCGCACCGCCGGGGGGAGCGGTCGGAGCCGGGGCCCGCGGCGTGGCGGCTGGTCGACTGGGACGTCGACGGGGACGGGACCGACCCGGACGGGGACGAGCCCCGGCCCGAGCCGGACCCGGTGGGGCCGGGTCGCGGCGGTGCGCACCGGCCGCGCCGCGTCGGGCGGGTCACCGTCGGCCGTCGCGTCTTCCGCGCGCTGCGCCCGCTCAAGCAGGTGACGTGGTCGGACCGGGACCAGGAGTTCGACGAGGACGCCACCGCCACCCGGGCCGCGGGCGACCAGCGGTGGCTGCCCGTCTACCGGCCGGTGCGGGAGCTGCGCTGGGACGTGGTCGTGGTCGTGGACGACAGCGCCTCGGTCGGGTTCTGGGCCCACGACGTGGACAACCTGGTCGCCACCCTGACCAGGCTGGGGGCGTTCCGCGACGTGCGGGTGCGCCGGCTGGGCCCCGGACCCGACGGCGTGCCGGCGCTGCGCGGCACGGGCCGGGGCGCACCGCGCCGGCACGTCGCGGAACTGGTGGACGCGGCGCGGCGCCGGGTCGTCCTCGTCGTCACCGACGGGGTGGCCGACATGTGGCGGGACGGGACCGCGTCGGCGGTGCTGCGGCTCTGGGGGACGGCGCACCCGGTCGCGCTCGTGCACCTGCTGCCCTGGTCCGTCGCCAACCGCATGGGGCTGGAGATCCACCGGCTGCTGATCCGCTCATCCGCCCCCGGCGCGGCCAATTCCCGGCTGGAGTGGACACCGCAGGCGGAGGCGCCCGGGGTGTTCGACGGCCTCGACGACGCGATGCCGGTCTGCGTGCTGGAGCTCGGCTCGGCCGCGCTGGACCGCTGGAGCCGCATGACGGCGGGCGCGCCGGGGCCGATGGCGCTGGGCGCCGTGCTCGTGCCCGCGCGGCCGGACCGAACCGAGGGGCCGCCGGCCGAACGCGCCTCGGCCGCCCGGCTGGTGGCCGACTTCCAGGCGGCGGCGTCGCCGACCGCGTTCACCCTGGCGGTCCACCTGGCCGCGTCGCCGCTGGACCCCGACCTGATGTCGTTGATCCGGACCAGCGTGTCGACGGCCGAGCTGGAGCACCAGGCGGAACTGCTCGCCAGCCCGCTCGTGGTGCCGGTGACCGCCGGTTCGCCGGTGGGCGCCGGCGGCGTCGTCTACGACTTCGTGGCCGGTGTCCGGTCCGAGCTGCTGGCCCACGGCAGGCGCGCCACCACCGCCCGCGTCCGCCGCTACGTGCACGCGCACCTGGGCGAGCGCATCCCCGACCTGCTCGGCTACACCGCCCGCGCGGCGCGCGGCGAGGTGCGCACGGAGGACGTCTCCCCGGCGACCGCGCACTTCTTCGAGGCCGAGCTGGCGGTGCTCCAGGCGTTGTCCGGGGCGCACCAGCCGCAGGCGCACCGGCTCGGCGCGCTGCTCGGCAGGACCCCGGAGGGGCTGCCCGCCGGCCCGGGGCACCGGCACGCGGTTCCCGCCGGCCCGGCCGAGCGGGAGAGGGTGCCGCTGGTCGTGGACGTGCCGGGCCGGAACCCGGCGTTCACCAGCCGGGACGACCTGCTGGCGGACCTGCGCACGCGCCTGGCGCCCGGCGGCGGGACGACCGCGACCGTGGTCCTGCACGGGACGGGCGGGGTCGGCAAGTCCCACGTCGCCATCGAGTACGCCCACCGGCACGAGCGGGACCACGACGTGATCTGCTGGATCCCGGCGTCGCGCCGGGTGCAGATCGTCAACGCCCTGCTGAAGCTGGGGCGGCGGCTCGGCATCTCCCTCAGCGACGGCGCGCGCGGCGCCGTCCAACCCGTGCTGGACGCCCTGCGGGGCGTCGGCCCGCACCGGGTGCCGGGGAACTGGCTGCTCATCTTCGACAACGCGACCGGCGCCGAGGACCTGGAGCCGTACCTGCCTCGCGGCACCTCCGGCTCGGTGCTGATCACCTCGCGGCACGCGGGCTGGGGCGACACCGCGCACGTGGTGGACGTGGGCGTCTTCCGCCGGCGCGAGAGCACCGCGCTGCTGCGGCAGCACGACGCCACCCTCCCCGAGGGCGACGCCGACCGGCTGGCCGACGCGCTGGGCGACCTGCCCCTGGCGCTGATGCAGGCGGCCACCTGGCGCCGCAGCACCGGCACGTCGGCGGACAAGTACCTGCGGCTGCTCGACCAGCGGCGCTCGGAGCTCGCGGACCTGGCGCCCCACCGCGAGTACCCGCTCAGCGTCGCCGCCGCGTGGACGCTGTCGCTGGAGCAGCTGCGCCGCGACAACCTGCCCGCCCTGCGGCTGCTCCAGGTGTGCGCGTTCCTGGCGCCGCAGCCGGTGCCCCGGGCGCTGTTCGCCCGGGGCGGCCACATCGCCGCGCCGCCGGAGCTCCAGGGGCTGCTGCGGGACCGGATGCGGTTGAGCGAGGCGTTCCGGGAGGTCGGCCGGTACGGGTTGGCGCGCTTCGACCGGAGCACCTTCTCCCTGGACGTGCACCGGCTGGTGCAGGCGGCCCTGATCAGCCGCATGGACGAGCGCGAACGAACCGAGATCCGCCACGTCGCGCACCTGGTGATCGCGGCCGGGGACCCGGGGGAACCCGAGGACCTGGAGCACTGGCCGCTCTACGTCGAGCTGAACGCCCACCTGTTCGCCTCGGGCGCGACCGAGTGCGACGACGGCTCCGTGCGCGCGTTCCACCGCAACCAGGTGACGTTCCTGCACCGCTGGGGCGAGCCGGAGCAGAGCGCGGAACTGGCCGAGGTGCTGTACCGGGGCTGGTCCGCGCGGCTCGGTCCGGAGCACCCGGACACCCTGTGGATGGGGCTGTGGCTCGGCTTCGTGTGGTGGGTCCTCGGCCGGTTCGGCGAAGCCTCGCGGCTCAACGCGACCCTGCTGGAGCTGTGCCACCGCACCGGCGGTGAAGCGCACGAGATGACCATCCAGGCGGTGAACGCGGTCGCCGGGGACAGGCGCGCCGGCGGCGACTTCGCCGGGGCGCTCAGGCTGGACAGGCGGAACCACCGGATCTGCCGGGACTCCTCCGACGTCGACGAGGCGATCACCCTGAACGCGGCGCACAACCTGGGCGTGAGCCTGCGCCTGGCGGGCGAGTTCCGGGCGGCCTACGCGCTGGACGCCGACACGTGGCGGCAGAAGATCGAGACGTTCGACCGGCAGCACGTCCTGGCGTTGATGACCGAGGTCGGGCTGGCGATCGACCGGCGCGAGGCGGGCGACTACCTGGGCGCGCGGTCGTCGTTGGAGGCCATCGTCGCGACCTACCGCCGCCTGCACGGGCCGACCAACCCGGCCCTGCTGCTGGCGCTGCGGCAGCTCGCGGTGTCGCGCCGCAAGGCGGGGGACCACGAGGGCGCGCTGGAGGCGGTCGACGAGGCGTTGGAGGGGTTCCTGCTCCGCTACGGCCCCGACCACCCCGACACGCTGGCGGCGAAGCTCAGCCGGTCCATCGACCTGCGGGAGGTGGACCTGCCGACCGGGGCGAGGATGGCCGACGACGCGTTCGAGAGCTACCGGCGCGTGCTGGGCCCGACGCACCCGCACACCCTCGCCGCCGCCGTGAACGTCGCGACGGTGAAGCGGCTGACCGGAGACGTGGCCGGCGCGCTGGAGCTGGACCGCGCCACCGCGTCGAGCTTCCGGGAGCGGCTCGGCGAGGACCACCCCTCGTCGATCGCCACCGCGATCAACCTCGCCAGCGACCTGCACGCCGCCGGCGACCTGTGGGCGGCCTACGAGGTGGGTGCGGCGGCCCTGGGCCGGGCCGTCGCGACGCTCGGCGCTGACCACCCCACCACGCTGGTCTGCCGCGCCAACCTGGCCCAGGACCAGCGCGTGTTCGCCACCGCGGAGGACGCCGCGGAACTGCGCCGGGACGCGTTGCGCGGCCTGCGGGCGAGGCTGGGACCGCGGCACCCGGTGATCACCGTGCTCAGCGACCCGGAGGGGCGGGCCAACTGCGACATCGACCCGCTGCCCCTGTGAAGACCCCGGTGTTCCGACCGGTCCGGTGTTCCCACCTGTTCGGGCACCGCTAGGGCGCCGAACCGAGCCACCGGGCCAGGTCACCCGCACGCGGCGGGACGCCGGTGGTGTCGACCACGAGCCGGTGCACCGCGCGCACGAACTCCGGCCGCCGCAGCAGGGCGGTGGCTGCCGGGCCCGGTTCACGCAGCCACAGCGCCAGCCCGAGGCCGGACCACGCGCCCGGTCGGTCCGACCCGTGCGCCAGCTCGGCCGCGTACAGCTCGGCCGCTTCCCGGTGTTCTCCCGCCACCAGCGCGAAGTCGCCCGCCGCTGAGTCGGGGAAGACCTGGCGCTCGTCCAGCGCCCCCCTGACCGCGGCGAACTCCCGGGGGTCGGCCAGCAGCAGCCTGGCCAGCACGCCCTTGACGTTGAGCTTGGGCGGTCGGGGGTGCGCGGTGACGACGGAGCGGGCGATGGACGTCGGCGCTGGTTCGCCCCTGCGCCAAGCCGCGGCCGCCTCCCGCACCACGCGCGGGTCCGGCACCAGGTGGCACGCCCGCCAGCCGACCCGGTGGTCGACCACGGCGAGCCGCGCGGCCCGCAGCAGGTCGGCCCGGACCTCCAGCGGGCGCAGCGCGAGGAGCCTGCGCTCGACCCCGGCGACGAACCGGTGCCCCAGGTCGGTGAGCGGTCGACGGTGCTTGAGGCCCTGGAGGCCCCGGGTGGCCTGCATCCGCAACACGGCGAACTCGAACTCGGCCAGGTCGCCTTCCCGCCCCGATACCCGTTCGCGGTGCACCGCCCAGAACTCGGCCAGGGCGGTGAAGGCGAAGACGCCGTGCGTGAGGCCGCCGGTGGGGCGGGGGTCGTCCCGCCAGGGCGCGTAGCTGTCGGGGGTCGGGTCGTCGCCCCACAGCTCCACGAGGTGCTGGATCGCGTTCAGCTTGCTGTGCTGGAACTCGTGGATCAGGACCGCGGCCAGCTCCGCCGGGTCGTGCGGCTCGGCCACGATCGCCGCGCCGAACCCCTCGCCGACCGACGCGCTGTGCGGCCGGAACCGGTGCACCAGGGGGCGTGGCATGATCACCGACAGGCCCCGGGCGATCTCCCGCGCCTGGTCGGCGTGGTCCCGCACGAGCAGCGGCCAGGCGCCCGCGAGCAGTTCGACCCAGCGGTCGCCGTCCGCGTCGCTGAGCAACTCCACCGGGGTCGGGACCTGGAGGCCGCGGTAGGGGCTCGCGTCGTCGATGCTGATCGAGAGGGCGCCCTGCTCCCCGGGAGCCCGGAAGACGCGGAGGGGCCGCCACCCGGGGTCGTCCCGCGCCCCGATCCGCACGACCGCGCGGCCGTCCGGGGCCTCCACCCGCGTGCCCGCCGCGTCGGAGACCACGTCGGCGTGCGTCCACCCGGTGGCGGGCAGGTGCGCGGAACCCAGGCCGGGCAGGACCGCCACGCCGTTCCAGAACGGGACCGGCACCCGGAAGCGCAGACCGGCCGCGATGGCCGCTGCGGCCGCCAGCGCGTGGAACTGCCCCAGGTGGAACCACAGCGGTGACGGGTGGTCGACCTTGCCGCGCAGCCTGCCCAGGAGGTGACCGGTCCACACCCCGACGTGCGGGTGGCCGAGCAGCGGGGTGACCCGCTCCGGCGCGGTGCGGTGCGCCTCGACCAGAAGCCGCCACGCTTCGTCCACCGGGGGCAGCGGCGCGGTGAGCGCGACGTCGTGCCGCGAGCGGTCGAGCAGCACCTGGAGCGCCAGCAGGCGGCGGCTGCGTTCGGCGTCCACGAGCAGGTCTATCCCGGTGCCGCCGTCGCCGACGGCGAGCCGGTCGAGCTGCGGCGGGGCGATCCGGTGGTAGGTGAGCGTGTTCAACGCGTGCCGCTAGGAGTTGTAGCCACCGACGGTGCTGCCGGCCCGGTCGACCTGCGACAGCAGTTTGGCCACCGAGGGCGCCAGCGCCGAGCGGTCCAGCGAGCTGAGCGCGTCGAGGGGCACTCCGGTCAGGTCCACCAGACCGGGCTCGGTCCTGACCTCGAACTCGTTCACGTGCCGTCCCTTCCAAGCCACCCGTTCGGCGGCAAAGCAACACCGTATCCAACTGTCGGTCCGTCGTTCGGAAGATTTTGTTACATCCCGGAGCGCGGCCGCCGCCTCGCGGGTGGGCCACCGCTGTGCACCGCGTCGCTCCGGGACCCTCCGCACCCGGAGCAGTATCAACGCACTACGGCCGCCGGCGGCGCTGTGGATCCACGCGTCGACCACACGATCGGGTGGAGTGCCGGCCTGGGGCGATCGGCGCGACTACGTCAAGTCGAAGGATCGTCCGGCGGACATGCTCTTGATAATCGTTCTCATCTTCAGGTAAGTATGGGTCCTCACCCGCACGAGTGAAGGGCTCAGATGATCACCGCAGGATTGGCTTCGGTCACCTTCCGGGGCAGGACGGTCGAGGAGGTCGTCGACCTCGCCGCCGGGGCCGGGTTGGGGGTGGTCGAGTGGGGCGCCGACGTCCACGTGCCGCCCGGCGACCCGGTCGGGGCCGCCCGCGCCGCCCGGCTGTGCCGCGAGCGCGGCCTGACCGTGGGCACCTACGGCTCCTACTACAAGGCCGGTGACAGCGAGCCCGCCGACTTCGACCGCGCGCTGGCCGCCGCCGGGGCGTTGGGCGCGCCGCGGATCCGGGTGTGGGCCGGGGTGCGCGGTTCGGCCGAGACCGGTCCGGCGGAGCGCGAGGCCATCACCGACGACCTGCGGCGGTGCGCCCGCCTGGCGGCCGAAGGCGGGGTCGCGGTGACCGTCGAGCACCACGTCTCCTCGCTGACCGACACGCTCGACTCCGCCCTCCGGCTGCGGCGCGACGTGCCCGGACTGGTCGGCCACTGGCAGCCCCGGGAGGAGCCCGACGTGCGGGAGTGCCTGGCCGACGTGACCGCCCTGCTGCCCGGGTTGGCCGCGGTGCACGCGTTCTCGTGGGGGGCGGACGGCTTCACCGAGCGCCTGCCGCTGGCCGACCGCGCCGACCTGTGGCGGCCGGTCCTCGCCCTGCTCGCCGGGGACGGCGCCGAGCGGCACGTGCTGCTGGAGTTCGTCCAGGACGACGACCCCGACGCGTTCCGCCGCGACGCCGCCACCCTGCTCTCCTGGGTCGGTGAGGTCGCGTGAAGCTCGTCGCGCCGGCCGCCGCCGGACTGCTGCTCCTCTCCGCCTGCGCCACCGCCTCGCCGCAGGCGGAGGACACCGTCGTGACCTCGGTCGTGCGGGCCGCCGAACCGCTCACCGCCTCGCTGACCGTGACCGACCCGCACGGGCAGCGGGTCACCCTGGCCGAGCCGCCCGAGCGCATCGTCTGCCTCAACGGCCTGTGCGACGACCTCGTGGTCGACCTCGGGCTGACGCCGGTGGGCACCAGCAACCCCGCGCTGATCACCCACCCGGCGCTGCTCGGCGACGCGGGCGCGGCCGTGCCCGTCGTGCCCGGCACGTTCGGCAGCGAGGACGTGGAGGCGATCGCCGGGCTCGAACCGGACCTGGTCATCGGGCTGCCCGGGGTGCACGACGCGCTCCGCCCCGCGATCGAGGGGTTCGCCCCGCTGTGGCTGGCCGAGCCCGCCACCTGGGAGGAGTCCGTCGGCTACCTGCGCGCCCTGGGCGCGCTCACCGGCCGCACCGACGAGGCCGTGCGCGCGGAGGAGACCTTCCGCGGCCACCTCGCCGACGCCGTCGCCCGGACCCGCGACAACGGCCAGGCGGCCAGGAAGATCCTGCTGATGTACGGCAGCGTGGACGCGATCGGGGTGGACACCGCCTCCTCGCTCAAGGGCCACCTGCTGGACCAGCTGTTCGACTACCCCTTCCCCGCCAAGGGCGGCGACACCGACACCGCCTCCAACTACAGCGTGGAGGAGCTGCTGGCCCGGCAACCGGACGTGGTGTTCGTCTACTCGCTGCTGTTCTCGTCCGAGGACAGGACGCTGAGCAGCCAGTTGGCCGACAACCCCGTGTGGCGGCAGGTGCCGGCGGTGGCGTCGGGGCAGGTGCACGAGGTGCACGCCAAGCTGTGGGGCGCCGGGCGCGGGCTGCGCAGCCTCACCGCGGTGGTGGACGAGGCGCTGGCCGAGGTCCCGGCTTGAGGTCGCTGACGGCCGTCGCGGTCGTCGTCGTGCTGTTGTCGCTGGCGCTCGGGCAGCCGGTGGTGTGGTTCCCCGGGACCGAGCTGGAGCACGTGCTGGTGTGGCAGCTGCGCGCGCCCCGGCTGCTGCTCGGCGCGGTCGCCGGGGCGTGCCTGGGCGTGGCGGGGCTGCTGTTGCAGACGTCGTTGCGCAACCCGCTGGCCGTGCCCGAGCTGCTGGGCGTGGCCGGCGGCGCCGCGGCGGCGGTGGGGACCTGCGTGGCGTTCGGGGTGACCGTGGTCGGCGCGCCGCTGACGCCCGCCCTGGTCGGGGCGCTGGTCGGCGGCGGGGTGACGCTGCTGGCGGTGCGCGGGGCGACCTCGCCGGCCGCGGTGCTGCTGATCGGGGCGGCGGTCAGCTCGGCGTGCCAGGCGGTGATGCTCGCCGCCACCGCCGCGACCGACTCGCGCGAGCAGGGGGTGCTGGTCCGCTACCTGCTCGGGTCGCTGACCGGGACGACGTGGCCGACGCTCGGCCCGGTCGCGGTGGGGCTGGCGCTCGCGGTGCCCGCGGTGGTGCTGGTGCTGCCCCGGGTCCGGCTGCTGCGGCTGGGCGACGAGGAGGCGTGGTCGGCCGGGCTGCGGCCGGGGCGGGCGCGGGTGGCCGTGCTCGCGGTGGCCTCGCTGCTGGTCGCGGTGGTGGTCGGTCCCGCCGGGCCGGTCGCGTGGGTCGGGTTCTTCGCGCCGCGGCTGGCCGAGCGCCTGACCGCGGGGTCGGCCACGGCGGCGACCGGGGTCGCGGCGACCGCCTTCCTGGGCGCCCTGCTCGTGGTCGCGGCCGACCTGGTGGCGCGGACCGCGCTCTACCCGGTCGAACTGCCGGTGGGCGGGTTGACCGCGTTCGCGGCGGTCGCCGTCGGCCTGCTGGCCCGGGGGAGGACCCGGTCGGGACGGGTGGGTGCGCGGTGACGCGCCCGGGTGCTCCGCTGGTGCTCGGCGGGCTGGCGGTGCTGCTGCTGGCCGCCTCGCTGGCGCACCTCGGCATCGGGGCCACCGGGGCCACGCTCGGCGCGCTGTTCGGCGACGACGAGCGCGCCCGCGCCGTGGTGCTGGAGCTGCGCGCGCCGCGGCTGCTGGTCGGGCTGTGCGCGGGGGCGTGCCTGGGCGTCTCGGGCGCGCTGCTCCAGGCGGGGGTGCGCAACCAGCTGGCCTCGCCGGAGATCACCGGTGTCGGGTCGGGCGCGGTGCTGGGCGCGGTGGTCGCGTCGGTCGTCGGCGGCGCCGCCGCGCAGCCCGTGCCGATGGCCGCCGCCGCGCTGGTGGGCGGCGTGGTCGGCGGCGGGGTGCTGTGGGTGGTGATCGGGACCTCCGGCGACGTCGCGGTGCGCGGCGTGGTGGTGTCCGCGGTGCTGGTCGGCACGACGCTGCTGCTGCTCACCGCGCGGCCGCAGCTGGCCGGGGCGGTGTCGCGGTGGCTGCTGGGCTCGCTGGTCGGCCGGACCTGGGAGCACCTGGCGCCGCTGTGGCCGGTGCTGGTGGCCGTGCTGGTCGTCGCGACGGCGCTGGGCGGTGTGCTGGACGTGCTGGCCGTGGACGACGACCACGCGCACGCGGTGGGCCTGGCGGTCGTGCCGTGGCGCAGCGCGGTGCTGCTGCTCGCCGCGGTGGCGACGTCGGCGGCGGTCGCGGCGGTGGGCGCGACCGCGTTCGTCGGGCTGCTCGCCCCGCACGCCGCGCGGTGGTTGGTCGGGCCGGTGCACCGCTGGGCGGTGCCCGCGTCCGCGTTGGCCGGGGCGGTCTCGGTGGCGGCGGCGGACGCGGTGGGGCAGCTCGTGGGGGTGCCGGCGGGGGCGATCACCGCCCTGATCGGCGCGGTGGTGCTGGTGGCGGTCGCGCGGAGGACGGGAGGGATCGGGTGACAGCGCTGCGCGCGGAAGGGGTGCACGTGCGGTTCGGTGAGCACGTCGTGCTCAGGGGGGTGGACCTGGCCGTGGAGCCGGGGGAGTGGGTGAGCCTGCTGGGCCGCAACGGCAGCGGCAAGACCACGCTGCTGAGGGTGCTCGCGGGACTGCTGCGCCCGACCGGGGGGACCGTCCACACAGGTCCGGACCCGCTGGGGTCGTTGTCGCGCCGGGAGGTGGCCCGCCGCCTGGCGGTGCTGCCGCAGGCGACGCCCGTGGTGCGCGGGCTGACCGTGCGGCAGTTCGTGCGCCAGGGCCGGTACGCGGCCCGCGGTGCGCTCGGGATGCTCGGCGACACCGACGACGACCAGGTGCGGGAGGCGTTGCGCTGCACCGGGGTCGCGCAGTGGGCCGACGTGCCGCTGGAGCGGCTGTCCGGCGGTCAGCGGCAACGGGTGCGGCTCGCGCTCGCCCTGGCCCAGGACGCCCCGGTGCTGCTGCTCGACGAGCCGACGACGTTCCTGGACGTGCGCCACCAGATCGACGTGCTGGAGCTCGTCCGCGCCCTGCAACGGGAACGCGGCCTCACCGTCGTCGCGGTCCTGCACGACCTGGCCCAGGCGGCGCGCTACTCCGACCGCGTGGTGGCCCTGCTCGACGGCCTGGTGCACGTCGACGGCGCGCCGGCCGAGGTGGTGGACGCGGCGTTGCTGAAGGACGTCTACGGCGTGTCCGGCGAAGTGCGCTGGATCACCACCAGGAAAGTATTGAAAATGGTTGTCATTCCAGATTAGGTTGGTGGAGGTCGAACGACCGAGCCCGGTCACCCGGGCACCCGACAGAGAGGAGACGTCCGATGGACCAGGTCTTCGTGAACGTCGAGGCCGAGCGCCTGCTGCCGCACAACTCCGCCAGCCACAGCAACGCGCTGGTCGAGAACCCGTTCGACGGCAACGACGACGAGTGACACACCCCGGGGCCGCCCGTTCGGGCGGCCCCGGGCCCTCGACCCAGGAGGCGGACGCGTGGAAACCCTCAAGCCGGGCACGGCGCTGTTCACCGGGCCCTCCGGCGCGGTGCTGCGGGACGCGACCGGCGAGCTGTTCGCCGTCGCCCTGCCGGACGAGACCGTCGAGGCGGTCCGGGCGGCGCTGACCGGCGACGCGCCCGCCCCGCCCGAGCTCGCGGCGTTCGCCCGCGCCGGGCACCTGGGCCGCCGCGCCACCTGGCCCGGGAACCGGCGCGTGGTCGCGGTGCTCGACACCGCCGGCGGCCCCGACGACGAACTGGTCCGCGCGCTGGACCTGGCCGGGGCGGAGGTGGTCGTGGTGCCGCCCGACCCGGCCGCCGTGCTGGCCCTCGCGCCCGCCGCGCTGTGCGCGTGGCACGACGGCCCCGCGCCGGAGCACTGGCTGGAGCTGGACGTGCTCGCCGGGCACGGCATCGCCTGGCAGCGCGTCAGCCGCGAGGGCAGGCACGTGCTGCTCGAACCCCTCGGCGTGTCCCACCGCGACGTCCGGCTGCGCCGGCTCGCCGCGGCCGGCTCCGGGCACGGGCACCTGCGCGCCTACTGGGCGGGCACCCGGGCCGTCACCGGCGACGAGGCGCCCGACGCGGTCGAGCGCCGGCTGGTCGCCGCCCTCGCGGTGAAGGACCTGACCCGCCGGCTCGCCGGCGCGACCGGCGCCGGCGGCCCGCTGACCCCGGCCGGCATCCCGGCCGACCGGCGGCTGCGCGTGCTCGACCTCGACACCGGCGCGATCGCCGACCACCCGGTGCTGCCCGTGCCCGACAGTGCGCCGTGAGCTGACCGTGGCGGGGCTCGCGCACACCCTCGTCACGGCCGACCGACCCGGCCCGGTGGTGCTCATCCGCACCCCCTACGGCCGCCACCACCACCTGCCCGAGGCCGACGCGTGGGCGCGGCGCGGCTTCCACTGCGCGGTCGGCGACGTGCGCGGCAGGCACGGTTCGCCCGGCGCGTTCCACCCCTACCGGCACGAGGCCGAGGACGGCGCGGCCGTCGTGGACCACCTGGTGGGCCTGGGCTACGACCGGGTCATCACCGCCGGCGCCTCCTACGCCGCCCACTGCGCGGTCGTGGCCGCCGCCGCCCGGCCCGCGCACGTCGCCGGGGTGCTGGCCGCCGTGCCCGCGCTCGGCCTGGGCGAGACCGCCCGCGAACCGGGCGGCGCGGCGCGGCTCGCGTGCCGGGTCGGCTGGTGGGGCGAGCACGTCTCCCCGGCGCGGCACCACGACCTCCGGCACACCCCCGTGGTCGACGCCGTGGACGGGTGGGACGAGCTGTGGTCCGCGCCCCGGCGCACCGCCGGGCTGTGGGACGCGCTGCCCGGCCTGACCATGCCGCTGCTGGCCGTCGGCGGGCTGCGCGACCCGTTCGCCGCCGACACCGAGGAGCTCGCGCGGTGCTGGGGCGGCCCCACCCGGCTGGTCCTCGGGCCCTGGGGCCACGAGCTGGACGCGCCCGCGCCCGGCGCCGCGCTCGCGGGCCGCCGCGTCGGCGCGCTCTACGTCGCCTGGGCCCGCGCGCTGGAGAACCTGGGCGGTGACAAGGCTTTCCTCTTCGCGGACGGGTGGCGCCGCCACACCCCGGCCGGCCGACGGGTCCCGCTGCGCGTCGTGCGCGGGGAGTTCCGCGCCGACCCCGACGACCCGTTCCGCTCCGCGGCGCCCGGCGCCCGGGTGGTCGACCCCCGGTGCGCGCTGCTGACCGCCGACCTGCCGCCCGGCGAGCTGCGCGGCCGCGCCACCGTCACCCTGGACGCGGTCGCGGACGTCCCGGACGCCGACTGGGTGGTGCGGCTGTCCCACGACGGGGTCCACGAGGCGCACGCCGTGCACCGCGTGGCGCACGAACCCGGCGTGCCCCGCACCGTCACCCTCGACCTGCCGCCGGTCGGCCTCGCGGTCACCGGGCCGCTGCGCCTGGAGGTCGCGGGCCACCACTGGCCCCGCCACGCCCGCAACCCGCACACCGGCGAGGACCCCGTGCGCGCCACCGCGCTGCGGCCCAGCCGGCGCGAGGTCCGCGCGGCGACCGCCGACCTGCCCTGGCACCCACGGGGCGCGGACGCCGTGCCCGCCACCGCCCTACCCGAGGAGATCGCATCGTGACCGCGCCGCTGCTGGTGGACCCGCTGACCGGGATCGTGCGCAGGCTCGTCGACGTCGCGCCGGTGCCCGGGGTGCCGCGCCGCTACCGGGCCGTCACCGCCGAGGTCGCCGACGCCCGCCGGCTCGGCACGTGGCCCGCCGACCGGGTCAGCCTGGGCACCACGTTCGGCGACGTGGACGCGGCCCGCGCCGCGGCGGTCGGCGAGGCGGTGGAGCGCTACTGCGGCAACCGCGTCCCGCCCGGCCTGCGCACCGCGACCGCCGGCGAGCTGCGCGCCGCGGGCGTCCGCCACTTCGGCCCCGACGACCTGCCGTTCTTCGCCGCCTGGCAGCACGAGCAGCCCGGCTTCCCCTACCGGCCCTTCACCGACGACGTGCCGATCGCCTGGGCGGAGGGCGAGGAGGACGGCGAGCCGTGCCTGCTGCCCGCCTCCTGGGCCTACCTGAACTACCACTCCGGCGCGCGCCGCCGCGAACCCCGCCTGCACCACCTCAACTACGCGGGCATCGCCACGGGCGTCAGCGCCGAGGACGCGTTCACCCGCGCCCTGCTGGAGCTGGTCGAGCGCGACGCCCTGGAGCGCTGGTGGCACCTCGGCGCGCCGACCGCCGGCATCGCGGTCGAGGACGTGCCCGGCCTAGCCGCCGAACTGGCCGGGTGCCCGCTGGAGGTCCACCTGGTGGAGCTGCCCACCGAGCACCCCGTGTCGTGCGTGGCCGCGGTCGTGGTCGACCCGGCCACCGGGATCGTCGCGGGCGGCGGCGCGGCCCGGTTCGACCCGGTGGAGGCGTGCACGAAGGCGGTGCTGGAGGCCGTGCACACGTGGGTGTTCACCCAGGGGCTGCTGGAACCCGACGGCTGGGTGTTCCAGGCCATCGCCGCCGGCGTCCTGGCCGAGGGCCTGTACCTGGACCACCGCCCCGACCGCTCGTACCGGGACGCGGCGGGGGAGCGGTACTCGCGCGTGCGGGACCTGGGCGCGCAGGTGCAGGTGTGGCTCGACCCGCGCGTGCAGGCCGAGCTGCTGCACCGCTTCACCAGGCCGTCCCGGGTGGTCTCGCCGGAGCGCCGCGGCGACCTGGCGGACCTGCGCGCGGGCCTGGCCGGGCAGCGCGTCGCCACCGTCGACCTGACCACGCCGGACGTGGCCGAGGCCGGGTTGAGCGTGGTGCGCGTCTGCGCCACCGGCCTGGTGCCCAACGCCCCCGGCGCGTTCCGCTACCTCGGCCTGCCCCGCTGGGGCGACACCTCGACCCTGGTCCTCGACCCGCCGCCGTTCCTGTGATCCCGCTGCCGGACCCCGCGCCGGACCTGGCCGTGTCGTTGGGGCAGGTCTTGCTGACCCGCCGGTCCCGCTACACCTACCGGCCGTTGGGGCTCGAGGTGCTGAGCACGCTGCTGCGCTACGCGGTGGGCGTGCAGCGGCGCGTCCCGCCGCACGTGCTGGGCACCAACCCGACCGCGGGTGGCCTGCCGTCGCTGCGGGTGCACGTGGTGGTGGACGGCGTGCTGCGCGAGTACCACCGCGAGCCGCACGCGCTGGAGGAGGTGGGACCGGTCGGGCTGGACGGGGTGTTCGCGCAGCCGGAGTTCGCCTCGCGCGCCCGCACCGTGGTCGTGCTGAGCGGGCGGATGGGGCCGGGGCTGGCCAAGTACGGGGCGCGCCACCACCGCACGGTGCTGCTGGACGCGGGGATCGCGGTGCAGAACCTGTACCTGGTGGGGACGGCGCTGGAGCTGAGGTGCTGCGCGGTGGCCGGGTTCGACGACGAGGTGGTGCGGGGGATGGTCGGCGAGGTGCCGCTGGTGTTGTTCGTGGTGGGCTAGGGTTTTCCGGGTGCACCGCAAGCCGGCCCTGACCTTTTCGGGCGCCCTCACCACCGGCGAGCGCGACGTGCGGGACCACTGCGACGCCCTGTACCGCTCGGAGGTCCCCGCGCCGTCCGCCACGCACGGCTTCCGGGAGAACCTGCCGCGCGTCGGCGACTGGCTGATCGGGATGACCCGGAGGGTGCACGACTTCATCGGCGGGCTGGTTGCCGGGGAGAAGGTCTCCCTGCTGCCCCACCGGGACGTGGCCCACCGGGCCGTCGTCCGCTACGAGTCGCACTACCTGCGGTTGGCCGAGAAGGCTCCGGAGTTCGCGTTCTGGGCCGAGCTGGGGGAGCACGCCGCCACGCGGCACCGCGTCGGCGTCCTCGACGCGGACCTGCGGGCCGCGCTGGACGTCCACGGCCGGGCTCTGTCGCGGATCACGGCCCTGCTCGCCCTGGTGCCCGGTCGCACGGACGTCGGCCGCCACCGAGAAGGGCTGCACCGGGCGAACACGGGCGTGCTCGGCAAGCCGATCGTGCCCAACGACGCCGAGCGGTACGACACCGACATCACGTTCCCCACCACCGAGCGCGCGTTCCTCACCCCGCACTACCGGATCGCGGCGCACGACCGGGAAGCGCGACCCGCCGACGAGAACCGGTGGTCGGAGCGCGAGGTGCGGCAGGACCTGGAGGCGATGCTCGCCGCCCACCTGACCTCCGCCGACGCCACCCGGGCCCCGATGCTGGTCCTCGGCCACCCCGGCGCGGGCAAGTCGATCCTCACCAAGGTGCTCGCGGCCCGGCTGCCTCCCGGGGAGTACACCGTGGTGCGGGTCCCGCTGCGCAACGTCGCCGCCGGTGCGCCGATCATCGACCAGGTCCAGCAGGCCCTGGACGCGGCCACCAACAACCGGGTGAGGTGGCACGAGGTCACCGACGACAGCGCGGACACCGTGCTGGTGGTGCTGCTGGACGGCCTCGACGAACTCCGTCAGCCGCTGCTGCTGCTCATGCTTGCGCTCTACGCGGCCTACCCCGGGTCGCCGAAGCTCGATGCCGGCCGGTCGACCTCGGCGCTGTACGAACCGCCCTGTCCAGTGCGGCGTACGGTGGCCGCCACCGCGATCGTCCGCTGGACGACGAGGTGCTGTTCGCCCTGCTCTCCCACCAGGTCTGGGCAGCCCGCCCTCGATCGTCGAGTTCGCGGCGGAGATCTTCACATCAGCACCGGCGCAGGAGCGGCGGAACATCCGGCACGCTCTGGGAGAACTCCTCCGCTCGTACCGGAGGCGGCGGCGCTCCACCCAGTACGACGGTTACCGGCCGACGCCGCTGGACTTCGTTCGGCAGGCGGCGGTGTACTCGGCGAACCTGACCACCCTGGCGACCTGGTGCGGGGACCCGGTCACCGGTCTCGACCTGGTCGGCCCGTTCGGCGACGACCAGGAGGCGCTGGGGAACTGGCGGTCCACGTTGTTCCTGTGGCGCTCCGGCCTCGACCCCGACAGCTGGCAGGCCCTGCTGTTCTCGCTCAACACCGACGGGACGACCTTGAGGCCGACGCGACCGGCCGTGCCTTCCGGAAAAGCGGGGGTGGACGAGTGCTGGCTGGCCAGGATCGGCGCCGACCCGGTGCACGCCGCACGGGTCCAGCGTGGCACGGCGCTGGTCGACAAGCGCATCTTCCTCGAACGGGGCTCGGGTTGGACCGACCACATGCTGACCTGGATCGTGCCCGTCCTGATGTCGCCGCGGAAGGTGTCGACGTCGTTGGTCGTGGACCCGCCCGGGAACACCTCCACCGAGGACCTCCAGGAGGTGGGTAGGGCGCTGTCGCTGTTGTTGAGGATTCGCGGGAGGACCTTGGGCAAGGAATTCATCCTCCGGGCGGTCAAGAGCCTGACCGAGTACCCGGCTCCCTTCGGGGTCGACATCAGAACCGTGCTGACGGTTGCCCACCTGTACCCGGAGATCCTCTTGGCGGAGCCCCGGTGGCAGAACCGCGCCTTCTACGGGAGCCTGGGACCGGCACTGCACGTCATCGTGGACCGGGCCGAGAGGCGGCTCGGCCCACAGCTGCTCCCGCAGTGGAACGAGGTGCGCGCCCGGCTCTTGAGCGAGAACGTGCCGATGCCCCCGTCGAGCGACACCTTCGCGGACCTCTTCCTCCACTTCGACTAGCCCGCCGCCCGGCGCAGCGTCGGCGTCACCCACGCCAGCGCCACCCCCACCGCCAGCACCGCCGCCCCCGCCGCCAGCCCGGCCCGCGGTCCACCCGCCACCGCCACCCCACCCGCCAGCGCCGCCCCCAGCGGCTGACCGACCCCCCACGACAGCATCCGCGCGGTCGTGTTCACCCGCGACTGCAACTCCGCCGGGCACACCTGCTGCCGGTAGGTGATGGCGTTGAGCACCACCGTCGAGTGCGCCGTACCCCACGCCACCGCCGCGCCGGCCGCCGCCAGCCAGTGCGTGCTCAGCAGCGCCGACACCGCGCACAGCAGCGACACCGGCAACGCGCCCAGCGCCAACCGCGCCCCGCCCCACCGCCGCGACAGCACCGGCACCAGCTTCGACGCGCCCAGCGCGCCCAACCCCCAGCAGCTGAACAGCACGGCCAGCCGCACGTCACCGCTCGGCGCCACCCCCAGCACCCGGTCCGCCCACGGCACCAGCACCGCCACCCACGCCCCGGCCGCGGCCGAGTGCGTGGCGCCCACCAGCGTCAACGTGCGCACGATCGGCTGCCCCCACAGGAACCGCAGGCCCACCCCGATGTCGCGGACCAGCGGCGGGCGGTGCTCCCGGGGCGCGGACAGCGCGCCGGTGATCGCGCGGACCAGCGCCGCCGAGCCCACGGCGGCCACCGCGTGCACCGCGATCAGCCCGGCGGGCGCGGTCACCGCCACCAGCAGGCCCGCCAGCGGCGGCACCGCGAGCTCCGCCAGCGTGGTGCGGCCGTAGAGCTTGGCGTAGGCGTCGGTCAGCGCCTGCTTGCCCACCAGCGACGGCAGCGCGCCGAAGTTGGCCGCGTCGAAGAACACGAACGCGGTCTGCGCGGCGAACGCCACCGCGACCACGTGCGGCGCGGTGAGCGCGTCCAGCCACCACGCCACCGGTACGGTCAGCAGCGCGCCCGCCGTGGCCAGGTCGAGGCCGACCATGAGCCGCTTGCGGTCGACCCGGTCCGCCCACGCGCCCGCGACCAGGCCGAACAGCAGGTAGGGGAGGGCTTCGGCCATCGCCACCGCCGAGGTCCAGCCGGCCGAGCCGGTCAGCCGGTAGACGAGCACGGGCAGGGCGACGACGGACACCAGGCTGCCCGCGACGGACAGCAGTCGGGCGGTGAGGTAGCGGTTGAAGTCGCGCGTCGGCGCTTCGCGGGTGATCGTCACCCGGATATGATAATGAATGCCATGTTCAGATAGTGGCCGGGGCGTGGAATTCGCCCACCCGGACGTCGGCCGCGGGACGTCAGCCGTCAGTCGTCAGTCGTCAGCCGTCGGCCGCCGGACGTCGGAGGTCGGACGTCAGCCGCCGCCCGGCTGTCCGGTGAAGACCTGCGCGTACCGCTCCAGGTTGGCGTTGGGGTGCAGCACGGCGTGCAGGCTCAGCGCGTGCACGTCCCGCCGGACCCGGTGCAGCACCGGGTCCTCGCCCTCCAGCACGTCGACCGCGTCCTTGGCCCGCAGGCACGCCTCGACCAGGTCCTGCCGCACCCACGCCCGCTCCCGGGGCGTCCACGTGCTCCCGGTGAGCACCTTCGCGTCGACCACCGAGGCGGCGCGGTTCGCGTGCAGCTCCGAGTCGTCGGCGAGCACGGTCGCCTCCCGGGTGCGCGGGCCGTCGGTCGCGAGCCGCAGCGCCGCGCGGACCAGGCCGATCGCCGGGCCGCTGACCGTCGCGCACGCGGCCGGCGTGTACGGGGCGCGGAACAGCGCCCGCGCCGCGGCCGGGTCGCCCTCCAGCAGCGGCGACAGCGGCAGGACGCGGTCGGCGGGCACGAACACGTCCCTGGCCAGCGTGGTGACGCCGCCCGTGGCGCGCAGGCCGGTGGTGTGCCAGTCGTCCACCACCTCCAGGTCGGCCACCGGCAGCGCCAGCACCACCGGCTCCCGGTGCGGGGCCAGCAGCGCGGCGTTGGTGGCCCAGTCGCACTGCGGCGCGCCCGTGGTGAACGCCCACCGCCCGTTGACCAGCACGCCGCCGGGCACGGGCGCGGCGGTGGCGGTCGGGCTGAGGATGCCGGTGATCCGCGCGTCCGGCTTGGCGAAGACCTCCTGCCGCACGTGCTCGGGGAACCGACCGGCCACCCACGTGGAGACCGCCCACACCGCCGCCGTCCACGCCGCGGACCCGTCGCCGCGGGCCAGTTCGGCGACCACCCGCAGCACCGCGCCCAGGTCGGCCTCGTGGCCGCCGTGCCCGGCGGGGGCGCGCAGGCGGAACACGCCCGCGTCGGCCATGGCCTCCAGCGCCTCGTCGTGCAGGCGGCGGTGCCGGTCGCCCCAGGCGGCGCGGGCGTGCAGCACCGGCACGATCGCGGCGGCCCGCCGGACGAGCTCGTCCACCGCAGCCTCCCCCGGTTGTCGCGTTGGCCTCCCACCTTGGCGTGGGCCGCGCCACCCGGCAAGCACGGAATAGCGCGGGCTCGGGTACGGTTGAGCAAGTTAGTTGAAAGTGCAACTACTTGAGGAGTGGTCATGCAGTTCGGTGTCTTCACCGTCGGCGACGTGACGCCCGACCCCACCACGGGGCGGACGCCGACCGAGGCCGAGCGCATCAAGGCGATGGTCACGATCGCGCTGAAGGCCGAGGAGGTCGGTCTCGACGTGTTCGCGACCGGCGAGCACCACAACCGCCCGTTCGTGCCGTCCTCGCCGACCACCATGCTCGGCTGGATCGCGGCCCGCACCGAGCGGCTGGTCCTGTCCACCGCCACCACCCTGATCACCACCAACGACCCGGTGAAGATCGCCGAGGACTACGCGATGCTCCAGCACCTGGCCGACGGCCGGGTGGACCTGATGATGGGCCGCGGCAACACCGCGCCCGTCTACCCCTGGTTCGGCAAGGACATCCGCGACGGCATCGACCTCGCCATCGAGAACTACGCGCTGCTGCACCGGCTGTGGCGGGAGGACGTCGTGGACTGGCAGGGCAAGCACCGCACGCCGCTCCAGTCGTTCACCTCGACGCCGCGCCCGCTCGACGACGTGCCGCCGTTCGTCTGGCACGGGTCGATCCGCAGCCCGCAGATCGCCGAGCAGGCCGCCTACTACGGCGACGGCTTCTTCGCCAACCACATCTTCTGGCCCAAGGAGCACTTCCAGCGGCTGATCGCGTTCTACCGGGAGCGCTACGAGCACCACGGGCACGGCGGCGCGCACCAGGCGATCGTCGGCCTGGGCGGTCAGGTGTTCATGCGCCGCAACTCCCAGGACGCGGTGCGCGAGTTCCGGCCGTACTTCGACAACGCGCCGGTGTACGGGCACGGGCCGTCGCTGGAGGAGTTCACCGAGCAGACGCCGCTGACCGTCGGCAGCCCGCAGGAGGTCGTCGAGAAGACCCTGACCTTCCGCGAGCACTTCGGCGACTACCAGCGGCAGCTGTTCCTGATGGACCACGCCGGGCTGCCGCTGAAGACGGTGCTGGAGCAGCTGGACCTGCTGGGCGAGATCGTGCCGACGCTGCGCCGCGAGTTCGCGATCGGCCGGCCCGCCGACGTGCCGGACGCGCCCACCCACGCCTCGCTGGTCGGGGCCCGCTCCGGGAAGGCGGACGCGCGATGACGACGCTGGCGGTCGTGCACGCGGGCCTCGGCTCGCCGTCGTCCAGCGAACTGCTGGCCGGTCGGCTCGCCGGCGTGGTGTCGGCCCGGCTGCCGGGGGCGGAGGTGCGCACGGTGCACCTCCGCGACCTGGCCCGGGACGTGGCCGACAACCTCGTCACCGGGTTCCCGGGGCCGAGGCTGCGCGCGGCGGTGGAGGACGTCGTCGGCGCGGACGGGCTGATCGCGGTGACGCCGACGTTCAACGCGTCCTACAGCGGGCTGTTCAAGTCCTTCGTGGACGTGCTGGAGCCGGGGTCGTTGGTCGGGAAGCCGGTGCTGCTCGGGGCGACCGGCGGGACCGAGCGGCACTCCCTGGTGCTGGACCACGCCCTCCGGCCGCTGTTCGCCTACCTGCGGGCGGTCGTCGTGCCGACCGGGGTGTACGCGGCCTCGTCGGACTGGGGCGCGGAGGGGCTGCCGGCCCGGGTCGAGCGGGCCGGCGGCGAGCTGGCCGACCTGCTGGCCGGACGTCCGGCGGCGGCCGGGCCCGAGGTGGACTTCGTGCCGTTCGACCGGCTGCTGGCCGAGCGGTGAGGTGGCGGTGACGGCCCGTGCCCGGGGTGGCTCGTGCCCTCCCCGCGACTTGCGCTAACGGGCGCGGGCCGCCAGCGGCCACCAGACGGCCAGTTGCAGCACGGCCAGCGCCGCGGCGAACGGCGCGAGCGCCCACGCGCCCAGGCCCTGGGCGAGCGCGCCGGCCAGCCAGGGCAGGGCCGCGCCGCCCACCACCGACCCGGCGTTCACCACGCCGATGGCGGCGGGCGCGAGCCGGTCGCCGGCCAGTCGCGGCACGAGCGCCATCGTGGTCGGGAACACCGGGCCGAGGAAGAAACCCAGCAGCACCAGGCCGACCACCGCCGCGCCGGGCAGCGACCAGGCGGCCGAGGCGGCGGCGACACCGGCCAGGCAGGCGGTCATCAGGCCGGTGTCGGTCAGCCCCACGCGCGCGGCCAGCGGGCTGATCAGGAAGCGGCCCAGGGTCAGCCCCAGCCAGTAGCCGCCGACCGCGTAGCCGGCGAGCTGGTCGGGCAGGCCGCGCGCGTCGACCAGGTGGCTGAACGCCCAGGTGCCGACGCCGAGCTCCAGTCCCACGTAGACGGTCAGCAGGACGGCTGCCGACAGCACCCCGCGCCGCCGCAGCGCGGTCCTGGCCAGGCCGCCCGGGGTGCGTTCCCGGGGCGCGCGCGGCGTCGGCGACCGGGGGTTCGCCACCAGGAAGCCCAGCACCAGCGGCACGCTGACCAGGCCGAGCACCAACCAGACCGCGGGCCACGGCGCGTGCGCCAGGACCCGGGTGGCCAGGACGGGACCCAGCAGGGCGCCGACGCCGAAGAACGCGTGCAGGCGGTTGAGCAGCGAGGTGGCCCCGGGCAGGGCGGCGAGCTGGGCGTTGAGGACCGACTCCAGCAGGCCCGTGGCGCAGCCGACGGCCAGCTGGATCAGGACCAGCACCGCGAACGCGGGGCGCGCGGCCGTGACCAGGGCGGTGAGGGTGTAGAGCGCGCTGCCGGCGACGAGCGCGGCGCGGTAGCCGAACCGCTGGACCAGCGCGCCCGCGGTGGCGCCGGCGACCACGAAACCGGCGGAACCGGTGAAGAAGGTGAGGCCGATGGTGGCGCGGTCCACGCCGTAATCGCGGAGCTGTTCGACCAGCAGCACACCGCCCGCGCCGGTGCCGAGACCGATGAGCGTGAACGCCGAGCAGGCGAGGAGCACCACGGGTCGACGCACGGGCAACCTCCCGTCCAGGTGATCCCGCCAGGGTAGTGGAATACCCTTGCGCGGCTCACGTGATAATGGGAACGGACATTTCCGGTTGGTCGTCCTGTCGTGTTTCGTCGCTTTTCGGGGCGCACCCGGTGAATCGGGCGGACCGGTGCGGAAAGGCGTTCGCGCGGCCTCGCTCACCTGGTGGGAGCCGCGAACGGGTGATCAGGCCACGACACCGGGTGGTTTCCACCCCGTGGGACGGAGGGGTGTGCCCGGGACGGGGATGCGGTGCCCGGTGTGGGAGACTGCGCCCCATGGCTCCTCTTCGCTTCGCCCTGCCCAACAAGGGTTCGTTGAGTGCTCCCGCGGCGCAAATGCTGGCGGAAGCGGGCTACCGGGTGAACAGGTCCGGCCGTGAGCTGATCGTGGCGGACCCGGCAAATGATGTGCAGTTCTTTTTCCTGCGGCCCCGGGACATCGCGGTGTACGTGGGGGAGGGGTCGTTGGACGTCGGCATCACCGGCCGCGACCTGCTGCTGGATTCGACGGTGTCCGCGAAGGAAATCCTGCCGCTGGGCTTCGGGCGGGCGAAGTTCTACTTCGCGTCCAAGCCCGGCACCATCGACGACGCGGCGGGCCTGGCGGGCAAGCGGATCGCGACCAGCTACCCGAACCTGGTCGAGCAGCACCTGGACGACCTGGGCGTGAAGGCGCACCTGGTGCGGCTGGACGGCGCGGTCGAGACGGCCGTGGAGCTGGGCGTGGCCGACGCGATCGCCGACGTGGTGGAGACCGGCATCACGCTGAAGACCTCGGGCCTGGAGACGTTCGGCTCGCCGATCCTCAAGTCGGAGGCGGTGCTGGTCCAGGGCGACACCGTCGCCGACACGCCGGGCTCGGTGCGCGCGGTCGAGATCCTGCACCGGCGGCTCCAGGGCGTCCTCATCGCCCGCCGCTACGTGATCCTCGACTTCGACTGCCCGGCGGAGGCGCAGGAGGAGGCGTTCAAGCTGGTGCCCGGCATCGAGTCGCCCACCGTCTCGCCGCTGGCCCGCGAGGGCTGGGTCGCAGTGCGCTCGCTGGTCCCGCGCGACGACGCCCCGTTCATCATGGACGAACTGTGGCGCGTGGGCGCCCGCGCCATCCTGGTGAGCTCCCTGGACACCTGCCGCATCTGACCCCCGCGAGTCGTACGCTCAGACCCCGCGAGTCGTACGTTCAGGACCCCTGTGTCGTACGTTCAGGACCCCCGAACTCCACGTTCACGCACACTTCGGTGTGTGCGAACGTGGAGTTCGTCGTTCTGAACGCTGAATTCGGGGGTCCTGGACGTACGACTCGCGGGGTCTGGACGTACGACTCGCGGTGCTAGGTCTGGTCTAGCGAGGGGCTCGCGCGGTAGGGGTGGGGGCGTGCGAACAGTTCTTGGTGGGCTGGGCGTCAATTAGGTGGTGTGGCGTGGAAGCGCGCCCCCGGAGAAGAGTTCAGTGACGCCTGGAGAGGACAAGATGAACGCCATCGAAACGTCGGGCCTGGTCAAGGTCTTCGGCGACACCCGCGCGGTGGACGGCGTCGACCTGACCGTGCCCGCCGGGACGGTGTACGGCCTGCTCGGCCCCAACGGGGCGGGCAAGACCACGACGGTCCGGATGTTGGCCACGCTGCTGCGCCCCGACGGCGGTGAGGCGCGGGTGTTCGGCCACGACGTGCGCGCCGACCCCGACGCCGTGCGCTCGCTGGTCAGCCTCACCGGTCAGTACGCCTCGGTCGACGAGGACCTCACCGGCACCGAGAACCTGGTCATGCTCGCGCGGCTGCTCGGCCACGGCCGGCCGCGCGCCAAGAGCCGCGCGGCGCAGCTGCTGGAGGCGTTCGGCCTGACCGAGGCCGCCGGCAAGCAGGTCAAGCACTACTCGGGCGGTATGCGCCGCCGGCTGGACATCGCGGCCAGCATCCTCAACACCCCGAAGCTGCTGTTCCTGGACGAGCCCACCACGGGTCTGGACCCGCGCAGCCGCAACCAGGTGTGGGACATCGTGCGGGCGGTCGTCGCCCACGGCACCACCGTGCTGCTCACCACCCAGTACCTCGACGAGGCCGACCAGCTCGCCTCCCGCATCGCGGTGATCGACCACGGCCGCGTCATCGCCGAGGGCACCAAGGGCGAGCTGAAGGCGTCGGTGGGCGTCGGCGCGGTGCACCTGCGCCTGCGCGACGCCGAGCAGCGCCCGATGGCCCAGCGCGTGCTGGCCGACGTGCTCGACGCGGACGTGCTGCTCGACCCGGACCCGGTCGCGCTGACCGCCCGGCTGACCGACCGCACCACCGAGCAGGCCGCCGAGGCGCTGGCCCGGCTCGCCCGCGAGGGCATCACCGTGGACAACTTCTCCCTGGGGCAGCCCAGCCTGGACGAGGTCTTCCTGGCCCTGACCGACAAGAACAAGAGCAACAACGAGAACGAGGACGAGGAGGCGGCGGCGTGACCGTCACCAAGGAGGCCGAGCTGCTGCCGGCGCCCAGGACCGCGGACCTGGCCGAGGTGCTGCTGGAGACCGAGCGCCCGCCGCGCCCCAGCGCGCTGGCGGTGTCGCTCACGTTCGGCTGGCGCGCCGTGCTCAAGATCAAGCACGTGCCGGAGCAGCTGTTCGACGTGACCGCGTTCCCGATCATGATGATCCTGATGTTCACCTACCTGTTCGGCGGCGCGCTGGCCGGCTCGCCGGCCGAGTACATCCAGTACCTGCTGCCGGGCATCACGGTCACCAGCGTCGTGATGATCACCATGTACACGGGCCTCGCGGTGAACACCGACATCGAGAAGGGCGTGTTCGACCGGTTCCGGACGCTGCCCATCTGGCGGCCCGCGCCGATGGTCGGCTACATCCTGGGCGACCTGCTGCGCTACGTGCTCGCCTCGACCACCATCGTGATCGTCGGCCTCATCCTCGGGTTCCGGCCCGGCGGCGGGTTCGTCGGCGTCGTGCTCGGCGTCGCCGTGCTGGTCGGCTTCTCGTTCGCGTTCTCCTGGATCTGGACCATGTTCGGCCTGCTGATGCGCAGCGAGAAGTCCGTGATGGGCGTGAGCATGCTGGTGCTGTTCCCGCTGACGTTCCTGTCCAACGTCTACGTCATGCCGACCACCATGCCCGGCTGGCTCCAGGCGTTCGTCAACGTCAACCCGATCACCAAGCTCGTCGACGCGGTGCGCGCGCTGATGGCGGGCGAGGTGAACGCCGACGCGATGCTGTGGACGCTCGGCTACGTCGTCGTCCTCACGGCCGTGTTCGGCTCGCTGACCATGAGGCTCTACAACCGGAAGTGAGACCGTCCTGAGTAGACGCACGTCGCCCCGGTCGAGACGGTCTCCCGCAGGTGGGCCGCGAGACCGGGGTGGCGCGCGTCGAGCTTGCGCAGCGCGTCGCGGATCCGGGCGGTGACGGTCTTGCGCGCCCGCTCGACCTCGTCGCCGAGCCTCCTGGTGCGCCCGGCCAACCCGGCCGCGGCGCGCAGCTCCTCCAGCAGGGCCGCCCGCTCCCGGTCGAGCGCGGCGGCCCGCTCGTCGTCGGGCGCCCGGTCGATCTCCTCGTCCAGGAGTGCCAGCCGCCGCCGGTACCGGGCCTTGGCCTCGTCGTCGAGCACCGGGTCGCTGCCGAGCCGCGCGAACGCCACCGCCCCCGGCGCCAGCAGCGTCATCGCGGGCACCGGCTCGCCGGGACTGCTCAGCAGCACGTGCAGGTCCCGCAGGCCCTTCGAGTCCGGCACCCGCACCGTCACCCCGCCGAACGTCAGCGACCACACCTCGCCGTCGCGGCGGAACTCGTCGGCCGGGTCGGTGTCGGCGCGCCGGGCCAGGGTCGGCACGACCGCCGGGGCTCTGCCGGACCGCACGCGCGCCACCGCCGCGAGGTGGCGGTCCGCCAGCGCCGCCCACGGCCGGGCCCGCAGCCGCTCGGCCGACCGCCGCGCCGCGGTCAGCTCCGCCTCGGCTTCGTCGCACCGGCCCAGCACCAGGTCCACCACGCCCAGCCACAGGTCCACCGGGCCGCTGATGTCGCACCCGTACAGCGACACCAGCCACTTGCCGCGGTGCGGCGCCAGCAGCCCGCGCACCCGCCCGGCGAGTTCGCGGTCACCCGCGGCGGCCGCGAACTGGGCCAGGAACCGCAGCCGCAGCGGTTCGAACGCCGGCCGGTACCGCTCGTCCGGCACCGGCACGTCCAGGTGCGCGCGGGCCGACTCGACGTCGCCGCGCTCCAGCGCCGTGAGGCCGAGCAGCAGCCCGACGGCCGGGTGCGTGCTCGCCGCGAGCTCCTCCGCCAACTGCTCCAGCTCGGCGAACCGGCCCTGCGGCAGCAGCAGCGCCCACCGCAGGTGCAGGTACACCATGGAGAACGCGGCGTGCACCCGCGCGCCCAGGTCGGCCGCCCTGCTCAGCAGCGCCTCGGCCTCGGCGTACCGGCCGTGCAGGGTGCAGATGATCGACTGGTCGGCGGCGGCGGAGAAGCCGAACCTGGTGGTGCCCAACCGCTCCGCCAGGGCCACGAACGAGTGCAGCTGGTCCAGGTAGCGCGGGTCGCCCAGCTCCACGAGCGCCACCCAGCGCATCGCGGCCGCGAACTGCTCGGTGTCGTGGTCGCCGCTGCGGCGCGCCACGGTGATCAGCTCGTCGGTCAGCTCCAGCCGCCGCTCGGCGTCGGCGATGCCGGCGGAGGTGTCGTGCGCGGCCCACAGGCCCGAGGTGAGCGCGGCGTCGTCGGCCGCGACCTCCATGGCGCGCAGGCCCATCCGGCGGGCCAGCTCCTCCACCGGCACGTCCGGCGGCGGCCCGATGAACCGGCCGTACGCCTCGCGCAGCAGCCGCCCGCCGGGGCCCTCCTGGTCGCTGAACCGGAAGCAGGCCAGCGCCACGCGGACCAGGGGCTCGGGGTCGGCCAGCGACCGGGCGAGGGCGGCCGCCTCGTCGAAGACGAGGTGCGCGGTGGTGTGGTCGGAGGAGTGGCACAGCTCGTGGCCGAGTTCGACGGCCACCGCGATCCGCCGCAGCGGCCCCCGCGCCCGTTCCATGGCCCGCCGGTAGTGGCCCACCGCCTCCTCGACCGCGAGCCTGCTGCCCGCGTCCCGGGCCGCCGCCACGATGACGGCCACCACGCGGTCGGCGGGGAGCCGGTCACCCGCCAGGTAGGCGTGCCGGGCCAGGTCGGCGGGCAGCACCCGGTGGGCGGGCAGTACCCGGTGGGTGGGTCGGGTTGGATCGCCGGGCCGGGAGAGGGGGGTGGATCGGGTTGGATCGCCGGGCCCGGCCAGGTTGGTGGGCCGGGTCGGCTCGCCGGGTGGGCTCAGGTCGGTGGGGCGGGTCGGCTCGGCAGGTCGGCTCAGGTCGCCGGGCCGGGGCGGATCAGCGGGTCGGGTCAGGTCGGTGTGCCGGGGTAAGTCGGTGGGCAGCGACCGGGCGGCGAGGTCGCCCTCCAGCGCCCGGACCACGGCGGCGTGCCGCTCGTCCGCGTCGGGCAGCGCGTCGTACAGCGCCTCGCGCACCAGGTCGTGGGCGAAGGCGAACCGGCCGCCGCCCAGCCCGTGCACCAGCCGCGCCCGCACGGCCTGCTCCAGCAGCCGGTCCACCTCGGGGACGGGGCGGGCCGCGGTCGCGGCGAGCACCCGCCGGTCGAACTCGCGGCCCAGCACGGCCGCCGACGCCAGCAGTTCGCCCAGCGGGCCGGGCAGCAGCGACAGCCGCCGCCGCACCGCGTCCCGCACGCCCGGCGCGACCGCGGTCACCGGGCCCCCGCCGTGCCAGAGCCGGGCGGTCTGCTCGACGAAGAACGGGTTGCCGCCGGTGCGCCGGTGCACCTCGGCGACCAGGTCCGGGTCCGGCTCCCGGCCCGCCGTGCGGGTCATCAGCTCACCGACCCCGGCGGGGTCGAGGCCGGTCAGCGCGAGGGTGGCGGCGCGGCCGAGCAGCGGCGTGAGCAGCGGCCGCACCGGGTGCTCCGCAGCGGTGACCCCGGCGTCGGCCCCGGCGTCCACCTCCGCGTCCACCTCGGCGTCGCGGTAGGTGCCGATGAGCAGCAGCCGCTCGAACCAGGTGTGCCGGGCGGCGAACTCCAGCAGCCGCAACGACGCCGGGTCGGCCCAGTGCAGGTCCTCCAGCACGACCACCACCGGCCGGTGGTGCGACACCGCGACCAGCGCCGTGGTCACCGCGTCGTAGAGCGGGAAGCCCTCCGGCGGCTGCTCGCCCGGCGCCTCCCCGAGCAGCACGGCCAGGAGGCCCTGGTCGACCGCCGCCCACTCCTCGTCGGTGGCGGCCCGGCGCAGCGCCCGCACCACCTGCACCCAGGGCCAGTAACCGGGCGCGCTGTCGGAGTCCCAGCAGGACCCGGCGAGCACGAGCGCGCCCAGCCGACGCGCCTGCTCGGCCGCGCCGGTCACCAGGGTGGTCTTGCCGATCCCGGGTTCGCCGGTGACCAGCACCAGCCCGCCGTGGCTGCGGGTGGCGCGGTCGACCTCGGCGCGCAGCACCCCGGCTGGGTGATCCCGTCCGATGAGTCGCATGGCAGGGAAAACTTAGCCCACCGGACCGACAGGAATCCGGCGATCAGGTCACGCCGGGTCGAAAGATTCGCTCAACTGTGCGAATGCCGAGTTCGGCGTGGCGGTTGGCGTGGTCGGCGCCGCCGGGTCGCCGGCCGCCGGTTCGCGGCCCGCGTGGTGGCACGCCGGGGCCGGTCGCGGCGCGAGCACCGCCACCGCGCGGGGCGGGTCGCGGTCCGGCGGGGTGTCCCGGTGTTCGGGGAGGGACGGCGCCGCTCGGCGGAATCCGGTTCCGCGCGCGCGAACAGCCCTTTGTCGAACACCTCCCGCCCCCTATGCTCCCTGGGAGCGCTCCCAGAAAAGTGGGGGCGAGACCGGCGCCCCTGCCAACGGCGGTGAAGGGACATGACGACGTGAGGTTGTTGCTGCTCGTCTCGCTGATAGCGGCCACCCTGCTGACCCCCGGCACGGCCGGGGCCCAACCGGGCCCGTGGCTCGAAGCCGAGGCCGGCGCGCTGTCCGGGACGGTGGTCGAGTCGGGCGTCGAGGGCTTCTCCGGCACCGGCTACGTCGCCGGGTTCGACGAGCCCGCCGACACCCTGACCATCACCATCCCCGACAGCCCCGGCGGCCTGCACGACCTCACCGTCCGCTACGCCACCCCGTACGGGCCCAAGAACGCCGCCCTGTCGCTCAACGGCACCGCGATCGGCGAGGTCCCGCTGCCGGAGAGCGCCTCCTTCACCGAGGCCACCGGCTCCAAGCTGCTGCTGGCCGAGGGCGACAACACCCTCACCTTCGGCACCGGCTGGGGCTGGTACCTGGTCGACGCGATCAGCGTGACCCCGAGCGCGCCGCCCGAGCCCGGCCTCCACGAGGCCGAGGACGGCGAGCTGAACGGCACCGTCGTGGAGAGCGCGGTTCCCGGCTTCTCCGGCCGCGGCTACGTGGCGGGCTTCGACACGGGCACCGACAGCGTCACCATCACCATCCCGGACAGCCCCGGCGGCCTGCACGACCTCACCATCCGCTACGCCACCCCGTACGGCGCGAAGACGGCCTCCCTGTCGCTCAACGGCAGCGGCCTGGGCGACGTCCAGTTCCCGGCGAACCCGACGTTCACCACCATCAGCGCGGGCAAGGTGCTGCTGGTCGAGGGCGACAACACGGTCACCATCACGAACAACTGGGGCTGGTACCTGATCGACGCGATCAAGGTGACCCCCAGCGCGCCCCGCGGTCCGCACCGGGTCACCGGCGCGCTCACCGACCCGGCCGCCACCCCGGAGGCCAAGGGCCTCATGCGGTACCTGGCCGCCAACTACGGCCGGACCATCCTCTCCGGCCAGCAGGACCAGGCGAGCATCGACTGGGTCGAGCAGAACACCGGCGAGGTGCCCGCCGTCGGCGGCTACGACCTGATGGACTACTCGCCCAGCCGGGTCGAGCGCGGCACGGTCGGCCGCGACGTCGACCACGCCATCGCCCACGACCGGCGCGGCGGCGTGGTCACCATGGCCTGGCACTGGAACGCGCCCAGCGGGCTCATCGACCAGCCGGGCAAGGAGTGGTGGCGCGGCTTCTACACCGACGCGACCACGTTCGACGTGGCCGCCGCCCTGGCCGACCCGTCCTCCGCGGACCACCGGCTGCTGATCCGCGACATGGACGCCATCGCCGTGCAGCTCAAGCGCCTGGCGGACGCGGAGGTGCCGGTGCTGTGGCGCCCGCTGCACGAGGCCGAGGGCGGCTGGTTCTGGTGGGGCGCCAAGGGTCCGGAGGCCGCCAAGGAGCTGTACCGGCTGCTGCACCAGCGCCTGGTCGGCCACCACGGGCTGCACAACCTGATCTGGGTGTGGAACTCCGTGGCGCCCGAGTGGTACCCCGGTGACGACGTCGTGGACGTCGTCAGCATGGACTCCTACCCGCCGCAGGGCGACCACGGCCCGGTGATCGGCCCGTACGAGCGGCTGGTGGAGCTCGGCCAGGACCGCAGGCTCGTCGCCCTGGGCGAGGTCGGCTCCATCCCGGACCCCGACCTGCTGGCCGCCTACGAGGCCCGCTGGAGCTGGTTCGTCACCTGGAGCGGGTCGTTCATCCAGGACGGCGTGGTCAACCCGCTGGACTTCGTGCGCCGCGTCTACGCCCACGAGCGCGTGATCACCCTGGACGAGCTGCCCGACTTCAAGACCACGCCCGGCCAGTGCACCGCGACCCTGCGCGTGGTCGCCAGGTGGGGGCGCGGGTTCCACGCCGAGGTCACCGTCCGCCACCCGGAGAACTCGCCGTCCGCCGGCTGGCGGGTGAGCTGGCAGCTCGGCGAGGGCCAGCGGATCGACAGCCAGTGGAGCTCGAAGATCACCACCAGCGGCTCGACCGCGACGGCCGTGAACCTGCCGTGGAACGCCGGGATCGCGCCCGGCGGCAGCACCACGTTCGGGTTCCTGGCCACCGGCTCCCCGACAGCGCCTGCCCTGACTTGCGCTATCGGGTGATGTCGTCCGGTGGACCGGCGGGGGCGAACAGGGGACCGGACGCGGTGTCCGCACCCACCTCCCGCCACCACCGGGCTTGCTCGGGGGTCGCGACGCCGGTGGCCATGAGGCCGATGCCGGCGTCGCGCACCACCGCCAGCACGCCCGCCAACGCGCGGGCCACCGGGGTGCCCGGCTCGGCCGCCGGCGTCTGACCCAGCCGCACCGCCCGCACCGGCAGGCCCTCCAGCACGCGCAGCAGGTCCTCGGGCGCGCCGGTGAACTCCTCCAGCTCGACGCCCACCCCGCCCTCGGCCAGCACCTCCAGGTTGTCCGCCGCCTCGCCGCGCCCGGAGAACAGCACCCGGCCGGTCACGCCCAGCCGCAGCGACGAGGGCGCCAGGCCCGTGTCCCGCAGCGCTTCGCGCACCAGGCCGACCAGCTCCGGGTCGGCCGCCTGGCTCGGCGACAGCGCCCAGCGCACCGGCACCTCCCGGCCCAGCCCCGCCCGCCACGCCGCCGCCTGCCCGCACGCCACCCGCAGCACCCACGCGCCCAGCGGCGCGGCCAGGCCGGTGTCCTCGGCCAGCGCCACGCACTGCTCGTGCGGCAGCTCGCCCAGCGTCGGGTGGTCCCAGCGCAGCAGGGCCTCGGCGGACTCCACCGACCCGTCGGCCAGCCGCACCACCGGCCGGTACCGCACCAGCAGCTCCTCCTGCTCCCACGCGCCGGACATGGTCGCGGCCAGGCTGAACGTGCGCCGGTCCCGGCCGTCCTGCTCCGGGTCGGCCAGCTCCCACTGCCGGGCGCCGCCGCACTTGGCGCGCCGCAGCGTCAGGTCCGCCGAGTCCAGCAGGTCCAGCGGCGACGAGTCGGGCGGCGGGCGGTGCACCACGCCGATGGTCGCCGACACCGCGACCCGGTGGCCGTGCGAGGTGAACGGCGCGGACAGCACGTCGTTGATCCGCCGCACCAGGGTCACCACGTCCGGCGTGGCCGGCCCGTTCTCCACCAGCACGGCGAACTCGTCGTGGCCGAACCGGGAGACCATCGCGCTCTCGCCCGCGACCACCGCCTCCAGCCTGCCCGCCACGACCTTGAGCACGTGGTCGCCGACCTCGCGGCCCAGCCCGCCGGTGAAGCGGGAGAAGCCGTCCAGGTCCAGGTGGAACACGCTGACCCCGGTGCGCGGGTCGGCGGTGCGCAGGGCCTGCTCCAGCCGGCTGGTGAAGAACTGCCGGTTGGGCAGCCTGGTCAGCACGTCGTGCAGCGCCTGGTGGTTGAGCTGCCCCTGGAGCAGGTTGACGTCGGTGGCGTCCTCGGCCAGCACGACCACGTGCGGCGGCGCCTCGGCCCGGTGCAGCGGCGAGAGCGTGAGCATCACCCACGCCGGCTCGCCGTCCGCGCGCAGCAGCCGGCACGGCTGCGTGACGGCCCGCGCCCCGTCGCCCCGCGCCGCCTCGCCCGCCAGCCCGACGATGTCGGCCCGCAGCCCCGCCCGCTCGTCGGGGTGCGCCAGGTCGAACAGGGACAGGCCGACCAGCTCGTCGGTCGGCCGGTCCAGGATGCGGGCCAGCGCGTCGTTCGAGCGCACCAGCACGCCGTCCGGCTCGACGGTCGCGATGCCGGTGGACGAGTGCGTCTCCATCAGGTCGACCCGCGCCCGGCTCAGCCGCAGCTCCACCTGGGCCTCGCGCATCGCCTTGTAGAGCGAGCGGCCCAGCTGCTCCTGCTGCTCCATCGTGGCCTGCCGGATGCGCTCGACGAACGACGCCGACAGCGCGGCGATCACGTCCACCACGCGGTTGCGCAGCCGGTCCGGTGGCACGAGCGAGGACATGCCGAGCAGGCCCTTGCTGACCACCTCGATCGAGATCTGGAGCCCCTCGGGGGTGGTGCAGTTCAGGCCCACCAGCGCCTCGCCGACCTCCCGGCCGGCGTGCTGCGCCAGGGACTCGACCACGACCCCGGAGCACAGCCGGTCCACCAGGCCCAGCAGCCGCCTCTCCAGCTCGGCGGTCGACATCGGCACGAACGTCTTCGAGCTGAGCAGGTACGCCCACTTCTTGGCCAGCTTCGAGCGGGCCCGCAGGGCGTCCGCGTCCAGCGGCAACGGCACGGTCACGTCAGCCGCCGCCGACCGGTTTGCGGCCCACTCCGACCCAGACCTGCGTGTTGTCCTCGGCCCTGTTCGCCACGTCGCCCGCGCCCGAGGGCCGCCACAGCGCGCACCCGACCACGCCCGGCTCGACCAGCTCGTAGCCGGCGAACAACCCGGTGACCTCCTCGTGCGTGCGGTAGACCAGGTTGTCCCGCGACCGGCTCTCCCGGACCTGCTCGGCCGCGCGGCGCATGGTGCCGGGGCGGCCGTCGGCGGTGGCGTGCGAGACGACCAGGTAGCTGCCCGGCACCAACCGGTCGCGGTAGCGGGCCAGCAGCCCGACCGGGTCGTCCTCCGGGGTCATGAAGTGCACGACCAGCAGCAGCAGCAGGGCGACCGGCTCGTCGAAGTCGAGCAGCTCGGTGACCTCCGGTCTGGCCAGCAGGTCGTCGGGCTCGCGCAGGTCGGCCTGCACGGCGGTGGAGTTCGGGTCGTCGGCCAGCAGCAGCCCGCTGTGCGCGACGGCGACCGGGTCCTTGTCGACGTAGACCACCCGGCACCGCGGGTCCAGGTCGCGGGCGACCTCGTGCACGTTGCCCACGGTCGGGATGCCCGAGCCGATGTCGAGGAACTGCCGGACCCCCTGTTCCACCAGATGGGTGACAGCACGACGGAGGAACGCCCGGTTCAGCCGAACGAGGTCGCGGGTGCCGGGCAGCGCCGCGACGACCTTCTCCGCCATCGCGCGGTCGACGGCCAGGTTGTGCGCGCCGCCGAGCAGGTAGTCGTAGGTGCGGGCGATGCTGGGCACGGTCGTGTCGATGCCTTCGGGGACCCAATCGAGGTCGCTCACGGCGCACTCCGCACTTTTACGCTGGGCATGGGGTTGATCCATGACATCCAACCGCCTGTGGGCCGCCGGCACCAGGGGAGGCAACAACTTAACTCGAATGCGCGATCCCGTGGGCGTCCGAACGGTGCATAGAGTGCTCACCGTCAATGCTCGGCTGGAGGAGGAGCGGCGCGCGATGACCGCCAGCCCGAAAACCGGCGACGCCGGAAAACGCGAGGTACCGGGCCGATTACCGGTACTGGGGCACACCGCGGCCCTGTTGCGACAAAGGCTCGCGTTTACCGCGCGGCTGTCGGAGTACGGGCCCGTCGTGCGGGTCTACCTGGGAGGACTGCCCCTGCACGTGGTCACCACGGCCGAATTGGCGGATCGGGTGCTGGTCGACGAGGTGTTCGAGAAGGGCATCTTCGTGGACAAACTCCGGCGCGCCTTCGGCGACGGCCTGGTGAGCACGAACGGCGATTTCCACCGCCGGCAGCGCCGGATGATCCAACCCGCCTTCCACCGCCGGTTCCTGGTGCGCTATTCGGAAACCATGACCCACCTGGCCGGTGAACTCGCGAATTCCTGGCGGGATGGACTCCCGGTGCACGTGGACCGGGCGATGCAGGACCTCGCGATCTCGGTGGTCGGCCGAACCCTGTTCTCGACGGATTTCGACGCGCGGATCAGCGCGGAGGTCCGGGAGCACACCCCGACGCTCATCCGGCTCGGCGTGGTCCGGGCGCTGTCCCCGGCGGTGCTGGAGCGGCTGCCGATCCGGGCCAACCGGCGGTTCGACGAGGCGGTCTCGCACGTGCACCGCGTGGTGGACGAGGTGATCGGCTCCTCCCGCGGCGACCGCGACGACCTGCTGTCGGTGCTGCTCTCCGCGCGCGACGGGGACACCGACGAGCCGATGGGCGCGCAACAGGTGCGCGACCACGTGGTCACCCTGCTCACCGCGGGCAGCGAGACCACCGGCCTCGCGCTGTCCTGGCTGTTCCACGAGCTGGCCCGGCACCCGGAGGTGGCCGAGCGGCTGCACGCCGAGGTGGACCGGGTGCTCGACGGCCGGCCGGCGACGATCGACGACCTGCGCTCGCTGCCGTACACCCGGCGCGTCGTGGACGAGGTGCTGCGGGTGTACCCGCTGTGGCTGATGCTGCGGCGCACCGCCGGCGCCGTCCGGCTGGGCGACGTGGAGCTGCCCGCGGGCGCCGAGGTCGGGTTCAGCCCGCACGCCCTGCACCACGACCCGCGCTACCACGACCGGCCGGGGGAGTTCGACCCGGACCGGTGGCTGCCCGAGCGCGCCGCGACCGTGCCCAAGGGGGCCTACGTGCCCTTCGCGGGCGGCCTGCACCACTGCCCCGGCCACGCGTTCGCGCAGATGGAGATCGCGCTCGTGGCCGCCACCATCGCCGCCCGCTGGCGGCTCGTCCCCGTGCCGGGAAAACCGGTGCGGCCCAAGGTGATCGGCCTGCTGTACCCCAACCGGCTGCCGATGACCGCCCAGTCCCGTTCCCGATCACGATGGAGGTAGGTCCTCCTTGCGGTACTCACTCGCCGTCGGCCTGGTCGCCCTGCTGGTGGCGTCGTCCCTGACGCCCGCCTCGGCCGCGACCGGTCCGGCGGCCTGCCGCGACGTCGACGCGCCGGTGACCGCGCTCGGCAAGCGCGAGGTCGTGCGCGGCACCCTCTGCACCCCGGCCGGGGCGGCGACCGTCCAGCTGCTGATCCCCGGCGCCACCTACAACAGCTCCTACTGGGACTTCCCCGACGGCGCGCACTCGTTCCGGGTGGCGCAGAACGAGGCCGGTTTCGCCACGTTCACCATCGACCGCCTCGGCACCGGCCGCAGCTCCAAGCCCCTGGCGGTGACGCTGACCGCGTTCACCCAGGCCGACGTGGTGCACCAGGTGGTGGGTGGCCTGCGGACCGGCGCGTACGGGCCGAGGTTCGACCGGGTGATCGTCGGCGGCCACTCGCTCGGCGCGGCGATCGCCGTCATCGAGGCCGGCACCTACCGGGACGTGGACGGCGTGCTGGTGACCGGCATGACGCACCGGGTGAACCCGCCGGGGGTGGTGGGCGCGTTCGCGAACTTCCGGCCCGCCAACCTGGACCCGAAGTTCGGCCTGCTCCACCCGCTGGGCTACCTGACCACGGCGCCCGGGACCCGGTACGCGAGCTTCCACGCGCCCGGTCCCCTGGTGCGGCGGGTGGCGGAGCTGGAGGAGTCGCTCAAGGACGTGTTCTCGCCGACCGAGGCGGTGGACGGGCTCGGGGTGGCGGTGCTGCTGCCGTACAGCCGGTTGATCACGGTGCCGGTGCTGTCGGTGGTGGGGAGCCGGGACAGCGCGGTGTGCGGTCCGCCGGCCACCGACTGCTCGTCGGCGGAGGCGGTGCTGGCGGCCGAGGCGCCGTACTACACGGCGCCGCTGCGGACCTTCGTGCTGGCGGGGTACGGCCATTCGATCAACCTGGCGCCGAACGCGCGGGAGTACTACTCGGCGGTGGCCGGGTGGGCGCTCGACGAGGTGGGCCGCTGAGGTGGGCCGCTGAGGTGGGCCGCTGAGGTGGGCTGGCTGAGGTGAGCCGCCTGAGGTGAGCCGCCGAGGTGGACTGCTGAGTGGCGGTGCGGGGTCCTCCGCGCTTGAGGACCTCCGCACCGCCCCCGCGTCGCTTTGCTCCCGTACCGCCGTCCAGCCCACCGCCATACCCCATTAGTGCGGACTCGGCCCGCCGTGAGTTACCCTGCGTGAACTTCGGGTCTCCGCAAGGCCGGCCCGTGCGGCGGTCGGGGTCGGCGGGAGGGGCATCGGGTGCGCGGACGGACCGTGGCCGCGCTGTTCGGTGGCGGGGTGTCGCTCTTCCTGGTGGTGGCGCTGGCGGCGGTGGTCCTGTCGACCCCCGTGTCGGGCGACGGGATGCACCCGACCCTGCGGTCCGGGAACCGGGTGCTCTCCTTCGGCGGCACTCCGGAACGCCTCGATCTGATCGCTCTCCGCACACGCGGCAACACCACCGCGGTGCGGCGGGTCCTCGGGCTGCCGGGCGACGAGGTGCGCATCACCGGCGGCGAGATCCGCGTGCGCCCGGCGTCGGGGGAGTGGCTGGCGATGTCCCCCGGCGGCGACCCCGGCGTGTGCTGCGCGGCCGACGGCCGGGGCGGGATCGACGCGGTCGCGGTGGTGCCGCCCGGCAGCTTCTTCGTGCTCGGCGACAACCCGACGATGTCCACCGACTCCCGCGAGTACGGCTTCGTGCCCGCCGGGGACGTGACCGGGGTGGTGTGGCGGCGCACCTGGCCGCTGCCGGAGTTCGGCGACGTCGACCCGCCCGCGCTGACGGCGGTCGCCGGCCCGTGAGGCGCAGCCGCCGCTGACGAGTACCCGGGCAGGTGGTTTGGCGCAATTCCGGACAGGTGCTGGGAAACCGGGGGGACGACGGAGCGCCACGGGCCGGCCGGCCCGTGGCCACCCCCCCCAGCACCGGAGGGCACGATGACCACCCGCACCGCCGCGGCCGCCGTTCTCGCCTGCGCCGCCCTGCTGACCTCACCGGCCGCGCCGACCGCGTTCGCCGACGCGCCGGACGCGCTCCAGGCGTGCGGCGCGTACACCGAGGACCGTTCGACGTCCCGGGAGGAAGCCCTCGCCAGGACGCGGACCTGGTTGGAGGCGCACGTGCCCTACAGCCAACGGGCCTGCCACGAGAACGAGCACGGCAGCTACCGCACCGACTGCTCCGGGTTCGTCTCGCTGGCCTGGGGCCTGGACCGCTCGCGCCCGACCAGCGGGCTCGGTGAGGTCAGCCGCGAGATCCCGCGTGAGGAGCTGATGCCGGGCGACGCGCTCAACAGCCCGGGTCACGTGGCCCTGTTCGTCCGGTGGGAGGACGGGGCGAGGACGCGGCCGGTCGTGCGGGAGCACACCGGTCCCGATGGCGAGCCGGTGGTCGAGCGCGCGTGGTCGCCGGAGACGGCCGCCCGGTACACGCCGATCCGGTACGACCGGATCGTTGGCTGACCGCGCGACGGGGTGAGCCGGGCCCGAATGGTCTGCGGACAAGGCAAGAGCGGGGCAGGGGTGGAGCGGGCAAGAGCGGGGCAGGGGTGGAGCGGGCGGCGTGGTGCTCCCGCCGCCCGCCCTGCCCGGCATCGGACCTCGCGCTCAGCCCCGGAACTCGGGCTGCACCCAGTAGGTGCTGTCGTGCCAGCTGTCGGTCGGGAAGCCGCCGCCGACGCCGTAGCGGTAGACGCCCGCCCCGTGCGTGCCGTTGTGCGGCGCGGTGAACGGGGCCCGCACCGCCGTGCCGGTGAAGTAGTTCTCGGAGGTCGAGTAGCCGCCCAGCGGCGTGTAGTACGAGACCACGTAGTCGTGACCCGGCTCGACCGGTACCGGGGTCGGGAAGTCGATCTCGGCCATCCGGCCGGGGTGGTCCCACGTGCGCTCGGCCAGCAGCTCGCCGTCCTCCGACCACATCCGCAGGGCGATCGGCCCCCGGTGCGCGCCGCGCAGCAGGGACGCGCCCAGCACCTGGCCCGGCCGGTCGACCCGCACCCGCACGCCCACCTCGACCGGGAGGGTGTCGGCGTCGTCGACCTCCGGGGCGTGGTGCGAGATGAACTCGCACCGGATCGAGCAGTTCAGCGGCTGCGGCACGGTCGCCCCGCCCACGTGCACGGTCACCGCCGGACCGGTCGGGCCGGGGCCCGCCGCGGTCACGGCCCGCGCGGCGATGGTGACTTCGCCGGCGACCTCCGGCGTGTGGGTGTGCCGCCAGTCGGTGCGGGACCACGACAGCACGCGGATCAGCTCGGTGGTCACCCACGTCTCGCCACCGTCGAAGGTCAGCTCGGTGGCGATGATCTCCTGCGGGTTGGCGCTGAACGAGCTGCCCGTGACCAGCAGCGGCACGCCGACCTCGACGCCCGACTGGGTCGTCGGGGTGAAGACGGTGGCCGACGGCGCGTCCTGCGCGTGCGCCGGGCCGGTCAGGAGCAGGGTGCCGGCGGCGATCGCCGCGAGCAGCTTCGGTAAGCGGGACACGCGTTCTCCTCGGTGTAGCGGGGATCTTTGGACGAGATCGTCCGGAACCCGCTCTCCGCTACGCCCCCACCGCCGCCAGCACCCCGAGCAGCGCGCTTCCGGGCGACTCCACGGCCGAGTCGACGACCGGGTGGGGTTCGTCCCAGCTCTCCCACAGGGCCTTGACGCGCAGCACGTGCTCCCAGGACACGGTCTCGTGCCAGCCGGGGATGCCCCGCGCCCGACCCTCGACCCGACCGCGGTGGACCTCCTCGTCGGAGCAGACGCACTCGACGCCGACGAACACGCCGCCCAACCGCTCGGTGACCGAACGCAACCGGTCGCGCGCCTCCCGGCGGTGCCCGGTCGCGTCCACGACGACGTCCAGGCCCAGCTGGAGCTGGCGGGCCGACGACGCGATCAGGTTCGTCTCCGCCAGCGGTCCCGTGTTGTCCAGCCGCAGCGCGCCGAACGGGACGAGCGCGCCGAGCTGCCAGTCCATCGAGAACACCGGCGCCCGCAGCCGCCACGCCAGCGCCTCGGCCAGGGTGCTCTTGCCGGTGCCGGGCACGCCGGCCAGCAGCACCGCCCTGGGCGGTCGCGCGGCGTCCGCGCGGGGCACCGGCCGCAGCGCCCCGTACCGCGCCTGCGCGTGGTCGGCCATCAGCCCCTGGAGCTCCCCGCGCACGTGCTCCAGCCCGGAGCCGGTCGCCCGCGCCCACCCGAGCACCAGGTGCTCCGGCCGCACGAGCACGTCGCCGAGCCGGTCGGCCTCCAGCGACGCCGCGGCCAGCAGGTCGGCCCGCGCCACCGCGCCGGGGAGCAGGTCGGCCCCCAACCGGTCCAGCAGCTCCGCGGCGATCCCGTCGGCGCCGGACAGGGCACCCGCCAGGGCGCCGGCCAGGTCCCGGACCACCCCGTCGATCCCGACGGCGGCTTCGGCGGAGGGGTGCAGCGGGAGGTCGTCCACCGGGGGAGGGTAGCGGGACGGGTCGACCGGGCACCGGATCGCCCGCGAGGACCGCGCGATCCGGGATGAAGTCCACTGTGGACGGGGGCGGGAGTCTGCCGGTCCCCGCCCCCGGTCGGGACGCGACCGGTCTGTCCGGCGGGCTCCAGGTCGCTCCAGCGCGGCCGCCGGGTGGTCAGGTCGAAGCCCTGCCCGGTCGCGTGGACGCGGATGTGGTCGGCGCCGTGCGAGGACTGGTCGAGCAGGTTCAGCCGGAAGCTGCTCGGCCGGTTGACGGCGGGCCGGCGGCCCGGGGTGTCGAGCGGGCGGTGCCGGAGAAGGGGCGGTCCCGGCCGCACCGGGGGGAGGGCGGCTCGGGACCGGGGCAGCCCCCGGCCGCGCTGGGGGGAGGTTGCGGCCGGGGGCGGGTTGAGAGGTCGGCGCGGCGGTCGCCTCTCGGCGAGTGGCACTGCGCGGCTCCAGCTGAACGGTATTCCGCGAAGGCCCATTAGGTGAGGCCCGGGGGACACGGACCGCACCGACCACTCGTAATAACGGCGGTGAGGGGGTTCTTGTTTCACCCCTGGGACGTGTCCTCGGTCTCAGTCCGGTCGCGGCGGGCGGCGGGTCGACCGCGCGGTCGTGCCGCAGGCCCTCGGTAGGGCGGCGGAAACGCTGCGCTCGGGAGCCGGGAGCCGGTGTCGGGGCGACACCCGCCCCGGTCGGGCGCGGTCTTACCGGTTGACGGCCCGCGCGCACTCCCGGCAGGCGCGGGCGGAGGTCGCGGCGGCCGCGTGCGACACGGCGGCGAGCACGCAGGCGAGCGAGGTCACCGGCCAGTTCGCGGACAGGGCCGAGACCACCGCCAGCGCCACCGCGGCCAGCGCCATCCCCACCGAGGCGGCGGTGGCGGTCCAGGCGACGGCGGGCGGCAGCCGGTGCGGCGTGGGCAGCAGGCGGGTCAGCGGGCCGGTGGCGGCCAGCGCGGTGACCGCGAGCAGGCCGGCGGTGGTCGCCACGGCGCCCAGGTGCGCGGCCAGCGCGCCCAGCCGCCAGTCCGAGCCCAGGCCCGCGCCCGGTGCGGCGGTGTGCACGAGCAGGTGGCACACGACCAGCACCGGCACGGTGACGCCGAGGACCCGGGCGGTGCGGCGCGTCTGGGCGAGGGTCAGCTCCCGCTGGAACGACGGCGCCAGCTCGTCGGCGGCGCCGAACTCGCGCAGCGCGTGCCGGGCGGCGTGGGTCCGGGGCACCCCGCGGCGGGTCTGCGCCTCGACCGCGTCGGTGAGGCCGTCGTGGACCTCGCGCATCAGGGCGGACTTGACCCGCGCCGGACCGCGCAGGGCGTCGGCCAGGGTGGTGACGTAGTCCGTCACCGGGTCGGCGCTCGCGGGGCGGCCCGGCGCGGTTGCCTTCATGGGTAGGCAGCCTACACAAGTCGTACGTAGTCCTGGTATGCATTGCCTGTCTACCTATCCGGCCGTCGACGGGAGATCCCCGGTGTCCAAGTTCCTGCTCTCCGCCCACGTGCTCGCCGCGGTGCTGGCCGTGGGGCCCATCACCGTGGCCGCCTCGCTGTTCCCCCGCCTGGCGGGCGGGCCGGCGACCGGTGTCGCGGCCTTCCTGCACCGGACCTGCCGCACGTACGCGGCGGTCGGCGTCGCCGTCCCCGTCTTCGGGCTCGCCACCGGCGCGTCGATGGGCGTCCTGGGCGACGCGTGGCTGCTGGTGTCGATCGCGCTGACCGCGGTCGCCGCGGGCCTGCTGGCGCTGGGCATCCTGCCCGCGCAGCGGCGGACCCTGGCGGGCCGGGACGGGCTCGCCGGCCGGTTGGCCGCGTTCACCGGCGCGTTCAACCTGCTGTGGGCGGTCGTGGTGGTGCTGATGATCGTGCGCCCCGGCTCCACGACGGGCGCGTGAGCCCACCCGACCGGCCCTGGCGTTTTTCCACCGCAAGAGGTAACACATGGTTACTCGGTGACCAATGACGTTCTGGGAGGTCGGGCATGGAGCGACGGGAACTGCTGCGCCACGTGGGCACGGCGGGGGTCGTGGGGGCGGCGTCGACGCTCCTCGGCACCCTCCCCGCGACGGCGGCCCCCGCGCTCACGCCGTTCGACCTGCACTTCTCGATCACCCACAAGTTCCGGCCGTTCGACCTCGTCGCACCGCGCTTCGTGCAGTACGACAGCGCCGTCGGCCGGTCCACCGGCCCCCTCGCCACCCTGGTCGGCACCGGGGTGCGCCCCCGGGCGCCGTTCGCGTCGGTGCTGGTGGAGGTCGCGGGGGTGGACGGGGCGGGCGCCGTGGTCGCCGGGCTCGCGGGCGGCGGCACGTCGGTGCTCGGCGTGGTCGACCCCGCCGCCGGCCGCGCCTCGATCGAGGTCACCGCGGGCGGGGTCACCACCGTGGTCGCCTCGGCCCCCGTGCAGGTCCGAGGCGCGTTCCGGCTCGCCGTGGTGGTCAACGAGAACGCCGTCACCGTGCTCGTCGACCCCACCGGCACGGGCACCGGCTGGCAACCGCTGGTGACCGCCCGCGACGCCGTGCGGGCCCTGGTCGACCTGCGGGTCCCCGCAGTCCTCGGCGCGCTGGAGTACGCCTACGGCGGGCGCGGTGACGGGTCGGTCCGGCTCGGCCGGGTGCGGGCCGGCTACTTCGGGCAGGCCGGGGTCCGCGACCCGCACGTGGTGCAGCACGCCGACGGCCGCCCGTTCACCCGCGGCGGCAAGCTCTACCTGACCATGACCAACGCCGGGCTCGGGTTCTTCCAGCAGGCGCACTGGGCGGTCTGGACCCTGGACCTGGCCGACCCGACCAGGCTGGAGCAGGTCGCCGTCCTGTTCTTCGAGCGCGACGGCGTGGTGGTCGGCGACCACGCCGGCCAGATCGTCTTCGACGACCGCACCGGCCGGTTCATCCTGCTCATGAGCTCCTGGGGCGACTTCGACTTCCGCGGCGTGCACATCCGCCACGCCACCACCACCGCCGACGTCCTGCGCGGCGTGCACGTGCTGCGCACCGAGCGGGTCCCGCTGCCGACCGCGGTCAGCTCCTGGGACCCGGCGCTGACCCGGATCGACGGCCGGTGGCACCTCGCGTTCGTGGAGAGCGAGGCGCAGCAGCCCGCGTTCGTGTTCCACCCGGCGCTCGCGGTCGGACCGCGCGGCGCGGACTACGCCGAGTCGCTGCGCCTGGTCGGCGCCGACCGGACCGTGGACCAGACCGAGGGCACGATCATCCAGCGCGTCGGCCGCGACTGGTACGTGCTCGCCAGCGACGGCGACGCCCGCAACTACCCCGTCTACGACCTGTCGATGCGCAAACTCGGCACCCTGGACGCGCCCTACGGCACCAACATCCCGCACCCCGTGATCGTGCCCGTGGGCCGCGAGTGGTGGCTGATCACGTTCGACGGCACGCAGTACGCCGAGCCCGTCCTCGGCTACGGCGGGCACGGCGACTTCGTCGTGATGCGCCACCGACCTCAGCGGTGATCGGCGGGCAGCTCCAGGGTCCACCGGTACGCCTGGAGCAGCCCGCTGTCGAACCCCAGCGCGGAGGCCCACAGGAACAGCCGGAACCGGCGGTGCAGCGCCGGCCCCCACCGCTCGACGACCTCGTCCCGGGCGGCGTCGAGCCGGCGCGCCCACTCGCGGCAGGTCAGGAAGTAGTTGTGCCGCTCGTCGTGCAGCTCGACGAGCCGCAACGGCGAGCGGGCCACGTGCGCCAGGTACCGGTGCAGCAGCAGGGGCGTGGAGCGGCCCGGGTACACCAGCCTGGTCATGAACGTGGAGATCCGGTGGCGCGAGCGCATCGCGAACGCGTCCAGGTACACCCGCCCGCCCGGCTCCAGCAGTTCCGCGTACCGGCGCAGCGACCGGCCGTAGTCGGGCAGGTGCTCGGTCACACCCATGTTGACCACCGCGTCGAACCGCCGCTCGGACCGGTACTCGTGGAAGTGCTGCCGCACCACGGTGACGGGCAGGTCCTGGCGCGCCACCAGCTCGGTGAGGAACCGCTCGGACTCGGCCGCCAGGGTGAGTGCGGTGACGTCCACGCCGCGCTGCCCGGCGTGCTCCAGGAAGGCGCCCCAGCCGCCGCCGACCTCCAGCACGCGCGCGTCGGCCGGCAGGTCCAGCGACGCCAGGGCGAGGTCCAGCTTCCGGGTCATCGCGTCCTCCAGGGGCTCGTCGTCGTGGGCGAACGAGCCCTGGGTGTAGCACCGGTGCCGGCGGTCGAGGAAGGTCAGGAAGAACTCGCTCTCCCGGTCGTAGTGGGAGGAGATGGTCCGGCGGTCGTCGGCGGCGCCCGCGCCGAGCAGGCTCGGCGCGAACTTCCCGAGCCACACGAGCGGGTGGAAGTCGCGGAAGAACCCGCGCATCGCCAGCGCGGACACCAGGTCGCCCTCGACGTCGAGCCAGCCCTCCAGGTACGCGACGGCGACCCGGAACTGGTCCAGCGAGGCCAGCGCCTCCTCGCCGCGCCGGTCGCGCGCCACGAGCGTGAAGCGGGGGTCGCCCGGCCCGACCTCGAAGGTCCGGCCGGAGGCCACCCGCACGGCGAAGGAGACCGCCGGGCGGGTGGCGTAGTAGTCGCGGTGGCGCAGGGCGATCGGCCGAATGGTGGCGACATCGTTCACGGGGACTCCTAACGCGTGCCGAACGTCAGCGGGAGGAAGATCTGGGCGGCGGTCAGCAGGACCGGCAGGACGGCCAGCACCACGTACGTCGAGTAGGACGCGGTGCCCAGGCGCAACGGCCGGATCCGCGCGGACCGGCACCGCTCCAGCTCGGCGACGACGGGCGCCAGCGCCTCCAGGTCGGAGTCGATGTCCAGGCCCCGCTGGTCGACCAGCCGGGCCAGGACCTCGGCGCGGGCGTCGCGCGCGGCTTCCGCCGCCCTGCGGAACACCAGCCACGGCACGACGACGCACAGCGGCACCAGCAGGATGTAGACCACGACCAGCACCGCGACCCAGCCGTAGTTGTCGATGCCCAGCGAGGCCAGCACGATGGTCAGCGTCACGCCCAGCAGGGCGTTGGACCACACCACGGTGCGGTACACGCGCGCCAGCGGCGCCCAGCCGTACCGGCCGTCGCGGTTGAGCCAGTCGGCCGAGGGCCGCACCACGAACTGCATCGCCACCGCCAGGTAGACCGCGATGACGCCGACCACCTGGAAGTTCAGGATGATGAAGATCGCGAACACGGCCAGCACCCAGTAGAGGATGTGCCCGGCGATGTGGTGCTTGCCCGCCCACCAGCTCGAGTAAGCCTGGCGCGTCCACTCGGCCTTCGCCTGCTCGTCCAGGCCGGCGGGGGCCAGCACGTGGAACACGTTGTTCTCCAACCCGAGCACCAGCAGGATGGTCAGCACCAGCGCGACCACGCTCAGGCACAGCAGCAGGCCCGCGCTCCGCCGCTCCAGCGGCGCCATCACCCGGGTCACGACGGTGTCCAGGGCCCGCTCCGGCGGCGTGCCCGCGGTCATCCGGTCCACCCGCAGGAGCCTGGACAGCAGGTTCGACCTGGGCCGGTCGCGCGCGACCAGCACGCCGTTCTCGGCCAGCCCGGACAGGCACCTCGCCAGGTGCTGCCACTGGCGGTGCAGCAGGACCGCGCCGGTGATCACGATGACCACCAGCATCCAGCTGACGATGTCGCGCATGAACGGGAAGCTGGGCGCCGACCCGGCCTGCTCGGGGACGCCGACCGCGCGCCGGGTGTCGGCCACCGGCTGGAAGTCGGCCGGGCCGCCGAACGTGCCCTCGACGAGGCACACCAGCACGAGCACGCCCACGATCGCCACCGCGGGCAGCGCCAGCCACCCGGTGTGCAGCCGCTTGACGTTCCGGTAGAGCAGGGAGAACCGGAACGGGTCGAAGTCCTCGGTGGCGATCCTGCCGGTCATGCGCGCTCCGGGGAGGTGATCAGGGCGGACAGTTCCGCCGGTTTCTCCAGCCAGGGCCAGTGGCCGCAGTCGGGGATCACCGACACCCGGGTGACCCGCATGATCGCCCGCAGCCGCGCGACGTCGCTCGGGTTGATCAGGCGATCGCGGTCGCCGACGACGAGCTCCACCGGCTGCTCCACCGCGGCCAGCAGGCGGTGGTGGTCGATCGAGTGCGCGGACAGCAGGATCCGCAGGACGGCGAGGCTGCCGCTGCCGGACAGCGCCTCCACCAGGTGCTCGGTCGGCACCCCGCTCGGGCTCGCCACGAACGGCCAGAGCGTCGCGGTGCGCAGCAGCCGGGAGGCCGCCAGCGCGGTCAGCAGGACCCTCGGCACCGGCACCACCCCCGCCGCGAACTGGGCGGCCACCGCCAGGCCCAGCGCCGGGTCCCGCAGCGCCAGTCCCGGGTGCTGCGCCAGCTCCGAGGCCCGCACCAGCGCGCCGCTGACGAGGACGAGCTTGGTCACCCCGGCCGGTCGGGCGGCGGCCAGTCCGGCCGCGACCACGCAGCTGATGGAGTGCGAGACGACCACGCACCGGTCGATGCCGCGCGCGTCGAGGAAGCCGGAGATGTCCCGCACGGCGTCCGGGACCGCGAAGTGGCCCCGGCGGGTGCGGCTGTGCCCGAAGCCCGGGATGTCGATCGCGACCACCCGGGTGGTGGGTCTCAGCTCGTCGACCACCGCCGTCCACTGCTCCAGCGACCCGCCGAGGCCGTGCACGAGCAGGTGCGTGACGCCGGTCGGGGACTCCGGTCCGGCTTCGAGGTAGCGGATGCCGCCCTCGGTCCTCGTCGGGTAGCGCATGGCGCTCCTTCGGCGGTGCGAATGAGCGCGACGCCGGACCGGGCCGCCCGACGAACCGCGCTTGTCCTGGATTTCGCGCGCGGTCGTCGTGGCGTTAGCCGGTCCTTGATAATCCGATCGAGTGAGAAATTTGAATAATCAGGGGAATATGTCCGGGGATGTCCGGTCAGTCGTCGGAGCGCCGTCGCTCGAACACGGTGTCCGGCGCGGACTCCGGGATCTCGGTGCGCACGTCGGAGTCGCGCAGCACCTCGCGGGCCTGCGCCTCCGGGTCGGCGCTGCCGGTCTCCCGCTCCTCGGGCAGCAGGGTGGCCCGCGTCGCCGCCCGCTCGTCCACGCCGTTGCGCCGGTCGAAGGTCTCGGGTCGGTCCAGGTCGTGCTCGCGCCGGAGGCGGGCCTCCTCCTCGGCGGACAGCTCGGTGGCACCCAGGTCCAGGGGTTCTCGTTCGGTCACGTCCCCGGCGTACCCGGTCGGCCGCCGTTTCACCCCTGGCAGGCGCCCGTCAGCTTCCGGGCGGCATCGTCCGACACCTCGTCGCCCGGGCCCACGACGTCCCGGACGCCGTCGCGGAAGTCCTTGCTCCACCGGGTGTAGCAGGGGATGGCGGGGCGCGGCCGGGCGTCCTGGAGGGCCTGGCGGATGCTCCGGAACTGCTCTCCCCTGAGCCGCTCGTACACCGAGTCCCGGGTGGGCGCGAAACCGCCGATCTCCGACAGGATCAGCTGGCTCTGCGCGCTGGTCATGAACTCGATCAGCGCCTGGGCGGCGCGCGGCTTGTCCTTGTTGTGCGCCGAGATCGCGAGGTTCTGCCCGCCCAGCACGCTGGGGGTGGGCGGCGCGACGACGCCGAAGGTGATGCCGTTCTCGTCCAGCTCGCCCTGCCGGTCGGTGAGCTGCTCGTGCGCCACCGCCCAGTTCCGCATGAACTGCGCGCGTCCCTGGACGAACTGGTCGACGGCGTCGTCGGCGTCCGTGTCCTCGGGAGCGGGGTCGCCGGGGGCCAGGGCCGGGTTCCTCGTGACGGTGTTGAGCTTGCGGAGCCCCGCGTTGTCCTGGTCGTCGAAGCGCGCCCGGTCCCCGTCCGTGTTGGGGCTGATCCGGCCGTCGTTCCGCACCACCACGCCCCCCGCCGCCCAGATGGCCTCCAGTGAGGTGATGGTGGCCATCTCCCCGGACATCTGGAACGCGTGGGCGGCCATCGACGCGGTCCGGGCGGTGACGCCGGAGTGGTCGTCCCAGGTGGTCGGCTTGACGGGGTCGGGGATGTCGGTGCGGTAGTAGATGAGCCCGACGTCGGTGTTGAGCGGGAGGGCCCACAACTTGCCGTCCCGGCCCTCGCGCTCGCCGGTGCGCCGCACCTTGTCCACGAAGTCGTCCAGGTCGCGCTCGTCCAGCCGGGACCGGTCCAGCTCGCGGATGTAGCCCTCGTCGATGAACTGCGCCATCCACACCACGTCGAGCAGGTAGACGTGGGCCTCGTGCCTGCCGTCCGGCTTGGCGTCGTTGACCATGTGCTCGAGCTGCTCGTCGGCCTCGCCGAGCGCGCTCGTCACGATCTTGGCCGGGTTGGCGCGGTGGGTCGCGTTCCACAGGTCCAGCAGCGTCTGCCGCGCGTCGTCCGGGCTCAGGTCCTCGGCCGCCATGATGACCAGCTCGCCGGGCTCCAGCCCGTCCGCGGAGGGCAGCAGGAAGTAGCTGCCCAGGGCCAGCACGACCACCGTGACGACGATCCCGGCCCGTTTCCGCCCGCCGCCCAGCACGTCCACGAACCGCTTGGCGAACGCGGCGGCGGAGCCCTCCCAGCGCCGGAGGTCGCCCAGCACCTTGGGCAGCGAGTTGATCAGCACGCCGGACAGCACGAGCATCACCGCGGTCGCCGCCAGGTAACCGGCCCCGCCGGGCCGCCACCACTGGCTGACGTCCGCCACCAGGCGCGCGGACACCGAGGTCACCGCGGCGGTCACGGCCGCGAACAGGAACATGAGCACAAAGCGGTAGCCCGGCCGTCGTTGGCCCTCGGACTCGGTCATGCCAACCCCCCGGTCGGTGTGATCACATGGATAACAGCGACCGGGGGGAGTGTCAAACAGCCGAATGGTGTGTCGTGATTCCGGTGTTCAGGTCCGCACAACCGCGGTGCCGATCAATTGTTCGATCAAATATTCCATTCCGCGGCAATCGCGAACACGTGCAGGTCCTCGTCGACGGGCAGGGTGACCGAGCGCAGCACCTTGCCCGCCGGCGCGGTGAACGTCCTGGTGGCGAAGATGTGCGTGGCCACCTCCTCGCCGCCGCCCCCGCTCTGGTTGCGGTACGGCGTGGTCGCGACGACCGCGTTGCCGTAGGCGGGGGAGCTGCCGCCGCCGCCCAGCGTCCAGTCGCTGAAGCCCAGTTCGACCGGCGCGGTGCTGCCGTCGGTGAACGTCACCGCGGCGGTGGCCGCCCGCGCGCCGTTGGTGGCCGCGCCGACGAACGCCAGCCGGGTGCCGGGAACGTCCAGGCGCTGCCCGTCGGCCACCGCGTTGTCCGGCCGCCCGGCGGGCGAGTCGGGCCAGCGGAACGACAGGCCGTCCACGGCGCCCGTGCCGCCGGGCGCGAGGCCCGCCGCGGCGAGCGCCTGGCGCGAGTAGCTGTACCCGCCGCCGTCGAAGTCGCCGTCGCCGGTCTCGTCCTCGGAGGTGCCGGTGTTATCGACCGCGGCCAACATGCTGCCCTCCGGGGCCACCTTCACCACGAGCGGCAGCACCACCGGGTCCGCGCCCTCGACCGCCACCGTCACGGTCGCCGGGTGGAAGCCCTGCGGCGCGCCGGGCGCGGCGGTGATCGAGAACCCGCCGGGCACCGCGCCGGACGGCGGGTCGAACGACAGCGTCGGCGGACCGGTCACGGTGTAGGTGGCCGTGGGGTCGCCCTCGTAGAGCTTGGTGGGCACCACCCGCGCGGCCAGCGTCGCGCCGGGCGCCACCACGGGGTCGCCGGGCTCGACCTTCAGGTGGTAGGGCTGGTCGTGCCGGACGGGCCGCTCGCCCTCGCGGAACGACGGCGGCGCGTCGCCGGGCGCGGAACCCCAGGTCGGGTCGGGCGTCTCGGCCAGGGTGAAGGCCAACCGGCCGCCGCGCTCCACGAAGGACTCCGGCAGCCACGGCTTCGTGCTCGCCCGGCCGTCCACCTCCAGGCCCCGCACGTACATCGCCCGCGGCGACGCGCCCGGCGCGGTGATGGTGATGTCCCGGCCGCCGCCGCGGTTGATCTTCACCGAGGTGAACAGCGGGCTGCCGACGACCAGCTCGGCCCGCGACGGCACCTGCGGGTACAGCCCGATGGAGGCGAACACGAACCACGAGGACATCGCGCCGAGGTCGTCGTTGCCGGGGATGCCGCCGGGTCCGGTGGTCCACAGCGAGTTCACCACCTCGCGCACGGTCTGCTGGGTCTTGTGCGGCTGTCCCGTGTAGTTGTAGAGCCACGGCGCGTTCAGCGAGGGCTCGTTGTCCAGCGCGGACTTCGTGCCGCCCGCGCGGGCCAGCGCCCAGCCGCCGTCCTCGTGGTGGAAGAAGTCGTCCAGCCGCGCGTTCGCCCGCTCCGGGCCGCCGAGCGCGGCCACCAGGCCCGCCACGTTGTGCGGCACCATCCACGTGTACTGCGCGCTGGTGCCCTCGACGAAGCCGTGGCCGGTGTCGGGCTCGAAGTCCGGTGCCCACGTGCCGTCCTCGCCCCTGTTGCGCACGTAGCCGCCGGTCTCGTCGGCGACCGGGTCGTAGTTGTGCTGCCACCACTGGGCGCGGGCGGCGAACTCGCGCTGCGTGCGGCGGTCGCCCACCCGCGCGGCCAGCCGGCTGATCGCGTAGTCCGCGCCGGACATCTCCAGCGTCTCCGCCGCGCCGCCCCACGCGTTGGACACCGACGGCATGTAGCCCAGCCGCAGGTACCTGTCCAGCGACGGCCGCTGGCCCACCGACATCACCGCCCAGCCGTCCTTGCTCAGGTCCAGCGGTGTCGGCCGCGTCGCCGCGCGCACCAGCGACGCCAGCGCCCGCCGCACGTCGAACCGGTCGCCGCCGAAGGCGAGGATGCCCGCCAGCGCCGGTGGCGACGGGTCGCCGTTCATCACGTGGGTGCCGCCGTTGGCGTGCGTCCAGCGGTCCCACACGCCGCCGTTCTGCTCGGCCTGGTTGAGCAGGGACTGCGCGATGTCCGACCCGATCCCGGGCTCCAGCAGGGTCAGCAGCTGGAGCTGCGAGCGGTACACGTCCCAGCCGGAGAACGTGCCGTACTGGACGCGCTGCGGCCGTTGCACGCGGTGCGTCCTGCCGTCCGTGCCCGCGTACTCGCCGTTGACGTCGCTGAACACGTTGGGGTGCAGCAGGGAGTGGTAGAGCGCGGTGTAGAACTTCGTCCGGTCGCCGTCCGAGCCGCCGCCGACCTCGATGCGCCGCAACTGCTCCTGCCACGCGCGGTAGGCGTTGTCGCGCACGTCCTCGACGGGCAGGCCGTCGTTCTCCGCGCGCAGGTTGCGCCGGGCGTTGTCCGCGCTGACGTAGGAGATGCCGACGCGCGCGTTGACCGTCGAACCCGGCGCGAAGCCGAGGTAGGCGCCGGAGCCCTTGCCCAGCACGGGCCAGCCGTTCCCGCCGTAGGTGGTGCCGCCGCTCGTGGTGGTCGACCCGGGGGTGACCACGTCGTCGCGCCAGGTGCCGACCTCGGTGAACGGCTGGTCGAACTCCAGGGCGAAGTGCAGCGTGTAGTAGCTGCGGCGGCCCTCCTGGTTGATGTAGCCGCAGAAGTTGCCGCTGGTCACCGAGCCGGTGACGGTGCGGGTGGCCGCGTCCACGGTGGTGCGGGCGTCGCTGCTGCCCACCTGGGACTTGGAGGTGTGCACCAGCACGGTGGCGGGCCGCTCGGCGGGGAAGGTGAAGCGGGCCGCGCCGGTGCGCGTGGTCGCGGACAGCTCGGCCCTCGCGCCGGACTTCAGCGCCACGTCGTAGCGGCCGGGTCGCGCCACCTCGTCGGCGTGGCTGAAGTCGCTCGCGTAGACCTCGTCCTTCGCGTCGGTGGTCGGGCTGGTGGTGACCGTGCCGACGTGCGGGAAGATCGGCACGTCGCCGGACCCGCCGGCGCAGCCCGTGCCGGACATGTGGGTGAGGCTGAAGCCGCGCAGGCGGGTGGCGTCGTGCCGGTACCCGCCGGGCGCCGCGGCGCGCAGGGTGTTGCCGCGGGTGCCCTCGGGGCTGAAGGAGAACATGCCGAACGGCACGACCGCGCCCGGGAAGGTGTTCCCCTGATTGCTGGTGCCGATGAGCGGGTCGACGTGGGCGGCGGGGTCGGGGACCACCCGGGCGTCGGGCTGCGCGGTGGCCGGTGCCGCACCGAGCGCCAGCAGGGTGGCCACGAGGGCCAGGACGCTTGTTCGCTGCATGGTCCCCGACCGTACTGAGCGTGGTCGGTCAACCCCACAGGGTGAGCGATTCCTGTCGTCAACCGGACAACGCGTGCGGGCCGGGGGTCAACGGGGTACCCAAACGGGGTGACACCCGGACGGGGTGACACCCGACCGAGGGAGCCGAGCCTTGACCGAAGACGCCGACCCGTTGCGGGGTCCCGCCGCCGAGCTGGCGCGGGTCGTCGCGGGCGATGACGACACCCGGTTCGCCCTGGCGTTCCAGACCCTGTTCAACCAGGCCGCGCGCTTCGCGGACGCCGAGGACCCGGTGCTGCTGGCGCGGGAGGCCGCCGATCGGTCGGCCGAGCGGGGCGCGCCGCTGTCCGTGCCCGACCTCTACACCGACCGCACGTACCTGGCGAACCTCCGCGAGGTGGTGGCCGACCGGCGCCGCATCGTCGGCGGGGTGCCGACGTCCGACTTCCCCGACTGCGTGGCCGTCGGCAGCGCCACCGGGTGGTGCTGCTCGGGCACGCTCGTCGCGCCCGGCGCCGTGGTGACCGCGGCGCACTGCGCGCGGGGCGGTTGCGGGCAGCGGGTCTTCTCCGGGGAGGACGTGAAGGCGCCCGGCGCGGGGCGCGTGGTCGCGGTGCGGGAGGCCGTGGTCCACCCGTCGTACGGCTCGTCCGGGCCGTACGGGGACATCGCGGTGCTGCTGCTGGCCGAACCCCTCGACACCGCGCCGCGACCGATCGCGCCGGCCGGGGCCCTGGCGGGGGCGTCGTTCGTCCGGCTCGTGGGGTACGGCAACACCGATTTCCAGGGCCGCGCCGGGTACGGGCGTCGGCGCGTGGTGGACGTGCCGCTGGCCGGGCGCCTGCCGGGGTACGGCGCGCACCCGGACACCGAGTTCGTGGCGGGTGCGCCCGGCCTCGACCGCGACAGCTGCAACGGGGACAGCGGGGGGCCGGCTTACGTGTCGGTGGGGGATCGGTGGTTGCTGGCGGGTGCGACGTCGCGGGCCACGGACGACGCGGTGCGCCCTTGTGGGGACGGTGGGGTTTACACGCTGGTTCCCGCTTACGCGGAGTGGGTTGGATCGGTGGTGGGTGGTCTGGGGGGTTGAGGGGTTCGGCGGGCCGGCGGGTCCAGCGGGTTCAGCGGACGACGATCGTGTGCTCACCCCGGGGCACCAGCTCCCCGACCACCGGCGCGCCGGGCACCTCGCCCGCGACCAGCAGCCCGCCCGAGGTCTGCGCGTCGGCCAGCAGCAGCGCCTCGTCCTCGTCGACCGCGCCCAGGTCGGCGTGCGGGCGCACCCAGTCCAGGTTGCGGCGCGTGCCGCCGCTGACGTACCCGTCCCGCAACGCCTCCCGCGCGCCGTCGAGGTAGGGGACCGCGGCCGCGTCCACGACCGCGGTCACCCCGCTGGCGCGGGCCAGCTTGTGCAGGTGGCCCAGCAACCCGAACCCGGTGACGTCGGTGGCGCACACCGCGCCCGCGTCCAGCGCGGCCCGCGCGGCGTCCCGGTTGAGCCGCGCCATCGACGCCACCGCCTCGGGGAACACCTCGCCGGTCGCCTTGTGCCTGCTGTTGAGCACCCCGACGCCCAGCGGCTTGGTCAGCGACAGCGGCACCCCGGGGCGGCCGGCGTCGTTGCGCAGCAACCGGTCCGGGTCGCCGACGCCGGTCACCGCGAGCCCGTACTTCGGCTCCGCGTCGTCCACGCTGTGCCCGCCCGCCAGGTGCGTCCCGGCCTCCGCGCACACCTCCAAGCCACCGCGCAGCACCTCGGCGGCCAGCTCGAACGGCAGCAGCTCGCGCGGCCACGACAGCAGGTTGACCGCCAGCACCGGTCGGCCGCCCATGGCGTAGACGTCGGACAGCGCGTTCGCGGCGGCGATCCGGCCCCAGTCGAAGGGGTCGTCCACCACGGGGGTGAAGAAGTCGGTGGTGGCGATGAGCGCCAGGCCGTCGCGGATGGTGACCACGGCGGCGTCGTCGCCGTGGTCCAGGCCGACGACCAGCTGCCCCAGCGGGTCGCGGGGCGCGGCCCCGGTCAGGCCGCGCACCACCTCCTCCAGCTCGCCGGGAGGGATCTTGCACGCGCACCCGCCGCCGCGGGCGTACTGGGTCAGCCTGGGTCGAGTCACGGGTGCCAGCCTGGCCGACCGGGTCGGCTCGCGCACCGCGGGGACCGGTTGGCCGCCTCGCTCTGCGCCGGGCGGTGGAGCTGCCTCCGGTGCGCCGGGGCGGTGGGCGCGGTCGGGTCGGCCGGACCCGTCGCGCGCGCGGCGGGGGGCACTGGCAGGATTGGGCGATGGCACGAGGAGGCGTATCCGGCCTGGTGGCCGGCGCGGTCTTCAACACCGTTGAGCGGCAGGACCTGTCGCTGGCGGGTTCGATTCCCGTCCGCCTCCGCCATGGCGGTGACCGGTGACCGGTGGTTCGGCTGCCGGTGGTTCGAGGGCCGGTGGTTCGAGGGCCGGCGGACCAGCGGCCGGTGGTTCGGCTGCCGGCGATTCGGCTGCCGGGCCCGTGACCGACCCCCGGCGCGCGATCCCGCGCACCGACCGGGTCCTGGCCGACCCCCGCCTGGCCCCCGCAGTGGCGGCGCTGGGCCGGGGTCGGGTCAAGACCGCCGTGGTGGAGGCCCAGCAGCGGGCGCGCGAGGGGCTGATCGCGCCCGCCGAGGTGGTCGACGCCGCGCTGACCTCGCTGCCCGCCGGCGCGTCCTCGCTGCGGCCGGTGCTCAACGCCACCGGGGTCGTCGTGCACACCAACCTGGGTCGCGCGCCGCTGTCGGCCGCCGCGGTGGCCGCGATCGCCGACGCGGCCGGCTGCACCGACGTGGAGTTCGACCTGGTCGGCGGCGAGCGGGCCCGGCGCGGGCGCGGGGTGCTGGCCGCGTTGGCGGCGGCTGTGCCGGACGCGGGTGACGTGCACGTGGTCAACAACAACGCCGCCGCGCTGCTGCTGTGCGCGATGGCCCTCGCGCCCGGTCGGGAGATCGTGGTCAGCCGGGGCGAGCTGGTGGAGATCGGCGACGGGTTCCGCATCCCCGAGCTGCTGGCCTCGACCGGCGCCCGGCTGCGGGAGGTCGGCACCACCAACCGCACGCACCTGCGCGACTACGCCGACGCGATCGGCCCCGACACCGGCTTCGTGCTGCGGGTGCACCCCTCGAACTTCCGCGTCACGGGCTTCACCAGCGCGCCCGGGATCGACGAGCTGGCGGGCCTGGGCGTGCCGCTGGTGGTGGACATCGGCTCCGGGCTGCTCGCACCCCACCCGCTGCTGCCCGACGAGCCGGACGCGGCGAGCGCGCTGCGCGCCGGGGCGGCGGTGGTGACGGCCAGCGGCGACAAGCTCCTGGGCGGCCCGCAGGCCGGGCTGCTGCTGGGCGACGCCGAGGTGGTGCACCGGTTGCGCCGCCACCCGGCGGCCCGCGCGCTGCGCGTGGACAAGCTGACCCTGGCCGCCCTGGAGGCCACGCTCCTCGGTCCGCCGCCGCCGGTCGCGCGGGCCCTGGGTGCGGACGCCGCCGACCTGCTGGCGCGGGCCCGGGACCTGGCGCGGGCGCTGGCCGACCGGGGCGTGGACGCGACGGCCGGTCCCAGCGCGGCGGCCGTCGGTGGCGGGGGAGCGCCGGGGGTGGAGCTGCCGAGCGCGGCGGTGAGCCTGCCCGAGCGGTACGCCCCGGCGCTGCGCGGTGGGCGACCGCCGGTGGTGGGCCGGGTCGAGCGCGGCCGGTGCCTGCTCGACCTGCGGACCGTCGACCCGGCCGATGACGACCGGCTGCGGGAAGCCGTGCTGCGGTGCGGGGTGCCGGCCAGAGGGGTGCCGGCCAGAGGGGTGCCGGAGCGAGGGGTGCCGGGTTGCGGGTGATCGCCACCGCGGGTCACGTGGACCACGGCAAGTCCACCCTGATCCGCGCGCTGACCGGGATGGAGCCGGACCGCTGGGCCGAGGAGCGCCGGCGCGGGCTGACCATCGACCTGGGGTTCGCCTGGACGCGCCTGTCCGCCGGACCGGTGGCGTTCGTCGACGTGCCCGGCCACGAGCGGTTCACCGCCAACATGCTGGCGGGCGTGGGACCGGTGCCCGCCGCGCTGTTCGTGGTGGCCGCGGACGAGGGGTGGATGCCGCAGTCGACCGAGCACCTGGCCGCGCTGCACGGGCTCGACGTCCGCCACGGCCTGCTCGTGGTGACCCGCTCGGACCTGGCCGACCCCGGACCCGCGCTGGCGGCGGCGCGCGAGCGGCTGGCGGCGACCTCGCTGGCCGGCGCGCGGTCGCTGGCGGTGAGCGGGGCGACCGGCGCGGGCCTGGCGGAGCTGCGGGCCGGGCTGGACGCGGTGGCGCGCGCGCTGCCCGAACCGGACCCGGCCGCCGACGTCCGATTGTGGGTGGACCGCTCGTTCACCGTGCGCGGTGCGGGCACGGTGGTCACCGGCACGCTCGGCGCGGGCACGATCCGGGTCGGCGACGAGCTGGAGGTGGGCGGGGCGCGCGTGCCGGTGCGGGGTCTCCAGGCGCTGGGCGAGCCGGTCGACCTGGTGCGGGGCGTCGCGCGGGTCGCGGTGAACCTGCGCGGCGTGGAGCGGGACCGGGTGGGGCGCGGTGACGCGCTGCTGACCCCCGGCGCGTGGGTGGGGACCCGCGAGGTGGACGTGCGGCTGAGCGCGTCGGTGGAGGGGGTGCCCAGCCGGCTCGTGCTGCACGTCGGCTCGGCGGCCGTGCCCGTGCACGTCCGGCCCCTGGGTCCGGACACCGCCCGGCTCGTCCTGGCCCGGTCGCTGCCGCTGCGCGCGGGTGACCGGGGCCTGCTGCGCGACCCGGGCCGCCACCGGATCACCGCCGGCGTACTGACCCTCGACGTGCGCCCGCCCGCGCTGGCCAGGCGCGGGGCGGCCCGGCGGCGCGGCGCGGACCTGGCCGGCGACGTGGCGGCCGCCCACCTGCGGGCGCGGGGCGTGGTCGCCGCGAGCGAGCTGCGGGCGCTGGGCTTCGGCGACGTGGGCGAGCCGGTGGGGCGGTGGCGGGTCGACCCCGGTCACCGGGCCGAGCTGGCGCGGCGTGTCCCCGAGGCGGTCGACGAGTGGCGGCGCGAGCACCCGCTGGACCCCGGTGTGCCGGTGGAGGTGCTGGCCCGCCGCCTGGACGCGCCGGCCGAGGTGGTGGCGGAGCTGGTGCCGCGCGTGGTGGCCGGCCGGGTGCCCGCCGCGCCGACCCTGCCGCCCGCCGTGGAACGGGCCGTGGCGGCGGTGGAGGCGGACCTGGCGCGCGACCCGTTCCGGGCCCCCGACGCGGCGCGGCTCGCGGAACTGGGGCTGGGCGGCAGGGAGGTCGCGGCGGCGGTGCGGGTGGGCCGGCTGCTGCGTGTGGCCGAGGGCGTCGTGCTCGCCCCCGACGCACCGCGCCGCGCGGCCGAGGTGCTGGCCGGGCTGCCCGCGCCGTTCACCGCCGCCGGGGCCAAGCAGGCGCTGGGCACCACCCGGCGGGTCGCGGTGCCGCTGCTGGAGCTGCTGGACTCGCTGGGCCTGACCCGTCGGCTGCCGGACCACACGCGGGTGGTGCCGTGACGCCGGGGAGATCGGCGCGCTGAAGGCCATCTCCGCCGATCACGCCTGCCGCCCCGCCGGCCCCGCCCGCTAGCCATGCCTGCCGATCACACCCGCCGGTCCGCCCCACCCTGCCCGACCTCGTCCTGTGCCCCGTCCTGCGCCTCGTCCCGCCCGCTCCCGCCCTGCCCCACGGCCTCCCGCACCAGGTCCGCGTCCCGCCGCGCCGCCCGCTCCCGCTGCGGCACCACCACGTACTTCGGGTCCCGCGTGGACGCCACCCCGGCCTCGAACACCCCGAACCGCTGCAACGCGCTACCCGCCATCAACGCCAACCCGGACACCACGGCCACCGCCCGGCTCCGCCGCCCGCCCAGCGCCGCACCCAGCACACCACCGGCGGTCAGCAGCTCCGACCACCGCCGCAGCCGCCCCGGCCGCCCCGACTCGTACGCCTCGCGCACCAGCCCCAACCGCGACTCCATGACCCGGGACGCCACCAGCTCCGCGGCCCCGCCGAGCACGGCGAACACCCGCGCCGGACCGGCCTGCGCCACCGGCGCGCACACCATGCCCAGCCCGCCGGACGCGGCCGCCGCCGACCCGGTGAACACGAACGGCAGGTGCGGGTGCGCCTCGTGCCACGCGGGCACGGCCGTCTGCGACAGCAGCACGGCGGTGTAGGAGGCCACGGCGGGCGCGAGCGCCGCCGACGACATCCCCGCCGGTCGGGCCGCCCACCGCAGCAGCCGGCCCAGCCGCCACCGCGCGGGCAGCACCTCGGCCACCGCGGCGGCGCCCACGCCGGGGCCGTAGGCGACCAGGAACCACGTGCCCACGCTCATCGGCGAGGTCGGCTTGGCGACCCGCAGCATGTGCAGGAAGCGCTCCGGCCGCCCCAGGTCCATCACCAGGAACACCATCCCGGCGCCCAGCGACACCAGCGCGCCCAGCCGCCCGGCCCGCCGCAGCGCGGGCCGCCCGGTGAGGTCCGCGCCCACCGCGAGCAGCGTCGAGCCCGCCGACACCCCGCCCGCGAACAGGTAGGCCGGCACCGGCCACTCCCACGCGGGCTCCTGGAGCACCGGCCGGCCGTAGTAGGAGCGGAACTCCGCCTCGGGCACCACAGACCCGTCACGCCGACCGCCACCGCCACCACCGCGACCGCCACCGCGCGCCATCAACGCCCTCCCGCGAACGCCACGACCGCCGCCGCGGCGAACGCCGCCGCCGCCAGCCCGGCCCGCTTCCACATCGCGGGCAGGTCGCGGGTCGGCACCACCGGGTCCGGCGGCAGCCCGTACACCTCCGGCTCGTCCAGCAGCAGGAAGAACGCGCCGTTGCCGCCCACGCCGTCCTCGGGGTCCGCCCCGTACAGCCGGGCCCCGACCTCGCCGCGCTCCCGCAGCCGCTCGACCCGCGCCGCGGCCCGCTCGCGCAGCTCGTCCAGCTCGCCGAACTGGATGGAGTCCGTCGGGCACGCCTTGGCGCAGGCGGGTTCCTCGCCCACGCGCAGCCGGTCGTAGCACAGCGTGCACTTCTGCGCCCGCCCGTCGCCCTCGCGGCGCTGGATCACCCCGTAGGGGCAGCCGGACACGCAGTAGCCGCACCCGTTGCAGATGTCCTGCTGCACCACGACCGTGCCGAACTCGGTGCGGAACAGCGCCCCGGTCGGGCACACGTCCAGGCAGCCCGCGTGCGTGCAGTGCTTGCACACGTCCGAGGCCATCAGCCACCGGAAGTCGGTGCGCGCCTCCGGCCCGGTCCCGGTGCCGGGCCGGTCGAACGACGGCATCCCCAGGTCCTGCGCCGCCGGCTCGGGCGCGGGCCGCTGCTGCTCCACGAACGCCACGTGCCGCCACGCGTTCGCGTTGAGGTGCCCGGTGTTGTCGAAGGACATGCCCAGCAGGTCGAAGCCCGCCTCCGGCACGTGGTTCCACTCCTTGCACGCCACCTCGCACGCCTTGCACCCGATGCACACCGAGGTGTCGGTGAAGAACCCCACGCGCGGCGGGTGGTCGGCGTCGTACCCGGCCTCGCCCGCCACGTCGGGCAGCGGCCCGGACAGCCGGTTCTCGGTCACGAGTCCTCCTCGGTGTGCGCCGGACCGGTGGTGTGGACGTGCGTGCCGGTCTCGGCGGTGATCCCGGCCCGCCGCCGGTAGCCCTCCAGGTACTCCAGCAGCGCGGGCCCGCGCGGGCGGCGGCCCGGCCGCACGTCGCAGGTCGCCACCTTGGACTCCTGGATGAACACGTTCGGGTCGACCACGACGCCGAACAGGTCGTTCGGCGAGTCGCCGGTCACCAGCCCCGTGGCGCCCCAGTGGTAGGGCAGCCACACCTGGTGCACCAGGCGGTCGTGCACCGGCAGGGACCGCATCCGCTCGGTGACCACCACGCGCGCCTCCACGGCCGCGCGGCTGGTGACCACGTGCGCCCAGCCCAGGTGCTCCAACCCGCGCTCCCGGGCCAGGTCCGGCGACACCTCCACGAACAGCTCCGGTTGCAGCTCGGCCAGGTGCGGCAGGGTCCGGCTCATGCCGCCCGCGGTGTGGTGCTCGGTGAGCCGGGCCGTGGTCAGCACGTACGGGAACACCTCGCCGTGCGGCTCGGGCGGTGCCGGGTTCGAGGGGTTGTCCGGCCGCCCGTAGACCTTGCGCGTCGGGTTGCCCTGCTGCGGGTAGACCGCGTTGCGCAGCGGCGACTCGTGCGGCTCGTAGTGCGTCGGCATCGGGCCGTCGGCCAGGCCGCTGGGCGCGAACAGCCAGCCCTTGCCGTCGGCCTGCATGATGAACGGGTCGTCGCCGCGCAGCGCGTCCGGGCCGACCGCGTCCGGCGGCGGCACGTGGTCCGGCGGCTTGGCGCGCTCGAAGTCCGGCACGTCGTGGCCGGTCCACTCGCCGCGCTCGGCGTCCCACCAGACCAGCGCCTTGCGCTCGCTCCACGGCCGCCCCCGCGGGTCGGCGGAGGCGCGGTTGTAGAGCACGCGGCGGTTCATCGGCCACGCCCAGCCCCACTCGGGGGCGTAGAGGTCCTGCTCCTGCCCCGGTTTGCGGCGGGCGGCCTGGTTGACGCCGTCGGCGTAGACGCCGCTGTAGATCCAGCAGCCGGCGGCGGTGGTGCCGTCGGCCCGCAGCTCGGTGTAGCCGTCCACGGGGCGGCCGGTGGTCAGGTCGACGCCGTTGATGCGGCGCAGCACGTCGTCGGCCTGCGGCTCGTCGCCGACCACCTCGTAGTCCCACCACAGGTCCAGCAGCGGCCGGTCGCGCTCGTCGGTGGAGCCCGCCAGCCGCTCCTTGAGCAGCCGGCCCAGGTGGTAGAAGAACCACAGCTCGGAGCGCTGGTCGTCCTTCGGCTCCACGGCCTTCTCGCGCCACTGGAGCATCCGCTGGGTCTGGGTGAACGTGCCCTCCTTCTCCACGTGCGAGGCGGCGGGGAAGAAGAACACCTCGGTGCGGCACCGCTCCGGCGCGATCTCGCCGGTCTCGACCTCGGGGGAGTCCTTCCAGAAGCTCGCCGACTCGATCATGGTCAGGTCGCGGACCACGAGCCAGTCGAGGTTGGCCATGCCCAGGCGCTGGAGCCGGCCGTGCGCGGAGCCCACCGCCGGGTTCTGGCCGAGCAGGAAGTAGCCGGAGACCTTGCCGTCGACCATGTCCATGACCGTGCGGTACGTGCCGTGGTCGCCGGTGATGCGCGGCAGGTAGTCGAAGCAGTAGTCGTTCTCGGCGGTCGCCTTGTCGCCCCAGTACTCCTTGAGCAGCGAGACGGCGTAGGTGTCGGCGTTGCGCCAGAAGCCCTTCTGGTGGTCGGCGCGGATGTCCTCCACGTAGGTGGTCAGGTCGGTGTGCTCGGGCGTCGGCATCGGCAGGTAGCCGGGCAGCAGGTTGAACAGCGTCGGGATGTCGGTGGAGCCCTGGATGCTCGCGTGGCCGCGCAGCGCGAACACACCGCCGCCGGGCCGGCCGATGTTGCCCAGCAGCAGCTGGATGATCGCGCCCGCGCGGATGCACTGGGCGCCCGTGCTGTGCTGGGTCCAGCCGACGCTGTAGACCAGCGCGCCGGTGCGCTCGCGGCCGGAGTTGGCCGTCCACAGCTCGCAGACCGCGCGGAACAGCTCCTCGGACACGCCGCAGACGCGCGCCACGACCTCCGGGGTGTAGCGGCTGAAGTGCCGCTTGAGCACCTGGTAGACGCACCTGGGGTGCTGGAGGGTCGGATCGGCGGCGATGGGGTCGCTGCCGCCCTCGACCTTCGGCCCGCCGCTGCCGTGCTGGTAGGGCGTGGACCGCTCCTTGTCGCCCGAGGGCCCGTCGTGCTGCTCGGCGGACTCCTCGCGGTCCACCGTCTCGTACTGCCACGAGGTCGGGTCGTAGGAGGCGGTTGCCTCGTCGTAGCCGCTGAACAGCCCGTCCAGGTCCTCGGTGTCCCGGAAGTCCTCGCTCACCAGGAAGGAGGCGTTGGTGTAGGGCACCAGGTACTCGCGGAAGTCCAGGCCGTTGGTCAGGACGTGGTTGATCACCCCGCCGAGGAACGCGATGTCGCTGCCCGCGCGCAGCGGCACGTGGACGTCCGCGTGCGCGCTGGTGCGGGTGAACCGCGGGTCGATGTGCAGGACCTTCGCACCGCGCTCCTTGGCCTCCATCACCCACTGGAAGCCCACCGGGTGGGCCTCGGCCATGTTGGAGCCCATGATGACGATGACGTCGGAGTTGATCAGGTCCTGCTGGTAGTCCGTCGCGCCGCCGCGACCGAAGGAGGCTCCCAGACCGGGAACCGTGGCGGAGTGTCAAATACGCGCCTGGTTCTCGATCTGGAGGGCGCCGAGCGCGGTGAACAGCTTCTTGATCAGGTAGTTCTCTTCGTTGTCCAGGGTCGCGCCGCCGAGGCTCGCGAACCCGAGCGTGCGGCGGACGCGGTCGCCGTTCTCGTCCACGTCCTGCCAGCCGCGGTCGCGGGCGTCCAGGACCCGGTCGACCACCATCTCCACGGCCCGGTCGAGGGCCAGCTCCTGCCACTCGGTGCCGTAGGGCGGGCGGTAGAGGACCTTGCGGGCGCGCTGCGGCCCGGTCACGAGCTGGGTGCTGGCCGAGCCCTTGGGACACAGGCGGCCGCGCGAGATCGGGCTGTCCGGGTCGCCCTCGATCTGGAACACCTCGCCGTCGGCCACGTAGACGCGCTGCCCGCAGCCCACCGCGCAGTAGGGGCAGACGGACTTGGCGACGTGGTCGGCGTCGGCGGTTCGGGCGCGCAGGTCGGCCGAGCGGTCGGACTGCGCGGCCTTGCCCCGGCCCAGCGGGTCGGGGCCGGTGAGCTGCCGGAACACCGGCCAGGAGGACAGCCACCGCCTCGGTCCCACGCCCACCTCCGATGCCTACGGCAACCATGCTGGCACCTCCGCGCGGGGGCCGCACCTCGGCGGACCGGCTTCACCGCCGCCCGCTTCACCGCCCCGGCTTCACCGCCGCCCGCTTCACCTCCCTCGCTTCACCGCCCCCGCCGGCCGCAGCACCGGCACCAGGGCCAGCGCCGGTACCAGCAGCAGCGGCACGACCAGCAGGGCCCGCAGCACCCCCACCTGGTCGCCGAGCAGCCCCACGACCGGCGGGCCCGCGAGGAACGCGGTGTAGCCGATGAGCGCCACCACGCTCACCCGCGCCGCCGCGCGCGCCGGGTCGTCGGCGGCGGCGCTCACGCCCACCGGGAAGCCCAGCGACGTGCCCAGGCCCCACAGCGCGACCCCGGCCACCGCCACCGCCGGACCCCCGAGCACGGCCACCACCACCCCGACCACCGCGAGCAGCATCCCGCCCAGCACCACCGGCACCCGTCCCCAGCGGTCCAGGGCGGTGGTGCCGAGCACTCGGCCCAGCGTCATCGTGGTCACGAACACCCCGAACACCGCCGCGCCCGCCGCCGGGCCGAACGCGTGCCCGTCCACGAACGCCACGGCCAGCCAGTCGTTCGCGGTGCCCTCGGTGAGCGCCAGCACCATCACCAGCAGCCCGATCAGCAGCGTGCGCGGCTCCCGCCAGGCCGCCAGGACGCCGCTGCCGCCCGCCCGGCCGTCCCGGGAGCGGAAGGGGCGGGCCGCGACCGCGGTGCCGACCAGCACCACCGCCGCCACGCCCACCAGGTGCGCGGTCACGGGCAGCGCCACCCACGCGGCGAGCGCGGCCAGCCCCGCCGCGGCGACCGTGCCCAGGCTCCACAGGCCGTGGAAGCGCGGCATCACCGCCCGCCCCAGCAGCCGCTCGACCTCGGCCGCCTCCACGTTCATCGCCACGTTGCAGGTGCCCGTCCCGTACCCGAGGGCGAACAGGCCGACCGAGGCGCCCGCGACCGACGGCAGCGCGCCGACGGCCGTGCCCGCGACCACCAGGCCGAGGGCGACCACCCCGGTCGAGAGCCGGACGGTCCGCCGGGTGCCGAGGCGGTGGGTGACCGCGCCGGCGGTGACCATCGCCAGCGTGGAGCCCGCCGACAGGGCGAGCAGCACCAGGCCCAGGGCGCCCGCGCCGAGGCCCAGGGAGTCCCGGGCGGCGGGCACGCGGGCGAACCACGTGGCCACGGCGAGGCCGTTGAGCCCGAACGTGACGCCCACGCCCACCACGAGGGGGCGCGGGGGAGCGGTCGGGGTGCTGACGGACATGGGTGCTCCTCCCGGGGTCGAGGGGAACTCCACGCCTGGAAGCGCTTCCACCGCAAGCGGTGGTTCCTCGGGGTGGTGGGGGCTGGAGGGTCAAAACGGGTTCAAGACCCGATCGGGCACTGGGTCCGGCGGGGCGGGGCTGCCACGCTGGGGACGGCAGCGGACGTGAGGAGTTGGACCGTGGACGAGGGCGCCGCCGGCGGGGTCGGGCAGAGGGTCGCCGCGTTGCGGAAGTTGCTGGGGCTCAAGCAGCACCAGCTCGCCACGGCGGCGCACGTGAGCATGAGCCTGGTGAAGAAGGTGGAGGCGGGGCACGCACCGGCGTCACCGTCGTTCACCGCCGCCTGCGCAAAGGCGTTCGGGGTGGAGGTGACGGTGTTGACGGGGCAGCCCTACGAGGAGCTGACGGTCGACACCAGGCAGGACTTCGCCGGGATTCCCGAGCTGCGCCGGGCCCTCGACCGCTACGACGACCCCCAGCTGGACGGACCGGTGTGGGACGCGGTGCGGTTGCGCGCGGCGCTCGACGAGGGCGAGGCGCTGAGCCGCAGGAGCAGGTACTCCACCGTGGCGGAGCGCCTGCCGCTGCTGCTCCAGCACCTGTACGCGAACCTGGCCGAGGCTTCGGACAGTGCCGCGATCCTGGAGGCGCACGCCCTCCTCGACGACGCTTACAGCCTGATAGCGGGGATCACCTACCGGTTCGGCTACCTGGACCTGACCGCGCTGGCGCGTGATCGGATGATCCACTCGGCGCGGCAGTCCGGCGATCCGCTGCGGGTCGCGGTCGCGCAGTTCTACCGGTCGACCTTGCAGCTCCACCGGGGTGACTACGACCTCGGGATGCGCAGCGTCGACCGCGCCCTGGCGCTGGCCGGGGAACAGGGCACGCCCAAAGGACTGGCCGTCGTCGCCCAGCTCCACCTGCGCCAGGCCATCTTCGAGGCGCGCCGGGGCAACGCGCAGGATGCGGACTCCCACATCGACGAGGCGCGTGACGTCGTCTCCCGGGGCGTACCGGTGGCCCCCTACTTCGGCCTTCGCGCCAACCGCGCCAACGTGGAGATCCACTCCGTCGCGGTGCCGGTGGAGATGTCGGACGGCACGAAGGCGGTCACCCGCGCCGAGAAGGTGCACCTGCCGGTGGGTGACCCCGACGAGTCGACCAGGATCGGCCACCACCACATCGACGTGGCGCGGGCCTGGGTCCTGCACGGTGACCGGGAGAAGGCCCTCCGATCGCTGTACACCGCCCGTGCCGTCTCACCCCAGCAGACCCGGTACCACCCGGCCGTCCGCGAAACCCTGCACGCCATCGCCGCCGCCGACCGGCGCGCCACCGACTCCCTGGCCGGATTCGCCCGCTGGGCGGGCGTCAAGGTCTGACGCACCAAGCCTGGAAGCGCTCTCACACGGGTGTCACACTGGTCCGGTGGCCCGGGAGGCGTGGCGCGGCGCGAAGCTGGCGGACGTGGCGCGTGCCGCCGGCGTGTCCCCGGCGACGGCGTCGCGCGCCCTGAGCGGTCGCGGTCCGGCCTCCGCCGCCGTGCGGGCGCGGGTCGCCTCGGCCGCGCGGGAACTCGGCTACGTGCCCAACGCCGCCGCCCGCGCCCTGGCCACCAGGGGCGGGCCGCGGGTCGCGGTCGGCGTCGGCGGTCGGAGCGCGCACGTGCTGGCCGATCCCTACGTCGCACGCGTGGTCGCGGCCGCGGCGAGGGTGGCCGGGGCGCACGAGGCCGGCGTGTCGCTGCACTGGCTGCCGCTGCACGACCCCGGCGCGCTGGCGCGGTTGGGCGAGGACCGGGGCGTCGGCGGCATCGTGGTGGTCAACCCGACGCCGGAACTGCTGGCCGCCGTGCCGAGGGCGGCGCGTGGTCGGGTCGCGGCCATCGGCGTCGGCACGCGCGAGGTCCCGGCGTTCGACGTCGACAACGGCGGCGGCACCGCGAGCGTGGTGGCGCACCTGCTGTCCTCCGGTCGGCGGCGGATCGCGATGGTCACCGGGGCGGCGTGGCTGCCGTGCGTCCGGCGGGCGGTCGACGCGTACGAGCGGCTGGTGGGTGGGGCGGGCTGCCCGGCCAGGGTGGTGCCGGGCGACTTCACCGCGGCCCGGGGCGAGGTCGCGGCGCTGGAGGTGCTGGCCCGCTGGCCGGACACCGACGCGGTCTACGCCCTGGGCGACCTGAGCGCGTTGGGCGCGCTGGGCGCGTTGCGGCGGGCGGGGGTGGACGTGCCCGGCGACGTGGCGGTGGCGGGCTTCGACGACCTCGCGGTGGCGTCCCCGAGCCGCCTGACCACCAGCACCAACCCGGTGGAGGAGATCGCCGCCGGGGCCGCCGTGGCGGTGCTGGACCGGTACCGGGGCGTCCCCGAGCGGCTGTACCCGTCGACGCTGGTGCTGCGCGACAGCGCCTGAGCGTTCCGGACCCGGCGGAGCGGGCGATCCCCGATACTCGACGCTCCCGAGCCCCCGTCCGGAAGCGAGAACCATGCAGCGCAACCTCTTGTGGGCGGCGATCGCCCTCGTCGGCGCCACCGCCGTCCTGCTCGTCGTGCCGATCTGGTTCCTGAACGCGGACCAGTACCAGGCGCTGGCCACCGGCGTGCAGGCGCTGGGCGTCACCGTCGCGCTGGTCTTCGGCGCCGGCACGCTCCTGTCCGACACCCGGAACCGCAGGGTCGACCGGGCGCTGGCCCTGCACGCCGAGCTGACCACGGGTGACGTGCAGGCCGCCCGGGTCCGCCTGCTCCTGCGCCTCCAGGCGACCCGGGAGGAGGGGAAGGTCCGACCGGTCTCGCTGGACCGGCTGCGCACCGACGGGGAGTTCGCCGCCTACGCCGACCCGGCGCAGGGCAGGCCGATCCGGGACGCCAACGTGGTGCTGCGGCACTTCGACCGGGTCAACGCGGCGCGGGTCGCCGGCATCGTCGACCTCCCGTTCCTGCACGAGCTGATCGGCGTCCACGCCCTGTGGTGGGACCGGGCGATCACGCGTGACGAGAACGAGCCCCTCCTGCGCCGCGGCCTGGCGGAACTCGCGACCTGGGTCGAGCGGCACAGCCGCACCGAGGCGCGGGGCGCCCACTACCTGGAGGGGTGGGCCAGGTACCTGCGCCGCGACTTCGCCGAGCCGGGGGAGGACCCCGCCGCCCTCCGGTGAGCACCGGCTCCATCTGACACTGTCATCTTGACAGTGTCAGATGGATGGGGCAGCATCGTGCCCGTGAGCGACGAGGAGCTGTGGACGATCGAGCAGCTCCCGGACCGGGTCGCCGCGCTGCTGGCCGACAACTACGACGGCCAGCGCAGCGGCCGGGTGCGGGAGCTGCCCAACGGTCGTGCCATCCGCTGGTACACCACCATCGGGCTGGTGGACCGGCCGGTGGCGCACCGGGGGCGCACCGCGCTGTACGGGCGGCGTCAGCTGCTCCAGGTCGTGGCGGTCAAGAAGCTCCAGGCGGCCGGGCACACGATCGCGGAGATCCAGGGGATGACGGTCGGCGCGTCCGACGCGCGGTTGGCGGAGCTGGCGGGGGCGGCCGGGTCGCCGGGGTCTGCCGGGACCAACGGGCGGCCCGGGGCTGCGGCGGAACCGGCCCGCAGCGCGGCGTTCTGGCGCGAACGGCCCGAAGCGCCGCCCGACGTCGAACCCGCCACCGCGACCGCCACCCCACCCGCCGTCGTCCCCGCCCTTCGCCTCGCGGACGGCGTCACCCTCGTGCTCCACACCGCCGACCGCGCCCCCGACGCCGCCGACCTCGCCGCGATCCACGCCGCCGCGGCACCCCTGCTCGACCTGCTCACCCGCACGGGTCTGGCCCCGACCACTGGAGAGGACAACGGATGACCACCCGTATCGGAGTCGTCGAGACCACCGGGGACCACCGGCCCACCGAGGACGACGGCCTGGGCTGCCTGCGCACCGAGCGCGGCAACCTCCCGCTGGAGGCCCTGGACGTGCACGCCACCGTCACCGGCCTCGCCTCGCGCACCACCATCACCCAGACCTTCCACAACCCGCACGACGAGCCGCTGGAGGCGACCTACGTCTTCCCGCTGCCCGCCCGCGCGGCGGTGACCGCGCTGCGCGTGGAGGCCGACGGCCGCGTGGTCGAGGGCGTGCTCAAGGAGCGGGGCCAGGCCAGGGCCGACTACGACCGGGCCCTGTCCGACGGCAAGCGCGCCGCCATCGCCGAGGAGGAGCGGCCCGGCGTGTTCACCACGCGCGTCGGCAACGTCGTCCCCGGTGAGCGGGTCACCGTGCGGCTCACCCTGGCCGGTGTCCTCGCCTACGAGGACGACACCGCCGAGTACCGCCTCCCGCTGGTCGTGGCGCCCCGCTACGTCCCCGGCGCGCCGCTGCCCGGCGGCCAGGTCGGCGACGGCGTCGCCCGGGACACCGACGCGGTGCCGGACGCCTCCCGGATCAGCCCGCCGGTGCTGCTGCCCGGCTTCCCGAACCCGGTCCGCCTCTCCCTGGTGGTGGACGTGGACCCGGCCGGCCTGCCGCCCGCCGAGCCGTCGGCCAGCCTGCACGCGACCGTCACCGAGGAGACCGCCACCGGCTACCGGATCACGGTCGAGCCGGGCGCGCGGGTGGACCGGGACTTCCTGCTGCGCCTGCGCTTCGCCGACGCGGGCGCGGTCCGCACGTCGCTGGCGGTGCGCCCGGACGAGGACGGGACCGGCGGCACGTTCGCGCTGACCGTGCTGCCGCCGGAGGGCGCCGGGCGCGAGCGGGGCCGGGACGTGGTGCTCGTGCTGGACCGGTCGGGCTCGATGCACGGCTGGAAGGTCGTCGCGGCGCGCCGGGCAGCCAGCCGCGTGGTCGACTCGCTCGGCGCGCGCGACCGGTTCGCCGTGCTGGCGTTCGACAACCACCTGGACAGCCCCTCGACGCTGCCCGACGGGCTCGCCGAGGCGACCGACCGCAACCGCTACCGCGCGGTGGAGTTCCTGGCGGGCCTGGAGGCGCGGGGCGGCACCGAGATGCTCGCCCCGCTGCGCCGGGCGGCCGAGCTGCTCGGCGGGGAGACCGGGCGGGAACGCGTGCTGGTGCTGGTGACCGACGGGCAGGTGGGCGACGAGGACCGGTTGCTGCGCCAGGTCGCGACCGGGCCGGCGGGCGTGCGCGTGCACACCGTGGGCATCGACCGGGCGGTGAACGCGGCGTTCCTGCAACGGCTCGCCGGCTCCACGGGCCGTTGCGAGCTGGTCGAGTCCGAGGACCGGCTGGACGAGGCCATGCGGCAGATCCACCACCGCATCGGCGCGCCCGTGCTGACCGGCCTGGACGTGCGACCCGCCGGCCTGGCCGTGGACGTGGCGTCGCTGGCGCCCTCGCCGCTGCCCGACCTGTTCCCCGGCGCGCCGGTGGTGGTCACCGGGCGGTACGCGGGTGGGCCGACCGGCGGGGTCGAGGTCACCGGCTCGGGCGGCTGGCGGCAGCGGGTGGACGCCGTGACCAGCGACAACGCCGGGTTGACCGCGCTGTGGGCCAGGGCGCGGGTGCGCGACCTGGAGGACCGGTACGTCGTGGGCGCGGGGGACCCCGGCGAGCTGGAGCGGCGGATCGTGGAGACGTCGCTGCGCTTCGGCGTGCTGTCCCGGTTCACCGCGTTCGTGGCGGTGGACGAGCGCGTGGTGAACGAGGGCGGGCGGGTGCGGCGGGTCACGCAGCCGGTCGAGCTGCCCGACGGCTGGGCTACGCCGGACATGTCGGTGGGTGGTGGTTACGGCGCGGCGGCCGGGATGCCCGCCTCCTTCGCCGCCGCGCCCGCCCTGATGTCCGGGCCGCCGGCGGGGGGAGTGCTCCGCAAGCGCACGGGGCGGCCCGGGGGGATGCCGGACCTGCCGAGGCCCGGTGCGCCGGTGCCTGCCGGGCCGGTGTCCGACGCGCCGGTGCCCGCCCTGCCCTCGCCTGCCGGGCCCTTGCCTGCCGGGCCGGTGCCTGCTGCGCCCTCGCCTGCCACGCGGCCGTCCGCCGTGCCGAAGCCCGTCGCGCCGCCGTCGCCGGTCGCGCCGCCGGAGCCCGCCCCGAACGTGGCCGAGTTCCTCATCGACGTGCTGGCGCGGCTGCGCGGCGCGGACGACCCGCGCGCGCACGCGACCCTGCTGCGCCGCCTGCACGAGGCGATCACCCGCCACCTGCCCGCGTGGGAGGCGGCCGGCGCGCCCGCCGAGCTGACCGGAACGCTGACCGGGCTGGCCGCCGCGCTGGCGGTCCCGACCACCGACCCGGCGGAGGTCGAGCGCAGGCTGCGACTGGCGATCACGACCCTGGAGCCGCTGGTCGAGCCGCGTCGGCGCAAGCCGTTCTGGAAGCGGTGACCCCCGGGGAACGGCGGGCCGGGCGTGCCGGCCCGCCGTTCGACCGGATCAGGCCACCGGGTGGAACGTGACGGTGAAACCGGTGCACTGGCGGCACTGCCGGACGACCTGGTTGCCCGGTTCGGTGTCGTGCCGGGACCACGCGTACGCCTTGGGGCAGCGGGAGGACAGGGCGTTGCTGTAGGCGGTCCTGGCGTCGCGGTTCGGGTTGGTGCACAGCATCGGCCTGCCGTCGGCCCACCGGGTCAGGTTCTCCGGCGGGCAGTACGGGAGCAGGTCCTCCGGGCAGCCCACGGCGGTGCACTCGGTGGAGCCGGGTGGCGTCACCCCGTCCCGGGCCTCGATCGTGATCGGCAGCGAGAAGGCGTTGACGTAGCTGACGTTGTACCAGGGCGCCAGCCAGTCCTCGCGGTCGAAGTTGAACTCGGCCAGGCTCGCGGGCCGCTCGCCGGTGGTGCAGCGGTCCGACAGGGGGCCGCAGTCGCCGACCCGGCAGCGGAACGTGCTGCCGGACGTGCCGGTGCAGTCCTGGCGGGCGAAGAACTTGCCGCGCCAGTGGTTCGGCGTGCCCGACTCGGGGATGGTGATGGTGGCCGACCGGCCGTGGGCCAGGGTGGGCAGGCCGGTCAGGGCGCGCGAGCCGTCGGCGTTGACCGTGCTGCCGATCCACACCGCGCGGCCGGACCGGTTGACGAAGGTGACGGTGTGGTCGGCCGCGGCGGTGACGGGCGGCGCGACCACGGCGAGGGCGGCGATCGCGGTGACCACCGCGCACAGGAACTTGCGCATCGCTCCTCCGGGACGGGTCAGGCGACGGACCGGTAGGCCACGCCGGTGGCGTTGGGCGTGGTGCCGTCGTAGAGGCCGGTCGGGCTGGTGCGCGTGGACAGCGAGAACCACGCGAACCGCTCCACGTAGGACAGGCCGTTGAGCATGGCGCTGGAGCGGCGGACGAAGTCGGACTGCCGGGCCTGGTCCGGGTACACCGGCCGCGGGCCGGTGAAGTCGATCAGGCCGTACTCGGTGAGCCAGATCGGTTTGCGGTAGCGGTTGTAGACCGCCTGGACGTAGCTCTGGAGGTGCCCGGTGGCGGCGGCCGAGAAATCACTGCCGTACCAGTGCAGCGGGATGAAGTCGACGCGGTAGCCGCGCGCGGCGGCCCCGCTCATGAACCGGTCGAGCCAGCCGCCCGCGCGGTCGCCGCCGAACGCGACGGCGGGCGCGCCGAGCCTCATGCCGGTGGCCTGGAGGCGCGGCCAGAGGGCCAGCGCCTGCTCGACCGACATGTTCGCCTGGCCGGCCATGTCGGGTTCGTTGAAGCCGAGCAGGGTCGTGCCCAGGGACCGGGCCCGGTTGAGCTGGGCGTCGTCGACCGCGCCCGCGCCCCAGATCATCGGCACGAACTCGACGCCGGGCGGTGTCGTGACGCCCTGCGTGTCGGACGCCCAGGTGTAGTACCAGCCGGCCCGCACGTCGACGAGCGCGGCGGAGACGCCGGGGTGGTTGTTGACGCTCACGCCCTTCTTCGTCGCGACGGCCGCGGCGGGGGTGGTGAGCACGCCGAGGGCGGTGAGCGCCGCCAGGGCGAGGGCGAGCAGTGGTCGTGGGCCTCGCATGCGCCTTGTTCCTCCATGATCGGCATGGTCGAACGGGAACCACGTGCGCGGCGACGGACGTGAGAGCGCTTCCACCAGGGTGGCCGGTGGTCTGGACCGCTGTCAACCGGCCGGGAGCGGGATCATGCGCACCGCTCGCATTTTCCGGGACGGGTTGGTGTTCGACCGCGAATTCGAGTCGAATTCTGTATCACGGGAAATTTTTTGTTCCGACGATGTGTCCGGCTTTCATGATCTGTTGTTGTCCGGCGCTTCGGAAGACTCTTCACGAGTTGCGCGGCCTCTGCTACGGTCCATTTACTGGGAGCGTTCCCATAACCCGCCGCCACAGTGTTCCAACAGGAATCGGAGATGCCGGTGAAGTCATCTTCACAGCAATCCTGGAAACGGGGATCCCGTCGTGGGACCACGTTGGCGGCGGTGGTCGCCCTCGCCTCGGCGATGGTGCTCGGCGCGGGTCCCGCCACCGCGGACGTCAGTGCCGCGGCACGGGTCGACAACCCGTACGCCGGCGCCTCGGTGTACGTCAACCCGGACTGGTCGGCCAAGGCCCGCGCCGACGGCGGGTCCGCCATCGCGAACCAGCCGACCTTCGTCTGGATGGACCGGATCGCCGCCATCAACGGCACGTCGGGCGCCCGCGGCCTGCGCGCGCACCTGGACAACGCGCTGAGCCAGGCCGCCGGGCGGCAGATGGTGGTCCAGTTCGTCATCTACAACCTGCCGGGTCGCGACTGCGCGGCGCTGGCGTCCAACGGCGAGCTCGGCCCGGACGACCTGCCCCGGTACAAGACGGAGTACATCGACCGGATCGCCGCGATCATGGGCGAGTCGAAGTACGCCAACCTGCGGATCGTGACGATCATCGAGATCGACTCGCTGCCCAACCTGGTGACCAACGTCGGCAGCCGGCCGACCGCCACGCCCATGTGCGACCGGATGCTGGCCAACGGCAACTACGTCAACGGCGTCGGCTACGCGCTGGCCAAGCTCGGCGCGATCGGCAACGTCTACAACTACATCGACGCCGCCCACCACGGCTGGCTCGGGTGGGACGACAACTTCAGCGCCGCCGCGACGCTGTTCGCCCAGGCCGCCCGCGCCTCGGGCAGCACGGTCAACAACGTCACCGGGTTCATCTCGAACACCGCCAACTACGGTGTTCTCAAAGAGGACCACTTCACCATCAACGACACCGTGAACGGCACCTCGGTGCGCCAGTCGAAGTGGATCGACTGGAACCGGTACACGGACGAGTTGTCGTTCGTCCAGGCGTTCCGCACGCAGTTGATCAGCGCCGGTTTCCCGTCGAACATCGGGATGCTGGTCGACACCTCGCGCAACGGGTGGGGCGGCTCCCAGCGCCCGACCGCCAAGGGCCCGACCACCAGCGTCGACGCCTACGTGGACGGCGGCCGGTACGACCGGCGCATCCACCTGGGCAACTGGTGCAACCAGTCCGGGGCGGGCATCGGCGAACGCCCGCGCGCGAACCCGGCGAGCGGTGTCGACGCCTACGTGTGGGCCAAGCCGCCGGGCGAGTCCGACGGCGCGAGCCGGGAGATCCCGAACGACGAGGGCAAGGGCTTCGACCGGATGTGCGACCCGACCTACACCGGGAACGCCCGCAACGGCAACAACCGGCCGGGCTCGCTGGCCGACGCCCCGCTCTCGGGGCACTGGTTCTCCGCCCAGTTCCGGCAGCTGGTGGCGAACGCCTACCCGCGCCTCTGACGACCGGTCGCGCCCAGGTCGTGGGCGCGTCCCCGAGGGCCCTCGCAGCGTCGCGAGGGCCCTCGGGCACGTGTGCCGGGGGCTTGACCGGCGGGTGGTCGGGTGCGGCGGGCCTGCCCGGCCCGGCGGCGAGCTGCCCGGTGCGGTGGCGGTGGCGTGGGCAGTGCAGCGGCGCGGCGGTGCCCGGAGGCAATCCGTCCGGGTAAGGAGCGCCGGTCCGCGGTGCCGTGCGCCCCGGTCGGCGGCAGGATGGCGGGTATGCGACGCACCACCCTGCTCGTCGCCGCGTTCGCGGCCCTGTCCCTCCTGCCCGCCCCGGCCGCGGCCCACCCGGCCCGGACGACCGACGCGACCTACCACAACGACGCCGCCACCCCCGGCGCCGACCCGTTCGTGCTCTTCGACCGCCCCAGCGGCCACTACTACGCCTACTCCACGGAGGGCGCGGACCCCGGCCACCACTTCGCCGTCTACCGCTCGCCCGACCTCGCCACCTGGGAGCAGCTCCCCGGCGGCGCGCTGGTCGCCGGGCAGGACGGGGACTGGGCGCACGACTGGTTCTGGGCGCCCGAGGTCTACCACAACCCCGACACCGGCCTGTACTTCCTGTTCTACGCGGGCCGGATGAACCGCGGCGTGGCCGAGCACTTCCGGTACGCGGACTTCGAGGAGCCGTGCAAGGTGGGCGTCGCGGTGTCGCGCTCGCCGGCCGGGCCGTTCCGCGACATCGCGGAGGCGCCGCTGGACTACTACCCGTACGACCCGGCCTACCACGACGTCAACCTGATCATGGACGCCGAGCAGAAGAAGCCACCCGCCACGCAGGAGGAGGGCCGCACCGCGCCGCTCGGCACCTACATCCCCTACATCGACCCCAACGTCTTCTTCGACGCCGACGGCCGGATCTACCTCTACTTCTCCCGCAACGCCTACCGGAACTGGGTGTGGGACACCGACCTCGGCAAGTACGTCGAGGAGTCCAACATCTACGCCGTCGAGCTGACCGGCGACTGGTGGCGCGACCCCACCGGCCGGACCATGCCCGCCATCGCGCCCGCGTACCGCGACAGCAACCGCGCGCCGGAGGACCCGCCGAACGTCCGCAAGGACGGCTACGTCCCCGTGCTGGCCTACGGCTCCGACAAGCAGGGGTGGGAGAACGCGCACGTCCACGACTACGCCAAGTCGGGCGGGCAGAAGAAGGACCGCCGCTGGGCCGAGGGCTCGACCACGATCCGGACCCTCGACGCGCGGGGCAACCCCCGCTACCACCTGACCTACTCGGCCAACAACTACGAGAACGAGTTCTACGGCGTCGGCTACGCGACGGCCACCGGGCCGCTCGGACCGTGGCGCAAGAGCCCCGCCAACCCGGTGCTGTCCCAGGACCCCGCCCAGGGCCTCTACTCGACCGGGCACGGCAGCATCATCGGCTCACCGGACGGCGAGCAGCTCTACTACGTCCACCACGGGCGGCCGTCCACCACGTCGTCCCGCGCGCTGTACACCTCACGCCTGCACCTCGGCGCGGAGCTGTCCATCGACGCGTCCACATCGGACGAACCGCTGCCGTCGGGGGTCGGACCGCTGGGGATGCGGGCCGACGAGCGGGTGCTGCGCCCGCGCGCCGGCGGCTCGGCGACCACGACGGTGCGCGTGACGAGTGCGCGCGGCGGCGAGTTTGACCTGGCGAACCCGCAGAACCGCGTCCACGCGGTGCTGCGACCGGCCGACGCGGGGACCGTCGTCGTGCGGGGCGACCAGGTCACCGTCACCACCACCGGCCACCGGGCCGCCCGGCTCACCCTGACCTACCAGCGGCGACTGGCCGACGGCGGCTACCGCGACGTGGCCAACACCGGACCGCGCCACAGCGCGCCCGTGCGGGTCACGATCCCGGTGTCGGGCCGCCGCTGACCGGTGGCGCGGCCCGCTCCCGGGGATCGACCGGGAGCGGGCCGCGCCCCGTCACGGGGAGTTCAGCGCCGCGATCCGCTCCCGGGCCAGTTCCCGCAACCGCGACGGCGGCTCGGCCTGCTGCTGCGCCGTCGCGGCCGCCGTTCCCCGGCCCACCGGTCCGGCGACGGGGTGCACCTCGTCCTCGCCCGGCAGCGGGACGCCGGGGCAGACGATGTCGCCCGGCCGCGAGTTCGCCAGCAGGAACACCTCGACCACGCCGTCCACGCAGGGGTTGCCGCCCAGCGCGTACTGGCCGTGGAACGGCGAGTCGTCGACCAGGACCGCGGTGACCCCGGGCGCCGCCCGCAGGGCCGACCTCGCCTGCTCGTACCCGGTCTGCGGGTCGAACTCGGCCTGCACGACCAGGACCCGCCCGGAGACCGACGCGGGCAGCGTGGGCAGCGTTTGGCGCGGGGCGTCGGACCAGTGGCCGCACGGCTCGGACAGGCCGTAGGCCCAGCCGAACAGCGGGTACCGCGGTCCCTGGCGGTCGCTCAACCGCCGGTACCACGAGGCCGACCTGGTCGGCTGGTCACCGCACGCCACGGCGAACCGGGTGCCGCCGACCGCGGTGTAGTCCTCGGCCCGCGTCGCCGCGGCGGCGGTCGCCGCGGTCAGCCCGGCCACCGGCACGCCGAACCGGGCCAGCGACGCGGCGTCGAGCCGCTCCCGCAGCCGGGGGTTCGCGATCCCGGGCGCGGTGCCCTCCAGCTCGGCGGCGCCGAGCACCAGCAGGAGCGCGGCGAGCGCCCACCTGATCTCGCTGCCCATGCCGACGAACACCGCGTCGTAGGTGTCGGGCGCGAGCAGCCCCCGGGCGTCGTAGAAGGCGCGGACCCGCTCCCACACCCGCTTCGCCTCGGCCCCGGACCCGCCCAGCAGGTCCGGGAACTGCCGGCTCGCCCAGGGCAGGAACACCTGGTCGACGTGGCGCTGGTTGATGGCGGGGAAGGCTTCGAAGGCGGCCTGCAACCGGCCCTGCCAGTCGACGCTGGAGTCCAGCACCACCTTGCCTGCGGCGTCGGGGAACAGCGAGGCGTACTTCGCGCCCAACCACGTGCCGTAGGAGTACCCGAGGTAGTTCAGCGAGGACTCGCCGAGCAGCCGCCGCACCAGTTCCACGTCGTGCGCGGTCTGCCACGTGGTGATGTAGGGCGTGAGGGCCTGGCCCTGGCACGCCTCCGCGATGGCGCGGGGAGCCTTCAGGTGCTCGGTGACGCTGTCCGCGGAGCGGTCGCGCGCGTCGAGGTCGGTGCGCGTGGACAGGCGTCCGGTCGGGACGGAGCAGACGAGGCCCCGCTGCTCGGGGGCGGTGCCGCCCTCCTGCCCGGTGCCCCGGGGGTCCATCCCGATGATGTCGTAGCGCTCGTTGAGCGCGGGCCGCAGCGCGGCGAGCACCCCGGCCAGCGAGGTGCCCTGACCGCCGGGGCCACCCGGGTTGACCAGGACCGCGCCACCGCGTTCCCCGGTCGCGACCACCCTGCTGATCGAGACCGCCAGGTCCGGCCCGGCACCCGGGGCGGCCCAGTCCCGGGGGACGGTGACCAGGGCGCACTCGGCCGGTCGGACGTCCTCACCGGGCGGGAACGCGCACGGTCCCCAGGACAGCTGTTGACGCTCGTGGTCGGCGAACGGGTTCCCGGCCTCGGCGGTGGCGGTGATCGGGGTGATCCCGCCGAGCACGAGGGCTGCCGCGGTCAGCGCGGACGCGGCGGTGGTGGTGGACCTGGGCACGGCACCTCTTCGGTCGGCGGTGTGGGCACAGCCATGCTGTCCGCACCGCCCCGGCCGTCACCACGGCCGGCCGACGGGAGTAGCCGTCTTTCCCTGGTCCTTTTGGCCGAGGCGCGACGAGGTGTCACCGCCCCGGCCCCCGCCCCACCGGCGGGCCTCGAAGATCCTCAGAAGATCAGGATGAGCAGCAGCATGATCCCCGCGACGATGGCGATCGGCACGATCGGCACGCTGCCGGGACGTCGGCGGTGGTGGCTCTGCACCGTGGTGGTGCGGAAGAAGCTGTGCGGCAGGCGACGGCGGTGCCGGCTGACCCAAGGCATGGTGCGCTCCCGATCTCGTCGAGGTCCGTGTTGGGCACCGGTTACCCGATCGGAGCGCTCCGGACACCTCGGTTGCCGTTGGGCGATCGCGCGGTGGAGGGCGGGCCGGGGTGGGGACCCCCGGCCCGCGTCGCCCGGACCTCAGCGCACCTGGTGCAGCCACCCGTCCACGTCCGGCACCCGACCGTGCTGGAGGTCGACCAGCGCCGTGCGCAGGCTGCGGGTCACCGGGCCCATCTCGCCGTCGCCCACGGTGAAGTCGCCCTCGACGTCCTTGACCTGCCCGACCGGCGTCACCACCGCCGCCGTGCCGCAGGCGAACACCTCGGTGATCTCCCCGGCCTCGCACTCGGCCCGCCACCCGTCCACGGACACCGGGCGCTCCGCCACCCGGTAGCCCAGGCGGGCCGCCACGCGCAGCAGCGAGTCGCGGGTCACGCCGGGCAGCAGGGTGCCGGTCAGCGGGGTGGTGAACACCTCCGCGCCCGGACCGCTGCCGCGCACGAAGAACAGGTTCATGCCGCCCATCTCCTCGACCCAGCGGCGCTCGGCGGCGTCCAGCCACACCACCTGCTGGCACCCGGCCTGCTGCGCCCGGCGCTGCGCCACGAACGACGGCCCGTAGTTCGCCGCGCACTTCACGTCGCCCGTGCCGCCGGGCATGGCCCTGGCCTGGTCGCGCGACACCAGCACCGACACCGGGCGCACCACGTCGCCGAAGAAGCCGCCCGCCACGAACGCCATCACCAGGAACCGGTACTCCTCGGACGGTCGCAGCATGAGGTTGGCGTCCGTGCCGAACATCAGCGGGCGCAGGTACAGGCTGTGGTCGGGGTCGTCGGACAGCTCGCCCTGGTCGGCGGCGACCACCGCGTCCACGCCCGCGACGTACAGGTGCTCGGGCAGGTCGGGCATCGCCAGGCGGGCGGCCGAGCGGTTGAAGCGGCGGGCGTTCTCCCACGGCCGGAACACCGCGACCGAGCCGTCCTGCTGCCGGAACGCCTTCATGCCCTCGAAGATCACCTGGCCGTAGTGCAGGCCGAGCGTCGCCGGGTGCAGCGAGAGGTCCGCCAGCGGCTGGAGGCCGCCGTCGTGCCAGCCCAGGTCGGGGGAGTAGCGCAGGCTGTACATGTGGCTGGTGAACGCGTCGCCGTGGCCGGGGGACTTGACGGCGGGCGCGGCGGCGGGCTTGTTCAGGACGGAGGTCATGACGGGCTCCTCTTGCGGCAGAAGGGAAGGGGGATCAGGCCAGGGGGGTGGAGAAGAAGGTCTCGCGCTCGCTGAAGCGGTCGTCGTCGGCGGCGAGGGTGAAGAACTCGGCGTAGCGCCAGCCCGCCGGGGTGCCGTCGCGCAGCACGCCCTCGAACGTGCCGCGCACCGCGACCCGGTCGCCCTCGCGCACCACCGACTCGACCCGGTGCGTGCTCTCCTTGATGACCCGCTCGTGGGTGTAGAAGTGGGCCACCTCGTGCCGCCCGACCAGCGGCGGGTAGCCGGGGCGGTGGTAGACGGCGTCCTCGGTGAACAGCGCGACGAGGGCGGGCACGTCGCCGGCGTCGATGCGCCGGTAGAACTCGTGCACCAGGGCGGTGGTGGTGGCCGGGGTGGTCGTGGCGGTCAGGGCGGTGGTCACGGGGTTCCTCCGGGGTGGGGTCAGCGGCGGTGGTCGGCGAGCACGCGCGGGTGAGCGGTCCGGTCGGCGCCGGTCCGGTTCGGCGCCGGTCCGGGTTGGGGGCCCAGCAGCGCGGCGAGCGCGTCCGGGTCGTGCGGGGGGAGCACCTCGCCGGTCGGCGGGGGCGGGCAGCCGTCCAGCAGGCCGGCCAGCGCGGCGACCGTGGGGGCCTCGAACACCGCTCGCGCGTCCAGCCGCGAGCCGAACTCCTCGTTGATCCGCCACACCAGGCGGGTGGCGAGCAGCGAGTGGCCGCCCAGCTCGAAGAACCCGTCGTCCACGCCGACCGCCGGCACGCCGAGCACCTCGGCGAACACCTCGGCCAGCGCGCGTTCGACGGGGGTCGGGGGCTCCCCGGAAGGCGCGGGTGGGGAAGAGGCGGGTGAGGGAGCGGCGGGTGAGGGAGCGGCGAGCGGCGCGACGGGTGCCCGTCGGCTCGGGGGCACCGCACCGGGCGCCGGGACCCCGTCGCCGAGCACGTCGACCCCGCCGAGCCGCACGTCCGGGTCCACCGCGTCGACGTCGACCTCGCCCAGCCGCACGTCCGGGTTCGCCGTGACGGCGTCGAGCACCCGGCCCAGCCGGTCGACCAGCGACCGGGCCGCGCCCTCGTCGAACAGGTCGGTCGAGAACTCCAGGTTCACCGTCATCCGCTCGTCCTCGACCACGGCCAGCGAGAGGTCGAACCTCGCCGTGCCCATCCACGCGCCCACCGGCTCCACCTCCAGCCCCGGCAGCGCGGTACCGGGCAGGGCCGGACCCTCCGCGCCGCTCGCGTTCTGGAGCACCAGCAGCACCTGGAACAGCGGGTGCCGGGACAGCGACCGGGGCGGGTTGAGCTCCCGGACGACGCGGTCGAAGGGCACGTCCTGGTGGGCGTAGGCGGCCAGGTCGGTGTCGCGGACCCGGGCCAGCAGCTCGCGGAACGTGGGGTCGCCGGAGGTGTCGGTGCGCAGCACGAGCGTGTTGACGAAGAAGCCGACCAGGTGGTCCAGGGCCTCGTCGGTGCGCCCGGCGACCAGCGAGCCGATCGGGAGGTCCGTGCCCGAGCCCAGCCGGGTGAGCAGGCCGGCCAGCGCGGCGTGCAGCACCATGAACACCGTGCTGCCGGTGGCGCCCGCCAGCGCGCGCACCGCGTCGCGCCGCCCGGGGCCGAACTCGGCCACCACCAGCCCGCCGCGTTCCGACCGGACCGCCGGTCGCGGCCGGGCGCCGGGCAGGTCCAGCTGCGCGGGGGCGCCCGCCAGGGTGTCGCGCCAGAACCGCAGCTGGGTGGCGACCACGCTGCCCGGGTCGTCCTCGGCGCCCAGCACCTCGCGCTCCCACAACGCGTAGTCGGCGTAGTGGACGGGCAGCGGCGCCCAGTCCGGCGCGGCACCGGCCTTCCGGGCCCCGTAGGCGCCGGCGAGGTCGCGCAGCAGCGCCCCCTTGGACCAGCCGTCGCTGGCGATGTGGTGCAGCACGAGCACCAGCACGTGCTCCACCGGCGAGACCACGAGCAGGTGGGCGCGCAGCGGCGCCTCCACCGCCAGGTCGAACACGTGCGCGGCCAGGGCCCGCACCTCGGCGTCCACCCGGTCCGGGGCCACCGGCGCGACGGTCAGGTCCGGCGCGGCGCCCAGCACCCGCTGGACCGGCTCGCCGGCCACCACGGGGAACACCGTGCGCAGCGGCTCGTGGCGGGCCACCACGTCGGCCAGGGCCGCCCGCAGCGCGGGCACGTCCACCCCGCCGCGCAGCCGCGCCGCCCAGGGCGAGTTGTGGGCCGCGCCCCCGTGCACCCGCTGGTGCGCCCACTGCCGCTGCTGCGCGTGCGACAGCGGCAGCGGTTCCGGCCGCGCCACCGGCCGCAGCGCGGGCCGGGCCCGCCCGGCGAGGGCCAGCCGGCCGGCGAGACCGCGCGGCGTGGGCTCGGTGAACAGGTCGCGGATGCCCAGTTCCACGCCCAGCGCCGCGCGCACCCGGCTGATGAGCCTGGTGGCCAGCAGCGAGTGGCCGCCCAGGGCGAAGAACCCGTCCTCCGGGCCCACCGGCGCGGGCAGCCCCAGCACCCGGGCGAACAGGCCGCACAGGATCTCCTCCTGCGGGGTCCGGGGCGTGCCGCCGGTCCCGGCCGCCGCGTAGTCCGGCGCGGGCAGCGCGGCCCGGTCCAGCTTCCCGTTGGGCGTGTACGGCAGCGCGTCCAGCACGACCACCGCCGCGGGCACCAGGTGCTCGGGCAGCCGCTCGGCCACGTGCTCCCGCACCTCGGCCGGGGACGCCCCGCCCACCACGTAGGCCACCAGCCGCCGGTCGCCCGGCCGGTCCTCGCGCACCAGGACCGCGGCGGAGGTCACCGCCGGGTGCGTCGCCACCGCGGCCCGCACCTCGGCCGGCTCCACCCGGAAACCACGCAGCTTCACCTGCTCGTCGACCCGGCCGACGTACTCCAGCACCCCGTCGGGCCGCAGCCGCACCAGGTCGCCGGTGCGGTACATCCGCTCACCGGACCGGAACGGGTCGGCCACGAACCGCTCGGCGGTCGCGCCGGGCGCGCCCAGGTAGCCCAGCGCCAGGCCGGCGCCCGCCAGGTGCAGCTCACCGATCCCGCCCGGCGGCACCGGTTCCAGCCGGGCGTCGAGCACGTAGCCGTGCTTGCCCGCCACCGGCCGGCCGATCGGCACCGAGCGGCCCCCCGGGTCCGCCGCGGTGATCTCGTGCGCGGTGCTGTAGCCCATGCTCTCGGCCGGGCCGTAGCCGTTGGTCAGCCGCACGTGCCCGAACCCGCGCAGCGCCCTGGCCGCGTGCGCCGCCGACGCGGGCTCACCGCCGGTCATGGCGCGCCGCACGGTCGCGAACACCTCGGGGTGGCGGTCCAGCACGTGGTTGAACAGGCTCGCCGACGCCTTGAACACGGTCACGCCGTGCGCCACCACCAGCCGGGCGATGACCTCCGGGTCCGGTGGGCCCGCCGGGTGCAGCACGCACGCGCCGCCGTTGAGCAGCGGCCCGAGCAGCTCGGTGGCGAACGCGTCCCACGACACCGGCGCGGCCTGCAACCACACCTGGCCCTCGCCGAACTCCGCGTAGTCCTGGCCGGTCAGCGTGGCCACCAGGGCGCGGTGCGGCGCGAGCACGCCCTTCGGCTCGCCCGTCGAGCCGGACGTGAACATGACCAGCGCCGGGTCGCGCGGGTCCACCGCCACCGCGGGGGCGTGGTCGGGACCGGGCACGCCCGGGTCGACCCACCGGGCGTCGACCCCGGCCAACGGCGTGCCGACCACCACGTCCACGCCCGCCCGCCGCACCGCGGCCCGCAGCCGCTCGGCCGGGAACGCGGTGTCCAGCACGGTGGCGCAGCCGCCGGCCTTGAGCACCCCGAGCAGCGCGGCGACCAGGGCCGGGCCCCGGTCCAGGTGCACCCCGACCACGGAACCGGGCCGCACCCCGCGCCCGATGAGGTGGTGGGCGATCCGGTTCGCCCACCCGTCGAGCCGGCCGTAGGTGGTCCGGCCGTCCCCGTGGACCAGCGCGGTGGCGTCGGGTGTGCGGGCGGCCCGCGCGGCGAACAGGTCGTGCACGCACCCCGGGACGGGGTCCTGGGCCGGCCTGGTCAGCTCGTCCCGCTCGTGCCGGTCCAGCAGCGGCAGGGAGCCGATCGGCGTGGCGGGGTCCTCCGCCGCCGCCGTGAGCAGCCGGACCAGGCGCCGACCGAACTCCGCGACGGTCTCGCGGTCGAACAGGTCGGCGGCGTAGTCCCAGTCCACCCGCAGGCCGCCCGCGGTCGGGCGCTCGCGGACGCCGAGCGTCATGTCGAACTTGACCCCGCCCGTGCCCAGCGGCAACGGCTCGACGCGCAGGCCGGGCAGCGCCGGGCCGCCACCGCCGTCGGGGACGTGCACGAGCATGATCTGGAACAGGGGGTGCCGGGAGAGCGACCGGGGCGGGTTGAGCTCCTCGACGACCCGTTCGAACGGCACGTCCTGGTGGGCGAAGGCGGTCAGGTCGGTGTCGCGGACCCGCGTGACCAGCTCGCGGAAGGTCGGGTCGCCGGAGGTGTCGGTGCGCAGCACCAGGGTGTTGACGAAGAAGCCGACCAGCTCCTCCAGGGCCTCGTCGGCGCGGCCGGCGGCGGCCGTGCCGAACGGCACGTCCGTCCCGCCGCCGTACCGGGTCAGCAGCGCCGCCACCGCCGCCTGCACCACCATGAACAGCGTCGACCCGGTCTCGGCGGCCAGGTCGAGCAGCGCCCGGTGCACCTCCGCCGGCACCTCCGCCGACACCGAGCCGCCCCGGTTCCCGAAGACCGCCGCCCGCGGCCGGTCCGCCGGGAAGCCCACCTCGTCGGGCAGCCCGGCCAGCGCGTGCGCCCAGTGCTCGACCTGCCGGGCGAACCGGCTGTCCGGGTCGTCCGGGTCGCCCAGCACGTCCTGCTGCCAGTAGGTGTAGTCGGCGTACTGCACGGGCAGCTCCGGCAGCCGCGGCGCGCGGCCGGCCAGCCGCGCGGCGTAGGCCGCGGCCAGGTCGCCGGTCAGCGGGCCCATCGAGCCGCCGTCGCCCGCGACGTGGTGCAGCACCACCAGCAGCACGTGGTCCTCGTCGGACACCTCGAACAGCCGCGCCAGGACCGGCGGGGCGGCGGTCAGGTCGAACACGTGCCGCGCCGCCCGGTCCAGCGCCCCGGGCAGGTCCCCCTCGGCCACCGCCACCACCGGCAGCTCGGGCACGTCGCGCCGGATGTCCTGGTGGGGCTCGCCGTCGACCTCCGGGTAGGCGGTGCGCAGCACCTCGTGCCGCTCCACCACGTCGGCCAGGGCGGCGCGCAGCGCGGGCACGTCCAGCGGGCCGCGCAGCCGCAGCGCCAGCGGGATGTTGTAGACCGGACCCGGCTCGGCCCGGCTGAGGAACCACAGCCGCCGCTGGGTGAACGACAGGGGGATCTTCGCGCTCACTGGACCTCCTCCAACCGGGCCCGGCGCCGCAGCGCGGGACGGGCCTGCTCCGCTCCGCCGAGGCACGACACCAGGGCGGCCGGGGTGCGGTTCTCGAACACGGACTTGATGGACAGCTCGGCCCCGAAGGCCGACCGCACCCGGCTGATCAACCGGGTCACCAGCAGCGAGTGCCCGCCGAGGACGAAGAAGTCGTCGTCCGCGCCGACCTCGCCGTCCAGGCCCAGCACCTCGGCGAACAACCCGCACATCACCTCTTCCCCGGGGGTGCGCGGCTTGCGGCCGGCGGGCCGGTCGAGGAGGTCCGGCCGCGGCAGCGCGGCGCGGTCGAGCTTGCCGTTCGGCTTGAGCGGCAACTGCTCCAGCAGCACGTAGGCGGAGGGCCGCAGGTGCTCCGGGAGCAGCTTCCCGGCGTGCGCCCGCAGCTCGGTCGGGTCCGGCGCACCGCCGGGTTCCGGCACGACGTAGGCGACGAGCCGTTTGTCCCCGGGTCGGTCCTCGCGGACGACGACGGCGCTGCGGCGCACCCCGGGATGGGTGTCGAGTGCGGCCTGGACCTCGGCGGGTTCGATGCGGAAGCCGCGGATCTTGACCTGGTCGTCGGCGCGGCCGACGAACTCCAGGGTTGCGTCGTTGCGCCACTTCACCAGGTCGCCCGTGCGGTACATGCGCTCGCCGGGCTCGAACGGGCAGGCCACGAAGCGTTCGGCGGTCAGGCCGGGTTCGCGCACGTAGCCGTGGGCGGAGCCGGTGCCGCTGACGTAGAGCTCGCCGACCACACCGGGGGCGACCGGTTCGAGCCGGTGGTCCAGGACGTAGGAGCGCTTGCCCGCCAGGGGAACGCCGATCGGCACGGTGGTGCCGGTGACGTCCTCGGGTCGCACCTGGTGGGTGCTGGTGAAGATCATGTGCTCGACGGGTCCGTAGGCGTGGACCAGGCGGACGTGCGGGTGGTCGCGCAGGAGCCGGGCCAGGTGCGCCGCGGACGCGGCCTCACCGCCGGTCATCACCTGCCGCAGGCGGGTGAACACCTCCGGGTGCTCGTCGAGCATGAAGTGGAACAGGCTGGTGGACAGGAACACCGTGGTGATGTCGTGCTCGGCCACCAGTCGGGCGATCCGCGTGGGCTCCGGCGTCCGGCCGGGTTGCAGGACGCAGATCCCTCCCGTGAACAGCGCGCCGAACAGCTCCATCGCGAAGGCGTCCCAGGGCATGGGCGCGCACTGCAACCAGACCTGGTCGGGGCCGAAGTCGACGAAGTCCTGTCCGGTCACGCTGCCCACCACGGCCCGGTGCGGGGCCACGACGCCCTTGGGGACGCCGGTGGAGCCGGAGGTGAACATCAGGAACGCCGTGTCCTCGGGCGTGACCGCGAGGTCCGGTGCGGTGGCCGGCCACGCCGCGACGCGGTCGGCGTCGGTGTCGAGCCGCAGCACGGGCGTGCCCGCCACCAGCCCGGCGAACTCGCCGGTGGTGACCACGAGCGGCGCGGCGATCCGCTCGACCAGGTCGGCCAGCCGGTCGGGCGGGGACGCGGTGTCGAGCAGGGTGTAGCCCGCGCCGGCCTTGAGCGCCGCCAGGAGCGCCACGACCAGGTCCGTGCTCCGGTCGAGCAGGACGCCGACGAGTGCGCCGGGTCGGATGCCCCGGTGGACGAGGTGGTGGGCGAGTCGGTTGGCGGCGGTGTCGAGTTCGGCGTAGGTGGTGCGGGTGTCCTCGAAGATGAGGGCGGTGGCGTTCGGGGTGGCGGCGGCCTGCGCGGCGACGACCTCGTGGACGCACCGCCCGTCGGACGTGCCCGGGGTCCCCGACGCGGCCCCGCCGGTGAACCGCTCCCGCTCGGCGGCGGTGAGCACGTCCACCCGGCTGATCCGGGTGTCCGGGTCGGCGGCGACCGAGGCCAGCACCCCGGCGAGCCGGTCCACCAGCGCGGCGGCCGTCTCGCGGTCGAACAGGTCGGTGGCGAACTCCAGGCCGCAGCCCAGGCCGGCCGGTGCGCCGGTCGCGTTGTGCTCCTCGGTCAGGGCGAAGGTGAGGTCGAACTTGGCGGTGCCGGTGGTGACCTGCTCGACCTCCAGCTCCAGCCCGGCCTGCCCGGTCCGCGCCGCGCTGTTGTTCTGGAGCACGAACATCACCTGGAACAGCGGGTGGCCGCCCGAGGCCCGTGCCGGGTTCAGGTCCTCGACGAGGCGGTCGAAGGGGAGGTCCTGGTGGTCGTAGGCGGCCAGGTCGGTGTCGCGGACGCGGGCGAGGAGTTCGGTGAAGGTGGGGTTGCCGCTGGTGTCGGTGCGGAGTACGAGGGTGTTGACGAAGAAGCCGACGAGGTGGTCCAGGGCTTCGTCGGTGCGTCCGGCGACGGGGGTGCCCAGGGGGATGTCGGTGCCCGCGCCCATCCTGGTCAGGAGGGTGGCCAGCGCCGCCTGGAGCACCATGAACAGCGTGACCCCGTTGGCGCGGGCCAACTCCAGCAGCGCCGAGTGCACGTCGGCCGGCACCGACCCCAGCACCACGTCCCCGTGCCCGTCGGACCTCGGCGGGCGCGGTCGGTCGGTGGGCAGCGGCGTCTCCTCCGGCAGGCCGGCCAGGGCCCGCCGCCAGAACTCCAGCTGAACGTCCTGGTCGTGGGCGAGCAGGTCGTGCTGCCACAGGGTGTAGTCGGCGTACTGGACGGGCAGCGGCGCCCAGTCGGGGGCGTGGCCGCCGAGGCGGGCGGTGTAGGCGGTGGTGAGGTCGTCGAGCAGGGGGTTCATCGACCAGCCGTCGGCGGCGATGTGGTGCAGCACCAGCAGGAGCACGTGCTCGTCGGGCGCCGTGCGCAGCAGGGTGGTCCGGATCGGGGACTCGGCGGTCAGGTCGAACACGTGCCGCCCGCCGGTCCGGACCAGCTCGTCGGCGCCCGCCCCGGTGACCTCGTGCACCGGCAGGTCCGGCGGCACGCTCCCGACCGGGAGGACGACCTGGTGGGGCACGCCGTTCACGGCCGGGTAGACCGTGCGCAGCGCCTCGTGCCGGTCCACGACGTCGGCCAGGGCGGCGCGCAGCGCGTCCACGTCCACCTCGCCGCGCAGGCGGACCGCGTGCGGCACGTTGTAGGTGGCGCCACCGCCCTGGACCTGGTCGAGGAACCAGAGGCGGGCCTGGGCGGGGGACAGCGGGATGTCGTCGGGTCGGTCGGCCGGTCGCAGGGGGGTGCGGGCGGCGCGGGCGGTGTCCAGGCGTTCGGCCAGGGCCGCGGGGGTGGGTGCGTCGAACAGGTCGCGGATGCCGATCTCGGCGCCGAGTGCGGTGCGGATGCGGCTGGTGAGCTTGGCGGCGAGGAGGGAGTGTCCGCCGAGGGTGAAGAAGTCGTCGTCGAGTCCGATGCGTGCTTCCGGGAGGTCGAGCACGGCGGCGAACAGGCTGATCAGGATCTCTTCGCGGGCGGTGCGGGCCGTTCGCCGTTCGCCGCCGCTCTCCTGGGTGGGTGCGGGGAGTGCGGAGCGGTCGAGCTTGCCGTTCGGCTTGAGCGGCAGGTGCTCCAGCAGCACGTAGGCGGCGGGCCGCAGGTGCTCGGGCAGGCGGTCGGCCGCGTGGGCGCGCAGCTCCGCGGTGTCGGGCGCGGTACCGGCCTCGGGGACGACGTAGGCGACGAGTCGCCTGTCCCCGGGCCGGTCCTCGCGGACGACGACGGCGGTGCGGCGGACCGCCGGGTGGGTGTCGAGGGCGGCCGCGACCTCGGCGGGTTCGATGCGGAAGCCGCGGATCTTGACCTGCTCGTCGGCGCGACCGATGAACTCCAGGGTGTGGTCGTTGCGCCACCTGACCAGGTCACCGGTGCGGTACATGCGCGCGCTCGACTCGAAGGGGCAGGCCACGAAGCGCTCCGCGGTGAGGCCGGGTTCGCCGGCGTAGCCGCGGGCCGAGCCGACACCGGCGACGTACAGCTCGCCGACCACACCGGGTGCGACGGGCTGGAGCCGGTCGTCGAGCACGTACGAGCGCTTGTGGGCCAGGGGGGTGCCGATCGGCACGGTGGTGCCGGTCGTGTCCTCGGGTCGCACCTGGTGGGTGCTGGTGTAGATCATGTGCTCCACCGGTCCGTAGGCGTGGACCAGGCGGACGTGCGGGAACTCGCGCAGGACGCGGGCCATGTGCGCCACCGAGACGGCCTCGCCGCCGGTCATGACCTGCCGGACCTGGCGGAAGACCTCGGGGTGCTCGTCGAGCACGAAGTTGAACAGGCTCGTGGACAGGAACACCGTGGTGATGCCGTGCCGGACCACCAGGTCGGCGATGCGCGCCGGCTCGGGCGTGCGCCCGGGTTGCAGGACGCAGACCCCGCCGGTGAACAGCGCGCCGAACAGCTCCATCGCGAAGGCGTCCCAGGGCATCGGGGCGCACTGCAACCACACCTGGTCGGGGCCGAAGTCGACGAAGTCCTGACCGGTGACGCTGCCCACGAGTGCCCGGTGCGGGGCCAGCACGCCCTTCGGGATGCCGGTCGAACCGGAGGTGAACATCAGGAACGCCGCGTCGTCGGGCGTGACCGCGACGTCCGGTGCGGTGCCCGGCGCGGTGGCGATGTCCTCGGCCCCGACGAGCACCGCGGGGGTGCCCGGCACCAGGCCGGCGAGGTCGTCGGCGGTGACCACGAGCGGGGCCTCGACCCGCGCCAGCAGGTCCGCGATCCGGCTCGCCGGGAAGGACGGGTCCAGCAGCGTGTAGCCCGCGCCGGCCTTGAGCACCGCGAGGAGGGCGACCACGAGGTCCGGGCCGCGCTCCAGCAGGACGCCGACGAGTGCGCCGGGTCGGATGCCGTGGTGGATGAGGTGGTGGGCGAGTCGGTTGGCGGCGGTGTCGAGTTCGGCGTAGGTGGTGCGGGTGTTCTCGAAGATGAGGGCGGTGGCGTCCGGGGTGGCGGCGGCCTGGTCCGCCACGATCCGGTGGATGACGCGCTCCTCCAGCGGGTGCTCGTGGGCCGGGGGAGAGCCGGCCGCGAGCCGGTCCCGCTCGGCGGCGGTGAGCACGTCCACCCGGCTGATCGGGGCGTCCGGGTCGGCGGTCACCGCGGCCAGGACCCGCACGAGGCGGTCGACCAGCGCGGTGGCGGTGTCGCGGTCGAACAGCGCCGTGGCGAACTCCAGCTCGCCGCCCAGCCCGGCGGGCGCGCCGGTCGCGTCGTGCTCCTCGGTCAGGGCGAAGGTGAGGTCGAACTTGGCGGTGCCGGTGGTGATCGGGCTGACCTCCAGGTCGAGGCCCGGCAGGGTCGCGGTGGCCGCGCTGTTGTTCTGGAGCACGGTCATGACCTGGAACAGCGGGTGCCTGGCCGGGCTGCGGGTGGGGTTGAGCTCCTCGACGAGGCGGTCGAAGGGGAGGTCCTGGTGGTCGTAGGCGGCCAGGTCGGTGTCGCGGACGCGGGCGAGGAGTTCGGTGAAGGTGGGGTTGCCGCTGGTGTCGGTGCGGAGTACGAGGGTGTTGACGAAGAAGCCGACGAGGTGGTCCAGGGCTTCGTCGGTGCGTCCGGCGACGGGGGTGCCCAGGGGGATGTCGGTGCCCGCGCCCATCCTGGTCAGGAGGGTGGCGAACGCCGCCTGGAGGGCCATGAACAGGGTCACGCCGTTGGTGCGGGCCAGGTCGAGCAAGGCCCGGTGGATCCCGGCGGGCACCGCGATCCCCACCAGGTCGCCGCGTCCGAGGGGCGCGCCGGGGCGCGGGCGGTCGGTGGGCAGCGGGACCTCGTCGGGCAGGCCGGCCAGGGTGCGCCGCCAGAAGTCGAGCTGCTCCGCGGCCCGGTCCCCGGCGAGCAGGTCCCGCTGCCACAGGCTGTAGTCGGCGTACTGGACGGGCAGCGGCGCCCAGTCGGGGGCCTGGCCGTCGAGGCGGGCGCGGTACGCGGTGGCCAGGTCGTCCAGGAGCGGGGTCATGGACCAGCCGTCACCGGCGATGTGGTGCAGCACGAGCACCAGGGCGTGGTCGTCCTCGGCCACCCGCAGCAGCTCCGCGCGCACCGGCAGGTCGGCGGTCAGGTCGAACGCCGTCCGCGCCGCCGTCCGCGCGATCCCGTCCACCTCGGCCTCGGTGACGTCCCGGGTCGGCACGGGGAGCAGCACGTCCGCCGCGGGGCGGACCACCTGCGCCGGTTCGCCGTCGACCGACGGGAACACCGTGCGCAGCGCCTCGTGCCGGTGCACCACGTCGGTCAGCGCGGCGCGCAGCGCGTCCGCGTCGAGCGTGCCGCGCAGGCGGATCGCGTGGGCGACGTTGTAGGCCGCGTTCGCGCCCTGCAACTGGTCGAGGAACCACAGCCGGCTCTGCGCCGGGGACAGCGGGATGTCGTCGGGTCGGTCGGCCGGTCGCAGGGGGGTGCGGGCGGCGCGGGCGGTGTCGAGCCTGGTGCTCAGCGCGGCGGGGGTGGGTGCGTCGAACAGGTCGCGGATGCCGATCTCGGCGCCGAGTGCGGTGCGGATGCGGCTGGTGAGCTTGGCGGCGAGCAGTGAGTGTCCGCCGAGGGTGAAGAAGTCGTCGTCGAGTCCGATGCGTGCCTCGGGGAGGTCGAGCACGGCGGCGAACAGGCTGATCAGGATCTCTTCGCGGGCGGTGCGGGCGGTGCGGGCGGTGCGCCGGTGGCCGCCGTCCTCTTGGGTGGGTGCGGGGAGTGCGGCGCGGTCGAGCTTGCCGTTCGGCTTGAGCGGCAGGCGTTCCAGCAGCACGTGCGCCGTGGGCCGCAGGTGGATCGGCAGCACGGCGGCCGCGTGCGCGGTGAGGGCCGCCGCGTCCACGGTCGCCCCGCTCTCGGGGACGACGTAGGCGACGAGCCGTTTGTCCCCGGGTCGGTCCTCGCGGACGACGACGGCGCTGCGGCGCACCCCGGGATGGGTGTCGAGTGCGGCCTGGACCTCGGCGGGTTCGATGCGGAAGCCGCGGATCTTGACCTGGTCGTCGGCGCGGCCGACGAACTCCAGGGTTGCGTCGCCGCGCCACTTCACCAGGTCGCCCGTGCGGTACATCCGGGCGCTCGACTCGAACGGGCAGGCCACGAAGCGTTCGGCGGTCAGGCCGGGCTCCCCGAGGTAGCCGTGCGCGGAGCCGATCCCGCTGACGTACAGCTCGCCCACCGCGCCGGGCGCGGTCAGCCGCAGCCGCTCGTCCAGGACGTAGGAGCGCTTGTGCGCCAGCGGGATGCCCACGGGCACGGTCGTCGCGCCGGCGGTGACGTCCTCGGGCCGCACCTGGTGGCAGCTGGTGTAGATCATGTGCTCGACGGGTCCGTAGGCGTGGACCAGGCGGACGTGCGGGAACTCGCGCAGCACCCGGGCCATGTGCGCCACGGACACCGCTTCGCCGCCGGTCATGACCTGCCGGACCTGCCGGAAGACCTCGGGGTGCTCGTCGAGGATGAAGTTGAACAGGCTGGTGGACAGGAACACGGTCGTGATGCCGTGTTCGACGACCAGCCGGGCGATCCGGGCCGGCTCGGGCGTGGGACCGGGTTGCAGGACGCAGACCCCGCCGGTGAACAGCGCGCCGAACAGCTCCATCGCGAAGGCGTCCCAGGGCATGGGCGCGCACTGCAACCAGACCTGGTCGGGGCCGAAGTCGACGAAGTCCTGTCCGGTGACGCTGCCGACCACGGCCCGGTGCGGGGCCACGACGCCCTTGGGCACGCCGGTGGAGCCGGAGGTGAACATCAGGCAGGCGGCGTCGTCGGGGGTGACGTCCACGGCGGGCGCGGTGCCGGGCATCGCCGCGACGCGGTCGGCGCCGACGAGCACCGCCGGGGCGCCCGGCACCAGGTCGGCGAGGTGCTCGGCGGTGACCACGAGCGGCGCGGCGGTGCGCGTCAGCAGGTCCGCGAGCCGGTTCGGCGGGAAGCCGGGGTCGAGCAGGGTGTAGCCCGCGCCGGCCTTGAGCGCCGCCAGGAGCGCCACGACCAGGTCCGGACCCCGGTCGAGCAGGATGCCGACGAGTGCGCCGGGTCGGATGCCGTGGTGGATGAGGTGGTGGGCGAGTCGGTTGGCGGCGGTGTCGAGTTCGGCGTAGGTGGTGCGGGTGTTCTCGAAGATGAGGGCGGTGGCGTCCGGGGTGGCGGCGGCCTGGTCCGCCACGATCCGGTGGATGACGCGCTCGTCGGCCACCCGCGCGGGGCCGCTCACCGAACCGCCCGCGAGCCGGTCCCGCTCGGCGGCGGTGAGCACGTCCACCCGGCTGAGGGGGGTGGCGGGGTCGGCGGTGACGGTGGTCAGGACCGCGGTGAGCCGGTCGACCAGCGCGGTGGCGGTGTCGCGGTCGAACAGCGCCGTGGCGAACTCCAGGTCGCCGGCCAGGCCGGCGGGCGCGCCGGCCGCGTCGTGCCGCTCGGCCACGCTGAAGGTGAGGTCGAACTTGGCGGTGCCGGTGGTGATCGGGCTGACCTCCAGCTCCACCCCCGGCAGGGACGCGCTGGTGTCGGCGTTGTTCTGCACCACGAACGCGACCTGGAACAGCGGGTGCTTGGCGGGGTCGCGCACCGGGTTCAGGTCCTCGACGAGGCGGTCGAAGGGGAGGTCCTGGTGGTCGTAGGCGGCCAGGTCGGTGTCCCGGACGCGGGCCAGCAGTTCGGTGAAGGTCGGGTCGCCGCCGGTGTCGGTGCGCAGCACCAGGGTGTTGACGAAGAACCCGACCAGCTGGTCCAGCGCCTCGTCGGTGCGGCCGGCGACCGGGGTGCCCAGCGGGATGTCGGTGCCCGCGCCCATCCTGGTGAGCAGGGTCGCCAGTGCCGCCTGGAGCACCATGAACAGCGTGACCCCGTTGGCGCGGGCCAGCTCCAGCAGCGCGGCGTGCAGCTCCGCGTCCAGCCTGATCCCGACCAGCTCGCCGTGCCCGTCGGACCTCGGCGGGCGCGGGCGGTCGGTCGGCAGCGGCACCTCGTCGGGCAGGCCGGCCAGGGTCCGCCGCCAGAAGTCGAGCTGGTCGTGGGTGAGCAGGTCGCGCTGCCACAGGGTGTAGTCGGCGTACTGGACCGGGAGCGGCGCCCAGTCCGGCGCGGTCCCGCCCAGGCGGGCGGTGTAGGCGGTGGCCAGGTCGTCGAGCAGGGGGTTCATCGACCAGCCGTCACCGGCGATGTGGTGCAGCACCAGCACCAGGACGTGCTCGTCCCCGGCCACCCGCACCAGGCTCGCGCGCACCGGTGGTTCGGCGGTCAGGTCGAAGGTGTGCCGGGCGCCGGCCCGGACCAGCTCGTCGGCGGCCGACCCGGTGGCCTCGTGCACCGGCAGCTCCGGCACGGCGTCGCCGACCGGGAGGACGACCTGCCGGGGCTCGCCGTTCACCGCTGGGTAGACCGTGCGCAGCGCCTCGTGCCGGTCCACGACGTCGGCCAGGGCGGCGCGCAGCGCGTCCACGTCGAGCGTGCCGCGCAGGCGGATCGCGTGGGCGACGTTGTAGGCCGCGTTCGCGCCCTGGAGCTGGTCGAGGAACCACAGCCGGGCCTGGGCCGGTGACAGCGGCACCTCGTCCGGCCGGGACGCCGGGACCAGCGCGGGACGGGTGGCCGCCCGGCGGTCCAGGCGGGTGCTCAGCGCGGCCGGGGTGGGCGCGTCGAACAGGTCGCGGATGCCGATCTCCGCGTCCAGGGCGGTGCGCAGGCGGCTGATGAGCTTGGCGGCGAGCAGGGAGTGACCGCCGAGGGCGAAGAAGTCGTCGTCGGCGCCGATCCGGTCCTCCGGCAGGTCCAGCACGTCGGCGAACAGGCCGACCACGATCTCCTCGCGGGTGGTGCGCGGTGCGCGCCGCTCCGCCGCGACCACCTGCGGCGCGGGCAGGGCGGCGCGGTCGAGCTTGCCGTTCGGGTTGAGCGGCAGGTGCTCCAGCAGCACGTGGGCGGCGGGCCGCAGGTGCTGGGGCAGCAGGGCCGCGGCGTGGGCGCCGAGGGCCGCCGGCGTCAGACCGGCACCGGCCTCGGGGACGACGTAGGCGACGAGCCGTTTGTCCCCGGGTCGGTCCTCGCGGACGACGACGGCGCTGCGCCGTACCCCCGGGTGGGTGTCGAGCGTGGCCTGGACCTCGGCGGGTTCGATGCGGAAGCCGCGGATCTTGACCTGGTCGTCGGCGCGGCCGACGAACTCCAGGGTTGCGTCGTTGCGCCACTTCACCAGGTCGCCCGTGCGGTACATCCGGGCGCCGGGCTCGAACGGGCAGGCCACGAACCGCTCCGCGGTCAGGCCGGGTTCGCGCACGTAGCCGTGGGCGGAGCCGGTGCCGCTGACGTAGAGCTCGCCGACCACACCGGGGGCGACCGGTTCGAGCCGGTGGTCCAGGACGTAGGAGCGCTTGCCCGCCAACGGGGTGCCGATCGGCACCGTGTGGCCGGCGGTGTCCTCCGCCCGGACGTCGTGGGTGCTGGTGAAGATCATGTGCTCGACCGGGCCGTAGGCGTGGACCAGCCGCGCGTGCGGGTGGTCGCGCAGGACCCGGGCCACGTGCGCAGCCGACACGGCCTCGCCGCCGGTCATCACGTGGCGCAGCCGGTCGAAGACCCCGGGGTGCTCGTCGAGCATGAAGTTGAACAGGCTGGTGGACAGGAACACGGTCGTGACGCCGTGCTCGGGGACCAGCCGGGCGATCCGGGCCGGCTCCGGGACCGAGCCGGGTTGCAGCACGCACACCGCGCCGGACAGCAGCGCGCCGAACAGCTCCAGCGCGAACCCGTCCCACGGCAGCGGCGCGCACTGCAACCACACCTGGTCGGGCGCGGGGTCCAGGTAGTCCTGGCCGACGAGGGTCCGCACGATCGAGCGGTGCGGGGCCAGCACGCCCTTGGGCTTGCCGGTGGAGCCGGAGGTGAAGATGACGCACGCGGGCGAGGCGGGGTCGACGACCACCCCGGGCGCGTCGGCGGGCAGGCCACCGAGGTCCGCGCCGAGGTCGACGAACCGCACGGGCGGCGGCGAGTCGGCCGCGCCGAGGTGCTCCGCCCCGGCCGCGTCGGTGATCACGGCCACCGCGTCGGCGGCGCGCAGGACGGCGGCCAGCCGGTCGGGCGGGGACGCGGTGTCGAGCAGGGTGTAGCCCGCGCCGGCCTTGAGCGCCGCCAGGAGCGCCACGACCAGGTCCGTGCTCCGGTCGAGCAGGATGCCGACGAGTGCGCCGGGTCGGATGCCGTGGTGGATGAGGTGGTGGGCGAGTCGGTTGGCGGCGGTGTCGAGTTCGGCGTAGGTCAGGCGGGTGTCCTCGAAGACCACGGCGGTGGCGTCGGGGCGCTCCGCCGCCCGCGCCGCGATCACCTCGTGGACGCAGCGCTCGTCGACCACCCGCGCGGGGTCGACCACCGGACCGCCCGCGAGCCGCTCCCGCTCGGCGGCGGTGAGCACGTCCACCCGGCTGATCCGGGTGTCCGGGTCGGCGGTGACGGTGGTCAGGACGGCGGTGAGCCGGTCGACCAGCCCGGCGGCGGTGTCGTGGTCGAACAGGGTGGTGGCGAACTCCAGGTCGCCGGTCAGCCCGGCGGGCGCGCCGGCCGCGTCGTGCCGCTCGGCCACGCTCAGGGTCAGGTCGAACTTGGCGGTGCCGGTGGTGACCGGGGCGACCTCCACCGCCAGGCCGGGCAGCTCGGGCCGCGCGTCCGCGTTGTTCTGCACCACGAACGCGACCTGGAACAGCGGGTGCTTCGCCTGGTCGCGCACCGGGTTCAGCTCCTCCACCAGCCGGTCGAAGGGCAGGTCCTGGTGGTCGAAGGCGGCGAGGTCGAACTCCCGGACCCGGGCCAGCAGCTCGCGGAAGGTGGGGTCGCCGGAGGTGTCGGTGCGGAGTACGAGGGTGTTGACGAAGAAGCCGACGAGGTGGTCCAGGGCTTCGTCGGTGCGTCCGGCCACCGGGGTGCCCAGCGGGATGTCGGTGCCCGCGCCCATCCTGGTCAGGAGGGTCGCGAACGCCGCCTGCACCACCATGAACAGCGTGGACCCGTTGTCGCGGGCCAGTTCCAGCAGCGCGGCGTGCAGCTCCGGGCCCAGGGCGATCTCCACCCGGTCACCGGGACCGGCCTCGGCGGACCGCGGTCGGTCGGTGGGCAGCGGCGCCTCCTCGGGCAGCCCGGCCAGGGCTCGCCGCCAGAAGTCGAGCTGGTCGTCCTGGACCTGGTCGAGCAGCTCGCGCTGCCACAGCGCGTAGTCGGCGTACTGGACGGGCAGCGGTGTCCGGTCCGGAGCGGTGCCGCCGTCGAGCCGGGCCCGGTAGGCGGTGGTGAGGTCGTCGAGCAGGGGGTTCATGGACCAGCCGTCGGCGGCGATGTGGTGCAGCACCAGCAGGAGCACGTGCTCGTCGGGCGAGATCCGCAGCAGGCTCGCGCGCACCGGGGGCTCGGCGGTCAGGTCGAAGGCGTGCCGGGCGCCCGCCCGCACCGCCGCGTCCACACCGGACGGTCCGACCTCCAGCACCGGCAGCCCGACGTCGTGGGCCGGCCGCACGACCTGCCGCGGCACGCCGTCCACCGCGGGGAACACCGTGCGCAGCGCCTCGTGCCGGTCCACCACGTCGGCCAGGGCGGCGCGCAGCGCGTCCGCGTCCAGCTCGCCGCGCAACCGCACGGTGTGGGCGACGTTGTAGGTGGCGCCGGGTCCGCTCAACTGGTCGAGGAACCAGAGGCGGGCCTGGGCGGGGGACAGCGGGATGTCGTCGGGTCGGTCGGCCGGTCGCAGGGGGGTGCGGGCGGCGCGGGCGGTGTCGAGGCGTTCGGCCAGGGCCGCGGGGGTGGGCGCGTCGAACAGGTCGCGCACCCCGATCTCGGCGTTCAGCGCGCCCCGGACGCGGCCGATCAGCCTGGCCGCCAGCAGCGAGTGCCCGCCGAGGTCGAAGAAGGCGTCGTCCAGGCCGACGGCGTCCTCCGCCAGCCCCAGCACGTCGGCGAACAGGCCGACCACGAGCTGCTCGCGCACCGTGCGCGGCCGGCGGCGGCCCTCGACGGCCACGGCGGCGCCCGGCGCGGGCAGCGCCTTGCGGTCCAGCTTGCCGTTGGGGGTCAGCGGGAGGGCGTCGAGCAGCACGTAGGCGCCGGGCCGCAGGTGCTCGGGCAGCAGCGCGACCGCGTGGGCGCGCAGCGCCGCCACGTCGAGCCCGGTGCCCGGCTCCGGCACGACGTAGCCGACCAGCCGCTTGTCGCCGGGCCGGTCCTCGCGCACCACGACCGCCGCCTGCCGGACGTCCGGGTGCCGCTCCACCGCGGTGCGGACCTCGGCCGGCTCGACCCGGAAACCGCGGATCTTGACCTGGTCGTCGACGCGGCCGAGGAAGTCCAGGCCGCCGTCGGCGCGCCACCTCACCAGGTCGCCGGTGCGGTACATGCGCGTGCCCGGCTCGAAGGGGTTGGCCACGAACCGCTCGGCGGTCGCGCCGGGCGCGCCGAGGTAGCCGTGCGCCAGGCCGCCGGTCATGTACGCCTCGCCGGGCACGCCCACGGGCACCGGGTTCAGCCGCCGGTCGAGCACGTAGACGCGCTTGCCCGCGATCGGCGCGCCGACCGGCACGGTGGCCAGGGCGGTGTCGGCGGAGGTGATCCGCCGGCACAGCGTGAAGATCATGTTCTCGACCGGCGAGTAGCCGTTGACCAGCCGCAGGCCGGGGTGGCGCGCCAGCAGCTCCCGCACGTGCGCCACGGAGGCGGGCTCGCCGCCGGTCATCAGCTGCCGCACGCCCCGCAGCGCGGCGGGCTGCTCGTCGACGAGGTGGTTGAGCAGGCTCGCGGACAGGTGCGCGGTGGTCACACCCCGCTCGACCAGCAGGCGCGCGATTCCGGCGGGATCGGTGACGTGGCCGGGTTGCAGCACGCAGGTCGCGCCGTGCAGCAGCGGGCCGAACAGCTCCAGGGCGAAGGCGTCCCAGGAGACCGGCGAGCACTGGAGCCACACCTCGCCGGGGGCGAAGTCCACGTAGTCCTGACCGGTCAGCGTGGCCACCAGCCCCTGGTGGGTGCCCAGGACGCCCTTGGGCTCGCCGGTGGAGCCGGAGGTGAACATCACGCACGCCACGTCCGCGGGGTCCACGGCGACGTCGGGCGCGGTCCCCGGGTGCGCGGCGCCCGCCCGGGGGTCGACCGCGGTGACGCCGGGCAGTGCCGGCCCCCGGTCGCACACCACGTGCCGCAGGCCCGCCGACCGGGCCACGGCGGTCAGCCGCTCGACCGGGAACCTCGGGTCCAGGGCGGTGTAGGCGGCACCGGTCTTGAGCACCGCCAGCACCGCCACCACCAGGTCGACGTCGCGGTCCAGCAGCACGCCCACCACGTCGCCGGGGAGCACCCCGAGGGCGACCAGGTGGCGCGCCAGCCGGTTCGCGGCGGCGTCGAGCCCGGCGTAGTCGACCCGGGTCGTGCCGGACACCAGGGCCACGGCGCCGGGCGTGCGGCGCGCCTGCTCGGCGACCAGCTCGTGCGCGCAGCGGGGGGTGGCGTCGGGCCCGCCGTTCCATGTCACCAGGAGGCGCTCGCGCTCCTCGGCGTCGAGCAGCTCCACGGCGGTGATCGGCGTGCCGGGGTCGGCGGCGACCGCCGCGAGCAGTCGGGCCAGGGAGGTGGCGAACCGCTCCGCGGTGGCGCGGTCGAACAGGTCCGTCGCGTACTTGACCGCGCCGGTGATCCCGTCGGCGGTCTCGGTGACGTCGATCGTCAGGTCGAACTTGGCCACGTCCAGGTCCACGACCCGGTGCTCGGTGCGCAGGCCCGGGAACCCCGCCTCGACGGGAGGGGTGTTCTGGAGCACCAGCATGACCTGGAACAGCGGGTGGCGGGACAGCGAGCGGGCCGGGTTGAGCTCCTCCACCAGGCGGTCGAAGGGGAGGTCCTGGTGGTCGTAGGCGGCCAGGTCGGTGTCGCGGACCCGGGCGAGGAGCTCGGCGAAGGTCGGGTCTCCGCTGGTGTCGGTGCGGAGCACGAGGGTGTTGACGAAGAAGCCGACCAGCTCGTCCAGGGCCTCGTCCGACCGCCCGGCCACCGGGCTGCCGATCGCCAGGTCCGTGCCCGCGCCCAACCGGGTGAGCAGGGCGGCCACGCCGGCGTGCAGCACCATGAACAGCGTGGTGCCGGTGCGCCCGGCCAGTTCGCGCAGCTCCCGGCGCAGCCCGGCGCCCAGCTCCAGCGGCACGACGCCGCCGTGCGCGCCGCGCGTCGCGGAGCGCGGCCGGTCGGCGGGCGGGGTGGACTCCTCGGGCAGCCCGGCCAGCGCCCCGCGCCAGTACCGCGACTGCGCGTCGAGCGCGTGGTCCAGCGCGGCGCGCTCCCACAGCGCGTAGTCCGCGTACTGCACGGGGAGCGGCGCCCAGCCGGGGGCGTGGCCGTCGAGGCGGGCGCGGTAGGCGGTGGCGAGGTCGCGCAGCAGCGGCGCGGTGGACCAGCCGTCGCCCGCGATGTGGTGCAGCACCAGCAGCAGGACGTGGTCGTCGGCCGCGAGCCGCAGCAGGTGGGCGCGCAGCGGCGGTTCGTCGGCCAGCGCGAAGGGGACCGAGGCCAGCTCGTGCACGAGCGGCGCCAGGCCCTCCTCGGTGGTCTCGTGGGTGCGCCAGGCGGGGGTGACGGCCTCCAGCACCCGCTGCGCGGGTTCGCCGGCCACGACCGGGAACACCGTGCGCAGCGCCTCGTGCCGGTCCACCACGTCGGTCAGCGCCGCGCGCAGCGCGTCGGGCCGCAGGTCGCCGCGCAGCCGCAGGGTCACCGGGACCGCGTAGGTGGCGCCGCCCTCGACCTGGTCGAGGAACCACAGCCGGGACTGGGCGAAGGACAGGGGCAGCACGTCGGGCCGCCGCGCCGGCACCAGCGGGGGACGGGCGGCGGCGGCCGAGCCGAGCGCGGCGGCCAGCGCCCGGGGCGTGCGGAGGGTGAACACGTCGGCGACGCGCAGCTCCACCCCGAGCGCGGCGCGCACCCGGCTGGCGAGGGTGGCGACCAGCAGCGAGTGGCCGCCCAGGTCCAGGAAGTCGTCCTCGGCGCCCACCGAAGGCAGGCCCAGCACGTCGGCGAACAGCCCGCACAGCGCCTCCTCGCGGGCGGTGCGCGGCGCACTGTCCGAAGTGGACCTGAAGGTCGGCGCGGGCAGCGCCCTGCGGTCCAGCTTGCCGGTGGCGGTCAGCGGCAGCGCGTCCAGCACCACCACGGCGGAGGGCACCAGGTGCTCGGGCAGCAGCCCGGCCACGTGCGCCCGCACGTCGGCCGGCTCCGCGTTCCCCACCACGTAGCCCACCAGGCGCTTGTCGCCGGGCCGGTCCTCGCGCACCACGACCGCCGCCTGCCGCACCAGGGGGTGCGCGGTCAGCGCGGCCTGCACCTCGGCGGGCTCCACCCGGAAACCGCGGATCTTGACCTGGTCGTCGGCGCGGCCCAGGAACTCCACCGCGCCGTCCTCGCGCACCCGCCCCAGGTCGCCGGTGCGGTACATGCGCTCGCCGGGGTGCGCCGGGTCCGCGACGAACCGCTGGGCGGTCAGCGCCGGCTGCCCCAGGTAGCCGTGGGCCAGGCCGGTGCCGCCCATGTAGATCTCGCCGGTCTCCCCGTCGGGCACCGGCCGCAGGTCGGGACCGAGCACCACGGCCCGCTTGCCCGCCAGCGGCCTGCCCACCGGGACCGACGGCCTGCGGGCGTCCTCGGGCCGGATGTCGTGGCACAGCGTGAAGATCATGTTCTCCACGGGGGAGTAGCCGTTGACCAGCCGCAGCCCGGGGTGCCGGTCGAGCAGCCGCGCGACGTGGTGGGTCGAGGCGGCCTCGCCGCCGGTCATCAGCACGCGCAGCCCGGCGAACGCCTCCGGGTGCTCGTCGACCAGGAAGTTCAGCAGGCTCGCGGAGACGTGCGCGGTGGTCACCCGGTGCTCGACCAGCAGCCGGGCGATGACGGCGGGCTCGGGCGCCTCGCCGGGCTGGAGCACGCACGTGCCGCCGTGCAGCAGCGCGCCGAACAGCTCCAGGGCGAAGGCGTCCCAGGAGACCGGCGAGCACTGGAGCCACACCTCGTCGGCGGCGAAGCGGGCGTAGTCCTGCCCGGACAGCGTGCCGACCAGGGCCCGGTGCGGGGCCACGACGCCCTTGGGCTCGCCGGTGGAGCCGGAGGTGAACATGACGCACGCGACGTCCTCGGGCGACACCGCCACACCCGGTGCGCCGGTCGGTGCGGCGAGGTGCCCGGAGGTGGTCGGGGCGGTGGTTGCCGGGTCGGTGCTGGTCGGGTCGGTGCTGGTCGGGTCGGTGCTGGTCGGGCCGGCGGTGGTCGGGTCGGCGGTGGTGAAACGGGTGAAGGGCCCGTCGTCCTCGCACACCACCACCCGGACACCGGCCCGCTCGCACACCGCGGTCAGCCGCGCGGCGGGGAAGCGCGGGTCGAGCACCGTGTACGCGCCACCCGCCTTGAGCACCGCGAGGACCGCGACGACCAGCTCCACCCCGCGCGGCAGGCACACACCCACGACGTCACCGGGCCGCGTGCCCAGGCCGAGCAGGTGGTGGGCCAGCCGGTCGGCGCGGGCGTCCAGCTCGGCGTAGGTCACCCGCTCGGTCCCGCTGATCAGCGCGGTCGCGCCGGGGGTCAGCCCGGCCTGCCGGGCGAACAGCTCGTGCGTGCCCGGCAGGGCCACGTCGTTCGGGTGTGTGGTGGTCACCGCAACCAGCTCCCAGTCGTCGCGTTCGTCGATGAGGTCGGCTCAGCCGCGCAGCGCGGCGAGGCTCGCCGGGCGCAGGTCGGTCCAGTTCGCCTCGACGTGCGCCAGGCACGCCGGGCGGCTGTCGGGGCCGTGGGCGACCTCCCAGCCGGCGGGCACGGTGAGGGAGGCGGGCCACAGCGAGTGCTGCCGCTCCTCGTTCACCAGCACCAGGAACTCCGCGTCCTGGTCGTCGAACGGGTTCGTCATGGTGGCTCCTTCGGTTGGGCTGCGACGGTGTCGCCGGCGGCGACAACTCCAGAAACTAGGGGCGGTGCGGCGGCGTTTCCGGCAGTGCGGGAGGCAGGTCGGAGGCAGGTACGGGGCAGGAACGGGGGTCGGGAGCGCCGAACTCCCGCGCCGAAACGCCGAAGGCGCACCGCGGTTCTGCGGTGCGCCTTCTCGGGGCCGTGCGGGTAGGGCGAGGGGCGGTGGCCTCAACCGAGGCGGGCCGTCCGCAGGGCCGGGGTGGCGGCGAGCACCGCCGCCGCGACGGCGGCCAGCAGGCCGTGCAGCGCCATCGTGGCCGGCGCGCCGGCCAGGTCGAGCAGCGCGCCGAAACCGAGGTTGCCCAGCACCGGGGCGCTGAACACGACCAGTTGCAGGATGGACATGACCCGGCCGCGCACCTCGACCGGCGTCCGGCGCTGCACCAGCGACACCAGCACCACACCAGACTGCGCGGTCACCAGCCCCAGCAACCCGTAGCAGAGCACGGCGCCGGGCAGCGTGCCCACCAGGCCGAGGCAAGCCAGCACCGCGGCCTGCGCGACGACGCCGGCCAGCAGCACCGCGCCCGCCCGCCGGCCGGCCGGCAGGACCAGGGTGGCGAGGAACGACGCGGTCGCGCCCACCGTGGTGGCCGCCAGCAGCAGGCCCGCCCCGGCGGCACCCGCGCCGGCGTGGTCGGCCAGCAGCACCAGCCCGATGTTCACCGGACCGGCCGCGGCCAGCTCGACCAGCGCCATCACCGGCAGCAGCACCCGCAGCTCCGCGTCCCCGACGACGTGCCGGAACCCCTCGGCCACGCGGGTGGTCAACCGGGGGGAGCCCCCGGGGCGGGGTGGCTCGGCCGGGGGCCCGACCCGCTTCACGGCCGCGGCCGACACCAGGAAGCTGACCGCGTTGGCCAGCGCCACCAGCACCACGCCGCCCAGCGGCAGCAGCGCCGCGCCGACCGGTCCGCCCGCGGTCTGCCCCGCGCGCAGGCCGATCAGGTACAGGGAGTTGCCGCGCACCAGGTGCTCATCGGGCAGCAGCAGCGGTCGCAGCGCGCCCGAGGCGGGCCCGAAGAAGGCGCTCAGCGCCGTCATGACCGCCGCGACGACCGCCAGCACGAGCACCGACGGCCCCGTCACCAGCACCACGCCCGCCGCCCCGAGCATCACCGCGCACCGCAGCAGGTCCGCCCACACCATCACCCGCGTCGGGCCCCACCGGTCGACCACCGCCCCGCCGACCAGCGCGCACACCCGGGGCAGGCCGGCGAGCGCCAGGACCACGCCCGCCGCCGTGGCGCTGCCGACGTCCACCAGCACCGCGGTCAAGGCGATCAGCCAGGCCGCGTCGCCCAGCGAGGACAGCCCCGTGGCGGACACGAACCCCAGGTAGCGTGCCGACGAGGGGGTGCCGCGGACGAGGGCCGGAGCGGTCACCGCACGGCCCCGAGCCGGTCGCGCGCCGGCACCGCCCACCCGGTCGGCGACCACAGGTCCTCCGGCGACAGCGCGGACACCCGGTACTTGCCCAGCGCGCTGATCAGCATCCGCAGCTCCAGCGCGAGGCACTCGACCAGCCGGACCAGCCCGGCGCGCGGGTCCTCGTCCACCGCGATCAGCGCCGCCCGGCCCAGGCCCACCGCGCCCGCGCCCGCCGCGAGGCACTTCACCGCGCGCAACCCCTCCCACACCCGCCCGGACACCAGCAGGCAGCCGTCGGGCGGGCCGATCCGGCGCAGGCACTCGGCCAGCGGCAGGCCGACGCCCGCCAGGAACGCCGCCGGGGCCCAGCCGCTGCCGCCCTCCGCGCCGTCCACGGTGACCGCGTCGGCGCCGGCCGCCCAGGCGATCGCCGCGGCGGCGGCCACGTCCCGGCCCGGCGGCAGCTTCACCCACACCCGGGCGCGCGGGAAGTTGTTGCGCATCAGGCGGACCTGCTGGCGCAGGATCTCCTCGGTGAACGTGCCGGGGCTCGCGCAGCGCAGCACCCGACCGGTGGCCGGGTCGAACACCGGCTCCAGCGCGAACTGCTCGGACAGCCGCCGGGTGTCCGCGGCGTCGACCACGGTCATGCCGCCGAGACCGGGTTTCGCGCCCTGGCCCACCTTCAGCTCGAAGCCCAGCCGCCCGGACTCCAGCAGCGGCCGGGCCGACGGGTCGCTGTAGACCAGGTTCCACACCTCGGCGTCGGCGTCCTCGGTGCTCTGCTGCACCACCACGCCGCCCAGCCCGTCCGGCACGGCGTCGGCGTAGGCGCGGATGCGCGCCAGCAGCGACCGGCCACCGCCGTCGGCGAGCCGGCCGTACCCGTTGACCGGCACCACGTTCTCGCCCACCACCACCGGCACGCCCAGCGCGCCGGCCTGCGCGCTCGCGGCCACGCCGAGGTCGGCGCTCGCGACCTGGGTGGAGCCGAACGCCGAGAGGTACACCGGCAGCGCCGAGGCGAACCCACCGACGGAGGTGGTCAGGTCCACGTCGCCGTGCAGCGGCTCGCGGGCCAGGTCGATCAGCTTCTCCAGGCGCTCCGGCACGAACACCGGCGGCACCAGCCGCGCGGCGTCCAGCTCGTCGGACACCACCCCCGACGCCGACACCGCCGACCCGGACCCCGACACCGACCCCGTTCCCGACACCGCCGCGCCGAACAGGGCGTGCCCGTAGTCCTCCAGCGGCGGGAACGCCGCCGCCGTGCCCGTGCGGGCGCGGTCGCGCACCGCCGCCTCGGGGAAGGTCTCCGCGCGCAGCCCGCTCACGGCGACACCACCCCCGGCACCTTCGGGTAGGCGGTGGCCTGCCACACGTGCTCCAGGCCCGCGATGTACCGGGTCAGCCGCTCCAGGCCGATGCCGAAGCCCGAGCTGCCCGGGATGCCGTCGCGCACCATCCTCAGGTACCAGCCGTACTTGGCCGGGTTCTCGCCGGTCTCGCGCATCCGCGCGATGATCGCGCCGTACTCGTGCTCCCGCTCGCTGCCGCTGCACAGCTCGCCGTAGCCCTCCGGCGCCAGCAGGTCGAAGTTGCGCAGCAGGCCGGGGTGCTCGCGGCTCTCCCGGTCGTAGAACCCGCGCGAGCCCTTCGGGTAGTCGGTGAGGAAGAACGGCCTGCTGGCCTTGGCCGACAGCACCGCCTCGCCCTCCCAGTCGATCTCCGCGTCCGGGTTCTGCCCGTGGCCCAGCCCGTGCAGGTCGGCGACCGCCCCGGCGTGCGTGCGGCGCTCGAACGGGGCGCCGGACAGCAGGTCGGCGAACGCGTCGGTGTCGCGGCCGAGGACCTCCAGCTCCCCGGCCGCCCGCTCCACCACCCGCCGCACGACGTGCCGCACCAGCTCCTCCGCCACGGTCATGGCGTCCTCGCGGGACGCGCCCGCCACCTCCACGTCGATCTGGTGGAACTCGGCCAGGTGCCGGCTCGTCGAGCTGGTCTCCAGCGGCTCCAGCCGCACGTTGGGCGCGATGCAGTAGATCCGGTCGAACGCGGTCAGCGACGCCTGCTTGTAGAGGATGGCGCTGGTCATCAGCTTGTAGCGGTGGCCGTAGTAGTCCACGTCGACCTGCTTCGCGCCCCGGGCGCCGGGGTCGGTGACCGGCCCGATGACCGGCGGGAGCAGCTCGGTGAAGCCCCGCCCGCCCAGGTGCTCGCGCGCCGCGGCCAGCACCTCGTGCTGGACGCGCAGCACCGCGCGCGTGGTGGGCGACGACAGGTGCTCGCGGGGGTCGGCCGGCAGCGGCGGGGTCGCCGCGTCGACGGTCGTGGTGGTGTCCATCTCGCTCCTTCGGGGTGGCTGGGAGGTCAACCGGTGCCGACCGGGTGCAGGGCGGCGTCGTCGTAGGTCCGTTCCACGTGGGACAGCGAGCGCAGCAGTTCGGCGGCGGTGGTCTCGGCGCGCCCGGAGGCCCGCACCAGGCCCGCCAGGGGCAGCGACCCGGTCCGGGACCAGCGCAGCCGACCGGTCCCGTCGACCACGGCCCTGGTGCGCCCCGCGTTGTCCGGGTGCAGGCAGTACGGCACGTCGAGGTAGCCGCGCTCGACCGCGCGGACCAGGGCCACGCCCACGTCCGGGGCGAGGTCCAGCACCGCCTCGACGATGGCGCGGGCCTCGGCCAGCACCCCGGTGTCCGGGGTCGCCTGGTCGCGGCGGGCCCGCGCCGCCGCGCGGCTCGCGATCCGCAGCGCCGCCACGTTCTCCTCGACCGTGGGGATGCGGTGCGCCTCCGCCACGGTCTTGACGATCAGCCGCTCCGCTCCGGTGCGCACGGCCAGCTCCGCCGCGCGCTCCAGCAGCGCGGTGGCGCCGCGCGGGGTCCGGGGGAACACGCCCATGTAGGTGTAGAGCACCACGTGCCACTCCACGTCGGACAGGTGCTCGGCGGCCAGCGCCCGCAGCGCGTGCACGGCCTCCGCGTCCTGCTCCGGGTGCGTCTGCTGGGCGTAGCTCAGCGACACGCTGCCCAGGCCGTGCTGGCGGAAGAACAGCGCCTCCAGCACGCTGATCGCGACCAGGAGCCCCGGCGGGCACAGCTGGCCCATCATGCAGCCGCCGAACGACTCCAGGTGCGGCCGGCCGCCGCGCTCGCGCAGGCCCGCCAGCAGCAGGCACGACTCGGCCCACGCGCGCACCGCCTCGGCCACCGGCACCCGGCTGTAGGGCAGGCAGTAGGACAGCGGACCGCCCTCGGTGGCGTGCAGCCCGGCGGCCAGCAGCGCGACCACGATGTCCTGCGGCTTGGCCGAACCGTGCCGCACCTGCACCGGGAACGAGTCGTCGTGCACCCCGGCCAGCACGGACCGGGTGGTCCCGGGCGGGTAGGCCACGATGGGGTAGCCGTTGAGGTGGTCGCCCGCGGCCAGCGCGGCGCGCACCGCGTCGTGGTCGCCGACCCGGGTGAAGCTGTCCAGGGTGAGGGTGCCGACCGCGCGCACCCCGGCGCGCCGCACGGCCAGCAGCCCGGCGCGCATCCCCGCCGGGTCGCCGATGCCCATCCGGGGCTGGACCACCAGTTCGCCGCGGCGGGCGGCGGCGGCCACGAACCCGCCGAACGACCCGTCGCTCATGACCGCACGCCCACGGGCAGCCGGGCCAGGAAGGACCGGAACGCGGCCAGGGCGCCCCCGTCCTCGAACACGCCGTCGAAGCCCGCCGCGGTGAGCGCGGCGGCGCGGTCGAGCCCGCCCGGCCCGTCGATGCCCAGCTTGCCGCCGACGACCACCGGGGTGGCGGTCAGCTCCGGCCGGGCCCGCAGCCGGGCGATGACCCGCTTGGCCTCGTGGAAGCCGTGCCCGTTGACGGTGCTGATCACCACGAGGTCCGGCCGCCGCCGGGCGCACTCGGCCACCAGCAGGTCGTCGGGCACGCACGCGCCCAGGTTCGCCACGCGGTGCCCCAGCTCCTCCAGGAACAGCTGGAGGTACACCAGGTTCCAGGTGTGGGCGTCGGAAGCGAGGCTCGTCACCACGATGTCGAGCCCTCGCCGGTCGCTGACCGGTTCTGCCAAGTCCACGGCAACCCCTTGCGTCGCAGGATGGTCGTGATCGCCAAGTTAGGAGTCGCGGACCCCGGCGAGCGGCAGCCCGACCGGCAGCAGTGCGGCAGTTGCGGCGCGCGCCAGGTTCAGCACCCGGAAGCGGTCGTGGCCGACCGGCCGCACCAGGCCGAGCAGCCGCAGCCGCCGCACCAGGTGCGCGCACGCGACCGGGGGCACACCGGTCAACCGCGCCGCGTCGGGCACGGTCCAGGCACCGCCCGCCGCGTCGAGCACGGCCCGCTCACCACCCACCGCGGCCAACGCCTGCGCCAGCGCGCCGCGCAGGTCCGGCAGCCGGTCGGCGGTGACGCCCAGCGGGTCGGCGCGCACCAGCTCCAGCAGTTCCTCCGGGCGGTGCACCAGCAACCACGACGCCGCCGCCTCCAGCGCGCCCGGCAGGCCGTCGAGCCGGTCGGCCAGCTCGACGAGCGCGTCCGCCGAGCGGGTCGCCACGCCGGGGGAGACCTGCCCGGCCAGCCGGGTCAGCAGCCGGACCGCGTCCTCACCGGGCAGCGGCGGCAGCGCGAGGACCCGCTCGCCCGGGATGTCCAGCGGTTCGCGGGTGGTGCGCAGCAGGCGCAGCCGGCGGCAGCGGTGCAGCAGGGTCAGCGCCCGGTCCGGGTCCGGCCAGCCCGCGTCGTGGCCGTCGAGCACCAGCAGCAGCTCCCGGTCCCCGATGAGCGCGGCCAGCGGGTCCAGGCCCTCGCCGTCCTCGGCGCGGCCCAGCGCGGAGCGCACCAGCAACCGCAGCCGGCCGGCGGCCCCGGCCGGGTTCGCGCCGGCGGTGTCCCACAGCACGCGGACCGACCCGGACTCGTGCAGCCGGCCCGCGACCTCGACGGCCAGGCGGGTCTTGCCGACGCCGGGCAGACCGGTGACCGCGACCAGCCGCGAGCCGCCCTCGCTGAGCAGGTCCAGCAGCGCGGTGACCTCGGCGCCCCGGCCGACCAGGGCGTCCAGCGCCGACGGCGGCGGCACCGCGTCCAGGTCGGGCACGAGGTCGATCTCGACCCCGCCGCGCGCCCGCAGCGCCGCCGCCTCGAACGAGGTCAGCTCGCGGCCGCTGAGCCGCAGGCCCTCGGCGATCAGCCGCACGGTGTCGCGGCGCGGGCGGCTCGCCCGACCCGCCTCCAGGTCGCGGATCGCCCGCACGCTGATGGTGGACAGGTCCGCCAGTTGCCGCTGGGTGGCTCCTCGCCTCATCCGGTGCTGCCGGAGCAGTTCGCCGAATTGCCGGTCTACCGATCTTGCGTCCATGCGAACTCCAGGTGGCGACGAGATCCCGCTGTCCGACTTGGGGGCCGGCACCTCGCTCCGACCTGCCGGAACGTGTCGGTCCTCGACCCGGTTCCCAGCATGTCCGCGCGCTTATCGCGGCGTTATCGCCGGACCTCCCGCGCCGTGATAGCGAACGCGGCGACGGTCCTTTTCGCGGTGATAATCCGGTGATGGCCGCCATTCCTAACGTCGGTTCCAGCAAGCCCGGGACACCGGGACCGACAGCCGGGAAGAGGACACGAGATGCGCGTCAACAAGGCCCTCGCCACCACCGCCGCCCTCGCCGCGATCGTGCTCGCCCCGGTGCTCGGCGCGACCGCCGCCCACGCCGCCGAGGCGGTCACCGCCACCTCGGTCGCGGCCGGTGACACGCCCTGGGGTCCGACGGCCGGTGACACGCCGTGGGGTCCGACGGCCGAGGACACCCCGTGGGGTCCGACCGCTGACGACACCCCGTGGGGCCCGACGACGGACGACACGCCCTGGGGCCCGACCGCTGACGACACCCCCTGGGGCCCGACGACCGACGACACCCCGTGGGGTCCGACCGCCGACGACACCCCCTGGGGCCCGACCTCGGCCGCGTGACCCGGACCGGGGCCCTCAGCCCGCCCGGATCAGGTCCAGGGCCTGCTGCGCCCGCAGCCGCGCCGCGCTCATGTTGCGCTCCGCGAACGTGGTGATCGCCCGCCCCAGCAGACCGACCGCCTGGGTCCGGTCCCCCCGCCCGGCCAGCAGCAGCGCCAGCTCCGCCCGAGTCTCCGCCGCACCGCCGTGGTCCATCGCCCGCTCCCGCACCTCCAGCGCGGTCCGCAGCAGCGCCTCCGCCGCCCCCGGGTCGCCCAGGGCGAGCTTCACCACCGCCAGCCGGTGCAGCACCCGCGCCTCGCCCACGATGTCGCGACCGGCGCGGACCACGTCCAGCAGCTCGGTCAGCGCCTCCTCCGCCTCGGGGTTGCGCCCCTGGCGCGCCATCAGGTCGCTCAACCGGTACCGGACCTGCACCTCCACCCGCTGGTTGCCGAACTCCCGGCAGATGTCCAGCGCCTCGTACAGCCGCCCCGCGGCCAGCTCCTGGTCCCCGTTCTCCAGGTCGATCTGCGCGACCTGCGCCAGCACGTACGCCTGGCCGACCGGGTCGCCCGCCAGCCGGAAGCCCTCCAGCGCGCTCAGGTAGACCGGCGCGGCCAGCTCGTTCTCCCCGAGCCGGTGGTGGGCCAGCGCCAGGTTGCGCCGGGCCAGCGCCAGCCCGCGCACGTCGCCCAGCTCCTCGAACGTGCGCAGCGCCGGGCCCAGCAGGTCGCGCGCCGCCCGCGCCCGGGACCAGCTCAGCTGCAACGACGCCAGCGAGCACAGCAGCGCGGCCTCGCCCCGCTCGTTGCCCGCCGCGCGCACCGCGTCCAGCGCCTGCCGGTGCGTGCGCTCCCAGTCGTCGAAGTAGCACCGCGCCTCGAACAGCGTCACCAGGGTGACCGCGAGGTCCCAGCACGCCTCGTCCATGCCCTCCGCGGCGGTCAGCTCGACCGCCGCGCACAGGGTGGGGCGCTCGGCCTCCAGCCACACCAGCGGGTCGGCCAGCAACCGGTCCACATAGGACCGCGACGGGCGCCAGCGCGGCGCGTCGCCGTGCAGCGAGGTGAAGTCGCCGCCGTAGACCCGCGAGTGCGCCTCGCCGGCCAGCGCGAGCCAGCCGCCCACGACCCGGCGCAGCGCGGTCCGGCGCTCGTCCTCCTCCTCGTGCTGCTCCAGCTGCTCCCGGGCGAACAGCCGGATCAGGTCGTGGAACTTGTAGCGCGGGGTGCCGGTGACGTCGATCGCGACCAGCTCCAGCATCTGCGCGTCGACCAGCCGCTCCAGCAGGTCGGTGGCGCGCATCAGCTCCACGTCCAGCAGCGCCGCGGCCACCCAGGTGGGGAAGCTCAACCCGTCGAGCGCGCCCAGCAGCCGCAGCAGCCGGCGCGACTCGACGTCCAGGCCGTCGTAGGTCAGCGCGAGGCTGGCGCGCACCATCATCTCGCCGTGCGCCAGCTCGTCGAGCCGCCGCCGCTCGTCCGACAGCCGCTCCAGCATCCACGCCAGCGACCAGCTCGGCCGGGCCGCCAGGCGGGCGGCCACGATGCGCAGCGCCAGCGGCAGGCAGCCCACCAGCCGGATCAGCGCGGTGGCGGCGGCCGGCTCGGCGGCGACCCGCTCGGGGCCGATGACCGCGGCGAGCATGTCGGTGGCCTCGTCGTGGTCGAGCACCTCGACCTCCAGCACCCGCGCGCCCGGCAACCCGGTCAGCCGGGCGCGGCTGGTGACGACCACCGAGCACGTGCTGCTGCCCGGCAGCAGCGCCTGCACCTGCCGCTCGGCCGCCGCGTCGTCGAGCACCACGAGCATCCGCTTGCGCGCCACCAGCTGCCGGTACATCTCGGCGCGCTCGTCCTCGGCGTCCGGGATGGACGTGCCGGGGATGCCCATGGCGCGCAGGAACCGGCCGAGGACGTCGGCGGCGGTGGCCGGGTGCGTCCTGGTGCCGCCGAGGTCGCAGTAGAGCTGGCCGTCCGGGAAGTGGGCCTCCACCAGCAGGTGCGCGAGGTGGACGGCCAGCGCGCTCTTGCCGATGCCGGGCTTGCCGACCAGCGCCACGACCCGGGTCGCCCGCCCGCCCGGCTCCAGCAGCCGCAGCGCCCGCGCGACCAGTTCGGCGCGACCGGTGAAGTCGCCGATGTCGGCCGGCAGCTGGAGCGGCACCACCGGTTGGGGCGCGGGGGCGGGCGCGGCCTGCCGGACCACCTCCACCGGCGGGGCCTGCGACGGCACGGCCAGCGCCGCGTCGCCGGTGAGGATCGCCGCCTCCAGCCGGCGCAGCTCCTCGCCGGGCTCCAGGCCCAGCTCGTCGATCAGCAGGTCCCGGCCCGTGCGGTAGACCTCCAGCGCCTCGGCCTGCCGGCCCGACCGGTACAGCGCCACCATCAGCTGCCCGCGCAGCCGCTCCCGCAGCGGGTGCTGGGCCACCAGCGCGCCGATCTCGCCCACGAGCTGCCGGTGCCGCCCCGCGCCCAGCTCCAGGTCCAGCGAGGTCTCCAGGACCGCCAGCCGGTCCTCGTCCAGCTTGGCGGCCTTGGCCAGCAGCGCGTTGCTGGTGGTGCCGCTCAGCGCCGGGCCCCGCCACAGGCCCAGCGCCTGGCGCAGCAGCTCCGCGGCCGTCCGGGGGTCGCCCCGGCGCACCAGGTTCTCGGCCTCGGCGGTCAGCCGCGCGAACACGTGGGCGTCCAGCTCGCCGTCGGCGACCCGCAGCAGGTAGCCGGGCGGCCGGGTGGAGATCGCGTCACCGCGGTCGACCGCGGCCAGGGTGCTGCGCAGCGCCGACACGCAGATCTGCACCTGCGTGCGCGCGGTGGCGGGCGGTGACTCGTCCCAGACGGCGTCGATCAGGTGCTCGATGCTGACCACGCGGTTGGCCTCCAGCAGCAGCGCGCCGAGCACCACCTGCTGCCGCCCCGGCGGCACCTTGCCGACCCGGCCTGGCTCGCTGGACACGTGCAGCGGTCCCAGCACCCGGTACACCGGAGAAGCCTGCGATAACCGTGCCCCGTCTTCCAAGCTCGACTCCCCGTGCTCGACCCCCACCAGACCGTAACCGGCGGTTCCGGGATGTGGTACCGCGCCCCGGCGCCGGCGCCGGTAAATGGGCCGTTCGTCCAGATCGTCCGGCGGGCGTCGGGAGCAGCCGGGGTGCGCCGATCAGGCGGGCGTGGTGAAGAAGTACGTCCGCTGCGACCGCAGCAGGCCGTGCTCGCTCAGCGCGAAGATGTCGGCGAAACCGACTTCGGTGCCCGCGCGGACGAGCTTGCCGACGACGGCCACGCGGCCCTCGGCGGCGATCACCTCGTCCAGCACGTGCGCGCCCACCCGGTGCTCCCGGCGGGCCTGGTACGCCTCGATCTCCTCGCGCCCCCGGACCTCCCGCTCGCCCGGTCGATGGAGCACGGCGTCGACGTCGAACAGCGACGCGTACCCGTCGAGGTCGCTGCGGTCGAGGTACTCGTAGCTCAGGCGGACGTGCTCCACCCCCACCGCGGTGACCGCGGAGCCGGGCTGTCGAGCGCCCTGCCACCGGTCCGCTGCCATGGCACCGTTCCCCTCCGTAGGCGTCCCTGCCCCGATCAACCTCCTCGGTTGCGCTAACCGCCGGTTATCGCTGCGCTATCGCGCCGAGCGATGCCCCGCGCGGGGGAGGGTGAGGGGGACGGGCGAGGGATCAGGCGGGGTTGCGGGGAGCCTGCTTGAGCGCCTCCTCGACCGAGGGGGTCACGGTGAGGATGCGGCTGAGCGCGGTCAGCCACAGCAGCCGGGACAGCCGGTGCTCGTCGGGCAGCACCACGACCAGCTCCAACCCCTTGTCCCTGGCGGCGTTGTGCACCCGGATCAGCGAGGACAGCCCCGTGGAGGCGACGAAACCCACCTCCTGGAGGTCCACCACCACCAGCAGCGCCTCGACCTCGACCGCCTTGGCCAGGCCCTCGTCCAGTCCCTTGTCCAGCACCTCGACGGTCTTCTGGTCGATGTCGCCACCGACCCGCACCGCCACCGCCTGGGCATCGGCGAGGAGTTCGACCCGCGTCCACGGGTCCTCCCCCTCCTGGTTCGTCGTCTCCGGGGTTGTCACGGCTCCACTCAACCACGCTGGTCGGCGGCTTGCCGCTCGACCGGCGCGATCCGCGGCGGTGATCACGCCGGGTGGGTCCGGCGCGGGGTCGGAGCACGGCGTTCCCCCGCCTCTGTCACACAGAGGTGCGACACTCCTGCGCGTGGCGTACCGGTGATCGCGTAACACCCGGTCACAGGCCCGGCGTGGTGCTCGACACCCGGCGTCGCGCGTTAGGCTCCGGTGGATGAACGGTGTGGAGGAGGCGAGGGTGGGCGACGCGCTACCGCTGTCGGTCGACGTCCGGGAACGGCCCGAGGACACCGTGGTGGTGGTCTCCGGCGAACTGGACTTCGGCACGACCCCGCGCCTGCTCGCGGTCGCGGAACCGCTGGCCGCCGCCGGTGGCCCGCTGGTGCTCGACCTGGCCGACCTCACGTTCTGCGACTCCAGCGCCCTCAGCGCGCTGGTCCGGCTGCACAAGGTGACCAGGGCGGCGGGCGGCGCGCTGGTCCTCGCCTCGCTGCGCCCCCAGGTCCGGTCGGCGATCACGATGACCTCGCTGGACCGCCTGCTCACCATCGTCGACCAGGTTCCGGCGGGGCCGGAGGAGAACCACCGGTCATGAGCGGAGCTGGAGACACCCGGCGCGGCCACCGCTTCGCCACCTTCGGCCTGTCCGACATGGTGGAGGTCGCCGCCGTCCTGCGCGGCGCGGCCGAGCGGGCACCCGACTTCGTCGCGGCCGCCGAGGCCGTGGTCCACCGGCTGCGCGAGGGCTTCGTCGACGAGCACGGCGAACCGGTCCTCCAACTGGTCCGGGTGTTCGCCACGCGCCGCTTCGCCGACCTCGCCGAGGACGTGCGGGAGCTCGTGCTCGCCGGCGCGGCCGAGCCGCCGGCCCCCGACCTGCGCTGCCTGACCCTGGAGGCCACCGCCGGGGTCGAGCCGGACTGGAACGACCCCACCCGCTCGCGGGCCCACCGCGCCATCCCGCTGCCCGACGCCGAGGCCGTGGCGGGCGCGCCGATGATCTCCACCCTGGTCGACGAGCTGGGCGTGCGGCCCGCCGACGTGGCCGCCGGGTCCTTCGCCGACGTCGAGGGCCGGTTCGGCGTGTTCCACGTGCCCGTGGCCGCGGGCAGCGACCGGGTGCCCGACCAGGACTTCGTCGCCGCCTACGGCATCGCCTCGGCCCTCGGGTTCGGCGGCGTGCTGCCCAGCGGCGACCTGTTCTGCGTGGTGCTGTTCTCCCGCGTGCCCATCCCGACCGACGCCGCCGAGCTGTTCCGGGCCGTCGCGGTCAGCGTCCGCGCGGGCCTGCTCTCCCACCCCTGGAACGGGCAACGCGAAGCGGGCCTGGCCGCCCGGCGCGACGCGCTGCACGAGCACCTGGAGGTGCTGGAGGACGTCGCCCGCGCCCAGGCCGCCGCGCTGGAGAACGCGCTGGAGAACATCCGCGCCGAAGCCGAGCTGGTCGACGTGCTCCAGGTGGTCGGGCAGCGGCTGACCGCCCAGCTCGACCTCGACGTGCTGGTCCAGGACGCCACGGACGCGGCCACCAGGGCGACCGGGGCGGAGTTCGGCGCGTTCTTCTACAACCTGATCAACCAGTACGGCGAGTCCTACACGCTCTACACCCTCTCCGGCGTGCCGCGCGCGGCGTTCGAGAGCTTCCCGATGCCGCGCAACACCGCGGTGTTCGCGGCGACGTTCGACGGCCTGGGCACGGTCCGCTCCGACGACATCACCCGGGACCCCCGCTACGGCCTCAGCGAGCCCTACCGGGGGATGCCGCCGGGGCACCTGCCGGTGCGCAGCTACCTCGCCGTGTCGGTGATCTCGCCGTCGTCGCAGGAGGTGCTGGGCGGCTTCTTCTTCGGCCACCACGAGCCGGCCCGGTTCACCGCACGCCACCAGCAGCTCGTCGAGGGCATCGCCGGGTACGCGGCGATCGCGCTGGACAACGCCCGGCTGTTCGACCGCCAGCGCAGCATGGCCACCGAGCTGGCGCGCAGCATGCTGCCGATCGTGCCGGACGTGCCCGACCTGGAGATCACCTCCCGCTACCTGCCCGCCGCCACCGGCTCGGAGGTCGGCGGCGACTGGTTCGACGTGATCGAGCTGCCCGGCGGGCGCACCGCGTTCGTCATCGGCGACGTGGTGGGCCGCGGCGTGACCGCGGCGGCGGTCATGGGGCAGATCCGCACCGCCGTGCGGTCCTACGCCCTGCTGGACCTGCCGCCCGGCGACGTGCTCGGCCGCGTGTCGAACCTGGCCGACACCACGCCCGGCGCCACCTTCATCACCTGCCTGTACGCGGTGCACGACCCGGTCGAGCAGACGCTGACCCTCGCCAACGCCGGGCACCTGCCCGCGGTCCTGCTGCCGCCCGAGGGCGAACCGCGGCTGATCGGCCAGGGCCTGGGGATGCCGCTCGGCGTGGGGGAGGACTTCCTCCAGCAGGAGACCCCGTTCCCGCCCGGGACGTGCCTGGCGCTCTACACCGACGGCCTCGTCGAGAACCGCCACCGCGACCTGGGCACGGGCATCGAGGAGCTGGTCGACGGCCTGCGCCTGCTGCCGGGCGACGTCGACCCGCAGGTGGCCTGCGACAAGCTGATCGACCGGCTCACCGGGGGCCGCCACGACGACGACGTGGCCCTGGTGCACGTCCGGCACACCGCCGGGCACCGCCGGGTCGCGGCCCTGCCGCTGGAGGCCGACCCGGCCGCCGCCGCGCGGGCGCGGGCCTTCGTCACCGACCGACTGCGGGAGTGGGGGCTGGCCGACGTGCTGGACGTCGCCCTGACGGTGACCAGCGAGCTGGTGACCAACGCCGTCAAGCACACCGGGGACCCTGGCACGCTCCGGCTGCACCACGACGGGGTCCGGCTGACCGTGGACGTCGCGGACCACGGCGCCACCCTGCCCCGGCTGTTCGAGGCCGGGCCCGAGGACGAGCACCACCGCGGGTTGTACCTGGTCAACGCCTTCTCGACGCGCTGGGGCACCCGCACCACCCTGGACGGCAAGGTCGTCTGGGCCGAGATCCCCGCGCGGACCGGCGGTCGGGCGGGGCAGCGGTGAGCCCCGTGCGCTACGCCGCCCTGGGCGACAGCTTCACCGAGGGCGTGGGCGACGAACTGCCCGACGGCTCGCCGCGCGGCTGGGCCGACCTGGTCGCGGCGGGCCTGGCCACCGCCCGCGGCGAGACCGTGCACTACGCCAACCTCGCGGTGCGCGGCCGGCTGCTCGAACCCATCGCGACCACCCAGCTCGACGCCGCGCTGGCGCTGACCCCGCCGCCCACGCTGATCACGTTCAACGGCGGCGGCAACGACATGATGCGCCCCGGCATCGACGTGTCACGCCTGGTGGAGCTGACCGAGCGGGCCGTCCGGCGCTGCCTGGACGCCGGGGTGCGGCTGGTCCTGCTCAGCGGGGCCGACCCGTCGGCCCGGCTGCCCCTCGGGCGGGTGGTCCGCCGCCGCGGCGCGGAGCTGACCACGGCGATCACCGAGCTGGCCCGCCGCCACGACCTGCTGTTCGTGGACATGTTCAACGACACCGAGATCCGCCGGGCGGAGTACTGGTCGCCCGACCGGCTGCACCTCAACGCCGCCGGGCACCGCCGGGTCGCCTCGGTGGTGCTCGCCGCGCTGGGCCACCCCGTGCCCGCGCACGCCGTCGAACCCGGCACCGCGGCGACCCGCGGCCTGCTGGCCGAGGCCCGGTACTACCGCGAGCACGTGCTGCCGTGGGTGAACCGCCGGCTGCGCGGCATCTCCTCGGGCGACCACGAGCCCGGCAAGCACCGGGACTGGACGCCGGTGGAGGCCATGCGGCACGCCTGACCGGCCGGACGACGTGGTCCGCGTGGTCTGCGTGGTCACCGGCCGAGGCACGGCCGGTCTCGGCCCGGCACCGACCCGCCGGCGCGGTCCGGGAGGATGACCTGGACGACAGGAGGGCCATGGGGGAGACGCCCGTGCTGCGCGCGGCGGTCCGGTCCGACGTGCCGCGCATCGGCGCGCTGATGCGGCGCTCGGTGCTGGAGCTGTTCCCGCACTTCCACGACGAGCGCGAGACGGCGTCGGCCGCCGAGCACCTCACCGTGCCCGACGTGGTGCTGATCGACGACGGCACCTACTACGTGCACGAGCACGCGGGCGAGGTCGTCGCCTGCGGCGGGTGGAGCCGGCGGGACAAGCTCTACACCGGTTCCGGCGCGCGGCCGGGCGAGGACCGGCTGCTGGACCCGGCCACCGAGCCCGCGCGGGTGCGGGCGATGTTCGTGCGCGGCGACCGGGCGCGTCGGGGCCTGGGGCGCGCGCTGCTCGGCGAGTGCGAGCGGGCGGCGCGGGCGGCGGGGTTCCGGTCGCTGGTGCTGGTGGCCACCCTGCCCGGGGTGCCGCTCTACCGGGCGTTCGGCTTCCGCGAGGTGGCGCCCGTCCCGGTGCCGCTGCCCGACGGCACGGTGCTGGCCGGGGTGTCGATGGAGTACCCGTTGACCTGAGCGGGGGGCGCCCGGCGGTTTCGACCGCACCCACCCGGGAACTCGGCCACCACGTGCCCGGTTCGAGGAGGCCCCATGAGCACCGTCGCCGACGCCCTGGTCCAGCGCCTGCGGACGTGGGGCGTGCCCAGGGTCTTCGGCTTCGCGGGCGACGGGATCGACCCGCTGCTGGCCGCCCTGCGCCGGGCCGGCGGCGACCCGGAGTTCGTGCCCGTCCGGCACGAGGAGACGGCCGCGTTCATGGCCACCGGCCACGCCAAGTACACCGGCGCGCCGGGCGTGTGCCTGGCCACCCAGGGCCCCGGCGCGATCCACCTGCTCAACGGCCTCTACGACGCCAAGCTGGACCACCGCCCGGTGGTCGCGATCGTCGGCCAGGTCGTGACCAGCGCGCTCGGCACCGGCTACCTCCAGGAGGTGGACCTGCACTCGTTGTTCAAGGACGTGTGCGGTCGGTACCTCCAGACGGTGTCCGCGCCCGAGCAGCTGCCCGTGCTGCTGGACAACGCGATGCGCACCGCCATCTCCCAGGGCGTGCCCACCTGCCTGATCGTGCCGCACGACGTGCAGCGCGCCGACGCCGTGGATGAGCTGCCGCACACCCACGGCGTGGTGCCCTCCTCGGCGGTCGTGGCCCGGCCCCGCGTGCTGCCGCGCGAGGAGGACCTGCGCCGGGCCGCCGACGTGCTCAACGCGGGCCGGAAGGTCGCGCTGCTGATCGGGCGCGGGGCGGAGGGGGCCGCGACCGGGATCGCGGAGGTGGTGGCCCTGCTGGGCGCGGGCGTCACCGCGTCCCTGCTCGGCAAGACCGTGATGACCGAGGACGCGCCCTGGCACACCGGCGTCATGGGCCACCTGGGCACCACCGCGAGCGCCGAGCTGATGTCGGGCTGCGACACGCTGCTGATCGTCGGCAGCAACGACCCGTGGACCGAGTTCTACCCCGAGCCGGGCCAGGCCCGCGCCGTGCAGATCGACGTCGACGCCCGCGTGGTCGGTGGGAAGTACCCGGTCGAGGTACCCCTGGTGGGGGATTCCGCGGAGACGCTGCGGGCGCTGGTGCCGCTGCTGACGCCCAAAGCTGACCGGTCGTGGGAGCAGGAGGTGTTCGAGGGCGTCGCGAGGTGGCGGCAGGTGGCCGGCCGGCGCGCCCGGCATCCCGCCGACCCGCTCAACCCGGAGCTGGTGGTGCACGAGCTGTCCGGCCACCTGCCGCCGGACGTGCAGGTCGCGGTGGACGTCGGCTCGTCCACCTACTGGTACGCCCGCCACCTGGCGCTGCCGGTCGGCGCGCCCGCCCACACCTCCGGCTACCTGGCGTCGATGGGCTGCTCGCTGCCCTACGGCCTGGCCGCCAAGCTGCACGCGCCCGACCGGCCCGTGGTGGCGCTGGTCGGCGACGGCGCGATGCAGATGAACGGCCTGATGGAGCTGATCACGGTGGCCGACCGGTGGCGCACCTGGGCCGACCCGAGGTTCGTGGTGCTGGTGCTGCACAACCGCGACCTGGGCGAGGTGAGCTGGGAGCAGCGCGAGATGGAGGGCGACCCGCGCTTCGCGACCTCGCAGCGCGTGCCGGACTTCCCCTACGCCGCCTACGCCGAGCTGCTGGGCCTGCGCGGCATCCGGGTCGACGCGCCGGACCAGGTCGGCCGGGCCTGGCACGACGCCTTCCACGCCGACCGGCCGGTGGTGGTGGAGGCCCTGGTGGACCCGGACGTGCCGCTGCTCGCGCCGCACCTGCCGGAGGAGAAGGTGGACACCATGCGCCGCGCGCTGGAGCAGGAGCCGAACGAGGCGGCGTCGGAGCAGTTGCGGCGCCAACGCGCCGACGAGGAGCGGTAGGGCGGGCCGGGGTCGGGCCCGGGGGGCGGTGAGGCCGGAGCCCCGGTCAGTCGCTGGTGAGGACCGCCCAGACGGTCTTGTGCGCGGTCCCGCGCGCGACACCCCAGTCCTTGCACAGGTTCTCCACCATGAGCAGGCCGTGCCCGCGGTAGCGCCCGATGGAGGAGCGGCCCAGCACCGGCATGTCCGGCGACTCGTCGTCGACCTCGATCCGGACCAGCTGCCGTGAGCCGCCCACGCGCAGCTCCAGCGCGCGGTCGCCGTGGTCGTAGGCGTTGCTGACCAGCTCGGTGACGACCAGCAGCACGTCGTCCACCTTGTCGTCGGACAGGGCCGGCAGGGAGGCGACGGTGCGCCGCCGCACGTCCGCCAGCGCGGGCGGGCGCGGCCCCGTCAGGTCGACGACCAACGGCGCGGGTGGGCTTCGATCACCCTCATCGGTCATGTGGCGAACCTGTCCTGTCTGCTCAAGACGCCCGGGGCGCGGATCTGCGCAGAAGCTACCCTGTCCGGCGGTCCCCGTGCCGCTCCCGACCGGTGGGGCGCCGCCATTCCACCCGGCCCGGCCCAACCCCTCGTCCGTACCCCGATCGGGCGACCGCGAAACCCGGCGCGGACGGTCGGGTCCTCTGTGGACACGGCCGGGCGCCGCGCTACTGTCACCGGCATGTACGTGAAGTTGTGCGGCCTGCGCACCGCGGCCGACGTGGCGGTGGCGGTCGAGGCCGGGGCGGACGCGGTGGGTTTCGTGTTCACCGAGAGCGCGCGCCGGGTGGACCTCGACACGGCCCGGGAGCTGGTCCGCGAGGTCCCGCCGCACGTGCTGGCCGTCGGCGTGTTCCGCGGGGTCGGGGCGGACGAGGTGCGCCGCCTGGCCGAGGCGTCCGGGATCGGCGCGGCCCAGCTGCACGGCGACTACCCGAGGCCCGCGTTCGACGAGGTCGCGGCGTCGGGGGTGCGGCTGGTGCGGGCGGTCGCGCTCAAGCCGGACACCGACGTGCGGGTGGGCGCGTACGGCGAGGACCTGCTCCTGCTCGACTCGCCCGTGGCGGGCTCGGGGGAGCGCTGGGACCTCACCGCCCTGGACCGCGCCCGCCCCGAGGGGCGCTGGCTGCTGGCCGGCGGGTTGGGCGTGCGCGACGTGGCGGAGGCCGTCACCCTGGCCCGCCCGTGGGGGGTCGACGTGTCCAGCGGCATCGAGTCGGGCCGCGGGGTGAAGGACCACGGGTTGATGCGCGAGTTCGTGGCCGCGGCGCGGTCGGTCGGGGGCTGACCGCGCCGCCGCGTGGGACCACGCGGCCACCCGGCACGCGAGGGAGCAGCGACCCGGCCGGGTGGAGCGAGCTGTGCCGGGCGGAGGCCGGGGACCTGTTCCGGGCGGCCGACACCGGCTGGTCCGACCCCTACCGGTCCACCACCCACCCGACCACCACCCGCCGGTCGGTGTGACCCGGGTCGCGGTCCGGCGCGGCCCGGTCCCGCAGCAGCCGAGTCCCGCGGCAGCCGGCGGCACCCCGTGCGGCACCCGATCCCCGAGGCGCGGTTGTCCCCAGGTCGCCCACCCGGCGCCGCGGGGCTCGATACGATGTGCGGTCGACGAGGGTCGGACAGAGAGGACGGACGTGGAAACGCTCGAGTTCCAGTCGGAGGCGCGGCAACTCCTCCAGCTGATGATCCACTCGATCTACTCGAACAAGGACACGTTCCTGCGCGAGCTGGTCTCCAACGCCTCGGACGCGTTGGACAAGCTGCGCCTGGAGACGTTCCGCGACAAGGACCTGACCGCGGACACCTCCGACCTGCACATCGCGATCGAGGTCGACCGCGAGCAGCGGACGTTGACGGTCCGGGACAACGGCATCGGCATGACCCGCGACGACGTGGTCAACCTGATCGGCACCATCGCCAAGTCCGGCACGGCCGAGTTCCTGACCAGGCTGAAGGAGAGCAAGGACGCCGCCGCCTCGCAGGACCTCATCGGCCAGTTCGGCATCGGCTTCTACTCGACGTTCATGGTCGCCGACCGGGTGACGCTGGTGACCAGGCACCCGAGGTCCGCCGAGGGCGTGCGGTGGGAGTCCGGCGGCGAGGGGACTTACACGATCGAGGAGGTCGAGGACGCGCCGCAGGGCACCTCGGTCACCCTGCACCTCAAGCCCGCCGACGACGAGGACCACCTCCCCGAGTACACCTCGACGGCCAAGGTCACCGAGATCGTCAAGCGCTACGCCGACTTCATCACCTGGCCGATCCGGCTGGCGAAGGGCGACGACGCCGAGCCCGAGGTGATCAACTCCCGCAAGGCGCTCTGGGCGCGCCCGGCGAGCGAGGTCACCGAGGAGGAGTACGCCGAGTTCTACCGGCACGTCAGCCACGACTGGAACAAGCCGCTGGACACCATCCGCATGAAGGCGGAGGGCACGTTCGAGTACCAGGCGCTGCTGTTCATCCCGTCGCAGGCGCCGCTGGACCTGTTCATGCGCGAGCGCAAGCGCGGCGTGCAGCTCTACGTCAAGCGCGTCTTCATCATGGACGACTGCGAAGAGCTGATGCCGGAGTACCTGAGGTTCGTCAAGGGCGTGGTGGACGCCCAGGACCTCTCGCTGAACGTCTCGCGCGAGATCCTCCAGCAGGACCGCCAGATCCAGCTGATGCGCCGCCGCCTGGTCAAGAAGGTGCTCTCCACCGTCAAGACCATGATGGCGGACAAGCCCGAGGACTACGCGACGTTCTGGCGCGAGTTCGGCGCGGCGGTGAAGGAGGGCCTGCTCGCCGACGCCGAGAACCGCGAGGCCATCCTCGGCATCGCCTCCTTCGACTCCACCCACGACGCGGAGGAGAAGACCACGCTCGCGCGGTACGTCGAGCGGATGAAGGAGGACCAGCAGCACATCTACTACATGACCGGTGACTCGCGGGCCACGGTCGAGAACTCGCCGCACCTGGAGGCGTTGCGGGCCAAGGGCTTCGAGGTGCTGGTCCTCACCGACCCGATCGACGAGATGTGGGTCGACGCGGTGCCCGGGTTCGAGGGGAAGACCTTCCAGTCCGTCGCCAAGGGGCAGGTCGACCTGGAGACCGAGGAGGAGAAGCAGGAGGCCGAGGAGCGGCGGAAGGACTTCGCCGACCTGCTCGCCTGGATGACCACCACCCTGGCCGAGCAGGTCAAGGAGGTGCGGCTGTCCTCGCGCCTGACCACCTCGCCCGCGTGCGTGGTCGGCGACGCCCACGACCTCACCCCGACCCTGGAGAAGATGTACCGGGCGATGGGGCAGGAGCTGCCGCCGGTCAAGCGCATCCTGGAGCTGAACCCGGCCCACCCGCTGGTCGTCGGCCTGCACGGGGCGTTCGCCGCCACCGAGGACCACGACGGGCTGGCCGGGACCGTGGAGCTGCTGCACGGCATGGCGCTGCTCGCGGAGGGTGGCGAGCTGACCGACCCGGCCCGGTTCGTGCGACTGCTGTCGGACCACCTCCAGCGGTCGCTGTGACCGACCGGGGCGGCGGTCGCCGCGACCGCCGCCCCGGTGTCGGACCCCGGGGTCGTGGGTAACCCGGGGCCGTGCCACAGGTCTTCGTCCAGCCCTCCTTCGGCAAGCCCTGGGTGCGTCGGTACTGGGCGGAGACCCTGGACCGCGCCGTGCCCTTCCGGGAACCGGACCGCGCCGGGCTGCTCGACCCGGAGGACCTGACCGGGTTGAACGCCGCCCACCCGTCGGGCCGGGCCCGGTTCTGGGGTGCCACGGCGAAGCACGACAGGCGGATGGACACGGTCACGGCCGGTGACGTCGTGCTGCTGACCGGCCGCAAGCGCGTGCTGGCGGTCGGCGAGGTCGGCCACGGCCTGCGCAACCCGGACTTCGCCCGGCACCTGTGGCGGCCCGACCCCGGCCGGTGCGTGTGGAGCAACGTCTACAGCCTGCGCGCGTTCTGGCCCACCGACATCCCCTACGAGGAGGTCTGGGCGCTGCCCGGGTTCAACGTCGGCGACAACTTCATGGGCCTGCGCTTCCTGCGCCCGGACCCGGCCGCCGCCGTGCTGGAGCTGACGGCCGACGTGCGGGTCGCCGCACCGGGGTGACGAGCTGAACCCGCCTCGGCGGGCCGGCCGGGCGGTCGACGGCCGGCTGTGCGCCGCGCCACTTCCGGCCGCCCGGGACGGGGTGGAACAGGGGGAGTGGCGAAGGTCACAATTTTGAAGTCGTTGGGGCACAATACCTTGCGTCCGAAAGAGATCGGCGTCCCGGTCGGGTTTCTCCCCGATCGGGTGATGGCGGTACCACTCGGTCCCCGCGCGTGCCGTTATTCCAGCCTCACCCGATTTCTGCGGGTTGAGCCTCGTGTCTCAGGTGGAATTCCCGGTTTCCCGGGGCCCGTCCCGGGCCCACCGCCGCCCTCCCTTGTGACCCTTCGTCACTTTCGGCCCACCGGTGTTCCCGATCGGGGGTTGGTGTAGGTCCACCTCTGTTGTGGCGTTAGCGCCATGCCCCTCGTCGGTGACCTCTCTTAGCGTTGAGGTCAGCTCATAGGAGGGGTTCATGCGTGCAACGGTTTCGGAGGAGCGGCTGCTCCCGGGTGTCGGGAGCACCGGGACTCCACTGCTCCGGCTGGACGGCGTCCGCAAGCAGTTCGGGGACGAGGTCGTGCTCGACCGCGTCGACCTGGAGGTGCGCGGCGGCGCGCTGGTCGGGGTGGTCGGCGGTCCCGGTGCGGGCAAGACGACGCTGACGTCGATCGCGGCCGGGTTGCTGCCGCCCGACGACGGTGTCCTCTGGCTGTTCGGCGAGGACCTGTGGGACGGCTCGGGGCTGATCCGGACGGGGGTCGCGCTGGTGCCCGCCGACGACGGGGCGGTGCTCGACCGCCGCCCCTGCCGCGACGTGCTGGTGGGCGCGGGGATGGGCCACGGCCTGCCGCGCTCGGCCGCGGAGCGCCGGGCGACCCTGCTGCTGGCGGTGTGCGAGCTGACCGACGTGGCGGACCTGCCCGTGCACGGCTGCACCACCGGGCAGCGCCTCCTGCTGCGGCTGGCCACGGCGCTGCTGGGCGAGCGCCGGCTGCTGGTGCTGGACGACCCGTTCACCGGGGTCGACGCGTGGGCGTTCGGGGTGGTGCGCGCGGTGCTGCGGGAGTTCACCGCCGCCGGCGGTGGCGTGCTGTGCGCCGTGCGCTCGCCCGAGCGGGTCGCCCCGTGGTGCGACCGCGTCGTCGAACCGTTCAGGGGGAGAGGGTGCGCGTTCGACTCGAACACCCGGTGAACGCCGAGGTCGACGCGGAGGGCCGGTTATCGCTGACCATGCCGGGCGCCGGCGCGTCGTTCCTCTTCGAGGCCGAGCACACCGGGATGTGGATCGCGCTGCGCCGGCACGACGGCCGCGTGGACGAGGCGTCGGCGGCGCTGGCGCGGCGGTGGAACACCGACCCGCACGTGGTGCGCGAGGACCTGGGCCGGTGGGTGTCCCACCTGTGCGCCCTCGGCCTCGCGCACCTCGACTGAGCGGTCAGCGGGCCCGGCGGAGGCGGTCGGCGATCAGCGCGTTGACCGCCTCCGCGTGGTCGGCCAGGTAGAAGTGGCCGCCGCGGAAGACCTCCAGCTCGAACCCGCCCGAGGTGTGCTCGGCCCAGGTCCGGGCCTCGGCCTCGACCACCTTCGGGTCGGCGTCGCCGATCAGGGCGGTGATCGGGGCGCGCAGCGGCGGTCCGGGCACGTACTCGTAGGTCTCCACGGCCCGGTAGTCGGCCCGCAGCGCGGGCAGCACCATGCCGAGGATCTCCTCGTCCATGGCCCGCAGGTCCGTGCCGCCCAGCGACCGCAGCTCCTCCATCAGCACCCGGTCGCCCTGGAGGTGCAGCCGCTCGCCGCGGTGGGTGGTGGGGCCGCGCCGGGCCGACGCGAACAGCCGCAGCGGGGTGACGCCCCGGTCCTCCAGCCGGCGCGCGACCTCGAACGCCAGGGTCGCGCCCATGCTGTGGCCGAAGAACGCGAACGGCACGTCCGTCCACGCCAGCAGCTCCGGCACCAGGCTGTCGGCCAGCTCCGCGATGGAGCCCACGGTCGGCTCCGCGCGGCGGTCCTGCCGCCCCGGGTACTGCACGGCCAGCACGTCGACGCCGGGCGCGTGCGCCTGGGCCACCGGCACGAAGTACGAGGCGGAGCCGCCCGCGTGCGGGAAGCACACCAGGCGCAGCGGCGCGCCGGCGGTCGGGCGGAACCGGCGCAGCCAGGCGCCGGTGGACGTCGGCGCGCTCACAGCGGGATGTTCCCGTGGTGGCCGCGACCCGGCTGCGCGGCGGCCAGCGCCTCGGCCAGCCTGCGGCGGGTGTCGCGCGGCGCCACGACCTCGTCCACGACGCCGAGCGCCAGCGCCCGGTCCACGCCGCCCGCGATGCGCTGCTGCTCCTCGACCAGCCGGGCGAGCAGCTCCGGGCGCTCCTCCTCGGTCGCGGCGGCGAGCTTCTTGCGGTGCAGGATCTTCACCGCGGCCTCGGCGCCCATCACGGCCACCTCGGCGTCCGGCCAGGCGAACACCGCGCTGGCGCCCAGGGAGCGGGAGTTCATGGCGATGTACGCGCCGCCGTAGGACTTGCGGGTGATGAGGGTGACGCGCGGGACGACCGCCTCGGCGAAGGCGTGCAGCAGCTTCGCGCCGCGCCGCACCACGCCGCCCCACTCCTGCCCGACGCCGGGCAGGTAGCCGGGCACGTCGACCAGCACCAGCAGCGGCACGCCGAACGCGTCGCACATGCGCACGAACCGGGACGCCTTCTCCGCGCTCAGCGAGTCCAGGCAGCCGCCCTTGCGCAGCGGGTTGTTCGCGATGACGCCCACCGTGCGCTCGGCGAGCCTGCCGAAGCCGACCACGACGTTCGGCGCCCACTTGGCCTGGAGCTCCTCGAAGGAACCCGGGTCGAGCACGTCGTTCACCAGGGGCTTCACGTCGTAGGCGCGGCGCGGCGACTCCGGCAGCCAGGAGCTGGGGTCGCGCCCGTCGGCGGCGGACGCCAGGTCCAGCACGCCGGGCCGGGTGAAGAAGTCCACCAGGGAGCGCGCCTTCCGCAGCGCCTCCTCTTCGGACTCCGTGGTCACGTGGACCACACCGGACTTGCGGCCGTGTGCCTCGACGCCGCCCAGGCCCTCCATGTCGATCTGCTCGCCGGTGACGCTGCGGACGACCTCGGGACCGGTGACGAACACCCGGCCGCCCCGGGCCAGCACCACGATGTCGGTCAGCGCGGGGCCGTAGGCGGCGGCGCCGGCGGCCGGTCCGAGGATCACCGAGATCTGGGGCACGCGCCCGGAGGCGCGGGTCATCGCGGCGAACATCCGGCCGACGCCGTCCATGGACTCCACGCCGTCGGCGAGCTTCGCGCCGCCGGAGTGCCACAGGCCGATCACGGGGACGCGGTCGCGCACGGCGGCCTCGATCGCCTCGACGATGCGCTGCGCGCCGGCCCAGCCCATCGCGCCGCCCATCATGGTGGCGTCGGTGCAGTAGGCCAGCACGGGGGAACCGTTGACGCGCCCGCGCACCGCCCGCACGCCGCTGCCGTCCTGCTCGTGCAGGGGGGTCGCGGTACCGGGGTCGAGCAGGTTCCCCAGCCGGACCATCGGGTCACGCGGGTCGAGCGGCTCCGGCGCCTCGACCGACGTGTCGGTGGCCAGGACTGACATGCGTTCTCCTCGGCTCGGCGAGCGGGGCGGTGCCTCGAACCTGCCGGTGGCCGCGGCGCGCGACAACCCCTAGAGCACCCCTGGGAGACCTGGTCGCGCCCCCTTGCCGGGCCCCGCAAGGGTGGACGGGGGCGGGCGCGGGGCGGGAGGGTGTGGGCCAGCGGAGGACTTCCGCGAACGCGCGGCACGTCGGGCCGGCGCGTCGAACCCACGAGGAGGCCGCCGGTGCCCACCGGGCCGACCGGACCAGGGCCGGGCGCATCAGGGTCGGGCGCATCAGGGTCGGGCGCATCAGGGTCGGGCGCATCAGGGTCGGGCGCATCAGGGTCGGGCGTTGTCGGCCGGGTTCACGTCGGAGGGCTCGTCCAGCTTCTCCGTCATCGCCCGCAGGGCCGACAGCAGGTCGCCGGCGGTCGGCGCGGACGGCGGGTCGAGCAGGTTCTGCACGGTCAGCCCGATCATCACGGCGAGCAGGAACGACCCGGCGGCGAGCCGCGTCGGGTGGTCCGCGTCGTGGTCGGGCACGGCCAGGGCGCCCAGCGACGGGCGGGCGCGCTGGTAGGCGGTGGCGAGCTTCTCCCGCAGGTCGGGCATCCGCTCGGCGAGGGCGAACGCCTCGATGCCGGCCACCCACAACGGCCGGTGGCTGCTGAAGGACTCCAGCACGCCGCTCCACATGGCCTCCAGGCGGCCGGCCGTGGTGAGGTCGGGCCCCTCCGCGGTGCTCATCACCCGGTCCAGCTCGGCGCCCCACTCCTCGAACGCCGTCACGAGCGCCGCGTTCAGCAGCGCCTCCTTGGACCCGAAGTGGTAACCGATCGAGGCCAGGTTGGTGTTCGACGCGGAGACGAGGTCCCTCGCCGTGGTGTTCGCGTAACCACGTTCGTACAGACATTTCCTCGCGCCGGCGAGGAGCTGTTCTCGATGACCCACGAAGTGACCTTACAGGATCAGGACAGTGTTTTCATACAGACGTCATATACAAGCGTATAGATCGGGTGTAGCGTCGTGGACATGACTCCAGCCCAACGTGCCGGGAAGCGGGAGTGGTGGGGGCTGGCTGTCCTCGTCCTCGTCACGCTGATCATCAGCATGGACATGACCGTGCTGTCTTATGCGCTGCCGTTCATCAGCGCGGAGCTGGGACCGTCCAGCAGCCAGTTGTTGTGGATCACCGACATCTACGCGTTCGTGCTCGCGGGCCTGCTGATCCCGATGGGCACGCTCGGTGACCGCATCGGCCGCCGCAAGCTGCTGATCATCGGCGCGGCCGCCTTCGGCATCGCCTCCGCGGTCTCGGCCTACGCCGACAGCCCGGAGCTGCTCATCGCCACCCGCGCGCTCATGGGCGCGGCGGGCGCGACGCTGATGCCGTCCACCATGTCCCTGATCCGCACCATGTTCCAGGACGAGCAGCAGCGCCGCGCCGCGATCGGCCTGTGGTCGGCGGGCTTCTCCGCCGGTGGCGCGATCGGCCTGCTGCTCGGCGGCGTGCTGCTCCAGTCCTTCCACTGGGGCACCGTGTTCCTGATCAACGTGCCGATCATGCTGGTCCTCGTGGTGGCCTCGCCCCTGCTGCTGCCCGAGTACCGCAACCCCGCCGCCGGGCGGTTCGACCTGTTCAGCTCGGTGCTGCTGTTCGCGGGCGTCCTGCCGGCGGTGTGGGGCGTCAAGGAGTTCGCCGAGGAGGGCTTCGGCTGGCAGCCGCTGGCCGCGGTGGTGGTGGGCCTGCTGTTCGTGCCGCTGTTCATCGCGCGCCAACGCGGGCTGGACGACCCGATGGTGGACGTGCGGCTGTTCGGCAAGGCCGCGTTCTCCGCCGCCCTGGTCACCAACGTGCTGGCGAACTTCGCGCTGGTCGGCTTCATGTTCTTCACCGCCCAGTACCTCCAGCTGGTGCTGGGGCTCGAACCGTTCGAGGCCGGCCTGTGGTCGCTGCCGCAGGCGTTCACCGCCGCGATCGGCGCGGCGCTGCTGGCCCCGCTGCTCACCTCGAAGCTCGGGCACGCCACCACCACCGCGATCGGCCTGGGCATCGGCATCGGCGGCTTCCTGCTGATGTCGCAGGTGGGCGTCGAGAACGGCCTGGCCCAGGCGGTCGTCGGTCAGATGCTGTCCACCATGGGCATGGCGATGGCGCTGACGCTGACCGCCGAGCTGGTGGTGACGACCGCGCCGCCGGAGCGCGCCGGGTCCGCCGCGGGCCTGTCGGAGACCGGCAGCCAGTTCGGCAGCGCGCTGGGCGTGGCCGTGCTGGGCAGCGTCGGCGCGTTCGTCTACCGCTCGCAGCTCGCCGACGACGCGCCCGCCGGGGTGCCGCCCGAGGCGCTGGACACCGCCCGGGACACGCTCGGCTCGGCGCTGGAGGTCTCCCGCACGCTGCCCGGTGACGTGGGCCAGGACCTGTGGCTGGCCGCGCGCACGGCGTTCACCGAGGAGCTGCACATCGCCGCGTACGCGGTGTCCGGTGTGCTGGTGGTCACCGCGGTGCTGGCGTTCGCGATGCTGCGCAAGGTGCCGCGCCCCGTCCGGCCGTCGGTCACCGCGCCGGAGGCCGGTCCGGGCGAGTCCGCCGAGGAGCCGGCCGACCCCGACCCCGTCGCGGTCCCCGCCGGGGAGGACGACCGGGAGAAGACCGGGACCACCGCCTGAACCCACCCGCACCACCCCGACCGGGCTCCCGGCCGCACCCCTGTGCGGTCGGGAGCCCGTCTTTTCGGGAAGGGGTTGCTCGGGGTTTCGACGCGGCCGGGAAGGGTTCCCCGGAGACCGCCGGACCCAACACCGCTAGGGGTGAGCTAAGGGCCTGCTAGGGGTGGCTGCGGTGTCGGCCTTTCCGTAGCGTCATGTTGGGAAAAGCGGGTCGGGAAATCATCGGCTGAGGTGTCGTGCGCTCGTGCGGCGACGCGGGTAATTCCGCGGAAAATCGTCGCCGTTGCCGCAGCAGATCCAGGACGTGCGAAAACTCGCTCGTCGACGGCGGTGCCGCGGACATGTCGCCCACTGTGCGGCTCGGGGCACCGGATCGGATTGACCGCGGAGTGGAACGACCCCGGGAGGCGTGCGTGGGAAACGAGGAAAAGCTTCTTGCTTACCTGAAGCGGGCGACCGCGGACCTGCGTGAAGCACGCCGCAGGCTGCGCGAGGCCGAGCGCCGGGACAACGACCCGATCGCGGTCGTCGGCATCGGCTGCCGCTTCCCCGGCGGGGTCGCCAACCCCGACCAGCTGTGGGACCTCGTGGCGGGTGGCGTGGACGTGGTCTCGCCGTTCCCGACCGACCGCGACTGGGACGTCGACGCCCTCTACGACCCCGACCCCGACCGGCGCGGGCACACCTACGCGCGCGAGGGCGGGTTCCTGCACGACGCGGCCGACTTCGACGCCGGCTTCTTCGGCATCAGCCCCCGCGAGGCCGTGGCCATGGACCCGCAGCAGCGCCTGCTGCTGGAGGTGTCCTGGGAGGCGTTCGAGCACGCGGGCATCGACCCCACCGCGCTCAAGGGCAGCCGCACGGGCGTCTACGCCGGACTGATGTACCACGAGTACTCGTCGCGCGTGCCCGTCGTGCCGGAGGAGCTGGAGGGCTTCATCGGCAACGGCAACGCGGGCAGCGTGTTCTCCGGCCGCGTCGCCTACACCTTCGGGCTCGAGGGGCCCGCGGTCACCGTGGACACGGCGTGCTCCTCGTCGCTGGTCGCCCTGCACCTCGCGGTGCAGGCGCTGCGCCGCGGCGAGTGCTCGCTGGCGCTGGCCGGCGGCGTGACCGTGATGCCCTCGCCCGAGACCTTCGTGGACTTCTCCCGCCAGCGCGGCCTGGCGCCGGACGGCCGCTGCAAGCCCTTCGCCGAGGCGGCGGACGGCACCGGCTGGTCCGAGGGCGCCGCGGTGATCGTGGTCGAGCGGCTGTCCGACGCGCGCCGCAACGGGCACCGCGTCCTCGCGGTGGTCAAGGGCACCGCGGTGAACCAGGACGGCGCCTCCAGCGGCATGACCGCGCCCAACGGCCCCTCGCAGCAGCGGGTCATCCGCGCCGCCCTGGCCAACGCCGGCCTGTCCGCCGAGCAGGTCGACGTCCTGGAGGCGCACGGCACCGGCACCCGGCTGGGCGACCCGATCGAGGCGCAGGCGGTCATCGCCACCTACGGCCAGCAGCGGGAGCACCCGCTGCTGATGGGGTCGATCAAGTCCAACCTGGGCCACACCCAGGCGGCCGCGGGCGTGGCCGGCGTGATCAAGATGATCCTGGCGATGGACCGCGGGCTCGTGCCCAAGACCCTGCACGTGGACGCGCCGACGTCGCACGTGGACTGGACCGCGGGCGCCGTCGCGCTGCCCGCGGGGACCGTGCCGTGGCCGGAGACGGGCCGGCCGCGCCGCTCGGCGGTGTCGTCGTTCGGCATCAGCGGCACCAACTCGCACGTGGTGCTGGAGCAGGCGCCCGCCGACGAGGCCCCGGAGGCGGGCACCGGCGAGGACGAGGCCGCGCCGGAGGAGGCGTCGGCCGTCGAGACCGACGTGGTGCCGTGGGTGGTGACGGCCAAGACGCCGGAGGCGCTGGCCGCCCAGGTGCGGCGGCTGCGCGCGGTGACCGGCGCGAACGCGCTCGACACCGCCTACTCGCTGGCCACCTCCCGCGCGCACTTCGAGCACCGGCTCGCGGTCGTGGGCCGCACCGCCGACGAGCTGACCGCCGCGCTGGCGGACGGCGCCCCGGGCGTGGTGCGCGGCCAGGTCGAGCCGGGCGCGACCGCGTTCCTGTTCACGGGTCAGGGTTCGCAGCGGGTCGGCATGGGTCGGCAGCTGTCGGACGCCTTCCCGGTGTTCGGCGCGTCGTTCGACCAGGTCTGCTCACTCATGGACGTTGAGCTGGGGCGGTCGCTGAAGGACGTCGTTTTCGGTGATGATCAGGAGCTGTTGAACCAGACGGGGTTCAGCCAGCCGGCCCTGTTTGCTTTCGAGGTGGCCTTGTTCCGGCTGCTGGAGTCCTGGGGCGTGAAGCCGGACTTCTTGGCCGGTCACTCGATCGGTGAGATCGCGGCGGCTCACGTGGCGGGGGTGTTCTCGCTGGAGGACGCCTGCAAGCTGGTGGCCGCGCGCGGTCGGTTGATGCAGGCGCTGCCCAGTGGTGGGGCGATGCTCGCGGTCGAGGCGACCGAGGAGGAGATCGTTCCCCTGCTGGACGAGCGCGTGGGTTTGGCGGCCGTCAACGGGCCCACGGCCGTGGTGGTCTCGGGCGCCGAGGACGCGGTGGACGGGCTCGCGGCGAAGCTGGAGGGGCGGCGCACCAAGCGGCTCGCGGTGTCGCACGCGTTCCACTCGCCGCTGATGGAGCCGATGCTGGCGGAGTTCCGGCGGATCGCGGAGAAGGTCACCTACGCCGAACCGACCCTGGCGTTCGTGTCCACCGTGACCGGTGGGCAGGTGACCGGGGAGATCGCCGGCGCGGACTACTGGGTGCGGCACGTGCGCCAGGCCGTGCGCTTCCACGACGGCGCGGCGTTCCTCTCCGCCCAGGGCGTCTCGCGGTTCGTCGAGGTCGGCCCGGACGGCGTGCTCACCGGCATGGCGCCCGCCGGCACGGCCGTCGCCACCCAGCGGCGCGACCGCGACGAGGTCGTGGCGCTGACCACCGGCCTGGTCACCGCGTTCGCGCACGGCGTCGAGGTCGACTGGGCGGCGTTCTTCGCCGGCCGCGGCGCGCGGCGCGTCGACCTGCCGACCTACGCCTTCCAGCGCAAGCGCTACTGGCTGACCTCCGCCGGCCCGGCCGGCGACGCCGAGTCGTTCGGCCTGCTCGCGGGCGGGCACCCGGTGCTGTCCGCGGTGGTCGAGGCGCCGTCGACCGGCGGCGTGGTGCTGACCGGGCGGCTGGCGCGGAGCACCCACGGCTGGCTGGCCGACCACGCGGTGCACGGCACCGTGCTGGTGCCCGGCACGGGCCTGGTGGAGCTGGCCGTGCGGGCGGGCGACCAGGTCGGCTGCGACGTGGTGGAGGAGCTGACCCTGGAGGTGCCGCTGCTGCTGCCCGACCAGGGCGCGCTGGCGCTGCGGGTGACCGCCGAGGGCGCGGACGCGACCGGTCGGCGCGTGCTGTCGATCCACTCGCGGCCCGAGGGCTCGGCCGCCGACGAGCCGTGGACGCGCCACGCCTCCGGCGTGCTCGGCGTGGGCGGCGAGGCCGAGCCCGAGCACCTGGGCGCGTGGCCGCCCGCCGGCGCGGAGGCCGTGGACCTGGACGCGTTCTACGAGCGGCTGGCGGACGCCGGCTACGGCTACGGCGAGGTCTTCCGCGGCCTGCGGTCGGTGTGGCGGCGCGGCGAGGGCGAGCTGTTCGCCTCGGCCGCCCTGCCCGAGAGCGCGCACGCCGACGCGGCCCGCTTCGGCCTGCACCCGGCGCTGCTCGACGCCGCCCTGCACGCCAACCTCGCCGACGGCTCGGCCGAGCGCACCCCGCTGCCGTTCGCCTGGAACGGCGTGCGGCTGCACGCGGCGGGCGCGACGGAGCTGCGCCTGCACATCAAGCCCACGGGCGAGGACAAGCTGTCCGTGGCGGTGGCCGACGGGCACGGCGAGCCGGTCGCGACGATCGACGAGCTGGTGGTGCGGTCGGTGACCGCCGAGCAGCTGGGCGGCGCGCGGCGCGGGTACCACGAGTCCCTGTTCCGGCTGCGCTGGACGTCCCTCCCGGCCGGCCCCGTGGCGGTGCCAGACGAGGACGGCTGGGCCGTGCTCGGGCCGGATGCCCTGGTCGCCGCCACCTCGTACGCGGACCTGGCGGCGCTGCGCGCGGCCCTCGACGCGGGCGCGGCGGTCCCCGGCGTGGTGCTGGCCCCGATCCCGCCCGGCGACCCGGCCGCGATCGCGCTCGGCGCGGTGGACGTGCCCGCCGAGGTCCGGTCGGCCACGCACGCCGTGCTGGGCCTGCTCACCGGCTGGCTGGCCGACGAGCGGCTGGCGGGCTCCCGCCTCGTCGTGGTCACCCGCGGCGCGGTCCGGCACGACCTGACCCGCGCGCCCCTGTGGGGCCTGCTGCGCGCCGCGCAGGCCGAGAACCCCGACCGGTTCACCGTCGTCGACGTCGAGCCGGGCGCGGAGGACCTGCTGCCCGCCGCGGTCGCCTCCGGCGAACCCGAGCTCGCCCTGCGCGACGGCGAGGTGCTGGTGCCCCGGCTGCACCGGGTCGTGGCGGCCGGCGGGGGCACCGCGCCCTGGCGGCCCGACGGCACCGTGCTGGTCACCGGCGGCACCGGCGGCCTGGGCGGCCTGCTCGCCCGGCACCTCGTCACCGAGCACGGCGTCCGGCACCTGCTGCTCACCAGCCGGCGCGGCCCGGTCGCGCCCGGCGCGGCCGAGCTGGCCGCCGAGCTGGAGGCCGCCGGGGCGGACGTCTCGGTCGTCGCCTGCGACACCAGCGACGGCGAGGCGGTGGAGAAGCTGCTCGCCGGCGTCCCCGCCGCGCACCCGCTGACCGCCGTGGTGCACGCCGCGGGCGTGGCGGACAACGCCCTGCTGGCCGACCTCACCCCCGAGCAGGTGGACACCGTGCTGCGCGCCAAGGTGGACGCCGCCTGGCACCTGCACCGGCTCACCGGCGACCTGGCCGCGTTCGTGCTGTTCTCCTCCTCGGCGGCCGTGGTCGCCGGCGCGGGGCAGGCGAACTACGCCACCGCCAACGCGTTCCTCGACGCCCTCGCGGAGCACCGGCGCGCCGCGGGCCAGCCCGCGACCTCGCTGGCCTACGGCCTGTGGGCGACCAGCGGCGGCATGGCCGGCCACCTCGAGGAGGCCGACCTGCGCCGCATGGACCGGCTCGGGATGCCCGCGATGCCCGTCGACGAGGGGCTGGCGCTGTTCGACGCCGCGCTCACCGCCGACGAGGCCGCGCTGGTGCCCCTGCGGGTCGACACCACGGCCCTGCGCGCCCGCACCGACGCGCTGCCCGCCGTGCTGCGCGGTCTCGTCCGGGTCCCGGCGCGGCGCGCGGCCCAGGCCGCCGCCTCCGGCCCCGACGCGCGCCCCCTGGCCGACCGGCTCACCGGGCTGCCCGCCGTGGAGCGGGAGCAGCTGGTGCTGGACCTCGTGCGCACGCACGCCGCGTCCGTCCTCGGCTACGGCGGCGTGGAGGAGGTCACGCCCACCAAGGCGTTCAAGGACCTCGGGTTCGACTCGCTGGCCGCCGTGGAGCTGCGCAACCTGCTCGGCACCGCGACCGGCCTGCGGCTGCCCGCGACGCTGGTCTTCGACCACCCCTCACCGGACGTGCTGGCCCGCGCCCTGCTCGCCGAGCTGGTCGGCGAGGACGACGGGGCCCGGTCCGTGCTGGCCGAGGTCGACCGGCTGGAGGCGGCGCTGGAGGCCGTGGCCGGCGACGACGTCGGCCGGGTCACCGCCCGCCTCGAAGCCCTGCTGCGCACCTGGCAGGACGCGCACGGCCGCGGCGAGGACGAGGAGCGCGACCTGGGCGAGGCCACCGACGAGGAGCTCTTCGAGGTGCTCGACAGCGAGCTCGGCATCTCCTGACCCCGGTCACCCACGACTACGAAGACGGCCCTCCAGGATGGGTGGAACACCGATGGCGAACGACGACAAGCTCCGCGACTACCTCAAGCGGGCGACCGCCGACCTCCAGCAGGCCAAGCGGCGGGTGCGCGAGCTGGAGGCCAGGGAGCAGGAGCCCATCGCGATCGTGTCGATGGCCTGCCGCTACCCCGGTGGCGTGCGGTCGCCCGAGGACCTGTGGGAGCTGGTCGCGAACGGCGTGGACGCGATCTCCGGGTTCCCGGTGGACCGCGGCTGGGACCTGGAGAACATCTACGACCCGGAGCCGGGCACACCGGGCAAGAGCTACACCCGCGAGGGCGGGTTCCTGCACGACGTCGCCGAGTTCGACCCGGTGTTCTTCGGCATGAGCCCCCGCGAGGCGCTGGAGACCGACGCGCAGCAGCGGCTGCTGCTGGAGGTCACCTGGGAGGCGTTCGAGCGCGCCGGCATCCCGCCCACCTCGCTCAAGGGCACCGCCACCGGCGTGTTCACCGGCGTGATGCACCACGACTACCTGGAGAGCACCACCTCCGGCAGCATCGCCTCCGGTCGCGTCGCCTACACCTTCGGGCTGGAGGGCCCGGCGGTCACCGTCGACACGGCCTGCTCGTCGTCGTCGGTCGCGCTGCACCTGGCCGCGCAGGCGCTGCGGTCGGGGGAGTGCTCGCTGGCGCTGGCGGGCGGCGTGGCCGTGATGGCGACCCCGCAGTTGTTCGTGGAGTTCAGCAAGCAGCGCGCCCTGTCGCCCGACGGCCGCTGCCGGTCGTTCGGGCAGGGCGCCAACGGCGCCGCGTGGTCCGAGGGCGCGGGCGTGGTGGTGCTGGAGCGGCTGTCCGACGCGCTGCGCAACGGGCACCCGGTGCTCGCGGTGGTGCGCGGCTCGGCCATGAACCAGGACGGCGCGTCCAACGGCCTGACCGCGCCCAACGGCCCGTCGCAGCGGCGGGTCATCCAGCAGGCGCTGGCCAACGCGCGGCTGTCCGCGGCGCAGGTCGACACCGTCGAGGCGCACGGCACCGGCACCGCGCTGGGCGACCCGATCGAGGCCCAGGCGCTGCTGGCCACCTACGGCCAGGACCGCGAGACCCCGCTGCTGCTGGGCTCGATCAAGTCCAACATCGGCCACCCCCAGGCGGCGGCCGGCGTCGCGGGCGTGATCAAGGTCGTCATGGCCATGCGGCACGGCCTGCTGCCCAGGACCCTGCACGCGGAGGAGCCCACCGACCAGGTCGACTGGACGGCGGGCAACGTCTCGCTGCTGACGGAGTCGGTGCCGTGGCCGGAGACGGGGCGTCCGCGTCGGGCCGGGGTGTCGTCGTTCGGCATCAGCGGCACCAACGTGCACACCATCATCGAGCAGGCCCCCGCGGTCCAGGCCGAGGCGACCGGGGAGGCCGAGCCGGTCGCCGGGTTCCCGGTGAGGCTGTGGCCGGTGTCCGGGCGCGGCGCGGACGACCTGGTCGCGCAGGCGACGAGGTTGGCGTCGTTCGCGGAGACCTCGGGCGCGGACGCGCTCGACCTGGCGTACTCGCTGGGCGTCACGCGGGCCGCGCTGGAGCACCGGGCCGTCGTCGTCGGGTCCACCCGGGACGACCTCGTGGCCGGGCTGCGCGCGATCGCCTCGGGCACGCCGTCCCCGAACGTGGAGACCGGTGTCGAGGGCAGCGGCCTGACCGCGTTCCTGTTCACGGGTCAGGGTTCGCAGCGGGTCGGCATGGGTCGTGAGTTGTCTGACGCCTTCCCGGTGTTCGGTGAAACGTTCGAGCAGGTCTGCGCTCTGATGGATGTTGAGCTGGGGCGGTCGTTGAAGGACGTCGTTCTCGGTGATGATCAGGAGCTGTTGAACCAGACGGGGTTCAGCCAGCCGGCCCTGTTTGCTTTCGAGGTGGCCTTGTTCCGGCTGCTGGAGTCCTGGGGCGTGAAGCCGGACTTCTTGGCCGGTCACTCGATCGGTGAGATCGCGGCGGCTCACGTGGCGGGGGTGTTCTCGCTGGAGGACGCCTGCAAGCTGGTGGCCGCGCGCGGTCGGTTGATGCAGGCGCTGCCCAGTGGTGGGGCGATGCTCGCGGTCGAGGCGACCGAGGAGGAGATCGTTCCCCTGCTGGACGAGCGCGTGGGTTTGGCGGCCGTCAACGGGCCCACGGCCGTGGTGGTCTCGGGCGCCGAGGACGCGGTGGACGGGCTCGCGGCGAAGCTGGAGGGGCGGCGCACCAAGCGGCTCGCGGTGTCGCACGCGTTCCACTCGCCGTTGATGGAGCCGATGCTGGCGGAGTTCCACGAGGTCGCCGCCCGGATCGCCTACCACTCGCCTCGCATCCCCGTGGTCTCCAACGTGACCGGTGAGACCGCCGACGCGCTCGGCTCGCCCGACTACTGGGTCCGGCACGTGCGGCAGGCCGTGCGGTTCCACGACGGCGTGCGGTTCCTGGAGTCGCGCGGGGTCACCCGGTTCCTGGAGGTCGGCCCCGAGGGCGTGCTGACCGGCATGGCGCAGGGCTTCCTCGACCCCGGCACGACCGTGCTGGCCGCCACCCGGCGCAAGGACCGCGACGAGGTCACCTCGTTCGCCTGCGCGGTGGCCCGGCTGCACGCGCACGGCGTGGCACCCGACTGGGCGGCCGCGCACCCCGGCGGCACGCGCGTCGAGCTGCCCACCCACGTGTTCCGCAAGCAGCGGTACTGGCTGGAGTCCGTCGTGCCCGCGACGGCGGCGGTCGAGGCGCCCGCCGAGGGTGACGCCGAGTTCTGGCGGGCCGTGGAGAACGCCGAGCTGGCCGACCTGCTCGGGGTCGAGCCCGGCGCGCTGGACCGGGTGCTGCCCGCGCTGGCGTCGTGGCGGACCCGCAGCCGGGAGCGGTCCGAGATCGACTCGTGGCGCTACCGCGTGGTGTGGCGGCCCACCGGCCGGCCCACCGGGGCGCCGCTGACCGGCCGCTGGCTGCTGGTGGCCGACGCCGACGAGCGCGCCGCCGCCGTCGCGGAGCGGCTGACCGCCCGCGGTGCGGTGGTGGTGCCCGTCGAGCCCGCCGGGCACGACCGCGAGGCGCTGGCCGGGCTGCTGGGCGAGGTGGCGACGCCGGACCTGGCGGGCGTGCTGGCGCTGACCGCGTCCGACGAGCGGCCCCACCCCGTGCACCCGACCCTCACCGAGGGCGTGGCCCGCACCGTCACCCTCGTGCAGGCCCTGGGCGACGCCTGCGTCACCGCGCCCACCTGGGTGGTCACCTCCGGCGCGGTGGCCGCAGACCCGTTCGAGGCGCCCGCCTCCACCGCGCAGGCGTCCCTGTGGGGCCTGGCCGGCGTGCTGTCCCTGGACCACCCGCTCACCTGGGGCGGCGTGGTCGACCTGCCCGCCGAGCTGGACAGCGCCCTGCTCGACCGGCTGTGCGACGTGCTCGCCGACGGCGTCGAGGACCAGGTGGCGCTGCGCCCGGCCGGTGCGCTGGGCCGCCGGCTCGTGCGCGCGCCCCTGACCACGCCCGCCCGGCGCGACTGGGCACCGCGCGGCACCGCGCTGGTGACCGGCGGCACGGGCGGTGTCGGCGCGCACGTGGCGCGCTGGCTGGCCGAGCGCGGCGCGGGGCACCTGGTGCTCACCAGCCGGCGCGGCCCGGACGCGCCCGGCGCGGCCGAGCTGAAGGCCGAGCTGGAGGCCGCGGGCACCACCGTGACGCTGGCCGCGTGCGACGTGGCCGACCGCGACTCCGTGGCCGGGCTGCTGGCCTCGCTGCCGGACGGGCCGCTGACCGTCGTGCACGCCGCGGGCGTGCTGCCCGACGAGGCGCACCTGGGCGACATCGCGCTGGCCGACTTCGTGGAGACCGGTCGGGCCAAGGTCGCCGGCGCCCGGCACCTGGACGAGCTGCTCGGGAACCGCGAGCTCGACGCGTTCGTGCTGTTCTCCTCCGGCGCCGGCGTGTGGGGCTCGGCCGGGCAGGCGGGCTACGGCGCCGCCAACGCCCACCTGGACGCCCTCGCCCTCCAGCGCCGGCACCGCGGCGCCCCGGTCACCTGCGTGGCCTGGGGCGGCTGGGGCGGTGGCGGCATGGTCGACGAGGAGGCCCTCGGCGAGCAGCTGCGCCTGCACGGCATCCCGGCCATGGCGCCGCACCTGGCCGTCGGCGCGCTCCAGCAGGCCCTGGACCACGACGAGCACCACCTGGTCGTGGCCGACATCGACTGGGAGCGGTTCGCCCCCACCTACTCCGCCGCGCGGCCCCGGCCGCTGCTGCACGCCCTGCCCGAGGTCCGGGAGGTGCTGGACCTCGACCGCGGGGCCGCGGACCCGGCCCCGGCGGAGTCCGCCCTGGCGGACCGGTTGGCCACGCTGCCCGAACCCGAGCAGCACCGCGCACTGCTGGACGTCGTCCGGACCCACGTGGCCACCGTGCTCGCCTACCAGGACCCCGCCGGGGTCGAACCGGGTCGCGCGTTCAAGGACCTCGGTTTCGACTCGCTGACCGCCGTCGAGCTGCGCAACCGGCTCGGCGAGGCGACCGGGGTGCGGCTGCCCGCGACCCTGGTGTTCGACCACCCGACGCCGGTGGCGCTGGCCCGGTTCCTGCACGAGGAGCTGGTGGGCGACGCGGCCCCCGCCGAGGTCGAGCCGGTGGCCGGGGCGGTGGACGACGACCCGATCGCCATCGTGGCCATGTCGTGCCGCTACCCGGGCGGCGTGCGCTCGCCGGAGGACCTGTGGGAGCTGGTCGCCAACGGCGTGGACGCGATCTCCGACTTCCCGACCGACCGCGGCTGGGACGGCGCGGCGCTCTACGACGCCGACCCCGACCAGCCCGGCACCAGCTACGTCCACGAGGGCGGCTTCGTCCACGGGGCGGGGGAGTTCGACGCGGCCTTCTTCGGCATCTCGCCGCGCGAGGCCACCGCGATGGACCCGCAGCAGCGGCTCGCGCTGGAGCTGTCGTGGGAGGCGGTGGAGCGCGCGGGCGTGGACCCGAGGGCGTTGCAGGGCAAGCGGGTCGGCGTGTTCCTCGGCACCGGTGGCCAGGACTACGCGGACCTGCTCGACCACGCGCCCGAGGAGGTCGAGGCGTACCTGGCCACGGCCACGTCCGCGGCGGTGCTGTCCGGCCGGGTGTCCTACACGTTCGGCTTCGAGGGCCCGGCGGTGTCGATCGACACGGCCTGCTCGTCGTCGCTGGTCGCGCTGCACCTCGCGGCCCAGGCGCTGCGGTCCGGCGAGTGCTCGATGGCGCTGGCGGGCGGCGTGCTGGTGATGGCCACGCCGACCCCGTTCATCGCGTTCTCCCGCCAGCGCGGCCTCGCGCCCGACGGCCGGTGCAAGCCGTTCTCCGACAGCGCCGACGGCACCGGCTGGGCCGAGGGCGCGGGCGTGCTGCTGCTGGAGCGGCTGTCCGACGCGCGCCGCAACGGGCACCCGGTGCTCGCCGTGGTGCGCGGGACGGCGGTCAACCAGGACGGCGCGTCCAACGGCCTGACCGCGCCCAACGGTCCCTCGCAGCAGCGGGTGATCCGCGCGGCCCTGGCCAACGCGGGCCTCGCCCCGGCGGACGTGGACGCGGTCGAGGGCCACGGCACCGGCACCTCGCTGGGTGACCCGATCGAGGCGCAGGCCGTGCTCAAGACCTACGGCCAGGACCGCGAGCGGCCGCTGCTGCTGGGGTCGATCAAGTCCAACATCGGCCACGCCCAGGCCGCCGCCGGCGTCGCGGGCATCATCAAGTCGGTGCTGGCGCTGCGGCACGAGCTGCTGCCGAAGTCCCTGCACATCACCGAGCCCTCCTCGCACGTGGACTGGAGCGACGGCGAGGTCGAGCTGCTGACCGAGGCGCGGCCGTGGCCGGCGCGCGAGACGCCCCGCCGGATCGGCGTGTCCTCGTTCGGCGTCAGCGGCACGAACGCGCACACCATCATCGAGGAGCCGCCCGCCGCCGAGCCCGCGCCCGCCGAACCGGCCGCCGTGCCCACCGACGTGGTGGCGTGGCCGGTGAGCGCGCGGGGCGCGGGAGCGCTGCGCGACCAGGCCGCCCGGCTCGCGGCGCGGGCCGCGTCGCTGGAACCGGTGGACGTGGGCCTGTCGCTGGGCGTCACGCGGGCCGCGCTGGAGCACCGGGCGGTGGTCGTCGGCTCGTCGCGCGACGAGCTGCTGGCCGGGCTGCGGGCGGTGGCCGCCGGGACGGCCGCGCCCGGCGTGGTGACCGGTGTCGAGGGCGGCGGCCTGACCGCGTTCCTGTTCACGGGTCAGGGTTCGCAGCGGATCGGCATGGGTCGTGAGCTGTCGGACGCCTTCCCGGTGTTCGGCGCGTCGTTCGACCGGATCTGCTCCCTGGTGGACGTCGAGCTGGGGCGGTCGCTGAAGGACATCGTGTTCGGTGACGACCAGGAGCTGTTGAACCAGACGGGGTTCAGCCAGCCCGCGTTGTTCGCGTTCGAGGTGGCCTTGTTCCGGCTGCTGGAGTCGTGGGGCATCAGGCCGGACTTCCTGGCCGGTCACTCGATCGGGGAAATTGCCGCCGCGCACGTGGCCGGGGTCTTCTCGCTGGAGGACGCCTGCAAGCTGGTCGCCGCGCGCGGTCGGTTGATGCAGGCGCTGCCCACCGGCGGCGCGATGCTCGCGATCGAGGCCACCGAGGAGGAGGTCCTGCCGCTGCTGGACGGCCCGGTCGACCTGGCGGCGGTCAACGGGCCCACCGCGGTGGTCGTGTCCGGCGCCGCCGACGCCGTGGACGAGCTCGCGGTGAAGTTCGAGGGTCGTCGGATGAAGCGGCTGGCGGTGTCGCACGCGTTCCACTCGCCGCTCATGGAGCCGATGCTGGCGGAGTTCCGCGAGGTCGTCTCGGGGGTGGTGTTCCACCCGCCGACGATCCCCGTGGTGCCCACCGCGCCCGGTGACCCGGCCACCGCCGACTACTGGGTCCGGCACGTGCGCGAGGCCGTCCGGTTCCACGACGGCGTGACCGCGCTGGCGGCGCAGGGCGTGACCCGCTTCCTGGAGGTCGGCCCGGACGGCGTGCTCACCGGCATGGCGCGGGTGGACGGCGCGCTGGTGGCCACCCAGCGCCGCGACCGCGCCGAGGTGGTGGCGCTGACCACGGCCGTCGGCCAGGCGTTCGCGCACGGCGTGCCGGTCGACTGGGCGGCGTTCTTCGCCGGGCGCGGCGCCCGGCGGGTCGACCTGCCGACCTACGCGTTCCAGCACGAGCGGTACTGGATCGACGCGCCGGAGGCCGCGGTGCCCACCGCGACCGGCGCCAACGCCGCGGACACCGCGTTCTGGGCCGCGGTCGAGCAGGGCGGCCTGGAGTCGCTGGCGACCGACCTCGCGGTGGACGTGGCCGCGCTGGGCGAGGTGCTGCCCGCGCTGTCGTCCTGGCGCAACCGCCTGCACGACGAGTCCACCGTGGACTCCTGGCGCTACCGGGTCGAGTGGCGGTCGGTGCCCGAGGAGCCGGGCCTGCTGTCCGGCACCTGGCTCGTGGTGGCGCCGGTGCTGGCCTCCGGGGACGACCGGGTGGGCGCGATCGCCGACGGCCTGGCCGCGCGCGGCGCGGACGTGGTGCCCGTGGCGGTGACCGCGCCCGACCGGGCCGGGATCGCGGCGGCGGTACGCGCTGCTCTGGGCGACGCTGCCCTGGGCGACGCCACCCCGGTCGGTGTGCTGTCCCTGCTGGCCGTGGACGAGCGGCCGCACCCGCTGTCGGTGTCGCTGTCGAGCGGCGTGGCCGCGTCCGTGGCGCTCGTGCAGGGCCTGGACGACGCGGGCGTGACCGCGCCGGTGTGGTTCGCCACCGTGGGCGCGGTGGCCGTGGACCGGTTCGACCAGCCCGGCGGCCTGCTCCAGACCTCCCTGTGGGGCATCGGCACGGTGCTCGGCCTGGACCGGCCGCGCACCTGGGGCGGGGTCGTGGACCTGCCCGCCGAACCCGCCCGCACCACCGACCCGCGGGTGCTCGACCGGCTCGCCGGCGTGCTGACCGGCGGCGTCGAGGACCAGGTGGCCGTCCGGCTGTCCGGTGTCTTCGGCCGCCGGCTCGTGCGGGCCCCGGGCGTGCCCGCCGGCGGCGAGTGGCGGCCGCGCGGCACGGTCCTGGTGACCGGCGGCACGGGCGGCGTCGGCGCGCACCTGGCCCGCTGGCTCGTCGACCGGGGCGCCGAGCACGTGGTGCTGACCTCGCGGCGCGGCCCGGCGGCCCCCGGCGCGGCCGAGCTGTGCGCTGAGCTGGGCGGCAAGGCCGAGGTCGTGGCCTGCGACGTGGCCGACCGCGACGCCCTGGCGGCGCTGCTGGGCTCGCTGCCCGACCTGCGGTCGGTGTTCCACGCGGCCGGGGTCATGCACCACGAGTCCGGCATCGACGACGTCTCGCTGGCCGAGTTCGCCGAGGTCGGCCACGCCAAGGTGGCGGGCGCGCTGCACCTGGACGAGCTGCTGGCGGACCGGGAGCTGGACGCGTTCGTGGTGTTCTCCTCCGGCGCGGCGGTGTGGGGCTCGGGCGGCCAGCTCGGCTACGCCGGCGGGAACACCGTGGTGGACTCCCTGGTCCGGCACCGCCGGTCCCGCGGCCTGGCGGGCACCTCGGTGGCCTGGGGCTCGTGGGGCGGCGGCGGCATGGCCTCCGGCGACGCCACCGCCCAGCTGGCCCGACTGGGCCTCGGCCTGATGGACCCCGCGCTCGCGGTCTCCGCGCTCCAGGGCGTGCTGGACCGGGACGAGGCGCACACCGTGGTCGCCGACGTCGACTGGGCGAAGTTCGCCCCGGCCTACGCGCTGTCGCGGCCCCGGCCGCTGCTGGACACCGTGCCCGAGGCGCGGGCCGCGCTGCGCGAGGACACCGGGCCGGCCGAGGCCGTCGACCCGACCGACCTGACCGCGCGGCTGTCGGGCCTGACCGAGGCCGACCAGCGCGCCCTGCTGCTGGACCTGGTGCGCGCGCAGGTCGCGGTCGTGCTCGGGCACGCGAGCGCCGACGCCGTGGACCCGGAGCGGGCGTTCAGCGAGTCCGGCTTCGACTCGCTGACGGCCGTGGAGCTGCGCAACGCGCTGGCCGCGGAGACCGGGCTGCGGTTGCCCGCGACCCTGGTCTTCGACCACCCCAACCCGACCGTGCTGGCCGAGCAGCTGCGGCTGGAGCTCGCGCCCGCGACCGGCGCCCCGGTGCTCGACGACCTCGACCGGCTGGAGGCGGCGGTCGCCGGCGGCCTGGCCGAGGACGTGCGCACCGAGGTGGCCGATCGGCTCAAGACCCTGCTGGCGCTGGCCACCGGCGGTGCGCGCCCCGAGGGCGAGGTGAGCGTCGCCGACCTGCTGGAGGCGGGCAGCGACGACGACCTCTTCCGGTTCATCGACGACAGGCTCGGCAACTCGTGAACGGTGGTTCGATGTCCAACGAAGCTAAGCTCCGCGAGTACCTGCGCCGGGTGACGACCGACCTGCACGAGACCAGCCGGGAGCTGCGCGAGCTGCGGGACCGGGCGTCCGAGCCCATCGCCGTGGTCGGCCTGGGCTGCCGCTACCCGGGCGGGGTGGCCTCGCCCGACGACCTGTGGGAGCTGCTGCGCTCCGGCGCCGACGCGACCTCGGACATGCCGGCCGACCGGGGCTGGGACGTGGACGGGCTCTACCACCCGGACCCGGAGCACCCCGGCACGACCTACGTCCGGCGCGGCGGCTTCCTGCACGACGCGCCCGAGTTCGACCCCGGCTTCTTCGGCATCAGCCCCCGCGAGGCCACCGAGATGGACCCCCAGCAGCGCGTGCTGCTGGAGACCGCGTGGGAGGCGCTGGAGCACGCGGGCATCGACCCGGCCGCGCTCAAGGGCACCCCGACCGCCGTGTACGCGGGCGTGGTCTACCACGACTACCCCAACAGCTACGGCTCCGGCAGCCTGGTCTCCGGCCGGGTGGCCTACCACCTGGGCCTGGAGGGCCCCGCGCTGACCGTCGACACGGGCTGCTCGTCGTCGCTGGTGGCGCTGCACCTGGCGTGCCAGGCGCTGCGCTCGGGCCAGGCGTCGCTGGCGCTGGCCGGCGGGGCCACGGTGATCTCCACGCCCGCCACGTTCCTGGAGTTCTCCCGGCAGCGGGCGCTGGCCGGCGACGGCCGGTGCAAGTCCTTCGCCGCCGCCGCCGACGGCGCGGGCTGGTCCGAGGGCGCCGGCGTGGTGGTGCTGGAGCGGCTGTCCGACGCGCTGCGCCACGGCCACGAGGTGCTGGCCGTGGTCCGCGGCTCGGCGGTGAACCAGGACGGCGCGTCCAACGGCATCACCGCGCCCAACGGCCCGTCGCAGCGCCGCGTCATCCGCGCCGCCCTGGCCGACGCGGGCCTGGCCCCGGCCGAGGTGGACGCGGTCGAGGCGCACGGCACCGGCACCCGGCTGGGCGACCCGATCGAGGCCCAGGCCGTGCTGGCGACCTACGGGCAGGACCGCGAGCAGCCGCTGTGGCTGGGCTCGCTGAAGTCCAACATCGGCCACTCGCAGGCCGCCGCGGGCGTCGCGGGCGTCATCAAGATGGTGCTGGCGATGCGCCACGGCGTGCTGCCGCGCACCCTGCACGTCGACGCGCCGACGCCCGAGGTCGACTGGAGCAAGGGCGAGGTGGCCCTGCTGACCGAGTCCGTGCCGTGGCCCGAGACCGGCCGTCCGCGCCGGGCCGGGATCTCGTCGTTCGGCATCAGCGGCACCAACGCGCACGTCGTGCTGGAGCAGGCCCCGCCGGTGGACCCCGCCGAGCGGGAGGCCGCCGAGCGGGGAACCGGGCTGCCGGGCGTGGTGCCGTGGGTGCTGTCCGGCCGCACCGATGACGCGCTCAAGGCGCAGGCCGCGCGGCTGGCCGACCACCTGGTCCGGCGCCCCGACCTGTCGGCGCGCGACCTGGGCTGGTCCCTGGCCACCACCCGCTCGGCGTTCGAGCACCGCGCCGTGGTGCTGGGGGAGGACCGGGACGCGCTGGTCGCCGGCGTCTCCGCGCTCGCGCTGGGCCGGCCCGCCGGCCAGGTCGTCACGGGCGTGGCCGACGTGGCGGGCAAGACCGTGTTCGTCTACCCCGGCCAGGGCGCGCAGTGGGTGGGCATGGCCGCCGGGCTGCTGGACGCCTCGCCGGTGTTCGCCGCCCGGATGGCCGAGTGCGCCGAGGCGCTGTCGGCGTTCGTCGACTGGGACCTGGTCGCGGTGGCCCGGGGCGCGGCGGGCGCGCCGTCGCTGGAGCGCGTGGACGTGGTCCAGCCGGTGCTGTGGGCGGTCATGGTGTCGCTGACCGCGCTGTGGCGCCACCACGGCGTCACCCCGGACGCGGTCGTGGGGCACTCGCAGGGCGAGATCGCCGCCGCCGTCGTGGGCGGCCACCTGTCGCTGCTCGACGGCGCGCGGGTGGTGGCGCTGCGCAGCCGCGCCATCCGCGAGCACCTGGCCGGGCACGGCGGCATGGTGTCGGTGGGCCTGTCCGCCGACGCGGTCCGGCCGCACCTGGAGCCGTGGGGCGAGCGCATCTCGGTCGCCGCGGTCAACGGCGCCGCCTCCGTCGTCGTCTCCGGCGAGCCCGGGGCGCTGGACGAGCTGGTCGAGACCCTGACCGCGCTGGACGTCCGCGCCAAGCGCGTGAACGTCGACTACGCCTCGCACTCCGCGCAGGTCGGCTCGATCGAGCAGCGGCTGCTGGCCGACCTCGCGCCGGTCGGGCCCCGCGCGGGCGAGGTGCCGATGCTGTCCACGGTCACCGGCGAGTGGGTGGCGGACGCCGCCCTGGACGCCCGCTACTGGTACACCAACCTGCGCACCACGGTCGCGTTCGAGCCGGCCATCCGCACCCTCGCCGAGCGCGGGCACGCGGCGTTCGTCGAGGTCAGCCCGCACCCGGTGCTGGCCATGAGCATCCAGGAGACGCTGGACGACCGCGAGCAGCCGACCGCCGTGGTCGGCACGCTGCGCCGCGAGGAGGGCGGCCCGGCCCGGTTCGCCCGCTCCCTGGCGGAGCTGCACGTGCGCGGCGTCAGCCCGGACTTCACCACGCTGCTGCCCGCCGGCGCGCGGGTCCCGCTGCCCACCTACGCGTTCCGCCGGCAGCACTTCTGGCTCACCGAGCAGCCCGCCGCCGGGCCCGCCGACCCCGCCGACGCGGCGTTCTGGGCCGCGGTGGAGGACGGCGGCCTGGAGTCGCTGGCGACCGACCTGGCGGTGGACGAGCAGGCGCTGCGGCAGGTGCTGCCCGCGCTGGGCACGTGGCGCTCGCGGCTGCGCGAGGACTCCACCGTGGACTCCTGGCGCTACCGGGTCGAGTGGCGGCCGGTCGAGGCGGACGTGCCGGTGGTCTTCCCCGGCTCGTGGCTGCTGGTGGTGCCGGAGTCCCTGCGCGACGACAAGCGCGTCACGGTCGTCGCGGACGGGTTCGCCTCGCGCGGCGCGGACGTGCTGCGGGTCGAGGTGGAGGACCTGGACCGCGAGGTCGTGGCCGGGCGCGTGCGCGCGGCGCTGGGCGACACCGCCCCCGACGGCGTGCTGTCCCTGCTGGGCCTGGACGCCCGGCCGCACCCGCTGTTCCCGTCGCTCTCGCGCGGGGTGGCGGCCTCGGTCGTGCTGGTGCAGGGCCTGGACGACGCCGGCGTTGCCGCGCCGCTGTGGTTCGGCACCTGCGCGGGCGTGGCGGTGGACGACTTCGAGGAGGTCGCCGACCCGCACCAGGCCGCGCTGTGGGGCATCGGCACGGTGCTCGGCCTGGACCGGCCCGGCTCCTGGGGCGGTCTGGTGGACCTGCCGGTCGACGTGGACGACCTCGTGGTGGAACGGCTCGTCGGCGTGCTGGACGCCGGGGACGAGGACCAGGTGGCGCTGCGGCCGGCCGGCGTGCTGGCGCGGCGCCTGGTCCGCGCCCCCGCGGGTCCGGCGAACAGCCGGTGGCGGCCGCGCGGCACGGTCCTGGTGACGGGCGGCACGGGCGGCGTCGGCGCGCACCTGGCCCGCTGGCTCGTCGCGGGCGGCGCGGAGCGGGTCGTGCTGACCTCGCGGCGCGGCCCGGACGCGCCCGGCGCGGCGGAGCTGTGCGCCGAGCTGGGCGGCGGGGTCGAGGTCGTGGCCTGCGACGTGACCGACCGGGAGGCCCTGCGGGGGCTGCTGGGGTCGCTGCCGGACCTGACGGCGGTCTTCCACGCCGCCGGCACCATGCACCGCGAGTCCGGGCTGGACGACGTGTCGCTGGCAGACTTCGCCGGGATCGGGCACGCCAAGGTCGTGGGCGCGCTGCACCTGGACGAGCTGCTGGCGGGCCGCGAGCTGGACGCGTTCGTGGTGTTCTCCTCCGGCGCGGCGGTGTGGGGCTCGGGCGGGCAGACCGGGTACGCGGCGGCCAACGCCGTGGTCGACGGGGTCGTGCGCGGCCGCCGCGCCCGCGGCCTGGCGGGCACCTCGGTGGCCTGGGGCTCCTGGGGCGGCGACGGCATGGCCTCCGGCGAGGCGGGCGAGCACCTGGCCCGGCTCGGCGTGGGTGTGATGGAGCCGCGGCTCGCGGTCTCCGCGCTCCAGGGCGTGCTGGACCGCGGCGAGGGCCACGTGGTCGTCGCCGACCTGGACTGGGCGCGGTTCGCGCCCACCTACGCGCTGTCCCGCGCCCGCCCGCTCATCGGCACCGTGCCGGAGGCGCGGGCGGCGCTGGAACCCGCCGCCGCCGACGACGCCCCCGCGGCGGACGGCGACCTGGCCGCGAAGCTCGCGGGCCTGCCCGACGGCGAACGCCGCGCGCTGCTGCTCGACCTCGTGCGCACGCACGTGGCCTCGGTGCTCGGCTACACCGGCGCGGACGCGGTGGAGCCCAACCGGGCGTTCAAGGACCTGGGCTTCGACTCGGTGACCGCGGTGGAGCTGCGCAACGCGCTGACCGGCGCGACCGGCGTGCGGCTGCCCGCGACCCTGGTGTTCGACCACCCGACGCCGAGCGCCCTGGTCACCCTCCTGCACACCGAACTCGTCGGCGAGGGCGAGGCGCCCGTGGGCTCCGTGCTGGCCGAGCTGGACCGGCTGGAGGTCGCCGCGGCGAACCTCGGGCCGGCGGAGATCGAGGCCGGCCACCTCACCACCCGGTTGCAGAACCTGCTGAACCGGCTCGCGCAGACCGTGGCGGGCGACGCGCCCGCGGCGGTGGCCGACCGGCTGGAAAGCGCGTCCGCGGACGACGTCTTCGACTTCATCGACCGCGAACTGGGCATGGCCTGAAGTTCACCCAGCCTGGGTCCCCTGGGCGTCACTCCCCTCCGGCACGGCAGACTTGGTGAGGCACAACGATGGCGAACGAAGAGAAGCTCCTCGACTACCTCAAGAAGGTGACGGCCGACCTCCACCAGACGCGCCAGCGCCTGCGCGAGGCCGAGTCCGACGAGCAGGAGCCGATCGCGATCGTCGCGATGGGGTGCCGCTACCCCGGCGGGGTGCGGTCGCCGGAGGACCTGTGGCGGCTGGTCGCGGAGGGCGGTGACGCCATCGGCGACTTCCCGACCGACCGGGGCTGGGACACCGACGCGCTGTTCGACCCGGACCCCGACCGCTCCGGGTCGAGCTACGTGCACCAGGGCGGCTTCGTGCACGACGTGGCCGACTTCGACGCCGGGTTCTTCGGCATCAGCCCGCGCGAGGCGCTGGCCATGGACCCGCAGCAGCGGATCGTGCTGGAGACCGCCTGGGAGACCGTGGAGCGCGCCGGCATCAACCCCGACGCGCTGCGCGGCAAGCCCGTGGGTGTCTACGTCGGCTGCGGCGGCCAGGACTACTGGGACCGGCTGACCGACCTGCCCGAGGCCGTCGAGGCGTACATGAGCACCGGCAGCACCTCGGCGGTGATCTCCGGCCGGGTGTCCTACGCCCTCGGGCTGGAGGGCCCCTCGCTCACCATCAACACCGCGTGCTCCTCGGCGCTGGTCGCGATCCACCTGGCCGCCCAGGCGCTGCGCCAGCGCGAGTGCTCGCTCGCGCTCGCGGGCGGCGTGACGGTCATGTCCACGCCCGGCGCGTTCGTCGCGTTCTCCCGGCAGCGCGGCCTGGCCCCGGACGGCCGGTGCAAGCCGTTCTCCGAGGACGCCGACGGCACCGGCTGGGGCGAGGGCGTCGGCATGGTCCTGCTGGAGCGGCTGTCCGACGCGCGCCGCAACGGGCACGAGGTGCTGGCCGTGGTGCGCGGCTCCGCGCTCAACCAGGACGGCGCGTCCAACGGGCTGACCGCGCCCAACGGGCCGTCGCAGCAGCGGGTCATCCTCCAGGCGCTGGCCAACGCCGGCCTGTCGTCCACCGAGGTGGACCTCGTCGAGGCGCACGGCACGGGCACCACGCTGGGCGACCCGATCGAGGCGCAGGCGCTGCTGGCCACCTACGGCCGCGAGCGCTCGGCCGACCGCCCGCTGTGGCTGGGGTCGATCAAGTCCAACATCGGCCACGCCCAGGCGTCGGCGGCGGTCAGCGGCGTGATCAAGGCCGTGATGGCGATCCGGCACGGCGTGATGCCCCGGTCGCTGCACGTGGGGACGCCGTCCACGCACGTGGACTGGTCGTCCGGGCACATCGAGCTGCTGACCGGGACGCGCCCCTGGCCGGAGGTGGACCGGCCCCGGCGGGCGGCGGTCTCGGCGTTCGGCGTGAGCGGCACCAACGGGCACATCATCCTGGAGCAGGCCGAGCCCGACGCCGAGCCGGCGGCGGGCGCCGGGTGGCCCGAGGGCGCGCCCGTGCCGTGGCTGGTGTCCGGCCGCACGGCGGCCGGTCTCGCGGCGCAGGAGGAGCGGCTCGCCGGGGTGTTGGCCGCCGGGGTGTTGGATGTCGGGGTGTTGGATGTCGGGGTGTCGGGCGCCGGGACCTCGGTCGTGGACGTGGCCGCCGCACTGGCGACCACGCGTGCTCCGATGGAGCACCGGGCCGTGGTGCTGGCCACCGACACCGCCGACGCGCTCGCGCAGCTGCGCGAGCACGGGGCGGCCGTGGTGCGCGGCGTGGCAGGCGGTGGTCGGTCGGCTTTCCTGTTCACCGGCCAGGGTTCGCAGCGGGTCGGCATGGGCCGCCGCCTGCACGCCGGGTTCCCGGTGTTCGGTGAGACGTTCGACCAGGTCTGCGCCCTGATGGACGTCGAGCTGGGACGATCGCTGAAGGACATCGTTTTCGGTGACGACCAGGAGCTGCTGAACCAGACGGCGTTCAGCCAGCCCGCTCTGTTCGCGTTCGAGGTATCGCTGTTCCGGTTGTTGGAGTCCTGGGGCCTGAAGCCGGACTTCCTCGCCGGTCACTCGATCGGTGAGATCGCGGCGGCTCACGTCGCGGGGGTGTTCTCGCTGGAGGACGCCTGCAAGCTGGTCGCCGCGCGGGGCCGGTTGATGCAGGCGCTGCCCTCGGGTGGCGCGATGCTGGCCGTTCAGGCGACCGAGGACGAGGTTCGGCCGTTCCTGACCGACCAGGTGGGCCTGGCGGCGGTCAACGGGCCGACGTCGGTGGTGCTCTCCGGTGCCGCCGAGGCCGTGGAGGAGGTGGCGGCGCGGCTCGAAGGTCGCCGCATGAAGCGGCTGGCCGTCTCGCACGCGTTCCACTCCCCGCTGATGGAGCCGATGCTGGAGGAGTTCCGCGCGGTGGCGGCGGGTATCTCGTTCCACCAGCCCGAGTTGGCCGTGGTGTCGACCGTGACCGGGGCGCTCGCGTCCGCCGCGGAGCTGGGCTCGGCCGACTACTGGGTGCGCCACGTCCGGCAGGCCGTGCGGTTCCACGACGGCGTGGAGTTCCTCGCCGCCCAGGGCGTCTCGCGGTTCGTCGAGGTCGGCCCGGACGGCGTGCTGACCGGCATGGCGCAGGAGTCGGTTGACCCGGCCGTGCTCGTGGCCACCCAGCGCCGCGACCGCGACGAGGTGACCGCGCTGGTCACCGCGTTGGCCCAGGCGCACGTCGCCGGTGAGCCGATCGACTGGGCGGCGGTGTTCGCCGGGCGCGCCACGCACCGCGTGGAGCTGCCGACCTACGCGTTCCAGCGCGAGCGGTACTGGATCGAGTCGTCCTCGGCGGTGGGCGACGTGTCCTCCGCCGGCCTGGACGCCACCGACCACCCGCTGCTCGGTGCGGCGATGACGCTGGCGAACTCCGACGGGGTGGTCTTCACCGGCCGGCTGTCGCTGCGGTCGCACCCGTGGCTGGGCGACCACCGCGTGGGCGGCTCGGTGTTCTTCCCCGGCACGGGCTTCGTCGAGCTGGCCGCCCGGGTCGGCGAGGACGTCGGCTGCGGCGTGGTCGACGAGCTGACCCTGGCCACCCCGCTGGTGCTGCCCGAGCAGGGCGCGGTGCAGCTCCAGCTCGTGGTCGGCACGCCCGACGCGACCGGCGTGCGCCCGTTCGAGGTGTACTCGCGCGACGAGGACGGCGGCGTCGACGCGCCGTGGACGACGCACGCCACCGGCCGGCTCGCCGCGGGCCGCCCGCGCGCCGGGTTCGACCTGGCGCAGTGGCCGCCCGCCGGGGCCGAGGCCCTGCCCCTGGACGGCCTGTACGACCGCCTGACCGAGGGCGGCCTGGACTACGGTCCCGCGTTCCGCGGCCTGCGCGCCGCGTGGCGGCGGGGCGACGAGCTGTTCGCCGAGGTGGCGCTGCCCGACGCGGCCGACGCGGAGCGCTTCGGCCTGCACCCGGCCGCGCTGGACGCCGCGCTGCACGCGCTGGGCCTGAGCGGCCTGGACGAGCACCGCGGCCTGCCGTTCTCCTGGACCGGGGTGACCGTGCACGCCGCGGGCGCCGCCGCCCTGCGCGTCCGGCTGTCCCCGGCGGGCGCGGGTGGGGTGGCCGTCGAGGTGGCCGACCCGACCGGCGCGCCGGTGGCCTCGGTCGAGTCGCTGGTGCTGCGGCCGACCGCCGACCAGCGCCCGGCCGCCGCCGGTCGCAGCCCGCTGCGCGTGCTGGGCTGGAAGCCCGTCGACACCGCCGGGCTCGACCTGCCCGAGGTGGACTGGACCGAATGGGACTCCCTGGCCGCCGGCGGTGACGTGCCCGCCGTGGTGGTGCTGCCCGTCGAGGGCGGCGAGGAGCCGGGGTCCGTGCGCACCGAGGTGCACCGCGTGCTGGGCGTGCTCCAGGCGTGGGTGTCCGAGTCGAGGTTCGCCGCCTCGCGCCTGGTCGTGGTGACCGGGGGAGCGGTCGGCGACGACCCCACCGACCTGGCGGGCGCGGCGGTGTGGGGCCTGGTGCGGTCCGCGCAGGCCGAGAACCCCGACCTGGTCACCCTGCTCGACGTCGAGGGCACCGACCTGGCGCGGGCGCTGTCGATCGCGGTGGCCTCCGGCGAACCGCAGCTGGCCTGCCGCGGCGACTCGGTGACCGCCGCCCGCCTGGCCACCGCCGCCGACGGCGCGGAGCCCGTGGGCTTCGGCGCCGGCACCGTGGTGGTGACCGGCGCGACCGGCTCCATCGGCCGCATCGTGTCCCGGCACCTGGTGGTCGAGCGGGGGGTGCGGGACCTGCTGCTGCTGAGCCGTCGCGGCCCGGCCGCCGAGGGCGGTCCCGAGCTGGTGGCGGAGCTGGAGGCCGCCGGTGCCTCGGTGCGGCTGGTGGCGTGCGACGCGGCCGACCGCGACGCGTTGGCCCCGGTGTTGGCCGGGGTGGACGTGTCCGCGGTCGTGCACGTGGCCGGCGTGGTGGACGACGGCGTGATCACCGCGCTGGACCCCGCCCGCGTGGACACCGTGCTGCGGCCCAAGGTCGACGCCGCCTGGAACCTGCACGAGCTGACCTCCGACCTGTCCGCGTTCGTGGTGTTCTCCTCGATGTCCGGGGTGCTGGGCGCGCCGGGCCAGGCCAACTACGCCGCCGCGAACGCCTACCTGGACGCGCTCGCCGCGCGCCGCCGGACCGCCGGCCTCCCGGCGACCTCGATCGCCTGGGGCCTCTGGGACGTCGAGAGCGCCATGACCGGCACGCTCGACGCCGGCGACAAGGCCCGCATGTCCCGCAACGGCGTGCTGCCGCTGACCGCCGAGGAGGGCATGGCGCTGTTCGACGCGGCCGTGTCCGCCGACGCGGCGGCCGTGGTCGCGGCCCGGCTGGACCTGCGCGCGCTGCGGGCGCTGGGCGACCACGCGCCGCTGGCGTTCGACGGCCTCGTGCGCCGCCCCGCCAAGCGCGCCGCCGCCGCGACCGCCGCCGCCGACACCTCCGAGCTGGCGGGCCGGCTCGCCGGGCTGTCCGAGGAGGAGCGGCACACCGAGGTGCTGTCCCTCGTGCGGGCCCGGGTCGCGGCCGTCCTCGGCCACGGCTCGCCCGACGACGTGGACCCCGCGCGGGCGTTCCAGGACCTCGGGTTCGACTCGCTGACCGCCGTGGAGCTGCGCAACGGCCTCAACGCCGCGACCGGCCTGCGGCTGCCCGCCACGCTGGTGTTCGACTACCCGACGCCGCTGGTGCTGGTCGAGCACCTGCTCACCGGGCTGTCCGGGTCGGCGGCCACCGCCAAGGCGGTCGTGGCGGCCAAGCGCGCCGACGACGACCCCATCGCCATCGTGGCCATGTCCTGCCGCTACCCCGGCGGCGTGCGGTCGCCGGAGGACCTGTGGCAACTGCTGACCGAGGGCCGCGACGCCATCGGCGCGTTCCCGGTCGACCGCGGCTGGAACGTGGCCAGGCTGCACGACCCCGAGTCCCGGCGACCCGACACCACCTACGTGGCCGAGGGCGGCTTCCTCGACGACGCCGCGCTGTTCGACCCCGGTTTCTTCGGCATCTCGCCGCGCGAGGCCGTGATCATGGACCCGCAGCAGCGGCTGCTGCTGGAGGCGTCCTGGGAGGCGTTCGAGCGCGGCGGCATCGACCCGGCCGCCCTCAAGGGCAGCCCGACCGGCGTGTTCGCCGGCGTCATGTACCACGACTACGTGACCGGCCACAGCTCCGGCGGCGTGGTGTCCGGCCGCGTGTCCTACACCTTCGGCTTCGAGGGCCCGGCGGTGTCGGTGGACACCGCGTGCTCGTCGTCGCTGGTGGCGATCCACCTCGCCGCGCAGGCCCTGCGGTCGGGCGAGTGCTCGCTCGCCCTGGCCGGCGGCGTGACCGTGATGGCCACGCCCGAGACGTTCGTGGAGTTCTCGCGCCAGCGCGGCCTGGCCCCGGACGGCCGGTGCAAGCCGTTCGCGGACGCCGCCGACGGCACCGGCTGGTCCGAGGGCGTCGGTGTGCTGGTGCTGGAGCGGCTGTCGGACGCGCGCCGCCACGGGCACCCGGTGCTGGCCCTGGTCAAGGGTTCGGCGGTGAACCAGGACGGTGCGTCGAACGGGTTGACGGCGCCGAACGGTCCGTCGCAGCAGCGGGTGATCCGTCAGGCGTTGGCGAACGCGGGTCTTGTGCCGTCTGATGTGGATGCGGTGGAGGCGCACGGTACGGGTACGACGTTGGGTGACCCGATCGAGGCGCAGGCGTTGCTGGCCACCTACGGCCAGGACCGCGAGGAGCCCCTGTGGCTGGGCTCGGTGAAGTCCAACCTGGGCCACACCCAGGCGGCCGCCGGTGTCGCCGGCGTGATCAAGATGGTGCTGGCGATGCGCAACGGCGTCGTTCCCAAGACCCTGCACGTCGACCAGCCGTCCTCGCACGTGGACTGGGAGGCGGGCAACGTCGCCCTGCTGACCGAGGCCGTGCCGTGGCCCGAGGTCGGGCGTCCGCGCCGGGCCGGGGTGTCGTCGTTCGGCATCAGCGGCACCAACTCGCACGTGGTGCTGGAGCAGGCGCCCGAGCACGTCGAGCGCGTCGAGCCGGTCACCGTGACCGCCACCGCGCCGTGGGTGCTGTCCGCCCGCACCGAGAGCGCGCTGCCCGCCCAGGCGGCGAGGCTGCTGCCCATGGTGGAGAACGGTGTCGACCCGACCGACCTGGCCTGGTCGCTGGCCACCCGGCGGACCGCGCTGGAGCACCGCGCCGCGGTGGTCGGCGACGATCGCGACAGCCTGCTGGCCGGACTGCGGGCGCTCGCCGCGGGCGCGGCTTCACCGGCCGTGGCGCGCGGTGTGGCCGGCAACGGCAAGCTGGCGTTCCTGTTCACGGGTCAGGGTTCGCAGCGCATCGGCATGGGTCGTGAGCTGTCTGACGCCTTCCCGGTGTTCGGTGAAACGTTCGAGCAGGTCTGCGCTCTGATGGACGTTGAGCTGGGGCGGTCGCTGAAGGACGTCGTTTTCGGTGACGACCAGGAGTTGTTGAACCAGACGGGGTTCAGTCAGCCGGCGTTGTTCGCGTTCGAGGTGTCGCTGTTCCGGTTGTTGGAGTCGTGGGGTGTGAGGCCGGACTTCTTGGCCGGTCACTCGATCGGTGAGATCGCGGCGGCTCACGTGGCGGGGGTGTTCTCGCTTGAGGACGCCTGCAAGCTGGTCGCCGCTCGAGGTCACTTGATGCAGGCGCTGCCCTCGGGTGGGGCGATGCTCGCGGTGGAGGCGACCGAAGAGGAAATCGTTCTACTGCTGAACGACCGTGTGGGTTTGGCGGCGGTCAACGGGCCGACCGCGGTGGTCGTCTCGGGTGCCGCCGATGCGGTGGAGGAGCTGTCGGCGCAGCTCAAGGGTCGTCGGATGAAGCGGTTGGCGGTGTCGCACGCGTTCCACTCGCCGTTGATGGAGCCGATGCTGGAGGAGTTCCGGGCGGTGGCGGCGGGTATATCGTTCTACCAGCCGCGGTTGGCGATCGTGTCGACGCTGACCGGTGTGCTGGCCGAGGGTGATGACCTGGTCTCGGCGGACTACTGGGTCCGGCACGTCCGGCAGGCCGTGCGGTTCCACGACGGCGTGCGCGACCTGGCCGGTCGCGGGGTGTCCCGGTTCGTGGAGGTCGGCCCGGACGGCGTGCTCACCGGCATGGCGCAGGAATCGGTGGACTCGGCCGTGCTGGTGGCCGCGCAGCGGCGTGACCGCGCCGAGGTCCTCGCGGTCACGACGGCGGTCGGGCAGGCGTTCGCGCACGGCGTGCCGGTCGACTGGGCGGCGTTCTTCGCCGGGCGCGGCGGGCGGCGGGTCGACCTGCCGACCTACGCGTTCCAGCACGAGCGCTTCTGGATGGACGACCCGGCCGTCGTCGGTGAGCCGGTCGGCGCGGGCATGGACGCCACCGACCACCCGCTGCTGGGCGCGGCGATGACGCTGGCGGACTCCGAGGGCGTGGTGTTCACCGGCAGGTTGTCGCTGCGCACGCACCCGTGGCTGGCCGACCACCGCGTGGGCGACGTGGTCCTGTTCCCCGGCACGGGGTTCGTGGAGCTGGCCGCCCGCGCCGGTGCGGGCGTCGGCTGCGGCGTCGTGGAGGAGCTGACGCTGTCCGCCCCGCTGGTGCTGCCCGAGCACGGCTCGGTGCAGGTCCAGGTGACCGTGGCCGCGCCGGACGCGAGCGGGCGCCGCTCGGTGGCCGTGCACTCCCGCGACGACGCGGCCGGCGGTGAGCCGTGGACCGGTCACGCCACCGGTGTGCTGGCGGCCGGCCCGGTCGAGGGCTCGGCCCTGACCGAGTGGCCGCCCGCCGGGGCCGAGCCGATCGCGCTCGACGGCGTCTACGAGGGCTTCGCCGCCGCCGGCCTGGGCTACGGCCCGGTGTTCCAGGGCCTCCAGGCGGCCTGGCAGCGCGGGAACGAGGTGTTCGCCGAGGTCGTGCTGCCCGAGCACGTCGAGGTCGACGGGTTCGAGGTGCACCCGGCGCTGTTCGACGCCGCCCTGCACGCCATCGCGCTGGCCGGTGACGCCGGCCGGGAGGCCGCGCTGCCCTTCGCGTGGAGCGGGGTCGCGGTGCACGCCACGGGCGCTTCGGCGGTCCGGGTGCGGGTCGCGCCGACCGGCGCGGGCGTGCGGCTCGACGTCGCGGACCCGGCCGGCACCCCGGTGCTGACCGTGGGCTCGCTGGCGCTGCGCCCGGTCGGCACGGGGCAGCGGGCGGCGGTGCGCCGGGACCCGCTGTACCGGGTGGACTGGTCCCCGCTCGACCTCCCGGCGGCCGACCCGGTCACCTGGGTCGAGTGGGACACCGTGAACGGCGGCGTCGTGCCCGCCGTCGTGGTGCTGCCCGTGGAGGCGGGCACGGACCCGGCCGCGGTGCACGGTGAGGCGCACCGGGTGCTGGCGGTGCTCCAGAGCTGGCTGGCCGAGGACCGCTTCGCCGCCTCGCACCTGGTCGTGGTGACGCGCGGCGCGGTGCCGGTCGGTGGCGGGGGAGTGCCCGACCTGGTCGGCGCGGCGGTGTGGGGCCTGGTGCGCTCCGCGCAGGCGGAGAACCCGGACCTGTTCCTGCTGGTCGACCTGGACGAGGGCACCGCGCTGGACGCGGCGCTGCCGGTGGCCCTGGCCTCCGGTGAGCCGCAGGTGGCCTTCCGGGGTGGGGTCGCGCACGCCGCGCGCCTGGTCCGGACCGCCGGCACCGGTGGAACCGACCCCGGCTTCGGCGCCGGCACCGTGGTGGTGACCGGCGCGACCGGCGCGCTGGGCCGGGTCCTGTCCCGGCACCTGGTGGTCGAGCGGGGGGTGCGGGACCTGCTGCTGCTCAGCCGCCGCGGCCCGGCCGCCGAGGGCGGTCCCGAGCTGGTCGCGGAGCTGGAGGCCGCCGGCGCCTCGGTGCGGCTGGTGGCGTGCGACGCGGCCGACCGCGACGCGTTGGCCCCGGTGTTGGCCGGGGTGGACGTGTCCGCGGTCGTGCACGTGGCCGGTGTGCTGGACGACGGCGTGGTCACCGCCCTCACCCCCGAGCGGGTGGACGCGGTGCTGCGGCCCAAGGTCGACGCCGCGTGGAACCTGCACCGGTTGACCTCCGACCTGTCGGCGTTCGTGGTGTTCTCGTCCCTGTCGGGTGTGCTGGGCGCGCCGGGCCAGGGCAACTACGCCGCGGCCAACGCCTACCTGGACGCGCTCGCCGCGCACCGCCGGGCCGCCGGCCTGCCCGCCACCTCGATGGCGTGGGGCCTGTGGGGCCTGGACGACAGCGCGATGACCGGCACGCTCGACGCCGACGACCTGGCCCGGCTCTCCCGGGGCGGCGTGCTGCCGCTGACCGAGCGGGAGGGCCTGGCGCTGTTCGACGCGGCGCTGGCCGCCGGCGAGGCGCTGGTGGTGCCCGCCAAGCTCGACCCGGCGGGCCTGCGCGAGCAGGGCGACGCCCTGTCCCCGCTGCTGCGCGGCCTGGCCGGTCCGGTCCGCCGCACCGCCGCCAAGGCGCCCGTCGCGGGCGGTCTGGGCGACCGGCTGGCCGCCCTGCCCGAGGCCGAGGCCCGCGAAGCGGTGCTGGACCTGGTGACCGGGCACATCGCCGCGGTCCTGGGCCACGCCACCTCCGCCGCCGTCGACCCGGGCCGGGCCTTCCAGGACCTGGGCTTCGACTCGCTGACCGCGGTCGAGTTCCGCAACGCCCTGTCCGCCGCGGCCGGCCTGCGGCTGCCCGCGACCCTGGTGTTCGACCACCCGACGCCGGTCGCGCTGGCCGAGCACGTGCACCGCGAGCTGACCGGCTCCCGGGGCGAGGTCGTGGTGGCGAAGGCCAAGGCCGTGGACGACGACCCCGTGGTCATCGTCGGCATGGCCTGCCGCTACCCCGGTGGCGTGCGGTCGCCGGAGGACCTGTGGCGACTGGTGGCCGAGGGCAACGACGCGATCGGCGGGTTCCCGGTCGACCGCGGCTGGGACGTGCGCCGGCTCTACGACCCCACGCGCACCCGGCCCGACACGTCCTACGTCGACCAGGGCGGCTTCCTGCACGACGCCGCCGAGTTCGACGCCGAGTTCTTCGGCATCTCCCCGCGCGAGGCGGTCCTGCTCGACCCGCAGCAGCGCGTGCTGCTGGAGACCTCGTGGGAGGCGTTCGAGCGGGCGGGCATCGACCCGGCGTCGCTGCGCGGCAGCCAGACCGGCGTGTTCGCCGGCACGATGTACCACGACTACATCACCAGCCACAACGCCGGCAGCGTGGTGTCCGGCCGCGTCGCCTACACCTTCGGGCTGGAGGGCCCGGCGGTCACCGTGGACACCGCGTGCTCCTCGTCCCTGGTGGCGCTGCACCTCGCGGCGCAGGCCCTGCGGTCCGGCGAGTGCGGTCTCGCGCTCGTCGGCGGGGTCACGGTCATGGCCACGCCCGAGACGTTCGTGGAGTTCAGCCGCCAGGGCGGGCTGTCCGAGGACGGCCGCTGCAAGTCGTTCTCCGACTCGGCCAACGGCACGGGCTGGGGCGAGGGCGTCGGCGTGCTGGTGCTGGAGCGGCTCTCCGACGCGCGGCGCAACGGGCACGACGTGCTCGCGGTCGTGCGCGGTTCGGCGGTGAACCAGGACGGTGCGTCGAACGGGTTGACGGCGCCGAACGGTCCGTCGCAGCAGCGGGTGATCCGTCAGGCGTTGGCGAACGCGGGTCTTGTGCCGTCTGATGTGGATGCGGTGGAGGCGCACGGTACGGGTACGACGTTGGGTGACCCGATCGAGGCGCAGGCGTTGCTGGCCACCTACGGCCAGGACCGCGAGACCCCGCTCTGGCTCGGCTCGATCAAGTCGAACATGGGCCACACGCAGGCGGCGGCCGGTGTCGCCGGGATCATCAAGATGGTCATGTCCATGCGGCACGGCGTCATCCCCAAGACCCTGCACGTCGACGAGCCGTCACGGCACGTCGACTGGTCCGAGGGCAACGTCTCGCTGCTGACCGAGTCGGTGCCGTGGCCCGAGAGGGGCCGCCCGCGCCGGGCCGGGGTGTCGTCGTTCGGCATCAGCGGCACCAACGCCCACACGATCATCGAGCAGGCGCCCGCGGCGCCGGCCGTGGCGGGGCGCGAGTCGGACGAGCCGGTCGCCCTGGTGGTGTCCGCGCGGTCCGCCGAGGGCCTGCGGGCCCAGGCCGAGCGGATGGCGTCCTTCCTGCTCGACGGGGCGCACGACGTGGTGGACGTGGCACGGGCCACCGCGCTGCACCGGTCCGCGCTGGAGCACCGCGCGGCGGTGGTCGGCCGCGACCGCGAGGAGCTGGTGACCGGGCTGCGCGCCCTCGCCGACGACGTGGCCGGCGCGACCGGCGTGGTCAAGGGCCGGGTGGCGCCGGGCAGGCTGGCGTTCCTGTTCACCGGTCAGGGTTCGCAGCGGATCGGCATGGGCCGCGAGTTGGCCGAGGCGTTCCCGGTGTTCCGGGCCGCGTTCGACGAGGTGTGCGGGTCCTTCGACCTGCCGCTGGCGGACGTGGTGCTCGGTGATGATCAGGAGTTGTTGAACCAGACGGGGTTCAGCCAGCCGGCGTTGTTCGCGTTCGAGGTGTCGTTGTTCCGGTTGTTGGAGTCCTGGGGTGTGAGGCCGGACTTCCTGGCGGGTCACTCGATCGGTGAGATCGCGGCGGCGCACGTGGCGGGGGTGTTCTCGCTGGAGGACGCCTGCAAGCTGGTGGCGGCTCGTGGTCGCCTGATGCAGGCGCTGCCGAGCGGTGGCGCGATGCTCGCGGTCGAGGCCACCGAGGAGGAGGTCCTCCCGCTGCTGGGCGACCGCGTGGGCCTGGCTGCGGTCAACGGCCCGACCGCGGTGGTCGTGTCCGGTGCCGCCGACGCCGTGGACGAGCTGGCGGTGAAGTTCGAAGGCCGTCGGATGAAGCGGTTGGCGGTGTCGCACGCGTTCCACTCGCCGTTGATGGAGCCGATGCTGGAGGAGTTCCGCGCGGTCGCCGAGCAGATCGCCTACCGCGTGCCGGCCACGCCGGTCGTGTCCACGCTGACCGGGGTCCTGGCCGAGGGTCGGGACCTGGTGACCGCGGACTACTGGGTCCGGCACGTCCGGCAGGCCGTGCGGTTCCACGACGCGGTGAGCGACCTCGCCGGGCGCGGCGTCACCCGGTTCCTGGAGGTCGGCCCGGACGGCGTGCTCACCGGCACGGCCCAGGTCGACGGCACCCTCGTGGCCGCCCAGCGCAAGGGCCGCGGGGAGGCGGCGACCGCCGTGCTCGCGGTGGCGGGCCTGCACGTGACCGGCGCGGACGTGGACTGGGCGGCGTTCTACGCCGAGCGCGGCGGGCGGCGCGTCGACCTGCCGACCTACGCGTTCCAGCGCAGGCGCTACTGGATGGACGGCTCCACGGAGGCGGGCGACGTGGCCTCCACGGGCCTGCGCGCGGCCGAGCACCCGCTGCTGGTCGCCACCACCACGCTGCCCGACACCGACGGCCTGATCGTCACCGGTCTCCTCTCCCGGCACACCCACCCCTGGTTGGTCGACCACGACCTGGGCGGCGTGGTGGTGTTCCCCGGCGCCGGCCTGGTGGAGCTGGCGCTCCAGGCGGGTGCGCGCGCCGGGTGCGGCGCGCTGGAGGAGCTGACCATCCACACGCCGCTGCTGCTGCCCGAGGACGGCGGGGTGAGCGTGCAGGTGTCGGTTTCCGGGCCGTCCTCCGAGAACACCCGCACGGTCGCCGTCTACGCCCGCGAGCAGGACGCGGACGACGACGCGCCGTGGACCAAGCACGCCGCCGGCGTGGTCGTCCCGGGCGACGGCGGGAGCGGGGTCGAGCTGACCCAGTGGCCGCCCGCCGGCGCGGAGGAGCTGGAGTTCGACGACCTGTACGAGCAGATGGCGGACGCGGGCCTGAACTACGGGCCGGTGTTCCAGGGCCTGCGCCGGGCCTGGCGGCGCGACGGCGAGCTGTTCGCCGAGATCGTGCTGCCCGAGGACGCGGCGGCCGACGCCCTCCGGTTCGGCGTGCACCCGGCCGCGCTGGACGCCGCCGTGCAGGCCATCGGCCTGGACCGGGGCGCGGACGAGCCGCCCGCCGTGCCGTTCGGCTGGAACGGGGTCACCCTGCACGCCGCCGGCGCGCCCGGCCTGCGGGTGCGGATCACCCGCGCCGGTCGGGACGAGGCGTCGCTCGACCTCGCAGACCCGACCGGTCGCCCGGTGGCCACGGTGCGCTCGCTGACCCTGCGCCCGTTCGCCGGGCAGCCGGCGCGGCGCGCGGACTCGCTGTTCCGGCCGGAGTGGGTGCCGGTCGCGGCGCCCGCCGCGCCGGTCACCGGCCGCTGGGCCCTGGTGGGCGACGACGACCTGGGCGTGGGCACCGTGCTCAAGGCCGCCGGGTACGCGGTCGAGGCGCACGCCGACCTCACCGCGCTCGGCGAGACACTGGTGGACGGCGCGCCCGAGGTGGTGCTGGTGCAGGTCGCGCCGACCGGCTCGCTCGACGCGGCGACCGTGCGCACGGCCGCGCACCGGGTGCTGGCGGCGCTCCAGTCGTGGCTGGCCGAGGAGCGCTACGGCGCGGCCAGGCTGGTCGTGCTGACGCGCGGCGCGCAGGACGGCGACGACCCGGCCTCGGCGGCGGTGTGGGGCCTGGTGCGGTCCGCGCAGTCGGAGAACCCGGACCGGGTCGTGCTGGTGGACCTGGACGGGCAGGACGAGTCGGCGCAGGTGCTCGCGGCGGTCGTCGCGGGCGGTGAGCCGCAGGTTGTGGTGCGCGGCGGGCAGGTGCGCGCGGCGCGGCTGGCCCGCGTGGTCGCGGGCGGCGAGCGGCCCGGCAGCGCGTTCGGCCCCGAGGGGCGCGTGCTGGTGACCGGCGCGACGGGCGCGCTCGGCGGGCTGGTGGCCCGGCACCTGGTGACCGGGCACGGCGTGCGGGACCTGCTGCTGGTCAGCAGGCGCGGCGCGGCGGCCGCGGGTGGCGCCGAGCTGGTGGCGGAGCTGACCGGGCTGGGCGCGCGGGTCGAGCTGGCCGCGTGCGACGTGGCCGACCGGGACGCGCTGGCCGCGCTGCTGGCCGAGCACCCGGTGACCGGGGTCGTCCACACGGCGGGCGTGCTCGACGACGGCGTGCTGGCCTCGCTGACGCCCGAGCGCGTGGACGCCGTGCTGCGGCCCAAGGTCGACGCGGTGCTCAACCTGCACGAGCTGACCGCCGGGGACCCCGACCTGACCGCGTTCGTGGTGTTCTCCTCCGCGGCCGGCCTGCTGGGCGGCGCGGGGCAGGCGAACTACGCGGCGGCCAACGCGTTCCTCGACGCGCTGGCGGCGCACCGGCAGGCCCGCGGCCTGCCCGCGCAGTCGCTGGCCTGGGGCCTGTGGGCGGCCGAGGACAGCGCGATGACCGGCGGGCTCGGCGAGTCCGGCCGGGGCCGCATGGCGCGCGGCGGCGTGCGACCGCTGCCGGCGGAGGAGGGCCTGGCCCTGTTCGACGCGGCGTGCGCGCTGCCCGACGCCGTGCTGGCGCCGGTCAAGCTGGACCTGAAGGGCGCGGTCGTCGGCCAGGTGCCGCCGATCCTCAACGGCCTGGTGCCCGCCGCGCGGGTGAGCACCGCCGCGACGGCCACCGACGACCCGGCCGCGCTGCGCCGCCGCCTGGCCGGGCTGGACGACGCCGGGCAGGACGAGGAGCTGCGGCAGCTCGTGCGCGCCACGGCCGCCGGGGTGCTCGGCTACGACGGCGCCGGTGCGGTGGAGGCCGACCGGGCGTTCGTGGAGCTGGGCCTCGACTCGCTGACCGCCGTGGAGCTGCGCAACGCGCTCAACGGGGTCACGGGCCTGAGGCTGGCCACCACCGCGGTGTTCGACCACGGCACGTCCGAGCGGTTGGCCGCGCACCTGCGGGCCGAACTGGCCGCGGTCCCGGCCGAGGGTGCGCCGGCGCCGCGCGCCGAGGCCGAGCGGGACACGATCGGCGCGCTGTTCCGCCAGGCCGTGCGCAGCGGCCGACCGGCTCAGGGCCTGGCCCTGATCACCGCCGCGGCGGACGTGCTGGAGTCGTTCACCACGGCGGCCGAGGCGGGGGAGATCCCGCCCGCGGTCACGCTGAGCCGGGGTCCCGGCGCGCCGACCCTGGTGTGCTTCGCCTCGCCGATGGCGCTGGGCGGGCCGCAGCAGTACGCCCGCCTGGCCGCGCGGTTCCGCGACGAGCTGGACGTGGTGGTGCTGCCGACGCCCGGCTTCGACCGGGAGGGGAGCCTGCCCGCCACGGCGGCGGCCGCGGTGGACTACTTCGCCGAGGCCATCCGCCCGATCGCGGAGCAGGGGCCCTACGCGGTGGCCGGGTACTCCTCGGGCGGTCTGTTCGCGCACGCCGCGGCCGGGCTGCTGGAGCGCCGGGGCCTCGGGCCGGTCGGTGTCGCGCTGCTGGACACCTACCCCACCACGGGGGCGACCACGACGCGGTTCTTCACCCACATGCTCGACGCGCTGCTGGCCCGCGAGTCGGAGTTCGGCGAGTTCAGCGGCGCCCGGCTGGCCGCCATGGGCCGCTACTCCAAGCTGCTCACCGAGTGCCCGGTCGAGGACCTGGCCGCGCCCGTGCTGTTCGTGCGGCCGCAGGAGTCGATCGAGGGCGAGGAGGGCGACGGCACGTGGCGCGCGGTCTGGTCGGGCGCGCACGAGCTGGTGGAGGTGCCCGGTGACCACTTCACGATGATGGAGAGCACGGCCGAGAGCACGGCGGCCGCCGTGCGCGCGTGGCTGTCCGGACTGTGACGACCGCCTGCTGTGATGACCGCGGGGCCCCGGCCCCGCACGGAGGATGGGAAGTGGTGCGGATGGCCGCGACGCCGGCGCCGAGCCGCAAGGGGACGGTGCCCTTCGGGCCGTACAAGACGTGGTACCGGGTGACCGGCGAGCTCGGCGGCGACCGGCCGCCGGTGGTGGTCCTGCACGGCGGGCCCGGCAGCACGCACGACTACCTGCTGAGGTTGGCGTCCCTGGTCGAGGAGGGCTGGCCGGTCGTGCACTACGACCAGCTGGGCAACGGCGGCTCGACCCACCTGCGCGACCGGGGTGCGGACTTCTGGACGCCCGAGCTGTTCCTCGACGAGCTGGACAACCTGCTGGAGGCGCTGGACATCGCCGACCGGTACGTGCTGTTCGGCCAGTCCTGGGGCGGTGTCCTGGCCGCCGCGCACGCCGCGCGGCGGCCCGCCGGGCTGGTGGGGCTCGTGGTGGCCAACTCGCCGGCCTCCTACCCGCTGTGGCTGGCGGAGCTGGACGAGCTGCGCAAGGCGCTGCCCGCCGGCGTGGACGAGGTGCTGCGCCGGCACGAGGCGGCGGGCACCACGGGCAGCCGCGAGTACCAGGAGGCCAGCACGGTGTTCTACCAGCGGCACGTGTGCCGGATGACGTCGCTGCCCAGCGACCTGACCGCGACGTTCATGGAGATCACCACCAACCCGACGGTGTACGGCGCCATGAACGGGCCCAACGAGTTCCACATCACCGGCACGCTGAAGGACTACTCGCTGATCCCGGAGCTGCCGTCGATCACCGCGCCCACGCTGGTGGTGCGCGGCGAGCACGACGAGGTGACCGCGGCGGCGACCGCCCCGTTCCACGAGCTGGTGCCGGGGGCGCGGCTGGAGGTCGTGCCGGACGCGAGCCACCTGCCGCACCTGGAGAACCCCGACCGGTTCGACCCGGTGCTGCTGGAGTTCCTCAAGGGGCTGTAAGGGGTCGTGGGCACGAAGAAGGGGGGCGGACCGGTTGGTCCGCCCCCCTTCTCCCGCGCTCGGTCAGGCCGTCGGTTCGAGCATCCCGGACAGCGTGGTCCACAGCGTCTCGGGCGTGCGGAAGGTCTCGGGGTTGAGCGCGTCGTCGCGGAACCGCACGCCGTAGCCCTTCTCCAGCTCGGCGAGCAGGTCGACCATGGCCAGCGAGTCCAGGCCGACGTCGCGCAGCTCGATGTCCGCGCTCAGCTCCTCGCCCGCGTCGAGGAACGGCAGGTGCTTGCGCAGGATCTCCTCGAACCGCTCTTCCCACATGATGACCGTGCCCCTTCCGGGTCAATTTGACAATGTGCCGCTGCGATGTCGCAACGGTAGCACGGCAAAACCGTGCAACAATGATCTCGCACGGAGTCCGGAAAACCCCGAAGGGGTTTGCGGGGCGGATTAGGGGTCCGTTAGGGGTATGTTCCGGGTTGGCCCCCTGAGCTGCACTGCTAGCCTTTCGGTGGCTGTGCGTTCGGTCGGCTTCGACAAGTGGGGTGCACCAGAGCATGGGTCGAGAAGTATTCGCGCGAGCGCACGACCAGGTCGCAACTTTGCACGAATTCCTGCTCGTCGGCGCGCGGTTGGTGCCGGAGCGGCCGGCGGTGGTCGAATACGCCGACGGCGAGTTCGGCACCATTTCCTTCCGGCAGCTGGAGCGCCGGGTCTCGGCGCTGGCGGCGCAGCTGGACGAGCTGGGCCTGGACATCGGCGACCGGGTGGTGCTGGAGTCCGACACCACGTCGTGGTCGATCACCGCGTTCCTGGCGTGCTCGTCGCTGGGCCTGACCTACATCCCGGTCAGCCCGGAGACGCCCGCGCAGCGGTTGCAGGCGATCGTCGAGGCCGTCGAGCCCGCGCTGCACCTCCAGGCCGCGAACGGTCGGCGCGAGGGTGTCGCGGAGGGCGTCGGCCTGGCGCGGTTCGGTCCGGACGGCCTGGTGGTGGAGCGCGCTCCCGCGCCGCGGGTCCGGCACCGCCGCGAGGTCACCCCGACCGACGCGGCGTACATGATCTTCACCTCGGGCACCACCGGGCGCCCCAAGGGCGTGGTGATGAGCCACCGGGCGATCCTGGGCTTCTTCCGGGGGATGCTCGCGCACGGCATCGTCTCCGCCGAGGACCGGGTGGCGACCACCTCGCCGCTCCAGTTCGACTTCTCGCTGCTGGACATCGGCCTGGCGCTGGGCAGCGGCGCGGCCGTGGTGCCGGTGCCGCGCGACCTGCTGCGGTGGCCGCGCAAGCTGGTCAGGTTCCTGCACGACGCGCAGGCCACGCAGGTCAACGGCGTGCCGTCGATCTGGCGGCCGGTGCTGCGGCACGAGTCGGAGATGCTGGGCGAGCTGGGTGGCGCGATCCGCGGCATCCTCTACTCGGGCGAGAAGTTCCCGATGCCGGAGCTGCGGTCGCTCCAGTCGCTGCTGCCGGGCGTGCGGATCGTCAACTGCTTCGGCAGCACAGAGTCCGTGGCGTCGTCGTTCACCGACGTGCCCAACCCGCTGCCGGAGGACGTGGAGGAGCTGTCGATCGGCTTCGCCCACCCCGGCGCCGAGATGGTGCTGATCGACGAGGACGGGCAGCCGGTCGACGAGGTCGGCGGCGTGGGCGAGGTCCACCTCCGCAGCGCGGCCCTGTTCACCTGCTACTGGAACGACCCGGAGGCCACCGGGCGGGCGCTGGTCCTGGACCCGCTGAACCCGCGGGCCGGCCAGGTGGTGTTCCGGACCGGTGACCTGGCGCGGCGCGGCGAGAGCGGCGAGCTGTACTTCAGCGGCCGGGCGGACTCGCTGGTCAAGATCCGCGGCAACCGGGTGGAGCTGGGCGAGGTCGAGCGCCGGGTGGCCGAGTTCCCGGGCGTCGCGGCGGCCACCGCGCTGCTGGTGCCCGTGCCCGACCGGGAGCCGGCGCTGGCCGCGTTCGTCGTGCTGGCGGGTGGGGCCGAGGGGCTGGACGAGCTGGAGCTGAAGGCGTTCTGCATGGAGGCGCTGCCGGACTACATGGTGCCGCAGGACGTCCGGGTGCTCGACGAGCTGCCGACCACGCCGAACGGGAAGGTGGACCGCGCGGCGCTGCTGGCCGGGATCGGCCGGCGCTGAGTCGGGCAAGTCGGTGGGGCGTCCCGGGACGGGGGCGCCCCATTGGCGTGTTCGGCGGAAGGGGCTACGAGGTCTGGGTGAACCGCGGATCGGCACCCACCTCACGCGCCGACGAGCTGAAGGCCGGGCTGATCCGCCGGAATCGTCCCGTCGCACGTCAGGTAGGCGGAGAGCACGGCGCGCACCACCGACAGGGACACCTCCTGGTTGGCGGGCACCTCCAGCTCGTGCCCCTGCAAGTCGTAGATCACCACACCGGTCACCTCGCGATCTCCTGCCGTGGCCCTCGCCTGCCCACCAGGGGGCAGCTCGTGGACACAGCCCCGGTCCTCCCCGATCCCGGCGTACAACCGCGGGAAGCCCCAGGGGTCGTCCATGACGGTGATTTCGACGACGGCCGGGCACGGGTAGCCGGTCGAGTAGGCGCGCACGCGCTCGATCAACGCCTCCAGCTCGCCTTGCGTCCTGACCTGGATGGGCGCCTGACCCGACTCGTGGTCGTGGATGGCCTTCAGCGTCGCCACGGTGGTTGCTTCCCTCCGGTGAAGGTTCGTTGATGGCCACCCGCGCCGTGCACGGTGAGTGAGCTGCCTTCGGGCAGCACTACGCCGATGAGGCTCTTACAGCCTGAATCCAGCAGGCAGGAGACGTGGTTGATGACGACCGTGGCCTGTCCAATCCCTTCGTTGCGCATCCGCGCGGCGGCCTTCATCTCCACGCGGGTCGCCACGACCGGGTCCCCGGAAGGGGGTACCCCTCCTCTCGGAGCGCGTCCTTCGCGACCTTGGCGTCGGCGTCGTTGCCGCTGATCATCGACGCAGCAGGCCCATCGCCCACGACGAATCGGCCGTGCGTCTTCTGGCCCGTACGGGGCTGCACCGGGGGTGGCAATTCACGGCGCAATGCCTCGATCTTCCCTGCAAGTACCTGCGGCTGAGCCGGGACTGCTCCCGTGCCTGCCGCAGGTGGACCAGCGGGAGCGTCCCCACCCGCTCCGATCCGTTTCATGATCGTTCGGACCAGCGCGGTCCCAGCGTCGAGCATCGCGAGGAGACCGCCTTGGCCGTACACCGCAGCACGAACCTCTGCGAACCGGGCTCCTGCCTGTTCGACGTCGGCCCGCGTGGTTCCAGTACCGGCTGCCGACAGGACGTCGAAGGCGTCATCCGCAAGATCGGCCGCCTGTGCGAGGCTCTCCTTTGCCTTGTCGACCTTGTCGAGAACGCCTTTGAGGTACCTGCCGATCTCGGCCAACGACGCCACGTCACCTCCGCGTCCGGCGCGTTCAGCGTGGCCGCGACGGCGGCCAGGTGGTCTCGGTCGTGCGGGGACAGGTCGGTGCCTTCGGGGAAATACTGCCGGAGCAGTCCGTTGATGTTCTCGTTGCTGCCGCGGTCTCGACAAGGGCGCCGGTCGACACGGTCAAGGTCGGCTTCGTGCCGGACAGTGGGAAGCACCGGCGGTTCTGCCGGCGGCCGAGGTCCCGCCCCTGTTCCGGGGACGGGGCCTCGGTGCCACCGATCGGTCACACGCCCGCTTCGACCTCCATGACCGCGCAGTCGAGGAGTTCGCGCACCAACTTGGAAGCCAGGGTCCAGGCGATGGCGGGGTCGGCGAAGGAGACGAGTTCGCGCTCAACGGGAACCGGCCGCCGCCGTGGCCCTGCGCGGTACCGGAAGCCCTCGACCCCGTCGATCGGGCACGAGCCCGCTCGGATCACGAGGTGCCCCTCCTTGCGCAAGGCGGGGCAGACGCGAGTCGCCAGGGCGAGGCAGGGCTCGCAGACCGGGGGCTCGCTGACGAGCATCCCCTCGGGCCACCCGGCCCAGCGTCCCGTGCGGTCGGGGAGGAGCCAGAGGACGCCTCTGTCGTCCTTGTCTGCGGGTTGGCGGCAGACCTGGCACAACAGCTTCCGCATGGCGCGGCGCTGTCGGTGGACGTGGATCTTGGCGAACTGCGGCTTGCCGCGTCCGGGCGCGATCGCCGCCCGGTCCCAGAGAACGCCCCGGCTGTCCCGATCGCCGAGGATTTCGTCCGCGTACGCGATCCCCGCCCCGCTGGGGTGCTCCACGAGCCGCGGTTCCTCCACCACCTCCTCGCTCCACATGGCCACGTAGGGGACGACGGGCTTGGCCTTGTCGCCATCCGTGGTGCCGGAGCCGAGCGCGACGTCCTGTGGGATCGACCGCTCATCGGCCGACGCAGTCGAGGTCATGTCCAGCCCTTTCAAGGTTTGGGCCAACACGACGACCGGCTGCGAAGTACCACGCGCGGTACGCTCGGTGAGCGCACGGCCATCCAGCTTCGCGCGCAGGACTCGCGGGTAGCCGCCCGTTGGGTCCGTCTCGGCCCGGTTGGGGTAGCCGCCCCGGCCGGGCCTTTTGTCAACGACTCTGCGCCGCCGATTACCTATTATAATAGGTAGGACCGCTTGGTTGATGCAGTAAACCGATCAGGTGAAGCTAACCTGATCGGTATGACTGGCTGCGACTGAGAAAGGGCGGATCAGGTGGCTCACTGGACCGGAACTCCCGCCTACACCCAGATCGCCAACGACTACCGCACGAAGATCATCGACGGCACGTTGCCCGCCGGGGCCAAGCTGCCGTCCGAGTCCGAGCTGATGAGCCAGTACGGCGTCTCCCGGATCGTGGCGCGCCAAGCGGTCGGCGTCTTGCGGAACGAAGGCTTGGTCGACAGTCATGGAGGCAAGGGCAGTTTCGTGCGCCCGCGACAGCGGGTCGAGCGGCTGGCCCGCGACCGCTACCGTCGGCGCAAGCCCACCGGCGAGTTCGCCGACGACGCACGGCGCGCAGGCGCATCGGCCGACATCGAGGCCGGCTCCACGCGGACCACGGCCACCGACGACATCGCGGCCCGACTCAAGATCGTTCCGAACGCCCCCGTGATGAGGACCGGGTACCGCTTCCTCGCCAACGGTCGCCCCATCCAGCTGTCCACGTCGTACGAACCGCTCGCGCTGACCGGGGGCACTGATGTGGAACGTCCGGAAGAAGGCCCGCTGGCCGGTCTTGGGGTGATCACCCGCATGGACGGCATCGGCATCCGCGTGACCGAGGTCGTGGAGTCGGTCGCCACCCGCGTCCCGCTGCCCCGGGAGGTCGAGGCGCTGGACATCCCGTTGGGCGTGCACGTGCTCACCATCGAGCGGACGTTCCTTGCTGATGATCTACCGGTCGAGACGTGCGACATCGTGGTTCCCGGCGACCGCTACGGTCTGACCTACCGGATTCCCGTCGTGGACGAGTGACCACGTCGTCCACGCGAAAACGCTCGGCCGGGACATCCCGGCCGAGCGCTTCACCGCTCTCGCGCCCCGAACAGGGGGCACGGCAGTCGGGCTCCGGTCACACGCCGGCGACCGACAGGATCCAGGGCCGGTAGGCGGTGATGTTGGTGTAGGCGCACCAGTTCGACCGGTCGCTCGTGGACGACACGCCCACCTGGTAGTACTGGCCGTCGACCGGGCTGGTGGCCATCATCGGGCCGCCCGAGTCGCCGCCGGCGGCGATGCCGTCCACGCGGGTCGACGAGATCGCGACCCCGCCCAGCCAGTCGGACGCGCTGACCGACTCGACCAGGGTGGTGGCCAGCTTCAGCACCGGCGACTGGCAGCTCAGCTCGTCACCGAGGCAGGTGGCGCCCCAGCCCCAGATCTGCACGGCCTGGTTCGCCGCCACCGCCGAGGACGTGCCGAGTCTCGCGAACTGCCACCAGGTCGGCTGCGCCTGGTCGATCCGCACCAGGGAGATGTCGGCGGCGGGGTGGTCGACGACCTCGACGCCGGTCACCAGGGTGCCGCCGGAGTTCTGCTGGAGGCTGCCGATCCGGAACGTGTACGTCGCGCTGTCGTCGGAGACGCAGTGCTGCGCGGTCAGCACCCACGACGGGGCGATGATGGTCGCGGAGCACCACGGGGTGCCGTTGGCGAACAGGCGGACCGCGAACGGGGCGTACGACGCCGGGCCGCCGTCGATGATGTCGGTCTGGCTCGGGGGCACGGCCGGCGCGGCGGACGCCGGGGCGGCCAGGGCGGCGGTGGACACCAGGGCGGCGGCGCCGACGAGCAGGGACAGGACGCGTCGAATGCGCATGTGTTGGTCACCTTCAGCGATGTGCGGAGCGGTGGATCGATCCACCGAGCGCAGCCTGTCGCGTCGGGCGGGCGGGTCGGGACGGGCCGATGGTCGGTCGGTGGACGACCGAAGTCATCGGTGACGAATGCACTTTTCCCGTCATCCGGGCAGGTGGTCCAGACCTGTGTGCGGGAATGTCCCGGCAGCGGCTTCGGTATCGGTCAAGGTGCTGGTCAAGGGCTCGGTCGGAGTTCACGGTGGTGAAGTGACGAATGGGTCACAAACCGCTTCTCGACGACTTTCGTCAGTTGTTCTGTGAATACCATATGGGCTGTGATGTGAAACACGCGTCACCGGCTGGACATGTGTTCTCCCGATCATCGGACGATAGCGCGACCGAAATGTTTCCGCCAGGTTCACCGCGCATTCCCCGGAAGTCCCGGGCGGTCGCTCCGCCCGCCCTCAGGACGTCCGCGACCGGGCGGCGGCCTCCGAGCACATCAGGAAGCTCACGGTGCGCACCGCGTCGTCGACGAGGTGCGGGTGGGCGCCGCGGACCGCGCGGTCGACCTCCTCCTCCACCCGCTTCCACCCGCTGTGCCCCGGAGCGCTCCGGTCCCCTCTCCCACCGGGGGCGATCCGCATCCCGGCGCACGCCCGCTCCGCGGTGGCGATCACCCGCATGACCTCGGGCAGCAGGTCGGGGTCGACGGCGTCGGGCTCCCGGGTCGGGCGCTTCCCGCCGTGCAGGTAGCGGCCCGTGTACTTGAGCAGCGCCGCGTCGAGCGGGGTGAGCCGCACCCCGCGCCGGGCGCGGTCGCGGTCCGCGTCGTACTCGTGGACGCGGCGCCAGTCGGACTCCGCGGTCGCGGGGCGCAGCGCGGCGAAGACCTCGCCGCGCTCCAGCAGCGCGACGTCCGCGCCCTGGGCGACGAGTCGGCGCCGGTCCCAGGCGATGTCCCGGAACAGCGACTCCACGTCCTCGGGCGCGCCGAGGAGGATCGGGTCCAGCAGTGCGACCGCCGCGCGTTCGTCGAGCGGGCCCCTGGTCCCGGCGGCCGCGCACAGGGGCAGGAGCGCGCTCCACAGCAGCAGGTGCCGGGTCAGGTCGTCCCGGATCACCCGGAGGTGGGTCTCGGAGAGCGGGACGGTGAACGTGCGGGGGTCGTGGTTGGCGTCGGCCCCGGCGCCGAGTTCGAGCCTCAGTTCGCCGTCCGCGTGGACGACCCGCGGGATCCAGCCGCTCTCCCGGGTGAACACGACCTCGCTCATGCCCGTCCCGACACCGGACGGGACGCCTCGCCGGAGGTCCGTGGTCTCATCGCCGTCCTCGGGTGCGCCGGGTCTCTCACCGGGATGCTAATCGCGTGACCGCGACGAGCCGGCGCCGGGACACCGCGAAAAACGCGGGCGCGCCCACCCGTCACGTGGACCGGTGGGCGCCCCCGCGTCGGTCAGCCGCCGGAGGCCAGCGCGGCCAGGGCACCCCGGTCGACCTTGCGGTTCGAGTTGAGCGGGAACTCGTCGACGTGCCGGTACTCGCGCGGCAGCATCCCCTTCGGCAGCACGTCCCGCAGCTCCTTCGCCAGCAGGCGCGGCGGGGTGGGCTCGCCGGTGTAGTAGACGACCAGCTCCAGGCCCGTGTCGGTGGGGCGGGTCACCGCGACCGCGTCCAGGACGCCCTCGCAGGCGCGCAGGGCGTGCTCCACCTCGGCCAGCTCGACGCGCCAGCCCGCCAGCTGGACCTGGGAGTCCAACCGGCCCAGGTAGACCAGGGTGCCGTCGGGGTGCCGGCGGACGCGGTCGCCGGTGCGGTACCAGCGGCGCTCGTCGTGGTGCAGGAAGCGGCCCTCGTCGTCGGCCGCGTCCAGGTAGCCCGAGGTCATCTGCGGGCCGGTGACGCACAGCTCGCCCTCGGTGTCCGACTCCCCGCCGTCCTCGGCGAGCAGGAGGTGGTCGTGCCCCTCGTGGACCTCGCCGATCGGCACCAGGCCGTTGAGGCACAGGTCCGGCGTGCCCGAGGTCCAGCGGTGCCCGGTGATGGTGACGGTCAGCTCCGTCGGGCCGTAGATGTTCTCCAGGGTGGAGGCGGGCGCGGCCCGCAGCCAGTCCTCGGCGTCGGCCGCGCGCAGGGCCTCGCCGGCGAAGAAGCTCCAGCGCAGGCCCGGCATCGAGCCGGGGGACAGGCCGCCCATGCGGCGGACCAGGGTGATGGCCGACGGGGTGGAGAACCAGACCGTCAGACCCCGCTCGGCGACGAAGGCGGGCAGGTCCCGGTAGGCGGCGCCGGGCACCGGGTGGGCCTGCGCGCCCGCGCCCCAGGCGCAGAACAGGTCGAACATCGCGCAGTCGAAGTTCAGGTCGAACGACTGGGAGAAGCGGTCGTCCGCGGTGAAGTCGTAGCGCCGTTCGAGGATCGAGAAGTAGTGGTCCGCGTTGGCGTGCGTGATGGGGACGCCCTTGGGGCGGCCGGTGGAGCCCGAGGTGAACAGGACGTACGCCAGATCCTTCGACGAGACCGCGACCGGCTCGTCCAGGGGCCTGCCGACCACGGGACCCGCGGCGGGCGCCAGCACGGGCAGGTCGACGCCCAACCCGGACAGGGCGGCCAGGCCCGGCGCGTCGGCCACCACCGCGGACACCTTCGCGGCCTCCAGCATGTGCCGCGTGCGCTGGGCCGGGAAGTCCGGGTGCAGCGGCACCGCGATCGCGCCCGTGTAGAGCACGGCGAGCAGGCCCGCGTAGGACTCCAGGGTCTTGTCGGCCAGCACGCCGATCGCCCGGGGCGGCGCGTCGGAGGTGGCGAGCAGCGCGCCGGCCCAGGCGAGGGCCAGCTCGTGCAGCTCCTCGTAGCTCACCGCGCGACCGTCCTCCAGGTGGAGGGCGGTGTTGCCGGGCGCGAGGCGCAGGCCGCGCAGGAACCGGGCGTGCAGCACGGCTTCGTCCTCGATCATGCCGCCCTCCTGAGGGCCGGGCGCTTGTGCGGCTGCATCGCCAGGCGCGGGGTCGCCGCGATCACCTTGAAGTTGTTCGTGGTGCAGGCCACCCGGCCGAACAGCGAGTCCTGCCCGGCCACGCAGAGCGTGGTGACGCCCTCGGCCCGCAGCGACCGCACGACCTCGGGCCAGCGCACCGGCCGGACCACGCCGTCGAGCAGGATCGCGCGCACGCCCTCGGCGGTGGTGCGCACCGAGCCGTCCTGGTCGGCGACCACCGGGGTGCCCGGGTCGCGGAAGGCCAGCCCCGGGAACAGCTCCCGCTCGACGCGGTCGCGCAGCCCCGCGAAGGCGCTGACGTGCATCGGCGGGTCCATCTCGTACAGGGGGAGCCCGCCCGCCGCCTTCAGGCGCTGCTGGAACCAGCCGAGCCGGTCCCGCTTGAGCGAGACCATGTAGAAGTCCTCGTCGACGTAGCAGGAGATCTCGTGCCAGTCGTCCAGCTCGGCGAGCACCCGGTCGAGCTCGTCGCGGGGCGTGCGGGCGAAGGAGAGCGTCACCACGTCGCCGTGGTGCTCGGCGAAGTACTCGGTCTCGACGCGGACCAGGTCCGCGGTGAGCCGGATGCCGTCCTCGACGCCGAGCGCGCCGGAGTGCACGGCCGCCGCCTTGCCGCCGAAGCTGGCCCCGGTGCAGAGGTCCGGCTCGAACCCGAAGCGGTGCTCCGCCCAGCGGGCCAGGGCCAGGCTGTTGACCAGGAACGCCACCTGGGCGGCCTCGGCGTAGTCGGACCCGCTGTCGCGCAGGGCGGCGAACAGGTCGTAGCCCAGCACGTCGTCGGCGGTGGTCAGCAGTTCGCGGGCGAACGGGTTGATCAGCATGAACTTGGCCACGTCCGCGAACTTGACGGGCCCCATGCCGGGGAAGGCGATCGCGGTCACCGGACGGCCGCCTTCGAGAAGGTGAAGGCCAGCTCGATCGCGGCCAGCGCCTCGGCGACGTGCGGCACGGTCGTCGGGTCCTCCGCCGCCATCGCCGCGTGCTGGAGTTCCGGCGTGTCGCCGTAGAGGACGCTGGTGGCGGCGCGGAAGCGCAGCGCCCGGGGGTCGTCGCCGAAGTGGACGCCCGCGAGCACCGCCACCCCGTAGTGGGTGACCAGGTGCTCCTGGAGCGACTCGCCGTCGACGACGCCCTGGTGGGCCAGCTGCTCGCGCAGCGGCTCGAAGTCGGGGTAGACGTAGAAGCCGCCGGTGGGCGGGCGGGACAGGGCCCCGGCCTTGACCACGAGGTCCTGCACGGCCCGCGCGAGGGCGCCGTGGAGGCGGGCGTCGGCGTCGCGGCGGGCCACCAGCTCGGCGGGCTCGTCGAACGCGTACTCGGCGACCTCCTGCATGGGACCGGCCAGGGTGGACCAGATCTCGCTCGCCACCGAGGCCACGTCCGCGCGCATCCGCAGACCGGCCTCGTCGGCCGGGAAGCGGGCCGCGCCGATCCGCCAGCCGCCCAGGGCGAGGCTCTTGCTCAGGCCGGTGACCACGACCGTCCGGGACGGCGCGACCTCGGCGGGGCTGAGGTACTCGAAGTCCGGGTCGTGCACCAGGTCGCGGTAGATCTCGTCGGAGACCAGGAGGAGGTCCTCCTCCTCGGCCACGGCGCAGATGCGGCGCACCAGGTCGGGCGTCGCCGTGGTGCCCGTGGGGTTGTCCGGCGCGGTGAGCACCACGATCCGCGGGTTCGCGCCCTCGGCGCGGGCGGCGCGCACGGCCTCGCGCAGCGCGTCCGGGTCCGGCACGCCGCCGCACTCGGCCGGCACCGGCACGCCGATCACGCGCTTGCCGGCCTCCAGCGCCTGGGGCGCGTAGGTGACCCAGCAGGGCTCGGTCAGCAGCACGTCGCCCGGGACGACCAGCTGGAGCGCCATGAGCAGCGCCTTGCTGCCCGGCGCCACGATCACCTGCTCCTCGGTCGTGGGCAGGGCCCGGCGGGCGAAGTAGCCCGCCACGGCGCGCAGCACGCCGGGGTGGCCGGGGACGGGGCCGTAGGAGTTGCGGCCCGCGCCCGCGGCCAGCCGCTCGACCAGGCCGGGGAACACGGGCAGGCGGGCCTCGCCGAACCCCAGGTGCACGATCGGCTCGCCGGCGGCCCGGCGCAGCGACACCTGGTGGTCCAGCGCGAGGTTGGGCGAGATCTTCCGGATGACCACAGCGAACCTTTCGTCGTCGGCGGACCGGGTCAGCGGACCGGGGCCTTGGTGCCGTTGACCGCGGCCAGGATGTCGGCCGGCGTCGCCGGGTCGAGCTCCAGCTCGTTCAGCCACGACGCCTCCTCCGAGTACCTGGCCCGGAACGGGCGGCCGACCAGCCCGGGGTCGCGGGCCTGGACCATGCGCAGCCGGAAGTGCTTGCCGTCCAGGTCCTCCTCGACGCCGTCGACCAGGACCTTGCCGGGGGTGGCCGACATGGACGGGCCGCGGACGGTGCGGGCCAGGCCCGGCAGGGTGCGGTAGGCCGCCTGGAAGATCTCGACCGCCCGCGCCAGCGGCACCTTGAAGTACTCCTTGGGGCCGGTGTCGCGCTCGACGAACATGTAGTAGGGCACCAGGCCCGCGGCGAGCTGGCCGCGCCACATCTCCGCCCAGACGCGCGGGTCGTCGTTCACCCGCCGGACCAGCGGGGCCTGGCAGTACACGATCGCGCCGGTGGAGCGGATCCGGGACAGCGCCAGCCTGGCCTGCGCGGTCTCCAGCTCGCGCGGGTGGCTGAAGTGCGCCATCACCGCGAGCGCCCGGCCGGAGGCCACCACCTGCTCGAACAGGCGCAGCACGTCGTCGGCGTCGGGGTCGGTGGTGAACCGGTAGGGCCAGTAGGCCACGGACTTGGTGCCGATGCGGATGGTGCGCACCGTGTCCACCGACAGGATCGGCTCCAGGTGCGCGCGCAGCCGCTCGGTGCTCATGATCATCGGGTCGCCGCCGGTGACCAGCACGTCGGACGCGGCCGGGTGGTTGCGCAGGTAGCGCACCAGCAGCTCGGGGCCCGGGGCGGCGAACCGCAGGTCGGCGTCGCCGACGAACTGCGCCCAGCGGAAGCAGTAGGTGCAGTAGGCGTGGCAGGTCTGGCCCTGCTGCGGGAAGTACAGCACCGTCTCGCGGTACTTGTGCTGCATCCCCGGCAGCTGCGTGCCCTCCAGGTTCGGCACGTTGAGCTGCATCTGCCCGGACGGGTGCGGGTTGAGCCCGGCGCGGATGCGGCCGACCGCCTCGCGCAGCTCCTTCTTGCGGCCCTCGCGCAGCAGCACCGACAGCTCGCGCTCGTCGTTCTCGTCGAGCATCCCGCGCTGGGGGAACACCAGTTGGAAGATCGGGTCGTCCGGGATGCGGCTCCAGTCCACCAGGTGCGACAGCACGTACTCGTTGACGCGGAACGGCAGCACCTGGGCGATCACCCGCACGCTGTCCAGCAGGTGCGCGGGCAGCGCGTAGCGCGCGGCGACCTCGTCCACGTGGTGGGGGCCGAACGAGCGGAAGCGGGAGGACTCCGCGGCCAACAGGGACATGCGCAAACACCGTCCGTTTCGGGCATCCCAGGATTTCTTCGGTTCGATTCGCAGGCCGGGAATGCGCACCCCGGGCGCCACCGGGGCCGGCGGCCGCGGTGGCGCGGGAGAACGCGTCGAATGACCGGTGAGGTCAGCGGTGGCCCTGTGGTGCGACCCTAGTGCGAAAGTGGTCGCCGGAACCCCTAGTGCGGCCCCTGCACCACCCCTCACCACACCCGGAGCACCGGTTCGGGCCACCGTGTCGCGCATCACCGGCGCTGGTCACGGCCCTTCGCCGGGTGGTGACGCGGTGGTGGCGGGGTGGTGGCGGCCGATAGGGGGAACGTAGGGGCGTTGCGGGGGTGTGAAGAGGTTCCCGCGCGAGATTAGGCTTCCCCCATCGTGCCGGGGCGGGCCTTTTGTGCGGCGAGCGGTCGCTGACCAGCCTCCGGGCAAACCTCATTTGGGCGTGTGGAGCGCGGCGGTCGGCTGACCGGCGCACCCGGAGGAGAAAAAGAATGACAGCAACCCAGCAGGTGCGCAGCTACCCGTTCAGCGAGGAACCGGGGATCGACATCGACCCCCTGTACGGCGCGCTGCGCCGGGACGAGCCGGTCAGCCGCGTCCAGCTCCCCTTCGGGGAGGTCTCCTGGCTCGCCACCCGGTACGAGGACGTCAAGACCGTGCTGACCGACCCCCGGTTCAGCCGGGCGGCGGCGCAGGGCCAGGACCAGCCCCGCACCCGCGAGGAGATGACCTACGAGGGCATCATCGGCCTCGACCCGCCGGACCACACCCGGCTGCGCAAGCTCGCGGGCAAGGCCCTGACCGCCCGCCGCGTCAACGAGATGCGCGCGGGGGCGGTGCGCATCGCCAACGAGTTCCTGGACGACATGGTCACCAAGGGCTCGCCCGCCGACCTGGTCGAGCACTTCGCGCTGCCGTTCCCGATCGTGGTGATCTGCGAGCTGCTGGGCGTGCCGTTCGAGGACCGCACCAAGTTCCGGGTCTGGACCGAGGGCCTGACCAGCACCGCCCAGCCGCTGATGTCGCTGGTCGAGGAGCTGTTCGGCTACATGGGCGCGCTCATCGCCCAGCGCCGCGCGGAGCCCACGGACGACCTGCTCGGCGCGCTGGTCAAGGCGCGGGACAACGACGACGTGCTCACCGAGCAGGAGCTGCTGTCCATCACCGGCGTCGGCCTGCTGCTGACCGGTTCGGAGACGGTGTCCACGCACATCCCGAACTTCGTCTACGCGCTGCTCAAGAGCCGCGAGCACTTCGAGCTGCTCAAGGCCGAGCCGCAGCTGATCCCGGCCGCGGTCGAGGAGCTGCTGCGCCTCATCCCGCTCAACCCCGCCGCCATGTTCCCGCGCTACGCCACCGAGGACGTGCGGCTCGGCGACGTGGTGGTCAAGGCCGGCGAGCCCATCCTGGTCTCGCTGCCCGGCGCCAACCGCGACGCGGACATCTTCACCGACCCGGAGGACATCGACTTCCGCCGGGCCAACAACCCGCACGTCGCGTTCGGCCACGGCCCGCACCACTGCCTGGGCGCGCAGCTGGCCCGGATGGAGCTCCAGGTCGCCCTGGAGGTCATCACCACCCGGTTCCCGGACCTCGACCTCGCCGAGGGCGACGAGGGCGTCGAGTGGAAGAAGGGCCTGCTGGTGCGCGGCCCCCGGCTGCTGCGGGTGAAGTGGTGAGCACCACCGAGGCGATCTGGAAGGTCGCGGTGGACCGGCAGGCGTGCATCGGCACCGGCGTGTGCGCCGGCACCGCGCCGGCGGAGATCGAGATCCGGGAGGGCAAGGCGATCGCGCTGAGCCCCGAGGTCGGCCCGAGCGACGCCCTGATCGACGCGGCCGAGATGTGCCCCATGGCCGCCATCACCGTGACGGACGCGGCGACCGGCCGGGTCCTCGCCCCCGAGGAGTGAGGACGCGGGAGCGACCCCGGTCGCTCCCGCCCCAGCACGACCCCGCCGTCCCGCGACCGCACCGGTCGCGGGGCGTGCCGTGTCCGAAGTTCGACCAGCGATCGGCGAGTGTTCGACCAGTGCCCGCCGGCGATCGACCAGCCAGAGCAGTGGAGCGCGGATGAGCGAGTCCGAGAACGTCACGCCCCAGCCCGCCGACACCAGCGCGTTGCGCGCGCGGCTGGTCGACCTGCCGGTGGCCGAGCAGGAGCGCGTGCTGCTCGGCGTCGTGCACGAGCAGGCCGTCGCCGCGCTGAAGGCGATCCTGCCGGACGCGCCCGACCAGGTGGAGCCCACCCGGCCCTTCCGCGAGGTGGGCTTCGACTCCCTGGCGTCGGTCGACCTGCACCGCAGGCTGACCGCCGCCACCGGCCTGGACCTGCCGGTGACGCTGGTCTTCGACCACCCCACGCCGCTGGCCGCGGCGAGGTTCGTGCGCGGCGTGCTGCTCGGCGAGCGGGCCACCAGGTCCATCGCGGTGGCCAAGCCGGCGGGCGGGCGGTACGACGAGCCGATCGCCATCGTGGGCGTCGGCTGCCGCTACCCCGGCGGCAGCGACACCCCGGAGAAGCTGTGGGAGGTCGTGGCCGACCACCGCCACGTCATCGCGGACTTCCCCGACGACCGCGGCTGGGACCTGGACGCGCTGTTCGACCCGGACCCCGGCAAGCCCGGCAAGTCCTACGTCCGCAAGGGCGGCTTCCTCACCGAGGCCGCCGAGTTCGACGCCGACTTCTTCGGCATCAGCCCGCGCGAGGCGCTGGCCATGGACCCGCAGCAGCGGCTGGTCCTGGAGACCGCGTGGGAGGCGCTGGAGCACGCGGGCGTCGACCCGCTGACGCTGCGCGGCAGCCAGACCGGCGTCTACATCGGCGTCGAGCCCCAGGAGTACGGCCCCCGGCTGCACCAGGCGCCGGAGGGCCTCGACGGCTACCTGCTGACCGGCAACGCGCCCAGCGTGGTGTCCGGCCGGCTGGCCTACTCGTTCGGCTTCGAGGGCCCCACCGTCTCGATCGACACGGCGTGCTCGGGCTCGCTGGTGGCGCTGCACCTGGCGGCGCAGGCGCTGCGCGACGGCGAGTGCTCGATGGCCCTCGCGGGCGGTGTCGCGGTCATGGTGCACCCCGGCGCGTTCACCGCGTTCAGCACCCAGCGCGGCCTGGCGCCCGACGGCGTGTGCAAGCCGTTCGCCGCCGCCGCCGACGGCACCGGCTGGGCCGAGGGCGTCGGCGTGCTCGTCGTGGAGCGGCTGTCCGACGCGATCCGCAACGGCCACCGCGTGCTCGGTGTCGTGAAGGGCACCGCGATCAACCAGGACGGCGCGTCCAACGGCCTGACCGCGCCCAGCGGCCCGTCGCAGCAGCGCGTCATCCGGCAGGCCCTGGCCAACGCCGGGCTGGAGCCGCACGAGGTCGACACCGTCGAGGCGCACGGCACCGGCACCCGGCTCGGCGACCCGATCGAGGCGCAGGCCATCCTCGCCACCTACGGCCAGGACCGCCCCGACGAGCGACCCCTGTGGCTGGGCTCGATCAAGTCCAACATCGGCCACTCGCAGGCCGCCGCGGGCGTCGCCGGCGTCATCAAGCTCATGTACGCCATGCGCGAGCGCGTGCTGCCCAAGACGCTGCACGTGGACGCGCCCACCCCGCACGTCAACTGGTCCACCGGCCGCGTCGAGCTGCTGACCGAGCAGCGCCCGTGGGAGGCGTTCGACCGCCCCCGCCGGGGCGCGGTGTCGTCGTTCGGCGTGAGCGGCACCAACGCGCACGTGATCATCGAGGAGCCCGCGCCGTCCCTGGTCGGCGGCGGCTCCGACGAGGCGCCCGTGCCGGGCGCGCTGCCGCTGGTGCTGTCCGCCCGCGGCGAGCAGGCGCTGCGCGAGCAGGCCGCCCGCCTGGCGGTGTTCCTCGACTCCGACGTGGACCTGGTCGACACCGCGCACGAGCTCGCCGGCCGCCGGGCCGCGCTGGAGCACCGCGCGGTGGTCTTCGCGCACGACCGCGCCGAGGCGCTGCGCGGCCTGACCGCGCTGGCCGAGGGTCGGGACGCCACCGGCCCGGTGCGCGGCGCGACCGGCTCGGGCGAGCTGGCGTTCCTGTTCACCGGCCAGGGCTCGCAGCGGCTCGCCATGGGCCGCGAGCTGTACCTCGCCCACCCGGTGTTCGCCCGCGCGCTCGACGCCGCGTGCGGCTACCTCGACCTCCAGCTGCCGCACCCGCTCGGCGACGTGCTGTTCGCCGAGGAGGGCTCGGAGCTCGCCGCGCTGCTCCACCAGACCGCCTACGCGCAGAGCGCGCTGTTCGCCGTCGAGACCGCCCTGTTCCGCCTGGTCGAGTCGTGGGGCCTGCGCCCGGACTACCTGGCCGGGCACTCGCTGGGCGAGCTGACCGCCGCGCACGTCGCGGGCGTGCTGACCCTGGAGGACGCGGCCCTGCTGGTCGGCGCCCGGGGCCGGCTGATGCAGGCGCTGCCCGCCGGTGGCGCGATGGTGTCCGTGCGCGCCGGCGAGGACGAGGTGCGGCCGCTGCTGGCCGGCCGTGAGCACCAGGTCGGCCTCGCGGCGGTCAACGGGCCGGCCGCGGTGGTGATCTCCGGCGTCGAGGACGCCGTGCTGGAGGTCGCGGAGGCGCTGGCCGCCAAGGGTCTCAAGACCAAGCGGCTGCGCGTGTCCCACGCGTTCCACTCGGTGCTGATGGAGCCCATGCTGGCGGAGTTCCGCCGGGTCGCGGAGGTCATGACCTACTCGCCGCCGCGGGTGCCGGTGATCTCCAACGTGACCGGTCTGCTGGCCGGCACCGAGCAGCTGTGCTCCCCGGAGTACTGGGTGCGGCACGTCCGCGAGGCCGTGCGGTTCCGCGACGGCGTGCGCGAGCTGGCGGCGCGCGGCGTCACCACGTTCCTGGAGCTGGGCCCGGACGCGGTGCTCACCGCGATGGCCCAGGACTGCGTCGAGGCCGAGGACGTGGTGTTCGCCGCGCTGCTGCGCCGCGACCGCGACGAGGTGGCCGAGGTGCGCTCGGCCCTCGCCGCCGCGCACGTGCGCGGCGGCACCGTCCGGTGGGCCTCGCTGCTGCCCGCGGGCAGCGGCAAGCGCGTGGACCTGCCCCCGTACGCGTTCCAGCGCAAGCGCTACTGGCTGGCGGGGGACGCGGGCTCCGCCGACGCCGCCGACCTGGGCCAGCTGGCCGCCGACCACCCGCTGGTCGGCGCGGTCGTCGGCCTGGCGGGCGGCGAGGGCGTCGTGCTCACCGGCCGGGTCTCGCTGCGCACCCACCCGTGGCTGGCCGACCACACCATCTCCGGCACGGTCCTGCTGCCCGGCACCGCGTTCGTGGAGCTGGCCGTGCGCGCGGGCGACCAGGTCGGCTGCGCCGTGCTGGAGGAGCTGGCGCTGGAGGCGCCGCTCGTGCTGCCCGAGCGCGGCGGCGTGGTGCTCCAGGTCGTCGTGGACGCCCCGGACGACACCGGCCGCCGGACCACCGCGATCTACTCGCGGCCCGAGAACGCCGCCGGCGACGCGGTGTGGACCCGGCACGCGGGCGGCGTGCTGTCCGCCGAGCCCGCCCCGGCCGGCGAGTCCCTGGAGACGTGGCCGCCGCGCGACGCCACCGCCGTCGACGTCACGGACGTCTACGCGGAGCTGGCCGCCCAGGGCTACGGCTACGGCCCGGTGTTCCAGGGCCTGCGCAAGGTGTGGCGGCGCGGCTCCGGCCCGTCGGCCGTGGTGTACGCCGAGGTGGCGCTGCCCGAGGGCGCGGCGGCCGCCGCCGCGTCCTTCGGCCTGCACCCGGCCATCCTGGACGCCTCCCTGCACGCCATCGACGCCGCCGGCGCCGCGCCCGGCCCCGAGGGCGAGGTGCGCATCCCGTTCGCCTGGAACGACGTGGTGCTGCACGCCTCGGGCGCCTCGGCGGTCCGGGTGCGGATCTCCCCGGCCGGTTCTGACGCGGCTGGTTCCGGCGTGGTGTCGCTGACCGTCACCGACCCGCTGGGCGCGCCGGTCGCCGCGATCGGGTCGTTCGTGTCCCGCGCGGTCACCGCCGAGCAGCTGGAGGCCGCCCGGCGCGAGCACCACGAGTCGCTGTTCCGGCTGGAGTGGACCACGCGGTCCGCGGTCCCGGCCCGGATCGGCCGCGCGGCCGTGCTCGGCGACGGGCTCGACCTGCCCGGCGTGGCCGCGTTCGACGACCTGGCCGCGCTCGGCGAGTCGCTGGCCCACGGCGCGACCGTGCCCGAGATCGTGCTGTTCCGCACCCCCGCGGCCGGCGGGAACGTGCCCGCGGCCGTGCGCGGCGTGCTGGGCGCGGTGCTGGAGCTGGTGCGGGCCTGGCTCGCCGACGAGCGGTTCGCCTCCTCGCGGCTGGCCGTGGTCACCCGCGGCGTGGTCGACGCGGACCTGGTGCAGACCCCGGTCTGGGGCCTGGTGCGGGCCGCGCAGGCGGAGAACCCCGACCGCTTCACCCTGGTCGACCTCGACGACGAGCCCGGTTCGGCGGCGCGGCTGCTCGACGCCGTGGCCACCGGCGAACCGGAGCTGGCCGTGCGCGGCGGCCAGGTGACCGTGCCGCGGCTGGCGCGCATCCCGGTCACCGAGGGCGGGGAATCGCCCTGGGGCGGCACGGTGCTGGTCACCGGCGGCACCGGTGGGCTGGGCGCGCTGGTGGCGCGGCACCTGGTGGTGGCGCACGGCGTGCGGGGCCTGGTGCTGACCAGCCGCCGCGGCCCGGACGCGCCGGGCGCGGTGGAGCTGCGCGAGGAGCTGGCCGGGCTGGGCGCGACCGTGGACGTGGTGGCGTGCGACGTCTCCGACCGGGACGCGCTGGCCGCCGCCCTCGCGGGCATCGACGACCTGACCGGCGTCGTGCACACGGCCGGCGTCGTCGCCGACGGCACCGTGGGCACGCTCACCGACGAGCACCTGGACTCGGTGCTCAAGCCCAAGACCGACGCCGCCTGGCACCTGCACGAGCTGACCCGCGACCGCGACCTCAGGGCGTTCGTCCTGTACTCGTCGCTGGCCGCGCTGCTGGACAACCCCGGCCAGGGCAACTACGCCGCGGCCAACCTGTTCCTCAACGCGCTGGCCGAGCGGCGGCGCGCCGAGGGCCTGCCCGCGACCGCGCTGACCTGGGGCCTGTGGCTCGGCGACGGCGGCATGGGCTCGGTGCTCGACGCCGCGGCGATCCAGCGCATCGAGCGCTCCGGGATGCCGGGCCTCACCCCCGCGGAGAACCTGGCGCTGTTCGACGCCGCCCTCACCACCACCGAACCCGTGGTCGCCCCGGTGCGGGTCGACCTGGCCGCGCTGCGCACCCGCGTGGACGGCGTGCCCGCGCTGCTGCGCGGCCTGGTCCCGGTCGCGGGCCGCCGCGCCGCGGGTGCCGCCACCGCCGCGCCCGGCGGCGCCGGCCTGGCCTCGCGGCTGGCCGAGCTGTCCGAGACCGACCGCGACGCCCTGCTGCTGGACCTGGTGCGCACGCACGTGGCCGCGGTGCTGGGCCACGACAGCCCCGAGGCGATCGACCCGAAGCGCGCGTTCAGCGAGATCGGCTTCGACTCGCTGGCGGCCGTGGAGCTGCGCAACCGCCTCAACGCGGCGACCGGCCTGCGGCTGCCCGCGACGCTGGTGTTCGACTACCCCAACCCGGCCGCGCTGGTCGGGTACATCCGGGAGAAGGCGCTCGGCGACGCGCCCACCGCCGCGCCGACCCGCCGGGCCACCGTGGCGGTGGCCGACAACGAGCCCATCGCGATCGTCGGCATGGCCTGCCGCTACCCGGGCGGCGTCCGCACGCCCGAGGAGCTGTGGCGGCTCGTGGCCGGCGCGGTGGACGGCATCACGCGCTTCCCCGAGGACCGCGGCTGGGACGTCGACGGCCTCTACGACCCCGAGCCGGGCAAGCCGGGCAAGACCTACTCGGTCGAGGGCGGCTTCCTGCACGACGCGCTGGACTTCGACGCCGAGTTCTTCGGCATCAGCCCGCGCGAGGCGCAGGCGATGGACCCGCAGCAGCGCCTGCTGCTGGAGACCTCCTGGGAGGCGCTGGAGCGCGCGGGCATCGACCCGACCTCGCTCAAGGGCAGCCCGACCGGCATGTTCGCCGGCATCATGTACCACGACTACGCGTTGCGGCTCCGGGAGATCCCCGAGGACCTGGCGGGCTACCTGGGCAACGGCTCGCTGGCGTCGGTGGCGTCCGGCCGGGTGTCCTACGTGCTGGGCCTGGAGGGTCCGGCGGTGTCCGTGGACACCGCGTGCTCGTCCTCGCTGGTCTCGATCCACCTGGCCGCGCAGGCGCTGCGCGGCGGGGAGTGCTCGCTGGCGCTGGCCGGCGGCGTGACCGTGATGGCCACGCCCGACACGTTCCTGGACTTCAGCCTCCAGCGCGGCCTGGCGATGGACAGCCGGTCGAAGTCCTTCTCCGCCGACGCCGACGGCACCGCCTGGTCCGAGGGCATCGGCATCCTGGTGCTGGAGCGGCTGTCCGACGCGCGCCGCAACGGCCACCAGGTGCTCGCCGTCGTGCGCGGCAGCGCCGTCAACCAGGACGGCGCGTCCAACGGCCTCACCGCGCCCAACGGCCCCTCGCAGCAGCGGGTCATCCGGGCCGCGCTGTCGACGGCCGGCCTGTCGCACACCGAGGTCGACGCGGTCGAGGCCCACGGCACGGGCACCCGCCTGGGCGACCCGATCGAGGCCCAGGCCGTGCTGGCCACCTACGGCCAGGACCGGGACGAGCCGCTGTGGCTGGGCTCGATCAAGTCCAACATCGGCCACACCCAGGCCGCCGCCGGTGTCGCCGGCGTGATCAAGATGGTCATGGCGATGCGCGAGGGCGTGCTGCCCAAGACGCTGCACGTCGCCGAGCGCACGCCGCAGGTGGACTGGTCGGAGGGCAACGTCGAGCTGCTGACCGACGCGGTGCCGTGGCCGGACCGGGGCCGTCCGCGCCGGGCCGGCGTGTCGTCGTTCGGCATCAGCGGCACCAACGCGCACCTCATCGTCGAGCAGGGGCCCGCGCCGGAGACCGACGCCGGTGAGCCGGCGGGCACCGCGCCCGCCGTCGTGCCGTTCGCGCTGTCCGGCCGCACCGAGCAGGCCGTCCGCGCCCAGGCCGGGCAGCTCGCCGCGCGCCTGGCCGCCGAACCGGACCTGCGCCCGGTGGACGTGGCGCACTCCCTGGTGACCACCCGCGCGCTGCTGGAGCACCGCGCGGTCGTGGTCGGCGGGGACACCGACCGGCTGCGCGCGGACCTCGCGGCGCTGGCCGCCGGCGAGACCCCGGCGACCGCCGTCCTGGGCGCCGCCACCGGCAGGCCGCGCGTCGTCTTCGTCTACCCCGGCCAGGGCTCGCAGTGGGCGGGCATGGCCGCGGACCTGCTGGGGTCCTCGCCGGTCTTCGCGGAGCGCATGAACGAGTGCGCCGCCGCGCTGGAGCCGCACGTGGACTGGCGGCTGCTGGACGTGGTGCGGGGAGCCGAGGGCGCGCCGCCGCTCACGCGCGTCGACGTGGTGCAGCCGGTGCTGTGGGCGATCATGGTGTCGCTGACCGAGGTGTGGCGGGCGCACGGCGTCCGACCCGACGCGGTGGTCGGCCACTCCCAGGGCGAGGTCGCCGCCGCCTGCGCGGCCGGTGGCCTGTCCGTCCAGGACGCCGCCATGATGATGGCCAAGCGCAGCCGCGCCATCGCGGAGCACATGTCGGGCCGGGGCGGGATGCTGTCGGTCCTGCGGCCCGCCGACGAGGTGCGCGACCGGCTGCCCGAGGGCCTGTCGATCGCCACCATCAACGGCGCGCGCTCGGTCGTGGTGGCCGGCGACCCCGACGCGCTGGACGCCTTCGGCGCGGAGCTGTCCGCCGAGGGCGTGCGGGTCAAGCGGATCGCCATGGACTACGCCGCGCACTCCGCGCACGTGGAGTGGATCCGCGACCAGATGCTGGCGGACCTGGCCGACATCCGGCCCCGCACCTCGGAGATCCCGTTCTTCTCCACCGTCACCGGCGAGGTCGTCGACACCGCCGGGCTGGACGCGGGCTACTGGTACACCAACCTGCGCGAGACCGTCGACTTCGCGGGCGCCACCCGGGCGCTGCTGGACGGCGGGCACTCGGTGTTCGTGGAGATCAGCCCGCACCCGGTGCTGACCATGGGCATCCAGGAGACCGCCGAGGTGGCCGGCCGCGAGGTGGTCACCATGGGCTCGATGCGCCGCGACGACGGGGACATGCCGCGGGTGCTGCTGTCCCTGGGCCAGGCGTGGGCGCACGGCGTGCCGGTGGACTGGGCCGGCGCGCTGGCACCGGCCGCGCCGCGCCGGGTCGACCTGCCCACCTACGCGTTCCAGCACCGCCGCTTCTGGCTCGACGCCACCACCGGCGGCGCGGGCGACGTCACCGCGGCCGGCCTCGGCGCGGCCCGGCACCCGCTGCTGGGCGCGGCCCTGACCACGGCCGAGTCGGACGGCGTGCTGTTCACCGGCCGGATCGCGCTGGACACCCACCGCTGGCTGGCCGACCACGCCGCCTCCGGCACGGTCCTGCTGCCCGGCACCGCGTTCGTGGAGCTGGCCGTCCGGGCGGGCGACCAGGTCGGCTGCGACCGGGTCGAGGAACTGACCCTGGAGGCGCCGCTGGTGCTGCCGGAGCGCACCGCCGTGGTGCTCCAGGTCGCGGTGGGCGCGCCGGACGACGCCGGACGACGCCCCGTGAGCGTGTACTCCCGCCCGGAGGACGCGGACGTCACCTGGACCCGGCACGCCACCGGTTTCCTCGACCACGCGCCCGCCGCGGACGTCCCGCACCTCACCGAGTGGCCGCCCGCCGGCGCGACCCCGGTCGACGTGGACGCCCTGTACGACGAGCTGGCCGCGGCCGGCTACGCCTACGGCCCGGTGTTCCGCGGCGTGCGCGCCGCGTGGCGCTCGGCCGACGGCGTCTTCGCCGAGGTGGCGCTGCCGGAGGGCACCGACGCCGAGGGCTTCGGCCTGCACCCGGCGCTGCTGGACGCCTCGCTGCACGCCTCGGGCGGCCGCGAGAACGGCGCCGAGGACGGCCTGATCGACCTGCCGTTCGCGTGGACGGGCGTGACCCTGCACGCGTCGGGCGCCACCGCGGCCCGCGTCCGGCTGACCCCGGCCGGCGGCGACGCCGTCTCGATCCTGCTGGCCGACCCGACCGGCGCCCCGGTGGCCGTGGTCGACGCGCTGGTCACCCGGCCGATCCCGGCCGCCGCCCTGACCGCGGGCAGCGGCCCCGAGTCGCTCTACCGGGTGGACTGGGTGCCCGCCACCGCGCCCGCCGCGACCGGCGGCGTGGTCCGGGCCGCCGACCTGGCGTCGCTGTCGGAGGTGCCGGAGTGGGTCCTGCTGCCGGTGGTGTCCGGCGACGACCCCCGGTCCGCCGTGGACGACGTGCTGGCGGTGGTGCGGGAGTGGCTGGCCGACGAGCGGTTCGCCGCCTCCCGCCTGGTCCTCACCACGACGGGCGCGGTGCCCGCCGCCGACCTCGCGGTGGACCCGGCCGTGGCCCCGGTGTGGGGCCTGGTGCGGGCCGCGCAGGCGGAGAACCCCGACCGGTTCGTGCTGCTGGACCTCGACGTGCCGCCGGGCCGGGTGGCCCCGGCGGACGTCCTGCCCGCGCTCGGCCTCGGTGAGCCGGAGGTGGCGGTGCGCGGGAGCGCGCTGCTGGTGCCCAGGCTCGCCCGGGTGACCCCGCAGGCGGCTCTCGCCGAAGGCGGCGCCATCACCTGGGACGCCGACGACGCCGTCCTGGTCACCGGTGGCACGGGTGGTCTGGGTGCGTTGGTGGCGCGGCACCTGGTGGTGGAGCACGGGGTGCGTCACCTCGTGCTGACCAGCCGTCGTGGTCCGGACGCGCCGGGTGCGGCCGTGCTGCGCGAGGAGCTGTCCGGGCTGGGCGCGACCGTGGACGTGGTGGCCTGCGACGTGGCCGACCGCGACTCGCTCGCCGAGGTGCTGGGCGGCATCCCGCACCTCGGCGGGGTCGTGCACACCGCCGGTGTGCTGGACGACGGCCTGGTGTCGTCGATGACGGTCGAGCAGGTGGACGCGGTGTGGCGGCCGAAGGCCGACGGCGCGCGGTACCTGCACGAGTTGACGCGGGACCGCGACCTCAAGGCGTTCGTGCTGTTCTCCTCCGCCGCGGGCGTGGTCGACGGCACCGCGCAGGGCAACTACGCGGCGGCCAACGTCTACCTGGACGCCCTGGTGCGGGCGCGGCGCGCCGAGGGCCTGGCGGGCACCTCGCTCGCGTGGGGCCTGTGGGAGCAGCGCAGCGGCATGGCCGGGCACCTGACCGAGGTGGACCTCGCCCGGATGGCCCGCTCCGGCATCCTCGCGCTGCCCGGCGCGGAGGGCCTGGCGCTGTTCGACGCCGCCCTGTCGCTGGACCAGCCGCTGCTGGTGCCGATGCGGCTCGACCTGGTCGCGCTGCGCTCGCGCGGCGACCAGCTGCCCGCGCTGTTCCGCGGCCTGGTGCGGCCCGCCCGCCGCACGGCGGGCGCGGCGGCGGCGCCGTCCGACCAGTCCGCCCTCCAGCGCAGGCTGGCCGGCCTCGCCGAGGCCGACCGCGACCGCGTGCTGCTGGACCTGGTGCGCTCGCACGTGGCCGCGGTGCTGGGCCACGAGAGCGGCAACGAGGTCGAGCCCAGGCGCGCGTTCACCGAGCTGGGCTTCGACTCGCTGGCGGCGGTGGAGCTGCGCAACCGCCTCAACGCGGCCACGGGCCTGCGGCTGCCCGCGACGCTGGTGTTCGACTACCCGAACCCGGCCGCGCTGGTCACCCACATCGCGGGCACGCTGACCGGGTCCGCGCCCGCGCCGGCGATCACCGCGCCGGTGGTCCGGCCGGCCGACGACGACCCGATCGCGATCGTCGCCATGGCCTGCCGCTACCCGGGCGGCGTCGGCACCCCCGAGGAGCTGTGGCGGCTGGTGGCCGACGGCGTGGACGCCATCGGCGAGTTCCCGGCCGACCGCGGCTGGGACGTGGAGTCGATCTACGACCCGGAGCCGGGCAAGCCGGGCAAGACCTACACCCGCGAGGGCGGCTTCCTCTACGACGCGCTGGACTTCGACGCGGAGTTCTTCGGCATCAGCCCGCGCGAGGCGGTGGCCATGGACCCGCAGCAGCGCCTGCTGCTGGAGACCGCGTGGGAGGTCCTGGAGCGCGCGGGCATCGACCCGACCTCGCTCAAGGGCAGCCCGACCGGCATGTTCGCCGGCGTCATGTACCACGACTACGCCAGCCGGCTGAAGGAGGTCCCGGACGACCTGGCCGGGTACCTGGGCAACGGCAGCATCGCCAGCGTCCTGTCCGGCCGGGTGTCCTACGTGCTGGGCCTGGAGGGGCCCGCGATGTCGGTGGACACCGCGTGCTCCTCGTCGCTGGTGTCGATCCACCTGGCGGCGCAGGCGCTGCGCGGCGGTGAGTGCACGCTCGCCCTCGCCGGCGGTGTCACGGTGATGGCGCAGCCCGACACGTTCGTGGACTTCAGCCTCCAGCGCGGCCTGGCCGACAACGGGCGGTCGAAGTCGTTCTCCGCGGACGCCGACGGCACCGGCTGGGGCGAGGGCGTGGGCCTGCTGCTGCTGGAGCGGCTGTCCGACGCGCGCCGCAACGGCCACGAGGTGCTGGCGCTGCTGCGCGGCTCGGCGGTCAACCAGGACGGCGCGTCCAACGGCCTGACCGCCCCCAACGGCCCTTCGCAGCAGCGCGTCATCCGCGCGGCCCTGGCCAACGCGGGCCTGGCCCCGGCCGAGGTCGACGCGGTGGAGGCGCACGGCACGGGCACCCCGCTGGGTGACCCGATCGAGGCCCAGGCCGTGCTGGCCACCTACGGCCAGGACCGCGACGAGCCGCTGCTGCTGGGCTCCATCAAGTCGAACATCGGCCACACCCAGGCCGCCGCGGGCGTCGCGGGCGTGATCAAGATGGTCATGGCGATGCGCGCGGGGCAGGTCCCGAAGACCCTGCACGTGGGCGAGCCGACCCCGCAGGTCGACTGGTCCGAGGGCGACGTCCGGCTGCCGGTCGACACGCTGCCGTGGCCGGAGACCGGCCGTCCGCGCCGGGCCGGGGTGTCGTCGTTCGGCATCAGCGGCACCAACGCGCACATCGTGCTGGAGCAGGCCCCTGCGGAGATCGGTGCGGGAACCGGTGCGGAGACCGGTGCCGGCGCGCCGGTTGATCAGCCCGCGGCCGAGCCGTCGGCGGTGCCGTGGGTGCTGTCCGGTCGCACCCGCCAGGCGGTGCGCGACCAGGCGGCCCACCTCGCCGCGCACCTGGACCGCCACCCGGACGCGCGTCCGGTGGACGTGGCGCACTCGCTGGTCACCACGCGCGCCGCGCTGGAGCACCGCGTGGTCGTGGTCGGCGAGGACGCCGACCGGCTGCGCGCCGGCGTGGCGGCGTACGGCGCGGGCGAGTCCCCGGCCGGCGCGGTCGAGGGCGTCGTCCTGGGCGAGCCGCGCGTGGCGTTCGTGTTCCCCGGCCAGGGCTCGCAGTGGGCGGGCATGGCGGTGGAGCTGCTCGGGTCCTCGCCGGTCTTCGCGGAGCGCATGAACGAGTGCGCGATGGCGCTGGAGCCCTTCGTGGACTGGCGCCTGCTGGACGTGGTGCGGGGCGCGGAGGGCGCGCCGCCGCTGGAGCGCGTGGACGTGGTGCAGCCGGTGCTGTGGGCGGTCATGGTGTCGCTCGCGGAGGTCTGGCGGGCGGCGGGCGTGCGCCCGGACGCGGTCATCGGCCACTCCCAGGGCGAGATCGCCGCGGCCTGCGTCGCGGGCGCCCTGTCGCTGCGCGACGGCGCGGCGGTGGTGGCCCTGCGCAGCCTGGCCATCGCCGAGGACCTGGCGGGCAAGGGCGGCATGATGTCGGTCCTGCTGCCCGCCGACGACGTGCGGGGCAGGCTCCCCGAGGGCGTGTCCGTGGCCACGGTCAACGGCACGCGGTCCGTGGTGGTCTCCGGCGACCCGGGTGCCCTGGACGCCTTCGGCGCGGAACTGGCCGCCGAGGGCGTGCGGGTCAAGCGGATCGCGGTGGACTACGCCTCGCACTCCGCGCACGTGGAGTCCATCCGCGAACGGCTGCTGGAGGTGCTGGCGGACCTCAGCCCGCGCACCCCGGAGATCCCGTTCTGCTCCACCGTCACCGGCGGGGTCGTCGACACCGCCGCGCTGGACGCCGGCTACTGGTACACCAACCTGCGCGAGACCGTCGACTTCGTCGGCGCCACGCGCACCCTGCTCGACACGGGGCACTCGGTGTTCGTCGAGTGCAGCCCGCACCCGGTGCTGACCATGGGCATCCAGGAGACCGCCGAGGAGGCCGGGCACGACGTGGCGGCCGTGGGCTCGCTGCGCCGCGACGACGGCGGCCTGCCGCGGGTGCTGCTGTCCCTGGGCGAGGCGTGGGCGCGCGGCGTGCCGGTGGACTGGGCGGGGATGCTCGCGCCCGCCGCGCCGCGCCGCGTGCCGCTGCCGACCTACGCGTTCCAGCGCCGCCGCTTCTGGCTCGACGCCACCGGCCCGGCCGGCGACGTGTCCTCGGCGGGGCTCGGCTCGGCCGACCACCCGCTGCTGGGCGCGGCCATCGCGGTGGCCGGTTCGGACGAGGTGCTGCTCACCGGCCGCCTCGCCCTGGACACCCACCCGTGGCTGGCCCACCACGCGCTGTCCGGCACGCCGCTGCTGCCCGGCACCGCGTTCGTGGAGCTGGCGGTGCGGGCCGGTGACCAGGTCGGGTGCGACCGGGTCGAGGAGCTGACCCTGGAGTCGGCGCTGCTGCTGCCCGAGCGGGGCGGCGTCCGCGTGCAGGTGCGCGTCGAGGCGCCCGACGCCGCGGGCCGCCGGCCGCTGACCGTGCACTCCCGCCCGGAGGGCGCCGCGGCCGACGCGCCGTGGACCCGGCACGCCACCGGCTTCCTGGCCGAGGGCGGCGCCCGACCCGACTTCAGCCTGGCGGCGTGGCCGCCGGCGGGCGCGCGGCCGGTCGACCTGACCGGCGCGTACGAGGCGCTGGCCGGCCGCGGCTACGAGTACGGCCCGGCGTTCCGGGGCCTGCGCGCGGCCTGGCGGCTCGGCGACGACGTCTACGCCGACGTGGCGCTGCCCGAGGAGCTGCGCCAGGACGCGACCGGCTTCGGCCTGCACCCCGCGCTGCTCGACGCCGCGCTGCACTCGGTGCTCGTGCTGGAGCAGGAGTCCGACGGCGACCGGCCGCCGCAGCTGCCGTTCTCCTGGACCGGGGTGTCGCTGTTCGCCGCCGGCGCCGCCGCGCTGCGGGTCAGGCTGACCCCCGTCGGCGCGGGCGGCCTGGCCATCCGGGTCGCCGACCAGGCGGGCGCGCCGGTCGCGGCGGTGGAGGACCTGCTGTCCCGCGAGGTCGTGGTGGCCGCGCCGGGCGTGCCGGACGCGCTGTTCGCGCTCGACTGGACCGGTGTGACCGCCGAGCCGACCACGGGGCGCGTGGTGGTGCTGGGCAACGCGCTGGGCAAGTACGTGCCGAAGGTCGAGGGCCTGGGCGCGTTCACCGACGACGTGCCCGAGTGGGTCGTGCTGCCGGTGAAGTCCTCGGCCACCCCGCGCGCGGCGGTGGACGAGGTGCTGCCGGTGGTCCGGGAGTGGCTGGCCGACGACCGGTTCGCGGCCTCGCGCCTGGTGGTGCTGACCCGGGGCGGCGCGGCCGTCGGCGACGTGCCGGTGGACCCGGCGGTGGCCGCGGTCCACGGCCTGGTGCGCGCGGCGGGGTCGGAGAACCCCGACCGGTTCGTGCTGGTCGACACCGACTCCTGGCCGGTGTCGTGGGAGGAGCTGCTGACCGCGCTCGGCTCGGGTGAGCCCGAGGTGGCGGTGCGCGGCGAGGAGCTGTTCGCGCCGAGGCTCGTGCGGGCGACCGCCGGCGCGGAGGCGTTCACCTGGGACGCCGACGGCGCGGTGCTGATCACGGGTGGTACGGGTGGTCTGGGTGCGTTGGTGGCGCGGCACCTGGTGGTGGAGCACGGGGTGCGTCACCTCGTGCTGACGAGCCGCCGCGGTCTGGACGCGCCCGGTGCGGTGGAGCTGCGCGAGGAGCTGACCGGGTCGGGCGCGACGGTCGACGTGGTGGCCTGCGACGTGGCGGACCGCGACTCGCTCGCGGCCACCCTCGCGGGCATCGCGGACCTGACCGGGGTCGTGCACACCGCCGGTGTGCTGGACGACGGCCTGGTGTCGTCGATGACGGTGGAGCAGGTGGACGCGGTGTGGCGGCCGAAGGCCGACGGCGCGCGGTACCTGCACGAGTTGACGCGGGACCGCGACCTCAAGGCGTTCGTGCTGTTCTCCTCGGCGGCCGGGCTCGTGGACGGTGGTGGCCAGGGCAACTACGCGGCGGCCAACGTCTACGTCGACGCCCTGGTCCGGGCGCGACGCGCGGAGGGCCTGCCGGGGACGTCCCTGGCGTGGGGCTTCTGGGCCGAGCGCAGCGGCATGACCGGCCACCTGTCCGATGTGGACATCGCGCGCATGGCGAGGTCCGGGGTCCGGGGCCTCACCAGCGCGGAGGGCCTGGCGCTGTTCGACGCCGCGCTGTCCGCCGGCGACCCGCTGCTGGTGCCGATGCACCTGGACGCGGGGGCGCTGCGCGAGCGCGGCGCGGTCCCGGCGCTGCTGCGCGGCCTGGTCCGGAAGCCGGTCCGCCGGGTGTCCGGCCCGGTCGAGGACGCGGGCGGGTCGGGCCTGGCCGGCGAGCTGGCGGCACTGCCCGCGGCCGACCGCGACCGCGTGCTGCTGGACCTGGTGCGCTCGCACGTGGCCGCGGTGCTGGGCCACGACAGCGCCGAGGGCGTCGAGCCGCGGCGGGCGTTCCGCGACCTGGGCTTCGACTCGCTGGCCTCGGTGGAGCTGCGCAACCGGCTCAACGCGGCCACCGGCCTGCGCCTGCCCGCGACGCTGGTGTTCGACCACCCGAACCCGCTGGTGCTGGCCGAGCTGCTGAGGTCCGAGCTGCTGGGCGACGCCGCGGCGGACACCCCGACCGCCGTCGCGGTCGGCGGTCCCGCCGTGGACGACCCGATCGCGATCGTCGCGATGAGCTGCCGCTTCCCCGGCGAGGTCAGCACGCCCGAGCAGCTGTGGCGGCTGCTGGCCGAGGGGGAGCACGCGATCACCGCGTTCCCCACCGACCGCGGCTGGGACCACGAGGCCCTGTTCGACCCGGAGCCGGGCAAGGTCGGCAAGACCTGCTCGCTGGAGGGCGGCTTCCTGCACGACGCCGCCGACTTCGACGCGGAGTTCTTCGGCATCAGCCCGCGCGAGGCGCAGGCGATGGACCCGCAGCAGCGGCTGCTGCTGGAGACGTCCTGGGAGGCCCTGGAGCGGGCGGGCATCGACCCGACCTCGCTGCGCGGCAGCCGCACGGGCGTGTTCGCGGGCATCATGTACAACGACTACGCGACCCGCCTGACCTCGGTGCCCGACGAGCTGGCCGGCTACATCGGCAACGGCTCGCTCGCGTCGGTGGCCACCGGCCGGGTGTCCTACGTGCTGGGCCTGGAGGGGCCCGCGATGTCGGTGGACACCGCGTGCTCGTCCTCCCTGGTGTCGATCCACCTGGCGGCGCAGGCGCTGCGGGCGGGGGAGTGCACGCTCGCCCTGGCCGGCGGCGTGAGCGTGATGGCCACGCCCGAGACGTTCCTGGACTTCAGCCTCCAGCGCGGTCTGGCGCTGGACGGCCGGGCCAAGTCCTTCTCGGCGGACGCGGACGGCACGGCGATGTCCGAGGGCGTGGGCATCCTGGTGCTGGAGCGGCTGTCCGACGCGCGCCGCAACGGTCGCCGGGTGCTGGCCGTGATCCGGGGCAGCGCGATCAACCAGGACGGCGCGTCCAACGGCCTGACCGCCCCCAACGGCCCCTCGCAGCAGCGGGTGATCCGCGCCGCGCTGTCGGCGGCGGGCCTGTCGCACACCGAGGTGGACGCGGTGGAGGCGCACGGCACGGGCACCCGCCTGGGTGACCCGATCGAGGCGCAGGCGCTGATGGTCACCTACGGCCAGGACCGGGACGAGCCGCTGTGGCTGGGCTCGATCAAGTCGAACATCGGCCACACGCAGGCCGCGGCCGGCGTGGCGGGCGTGATGAAGATGGTCATGGCGATGCGCGAGGGCGTGCTGCCGCGGACGCTGCACGTGGGCGAGCGCACCCCGCAGGTGGACTGGTCGGAGGGCGAGGTCGAGCTGCTGACCGAGGCCCGCGAGTGGCCGGAGACCGGCCGCCCGCGCCGGGCCGGCGTGTCGTCGTTCGGCATCAGCGGCACCAACGCGCACATCGTGCTGGAGCAGGCGCCTGCCGTCGAGGTCGTCGAGGCGCCCGCCGAGGCGTCGCCGCTGGTCCCGCTGGTGCTGTCGGCGCACAGCGAGTCCGCGCTGCGCGACCGGGCGGCGGGGCTGCGCGACGCGCTCGCCGGCTCCGCGAACCCGGCCGACGTGGTCTACTCCGCGGCCACCACGCGGGCGGCGCTGGAGCACCGCGCGGCCGTGGTGCCCGGGAGCCGGGAGGACGTGCTCGCGGCGCTGGAGGCGCTGGCGCGCGACGGCGACGGGCCCGGTGTGGTCCGGGGCCGGCGGGCCGGTGGCAAGCTCGCCCTGCTGTTCACCGGCCAGGGCTCGCAGCGACCGGGCATGGGCCGCGAGCTGCGCGCGGCGTCGCCGGTGTTCGCGGCGGCGTTCGACGAGGTCTGCGCGCTGATGGACGCCGAGCTGGGCGTCCCCCTGGCCGACGTGGTCTTCGGCGAGGACGCGGAGCTGCTGGACCAGACCCGGTTCAGCCAGCCCGCGCTGTTCGCCTTCGAGGTCGCGCTGCACCGGCTCCTGGAGTCCTGGGGCGTCCGGCCCGACCTGGTCGCCGGGCACTCCATCGGCGAGCTGGCCGCCGCCCACGTGGCCGGCGTGTTCCCGCTGGCCGACGCCTGCCGGCTGGTCGCCGCCCGCGGCCGGCTCATGCAGTCGATGCGGGCCGACGGCGCGATGGTCTCGGTGATCGCCACCGAGGACCAGGTGCGCCAGTGGATCGCCGGCCGGGAGGACCGGGTCGACGTGGCCGCGGTCAACGGCCCGTCGTCGGTGGTGGTCTCCGGTGACGAGGCGGTGCTGGAGGAGCTGGTGTCCCGCTGGCGGGCGGAGGGCCGCAAGACCAAGCGGCTGCGCGTCTCGCACGCGTTCCACTCGCCGCACACCGAGGCGGTGCTCGACGAGTTCCGCGCGGTCGCCGCGACGGTGTCCTACGCCGAGCCGCGGCTGCCGGTGGTGTCCAACGTGACCGGCCGGGTCGCCGGGGCAGGCGAGCTGACCGACCCGGAGTACTGGGTGCGGCACGTGCGGGGCGCGGTGCGCTTCCACGACGGCGTGCGGGAGCTGGAGGCGCGGGGCGCCACCACGTTCCTGGAGGTCGGGCCGGACGCGGTGCTGACCGCGATGGGCCGGGACTGCCTGCTCGACCCGGGCGAGGCGCTGCTCGTGCCCACCCTGCGGGCCGACCGCCCGGAGACCGGGGCGGTGGCCGCCGCGCTGGGCGCGCTGTTCGTCCGCGGCGCGTCCCCCGACTGGGAGGCGGTGTTCGCGGGCTCCGGCGCCCGCCGGGTCGACCTGCCCACCTACCCGTTCCAGCGCCGCCGCTTCTGGCTCGACGCGGCCGTGGGCTCGGGCGACGTCACGGGCCTGGGCCAGGTCGACGCCGGGCACCCGCTGCTGGGCGCGGTGGTCGGGCTGGCCGACGGCGACGGCGCGGTGCTCACCGGCCGGCTGTCGCTGCGCACCCACCCGTGGCTGGCCGACCACGCCATCGCCGGCGAGGTCATCCTGCCGGGCACGGCGTTCGTGGAGCTGGCCGTGCGGGCCGGCGACCAGGTCGGGTGCGACCGGGTCGAGGAACTGACCCTGGAGGCGCCGCTCGCGCTGCCCGAGCGCGGCGGCGTGGTGCTCCAGGTGGTCGTCGGCGACGCCGACGACAGCGGTCGCCGCACGCTGACCGCGCACTCGCGGCCGGACCACCCGTCGACCGGGGCGGAGGGCGCGCCGTGGACCCGGCACGCCACCGGCGTGCTCGCGCCGGGCGCCCCGGCCGCCGCGCCCGACCTGGACGAGTGGCCCCCCGCGGGCGCCGTCGAGGTGGACCTGACGGGCCGCTACGAGGCCCTGGCCGACCAGGGCTACCGCTACGGCCCGGTGTTCCGGGGCCTGCGCGCGGCCTGGCGGCGCGGTGCGGACGAGGTGTTCGGCGAGGTGGTGCTGCCCGAGGGGGCGGTGGCCGAGGCCGGGCGGTTCGGCCTGCACCCGGCGCTGCTCGACGCGGCCCTGCACACCGCGGTCCTGGTGGACGAGGACGCGGGCGGCGTGAGCGTGCCGTTCGCGTGGCGGGACGTGGCGCTGCACGCGTCCGGCGCGTCCGTGCTGCGGGTGCGGCTGACCCGCACCGGCCCCGACGACTACGCGTTCGCGCTGGCCGACGCGGTCGGCAGCCCGGTCGCCGCGGTCGGCTCGCTGACCGTGCGGCCGCTGCCGACCGGGCGCTCCGCCGCGGCCGTGCGGCACGACGCGCTGTTCCAGCTCGACTGGACCCCGGTGCTCGGCGCGGCGGACACCCCGGCGCGCCTGGCGGTGATCGGCTCCGCGACCCGCTTCGCCGCCGAGGCCGCCTACCCGGACCTGGCCGCGCTGTCGGCCGCGCTCGGCCCGCAGGGGCCCGACGCGGTGCTGCTGCCCGTCGGGTCGCCGGCCGGCAACCCGGTGGACGCGGGGCGCGAGGTGCTCGACCGGGTGCTGTCGGCGGTGCGCCACTGGGCGCTCGACGAGCGGCTGAGCCGGACCCGGCTGGTGGTCGTCACGACCGGCGCGGTCGCGGTGGACGACGACGACACCCTGTCGGGGCTGGCGCACTCGCCGCTGTGGGGCCTGCTGCGCTCCGCGCAGGTGGAGCACCCGGGCCTGGTGACGATCGTGGACGTCGACGGCGCGCCGGCCTCCGACCTGGCGCTGGCCGCCGCGCTGACCGCGGGTGAACCGCAGCTGGCGGTGCGCCGGGGCCGCGCGTTCGTGCCCAGGCTGGTCCGGGCCTCCGCGACCGCGGGCGGGCCCGCGTTCACCGACCGGGGCACCGTCCTGGTGACCGGCGGCACGAGCGGCGTGGGCGCGGCGGTGGCCCGGCACCTGGTGACCGGCCACGGCGTGCGGCGGCTGCTGCTGACCAGCAGGCGCGGCCCGGCGGCGCCGGGCGTGCCGGAGCTGGTGGCCGAGCTGACCGGGCACGGCGCGCGGGTGGACGTGGCCGCGTGCGACGTGGCCGACCGGGAGGCGCTGGCCCGGCTGCTCGACGGGGTCGAGCTGTCCGCCGTGGTGCACGCGGCGGGCGCGGTCGACGACGCGCTGCTGGTCAACCTGACCCGCGAGCAGGTGGACGCGGCGTGGCGGCCCAAGGCGGCCGCGGCGTGGCACCTGCACGAGCTGACCCGCGACGCCGACCTGACCGCGTTCGTGCTGTTCTCCTCGCTGGCCTCGGTCACCGGGGGCGCGGGGCAGGCGGCCTACGCCGCGGCCAACGGCTTCCTCGACGCCCTGGCCCGGCACCGCCGGTCGCTCGGGCTGCCGGGCACCGCGCTGGCCTGGGGCCTGTGGACCGGCGTGGGCAGCGCGATGACCGGCACCCTGGACGAGCGCGACCTCAAGCGCATGGCCGACTCCGGGGTGGTGGCGCTGAGCCCGGCGGACGGGCTGGCGCTGTTCGACGCGGCCGTGGTGGCGGACCGGGCGGACCTCGTGCCCGCGCGGCTGGACCTGACCGCGGTGCGGTCGTCGGGCGAGGTCGTGCCGCCGGTGTTCCGCGCCCTGGTGCGGGGCGCCACCCGGCGGGCCGCCCAGGTGGGCGTGGCGCAGTCGACCACGTCGCTGGCCGACCGGCTGGCGGCGCTGCCGTCGGCCGAACGGCGCAGGCACCTGCTCGACGTGGTGCGCGGGCTGGTCGCCCAGGTGCTCGGCCACGACGGGCCGCACGCGGTGGACCCGGACCGGGGTTTCCTGGAGCTGGGCTTCGACTCGCTCGCGGCGGTCGAGCTGCGCAACCGGGTCGGTGAATCCACCGGGGTGCGGTTGTCGGCGACGCTGGTTTACGACCACCCGACCCCCGCGGCGGTCGCCGATCTCCTTTACTCGGAGTTGATCGGGGAGGAAGAAAGCTCACCCTCCGTAGAATCGGAACTGGCCAGGCTTGAATCGCTGGTGGAATCCGCGTCGCCCGACGAGGAGGAGCGCGCCCGGGTCGAGTCGAGGCTCCGCGCCCTGCTGGCCCGCTGGTCGGGCTCCGCCGAGCCCGGGTCCGAGGCGTCCGAGCCGGCCGCCGGGTTGGACTCGGTGACCGCTGACGAGCTGTTCGACCTGCTCGACGAGGAGTTGGAGTCCTCGGACTGACCGAGTTCCGCCCGAAACCTGCGCCGCCCCGGAAAACCGAAGTTGACGGTTGACCGGGGCGGCGTCGTCGTCCCGGGGTATCCCCGTCGCTCCGTGGCGCTCTTGTTGCCAGGAAGTGTCCGGAAGGGAACGTGTCGGGCCAAAAAGCGCCCGGTCCGTCCGCACGGCCCAGTATCTACTGACCGGTTAAATGCCCGCTCGGGCAAACGTGATGAACTTTCATTTTTTGCGCCTATTTGTGGTACACATTCGTCTTGTACGTTTGTATACCTGGGGTTAGGGTCCCATCCAGTCACCATTTGACTGCACAGCGTTGTGTCAGTAGGGACGCGCAACAGCTGAACTGGGGGAGTCAACTTTGAGTCTCGTCGAACGCGAGCACCTGCTCGACCAATTAGACGCAATATTCACCGCCGGCGCGGAGGGCAACGGCCACGTGGTGCACGTGGGCGGACCCGGCGCCAGCGGGAAGACGGCGCTCGTGCGCGCCTTCGGGGAGCGCGTCTCGGGCGGCGGGGCGCTCCTGCTGACGGCGACCTGCTCGCGGGCGGAGCGCGGGGTCAGCGGCGGCGTGCTGGCGCAGTTCGCCGCGGGCCTGCCCGCGGAGACCACCGAGCGGCTGGGGCGGCTGCTCGACGCCGAGCGCCTGGGCTGCGGCCCGGAGCACCAGGCGGGCCAGGACGTGCTGGGCCGGACCGCGTCGGACCAGGTGGCCCCGGGGCAGGCCACCCACGGCCAGGGGATCCAGGGCCAGACCGCGCGGCGGCAGCCGCACGCCATCCGAGAGGCGTGCGAGGTGCTGTTCGAGGTGGCCAGGACGCGGCCCGTGGTGCTCGTGGCGGACGACGTCGAGTACGCCGACGCCTGCACGCTGCAAGCCCTGCTCTACCTCCAGCGCCGGCTCAGCGGCACGAGGATCATGCTCGTGCTCACCGAGTCCGACCACTCCCGGCACGTCAACGCCCTGTTCCGGGCGGAGCTGACCCGGGTGCCGTGGTTCACCCCGGTGCGCGTGGCGCCGCTGTCGCCGCGGGGCGTGGCGCGGATTCTCGCGGAGGAGCTGGACCAGCGCACCGCCACCGCGCTGGCGCCCGCCTACCACGCCATGACCGGCGGCAACCCGCTGCTCGTCAAGGCCCTGGTGCAGGACCACCGCACGGCCGTCCTCACCGAGGAGGACCACCCGGACGGGGTCACCACCGGCGAGGCGTTCGGCCAGGCCGTGCTGGCCTGCCTGCACCGCTGGGAGCCCGGGATGCTCGACGTGGTCCGCGCGGTGGCCGTGCTGGGCGAGAACGCCACGCCCGAGCTGCTCGGCCGCCTGCTGGGCCGCAAGACCACCTCGGTGGTCGAGGTGCTGACCGCGCTCAACCACACCGGACTGCTCGACGACGGCCGGTTCCGCCACCCGGCCGTGCGGGCGGCGGTGCTGGGCGACGTGGGCGCCGACGGCCTCGCGGCCTCGCACCAGCGCGCGGCGAGCCTGCTCTACGCCGAGGGCCTGCCCAGCGCGGACATCGCCGCGCACCTGGCCGCCGCGGGCGCGGCGACCGCGCCGTGGGCGGTGGGCGTGCTGCGCGACGCGGCCGACACCGCGCTGGCCGAGCACCGGCCGGAGCGGGCGGTGGAGTTCCTCAAGCTGGCCCGCGCCACCTGCGCCGAGGACGACGCGGCCGGCCGCGCCGCGCTCGCCGCCGCGCTGGCCACCGTGCAGTGGCGGACCACCCCGTCGGTGGTCTCCCGGCACCTGCCGGAGCTGCGGGACGCCTCCGAGCGCGGGCTGCTCGGCGTGCGCGAGACCAGGGCCCTGCTGCGCTACCAGCTGTGGTTCGGCCGGACCACCGAGGCCAGGGACACCCTGCGGCGGCTGGAGGAGGCCGCCGCGGAGAGCCCCCACTCGCCGACCGCCACCGAGCACCGGGCGCTGCGGGACTGGGTGCGCTGGCTGCACCCGGCCGTGGCCGCCGCCGTGCCCAGCGGCACCGGCGACCGGCGACCGGCGCTCGCCCGCGACCACCAGGAGGACCTGGTCGCCGCGGCGGAACGCCTGCTGCGCAACTGCTGGGCGCCCGACAGCGCCCCCGAGGCCGCCGCGTACGCGCTGTTCACGCTGGCGGTCTGCGGCGAGGTGGGCCGCGCCAAGCACTGGTGCGACACGCTGCGCGCGGACGTCGGCACCGGGGCCGCCACGTGGAAGGCGGTGCTGGCCGACGTGCGGGCGCACCTCGCGCTGCTGGAGGGCGACCTGGTCACCGCCGAGCGCCAGGCCCGCCTCGCGCTCACCGCGCTGTCCTCGCACAACTGGGGCCCGGCCATCGCCTCGCCGCTCGCGGCGCTGGTGCTGGCCACCTCGGCGGCGGGCAAGCACGACGAGGCCGAGGCGCAGCTCAAGCGCAGCATCCCGGTGGCCGCGCAGAACACCTGGCACTGGGCCGTGTACCTGCGGGCTCGCGGTCAGGCGCACCTGGCCGCCGGCCGGCCGCACGCCGCGCTGGCGGACTTCGAGGCGTGCGGCGAGGTGGCCGTGCACTGGGACCTCGACCTGCCCGCGCTGCTGCCGTGGCGCTCGGACCTGGCGCAGGCGTACCTGCGGCTGAACCGGATCGACCGCGCCGGCGAGCTGGTGCTGGCGCAGCTGGAGCGGCCGACGGCGGACGTCCCGAGGGTGCGCGGCGTGTCGCTGCGGGTGCTGTCCTCGTCCATCGAGCTCAAGCAGCGGCTGCCGATGCTGCGCGAGGCGGCGGCGCTGTTCCAGGGTTGCGGCGACCAGGTGGAGCTGTCCGTCGCGCTGGCCCTGCTCAGCAGCACCCACCACGCGCTGGGCGAGTTCGGCGCGGCCAAGGTGGTGGCCAAGCGGGCGCTGCGGATGGCCGAGGGGTGCCAGGCCGAGGCGCTGTGCCGCCAGTTCCTGCCGCGCGGCCTGGTCCTGGACGAGGCCGACGGCGAGGAGGAGGCGGGGGCCGAGGTCGAGAGCGGGGGCACCGCGCACGAGCCCGACGACCTCGCCACGCTGAGCACCGCCGAGCGGCGGGTCGCGGCGCTGGCCGCGCTGGGGCACACGAACCGGGAGATCAGCCGCAAGCTCTACATCACGGTGAGCACGGTGGAGCAGCACCTGACCAGGGTCTACCGGAAGCTGAAGGTGCGGCGGCGCACGGACCTGCCGACCGGGCTGCCGATGGGGGCGCTGGACATGTGGGCGGCGGAGGCGCCGTCGGTCACGGGGCCGCAGGCGGCACCGGGGCACACCTCGGGGCACACGCCGGTGCAGCGCACGGCGCGGGATCCGCGCCAGGGCGCCCGTTCCCCCTCGGGGGGAGGCGTCCGGCGCTGACCGGTTCCGCACCACACCGAGCCGCACCGAGCTCCGGACCCGTGTCCGGGGGTCGGTGCGGCTCGGTGCGTGGGGGTGGTGAGCCGCCGGGCTCGCGGGCTGCCGGCCCGGCGGGGAGCCGGCCCACCGGCCACGGGCCACCGCGTCGGAGGGCCGGTGGCCGGTGGCCGGTCGCCACCAGCCACCACCGGCCGGCAGCCACCACCGGCAGTTCCCAAGCCCGCGGGCTCCCGAAACCCGCGCCGGAACCAGGACGCGCAGGGGTCCGCACCCCGACCCACCCCCAGGGTGGGCCCAGACCCACCCCAGATGTGCTCCTAGGTCCATGGAACGCGCACGGCGTTCCCCATAGCGTTAGCGGCAAGGCACGAAGAGCAGTACCAACAGGAATGCGGGTGAGTGGCGATGTTTGGCGGTAGGCGGAGGGACCAGCACGGCGGGAGTGGCAGCACCCCCGCGGCCGTGCGCTTGGACTCGGTCCGCAAGACCTACGGCAAGGGTGACAGCGCGGTGGAGGCGCTGCGCGGAGTCGACATCGCGCTGGACTACGGCAGCTTCACCGCGGTCATGGGTCCCTCGGGCTCGGGCAAGAGCACGTTCCTCCAGTGCTCGGCCGGCCTCGACCAGCCGACGACCGGCGCGGTGATCCTCGACGGCGTCGACCTCACCGGCATGAACGAGGTCCAGCTGACCGAGCTGCGCCGCGAGCGCGTCGGCTTCATCTTCCAGAGCTTCAACCTGCTGCCCGCCCTCACCGTCGAGCAGAACGTCACGCTGCCGATGAAGCTGGCCGGTCGCAAGATCGACCGCAACCGCGTCGCGGACGTCATCCGCCGCGTCGGCCTGGAGCAGCGCCGCACGCACCTGCCCGGTGAGCTGTCCGGTGGCCAGCAGCAGCGCGTGGCGATCGCCCGCGCCCTGGTCTCGGAGCCCGCCGTGGTGTTCGCGGACGAGCCGACCGGCGCCCTCGACACCCGCACCGCGCTGGAGGTCCTGGACCTCATGCGCGAGTCGGTCCTGGTCAGCGGCCAGACCATCGTGATGGTGACGCACGACCCGGTGGCGGCCTCGCACGCGGACAGCGTCATCTTCCTCATCGACGGCCAGATCATCGGGCAGCTCCAGCACCCGACCGCCGAGGCCGTCGCCGAGCGGATGACGCACCTGACCGCGATGGTCGAGCGCCCGCAGCGGTCGTTCAGCCTCAGCCAGCAGGGCACGGACCGACGGGGTCGAGGGGGCAACTACTGATGTGGCAGCTCGCCCTCCGCACCCTGCGGTACCGCAAGGCCGGGTTCATCGCGACGTTCATCGCCGTGTTCCTCGGCTCGGGCCTGGTGATCGCGTGCGCCGGCCTCATGGAGACCGGCATCCGGGTCGCCGTGCCGCCGCAGCGGCTCGCCGCGGCGCCCGTCGTGGTCAGCGGGCAGCAGGCGTACCTGGTGCCCAAGGAAGACCCGAACGACACCAAGGACATGAAGACCGTGGCGCTCGCCGAGCGCCAGTGGCTCGACCCGGCGATGGCCGACGAGCTGGCCTCGATCGACGGCGTCGAGCGCGTGGTCGCCGAGACCATCGTGGCCGCGACGGTCGTGCGGGACGGCCGCCCGGTGCAGGCCGGGGCGCAGTCCCTGGGCCACGCCTGGGAATCGGCCCAGCTCGGGCCGTTCAGCCTGGTCGAGGGCAACGAGCCGACCGGGAACCGCGACGTGGTGCTGGACGCGGCCACCGCGAGCCTGGCCGGCGTCGGCGTGGGCGACCAGGTCGACGTGGTGACCCGGGGCGAGACGGACTCCTTCCGCGTCACGGGTGTCGTGTCGCCGGCGGAGCGCGACCCGCAGTCGCTGCTGTTCTTCGCCGACTCGGCGATCGGCGACCTCGGCCGGCACGGCGACCAGGTCAGCGCCTTCGGCCTGTTCCTGCGCCCCGGCGTGGACGCCGAAGCCTTCCAGGAGTCCCTGGAGGACCGGTTCGCCGGGCAGCCCTACCTGGCGCTGATCGGGGACGACCGCGGTCTCGCGGAGCACCCGGAGGCCGTCGGCGGCCGGGCGCAGCTCATCCCGCTCGCCGCGGTGTTCGGCGGCATGGCGGTGTTCATCGCGATGTTCGTCGTCTCCAGCACGCTGGGCCTGTCGATCCAGCAGCGCCTCAAGGAGATCGCGTCGCTGCGCGCCCTGGGCGCCACGCCGCGGCAGGTGCGCCGGATGATCGTCGGCGAGGCGTTCTTCGTCGCGATCGGCGCCGCGGTGCTGGGCTGCCTGCCCGGCATCGTGATCGGGCCGCTGATGTTCGAGATCATCTCCGAGGCCGGGGTCATCTCGCCGGTCGTGGAGTACCACCAGGGCTTCCTCGCCTACCTGATCGGTCCGGCGGTGGCGCTGCTGAGCGCGCTGCTGGCCGCCCGCATCACCAGCTCCCGCGCGGCCAAGGTGAACCCGGTCGAGGCGATGGCCGAGGCGTCGGTGCAGCGCAAGTGGGTCACCTTCCCGCGCGTGCTGTTCGCGGTGTTCTTCTTCCTCATCGGCATCGGCCTGTTCATCGTCACCGGCGCGTTCATGGCCGGCCCGGTGGCCTCGGCCACGGCGGGCCCGGCGGTGATGGCGTGGGCGATCGGGCTGGCGCTGATCAGCCCCGGCCTGACCAAGGTGATCGGCCGCGTGTTCGCCGCGCCGGTGCGCGCCGCCGGCGGTGTGGTCGGGTACCTGGCCAACAACAACGTGCGGCTGCGCTCGGTGCGGATGGCCGCGGCGGTCACGCCGATCATGCTCGCGGTCGGCATCGCGCTGTCGAACTTCTACCTCTCGACCACGCAGGAGGCGGCGGCGACCCGCTGGTTCGCCGAGGACCTGCGGGCCGACGCGGTGGTGTCCTCGGCCACCGGCGGCCTGGCGCCCGACGTCGTGGAGCAGGTGCGGTCGGTCCCGGGCGTGGAAGCCGCCACCCGGTACGTGACCAGCGCGGGCTGGATCGACAAGCCCTACGACGGTTCGCACGTGTCGAGCCCGTGGCCGATGCAGGGCGTGGACGGCGGGAGCGCGGCGCAGATCACCGGCATCACCCCGGTCCAGGGCGACCTGGCCGACCTGACCGGTGCGACCGCCGGGCTGCCGGTGGCGCAGGCCACCGACATGGGCGTGGGCGTCGGCGACAAGGTGACGCTGCGCCTGGGCGACCGCGAGCCGGCCGAGGTGACGGTCGTGGCGCTGTACGAGGCCAAGGAGGGCTACGAGACGATCATGGTCTCCGCCGGCCTGCTGGCCGAGCACACCACCACCGGGCTGGCGCAGCAGATCCTGGTCAAGGCCGCGCCCGGCACCTCGCCGGAGGCGCTGATGGCGGCGGTGGGCGAGCGGATGGCCGGGGTGCCCGGCGCGGTCGTCGGCGACAGCTCGGCCATCATCACCTTCGCCAAGGGCACGGAGACGCAGACCTGGGTGAACTACCTGCTGGTCGGTCTGATCACCGGGTACACCCTGATCTCGGTGGCGAACACGCTGGTGATGGCGACCGCGTCGCGCAAGCGCGAGCTGGGCGTGCAGCGGTTGATCGGGACCACGCCGCGCCAGGTGATGCAGATGCTCGCGCTGGAGGCGTCGGTGGTCGCGGCGATCGGCATCGTGCTCGGCACCGTCGCCTCGGTGGCCACGTTGATGCCCTTCAGCATCGTGGTGCTGGACCGACCACTGCCGGCGGGACCCGTGTGGATCTTCCTGGCGGTCGTGGTGGGCGCGTTCGCGCTGACCCTGGCGGCGACGTTGCTGCCGGCCCGCAAGATCCTGGCGGTGCCCTCGGCCGAGGCCGCTCGGGCGGCCGACTGATACCCCCCGAACCACCCCCTATCGGGTCCCGGAGCCTCCTCCCCCCTGGCTCCGGGACCCACCCCCCTCGAAAGAGGGCGCGCCGCCGCCGGGTCCCCCCCGGCGGCGGCGTGATTTCTTGCGGCGTGATTTCTTGCGGCGTGATTTCTTCGGGGGCCCACCCGGCCGCCCGGGATTTCCTTTTCAGCCGGTGGCGCGGCCCGACGGGGCGTTCAGGTACGCCAGGACCGCCAGCACCCGCCGGTTGTGGTCGTCGGACTGGAGGATGTCCAGCTTGGTGAAGATGTTCGTGGTGTACTTCGCGACCGCGCCCTGGCTGATCACCAGGCGCTGGGCGACCGCGGCGTTGGAGCAGCCCTCCGCCATGAGCGACAGGACCTCGCGCTCCCGCTGGGTCAGCGTCGCCAGCGGCTCGCGCCGCGCGTTGCCCGCCAGCAGCCGGGAGATCACCTGCGGGTCCATCGAGGTGCCGCCGTCCGCGACGCGGCGCACCGCGTCGATGAACTGGTCGCTGTTGAACACCCGGTCCTTGAGCAGGTAGCCGATGCCGCCCGCGCCGTCGGCCAGCAGCTCGCGGGCGTAGAGGCTCTCCACGTGCTGGGACAGCACCAGGATCGGCAGGCCCTTGACCTGGCGCCGCGCCTCCAGCGCCGCCTGGATGCCCTCGTCGGTGAACGTCGGCGGCAGCCGCACGTCCACCACGGCCACGTCCGGGCGCTCGGAGAGCAGCACGGAGAGCAGTTGCGGCCCGTTGTCCACGGCGGCCACGATCTCGAACCCGTGTGACTCCAGCAGCTGGACCAGACCTTGTCTCAGGAGGTAGAGGTCCTCGGCGAGGACGACGCGCACGGCAGCTCCAGGGTGATGGCAGTCGGTCCCCCGACTGGACTGCGAACGGCCAGCGTACCGTCGAACGTCTCGCACCTGCGGGCGATGCCCCGCAACCCGGTGCCGTGGTCGAGGTCCGCGCCGCCGCGGCCGTCGTCGGCGACGGTGATGCGCAGCAGGTCCTCGGTCAGCGTCGCGGTGATCTCGACCCGGCGGGGGTCGGCGTGCTTGGCCGCGTTGGTCAGCAGCTCCGTCACCGCGAAGTAGGCGGCCGACTCCAGCGGCGGGTAGAGCCGGCGCGGCAGGTCCACGGTCAGCTCCACGTCGAGCGGGCTCTCGAACGCCAGCGCCTCGATCGCCGCGCCCAGGCCGCGTTCGGCGAGCACGGGCGGGTGGATGCCGCGGACCAGGTTCCGCAGTTCGTCCAACGCCTTCACCGACGCCTCGCGCGCCTCGGTGAGCAGCGTGCGGGCACTGTGCACATCGGACTCCAGGTACCGGTCCGCCGCGCCGAGCTTCATGCCGATCGCCACCAGCCGGGCCTGCGCGCCGTCGTGGAGGTCGCGCTCGATGCGGCGCAGTTCGGCCTCCTGGATGTCGATGATCGCGGAGCGCGAGTCGGCGAGCTGCTTGACCCGGTCCGCCAGGCGCGAGCGCTTCGTCGGCGCCAGCAGGGAGCGGGTGAACACCGCCTGCCCGTGCACCAGGTGCGGCGCGGACCACGACCACAGCGTGCCCACCAGCAGGCCGACGAACACGGACAGCGCGGCGGTGGTGCCCCGTTCGTCCAGGGGGATGAGGCCGTTCCAGAAGGCCACGACGTCACCACCCGGGTCGGCCACCCACAGCACGGGCGGCACCACCACGCCCTGGACGGCGTAGCCCAGCATGGTCGCCGGCAGCAGGCCCGCGAGGAACCCGACCAGCGAGTTCGTCAACGCCCACAGCAGGTCGCGCCACGTGGCCGCCTCGACGAGCACCCACTGCACGCGCTGGGCGAGCCCGGCGAGCCCGCTCGTCGGCCGGGGGGTGGGCAGGTAGGGCTCCGCGGTCTCGACGCCCGCCGCGCCGGCCAGCCTGCGGCCCTGGTTCGCGGTCCAGCGCAGCACGCCGATCGCGGCCGGCACCAGCACCAGGCCGAGGCCCAGCACGGAGAAGGCCATCGAGACGACGGTGAGGATGAACGAGACCAGCGACAGCGCGGCGAGGCCGATCAGCAGCAGGCCCTGCCACGTCGCCCGCAGGGCACGGCCCAGGTGGTCGCTGATCGCGGTGCTCATCCGGCCGTGTTCCACCCTGGTGGGGATAGGGGACACCCCCATGAGACTAGAGATCACCGGGGGTGTCACCCCCTGAAGGGGTGACATGTCCGGTTCAGGGGGTACCCCTGAACCGGACATACGCAGGTAGGCGGCTCGGACACGCGCGTCGGCGGTCGGGCCGGGCGCTCGTCGGCGACTCGGCCGCACACGTGTCGGCGGCCGGGTCGCGTGCGCGTCAACGGCCGGACACGCGCGTGTCAACAGCCCGGCCGCGTGCACGCCGCACACACGTCGACGGCCCGGCCGCGTGCTCGCGACCGGGCCGTCGGGGGTGGGGATCAGGCGTCGACCCGCTCGCGCCGGCCGACCGCGATCCGGCGCGGCTGCGCCTTCTCGGCCACCGGGATGCGGAGGGTCAGCACCCCCGCCTCGTAGTCCGCCTCGATCCGGTCGCTGTCCAGGGCGTCGCCCAGGAACACCCGGCGCGAGAACACGCCCCGCGGCCGCTCGGCGACCTGCCACCGGCGCTCCTCGCCCGTCTCGGCGGCGCGCTCGGCCCGGACGGTGAGCACGTTGCGCTCCACGCTGAGGTCGATCGAGTCGGGGGAGACGCCCGGCAGGTCGAACTGCACGAAGAACTCGTCACCCCTGCGGTAGGCGTCCATCGGCACGGCCGAGGAACGCGACGGCGTGCCCTCGTCGCCGAACACCTGCTGGGTCAGCCGCTCCAACTGCCGGAACGGGTCCGTGCGCATGCCCACGGCGCTCGCCTCCTGATCTCTGCTCCCGGCGGTCCCCGCCGCCTCCTGTACTTGACAACGAGGGACTCAACTTTGTTGTTCCGCGAGCTGTGCGACCCGGGTGTGTTCTCGTTCACACGCGCGGAAGCTCAGCAGCACCCGGTAGCCCAGCAGCAGGATCACGTGCAGCAGGTACGTCCACAGCCCCAGCGCCGCCACCGCGCCCACCACCCGCAGCCCGGCGAACGGGAACGCCCAGTCCACCGGGATGGCCAGGAACAGCAGGAAGCCGTGCAGGAAACCGGTGAGCACGGCTCCCGCGACGAACCCGCCGACCACCGCCTGCGCCCGCGTCAGCGCGGACGGGCCGGTGGCCAGGAACACCAGGCAGATCGCCACCGACAGCGCGATCCAGTCGACGTGGAAGGACACCACCACGCCCCACACCGCCGACCAGCCACCCGCCCGGTACTGCGGCGCCACGTGCGGCGCCACCGCCAGGGGCGCCGCGATCAGCAGCGGTGAGACCGCGATGACCGGAAGGAACCCCAGCCGCCCCGACCAGCCGGTCTTCGCACCGGCCGGTTCGCCCGCCAGCTGCGCCAGGCCCCGGCGCAGCCCCTCCCCGTACAGGCTGGCGGGCAGCAGGGCGGAGGCCAGCGCCCACCAGGAGGCGTCCAGGGCGGCGGTCGCGAGCTGCTCCAGCGCCGGGCCGGGGCGCTGGGCCTCGGGCAGCGCGCCGGCGAGCAGGCGCGTCCCGTCGAGCACGAGGTCCGCGCCGAACAGCTCGGCCGCCCCGCGCAGCGCCAGCAGCAGCACGGGGACGACGGCCAGCGCGGCGAAGAAGGTGATGCCGGCCGCCCAGAGCGCCAGGTCGCGCCCGCGCAGCGCGGTCAGCGCGTGGCGGAGCGTCGCGCGGGTGAGTCCCATGGCCGCATACGTACCCGGCGGGTTGGCCCGCGTACCGTGACCTGGTGGACAACCTGGACGAGCCGGTCGAGGGCTGGTCCCGGCTGCACGGGCAGGACGTGTCCGGCAACCGCCTGGCGGTGGGCTGGATCAGGTTCGTGCACGCGCTCGCCCGGCGGCTGCCCGGCGCGTCCCCGGACGCGCTCTCGGTGTGCGGCGTGCTGGTGGCGGTCGCCGCGCTCGGGCCGGCCGCGCTGGGCGGGCGGTGGGCGCTGCTGTCCGCGCTGCTGGTCGTGCTCTCCGGTGTCCTCGACGGACTGGACGGCGCGGTGGCCCTGCGCACCGGCCGGGCGCGCCCGCTGGGCGCGGTGGTGGACGCGGTGGCCGACCGCCTCTCCGACGTGGCCCTGGTGGGACTGCTGGTGGTGCTGGGCGGCCCGGGGTGGCTGGGCGCGGCGGTGGGCGGGGCGCTGTTCCTGCACGAGTACGCCCGCGCCCGCGCTCAGGGCGTCGGGATGACCGGCGCGGGCGCGGTGACCGTCGCGGAACGGCCCACCCGGGTGGTGATCGTCGCGGTGGCGTGCCTGGGCGCGGGCGCGTGGCCGGCGGGCGCGCCGTGGCTCGGCTGGTCCTGGGGCGCGGTGTGCCTCGCCCTGTGGGCGGTCGTGGCCGTGGTCGGCGGCGTCCAGCTCGCGGTGGCGCTCCGGCGCGGGCTGGCCGGGCTCACGCCGGTCCGATGAGGTCGGCCGCGATGCGCGCGGACATCGCCACCAGCGGCAGGCCGCCACCGGGGTGGGCCGACCCGCCGACCAGGTAGAGGCCCGGCACGGGCGCGCGGTTGGCCGGGCGCAGCAGCGCGGCGCGCGGGCCGTTGGACGACGAGCCGTACAGCGCGCCGCCCGCCGAACCGGTGTCGCGCTCCCAGTCGGCGGGGGTGCGGACCTCACGCCACAGCAGCCGGTCGCGCACGTCGTGGCCGCGCGCGGCGAGCACGTCCAGCACGCGGTCGGCGTACCGCTCGGCCAGACCCGGGGCGGTCCAGTCGACCTGGCCCTGGCGGGGTGCGTTCACCAGCACGAACCACGCCTCGTGGCCGTCCGGCCGGACCGCCGGGTCGTCGGGGGAGCAGACGTACACCGCCGGGTCCGGCACCGGGCGCGGCGCGCGGCCGAACAGGGAGTCGAACTCGTCGTCGTAGTCGGCCGGGAACAGCACGCGGTGGTGGTGAGGGCGCGGCGACCGGCCGCGCAACGCCAGCAGCAGCACGAAACCCGACAGCGACGGCACGACCCGGCCGAGGGCGCGGCGCGGCCGGCGGGCGCGCCGGTCGGGCAGCAGGTCCCGGTAGAGGCGCGTGGCGTCCGCGTCGGACACCACGACCTCGGCGGGCACGCGGGCGCCGCCGGCCAGCCGCACCCCGGACACGCCGGAGCCCGAGGTCTCCACCACCGTCACGCGCGCGTCGAACTCGAACCGCACGCCGAGCTCTTCGCAGCGGTCGAACAACGCGTCGCCGAGCCGGCGCAGGCCGCCGCGCACGTACCAGCCGCCGTAGCGCTGCTCGACGTAGGGCACCACGGTCATCAACCCCGGCAGCCGGCGCGGGTCCGAGCCGCTGTAGGTGGCGTACCGGTCGAGCAGCACGCGCGCCCTGGGGTCGGACAGCCGCCGCCCGCCCACGGTCCGCAGCGTCCGCCAGGGCGACAGCGCCAGCAGGTCCCGCACGCTCGCCGAGCGCCGCACCAGGTCGGCCGCCCCGCCCAGCGGCCGTTGCAGCACCGGTTCGCCCACCAGGTCCCACAGGCGGGCCGCGTCCGCCATCAGCGCCGCCCACTCCCCGCCCGTGCCGGGGCTCCACGCGTCCAGCGCGGCGGGCACGGCGGCCGCGTCGTGCGGGACGTCCACTTCGGACCCGTCGGCGAAGCGGTAGTGGCAGGTGGGTTCGACCGGCACGAGGTCGACCACGTCGTCCAGCGGGCCCCCGGTGGCGGTGAACAGGTCGCGGTAGACCTGCGGCAGCGTCAGCAGGGACGGCCCGGTGTCGAAGGCGAACCCGTCGCGCCGCAGCTCGCCCAGCTTCCCGCCGTGCGTCCCGGCCTGCTCCAGCACGGTCACCCGGTGCCCGCCCGCGGCCAGCCGGGCGGCGGCGGCCAACCCGCCCATGCCCGCGCCCACGACGACGACCCCGGCCATCAGCGGCTCCCGTGCAGCGGTCGGCTCTTCCAGGTGAGGGCGCCCGCGCGGCGCGCCCGCCACGAGCGGGCCAGCAGGGTCAGCAGCGCGCCGACCGAGACCGGGTGCGCCAGCGCGTCCGGCCACGCCCGACCGCCCGTGCGGCGCGCGGCGACCACGCGACCCGCGACCGCCGCCGCGTACCCCAGCAGCCCGGCGCGCGACCCCGCCAGGGCGGCCAGCGGCGGCAGCACGAACGCCGACGCCAGCCCGGCGGCGAGCGCGACCGCCGCGACCGGGCTGCCGGTGGCCGCCCACAGCGACTTCTCGTAGCCCGCCGCGACCTCCGGCCAGCCCCGGTACATCCGGCACTCCGCGACACCGCTGCCGTCGGCCACCGCGCCGCGCCCGCCCGCGCGCTTGACCGCGCGCATCAGCGCGATGTCGTCCAGCACGGCGTCGGCGACGGCCCCGAACCCGCCGCAGCGCGCCAGCGCCGCCGCGTCGATGACGAAGAACTGGCCGTTGGCCGCGCACAGCGACTCCCGCGGCGACCGCTCGGCCAGGCGCAGCGGCAGGAACACCAGCCACGACCACTGGAGCAGCGGCTGCACCAGGCGCGTCGCGGCGTCGTCGGCCAACTGCCGGGGGAACGGCGACACCGCGTCCAGCCCCGCCGAGCGCAGCAGGTGCACGGCGGCGGCCACCGCGTGCGGCGCCAGCACCACGTCCGCGTCCACGAACACCAGCACCCGGCCGCGCGCCTCGGCGGCGAGCCGGGCGCAGGCGTGCGGCTTGCCCGGCAGGCCGGGCGGCGGCGGGTCGCCGGCGATCACCCGCACCCGGTCGCCACCGACGGCCCGGACCACGTCGGCGGTGCCGTCGGTGGACCCGTCGTCCAGCACCAGCACCTCCAGGTCCGGCACGCCCTCCTGGGCCAGCAGCGACCGCAGGGTGGGTGCGATCCGGTGGGCCTCGTCGCGGGCGGGCACCAGCAGCGACACCGGTTCCCGGCACGGCGGCGGGTCGGCGGGCGGCGTGCGCACCAGGCGGGAGTTGACCAGGGCGTGCGCCGCGCCCAGCGCGGCCACCGCCGAACCGCCCCTCACCAGCCCCCGGAACAGCCGATTCGCCCGAGGGCGCCTCACCGGTGCCCGCCCCGCCGGTGCGCCCGCCACAGCGCGACGGCGAACGGCACCGCCACCGCGCCCATCAGCACGCCCGCGACCAGCGACACCCACGGCCTGTCGAAGAACGCCGCGTGCGCCCACACCGACGAGCCGTAGGTCCACAGGTAGAGCACCGGCGCGGGCCCGGCGCGCAGGTCGGTCTCCCGGTCGGCCCGGCGGCCCAGCCGCGCGTGCAGGACCCCGGTGATCAGCAGCGCCACCAGCAGCCAGCCCGCGAAGTTCGTCAGCGGGATGCCGTCCACGCCGGGCAGCCCCGGTTCCGGGTGCGCCCACGCCCAGTGGCCCGCGTCGACCATCTGCGGGTCGAGGAAGAGGTCCCAGGACGCCAGCGCCCACCCCGCCAGCGGCACCACCGCCCAGCCCGCGCCCGGCGCCCGCCCACCCAGCGCCCGCCCGACCAGCACCGCCGGCCACGCCATCATCGTCCAGGCCATCGGCACCAGCACCGGCACGCCCAGCACCTCCGCGCCCAGGGTGCCGGTGTAGTCGTACTCCCCGAAGGGGAAGCCGGTGCGCACCCCGACCGCCTCGGCCAGCAGCCCACCGCCACCCGCGACGGCCACCAGGGCGCCCGCCACCCGCCACCCGGACCGCGACGCCGCGTCCAGGGTGGAGGCGACGCAGAACAGCACGACCGACAGCACCGTGGTCGGCAGGCGGTCGCCGGGGTCGGTCATCGAGTAGACGATCTGGGCCAGCACCACGCCCGCGCCGCAGGCCCACGCGGTGGCCGGGAGGACGCGCACGGGAACGCGGGAAGCCACACCGGTCGACATGGGGACGACCCTAAGGTCCCTCACCCGATCAGGCTGGACGAGTGCGCCGGGGGTGATGTGCCGGGGGTGGTGCGCGCCGGGCGTCCGCTCCCGCCCGGCGGCCGGCCCGCCACCGCCCACCGGCCGGCCCACCACTCGTCCAGCGGGACCCCGCCCCCGGTGCCAGGATCGGCCGCATGACCACCTCACCCCCGGTCGGGGACGGCCGCGCCGCGCCCGGCCGCGACCGGCACGCCCGCCTGCTGCCCGGACCGCCCGGCCGGCCCCGCGCGGACGGCGCGGGACCGCGCGTCGCGGTGGTCGGCGGCGGCATCGCCGGGGTGGCCGCGGCGGTCGGCCTCGCCGAGCGCGGCGCGCGCGTGGTGCTGCACGAGCGCGAGGAGCAGCTGGGCGGGCGGGTGCGCGGCTGGGAGACCGCCACGGGCGAGACGATGACGCGCGGCTTCCACGCGTTCTTCCGCCAGTACTACAACCTGCGCGCGCTGCTGCGCCGCGTCGACCCCGAGCTGGCGCTGCTGCGGCCGGTGGCCGACTACCCGCTGGTCCACGCCGACGGCACCAGGGAGAGCTTCGCCGGCCTGCCCCTGACGCCGCCGTGGAACGTGGCCGGCTTCGTGCTGCGCAGCGACACCTTCACCCTGCGGGACCTGACCCGGATGGACACCCGCGCGGCCACCGCCCTGTTCGACGTGTCGCTGCCGCGCACCTACACCGAGCTGGACACCGTGGACGCCGACGCGTTCCTGCGGGACATCCGCTTCCCCGACACCGCGCGGCACCTGGCGTTCGAGGTGTTCTCCCGCAGCTTCTTCGCCCACCCGTCGGCGCTGTCGGCCGCCGAGCTGGCGACCATGTTCCACATCTACTTCCTGGGCTCCAGCGAGGGGCTGCTGTTCGACGTGCCGCGCGACCCCTACCCGAGGACCCTCTGGGGACCGCTGCGCCGCTACCTGGAGGCGCTGGGCGCGGAGGTGCGCACGGGCAGCGCGGTCGAGCGCGTCTCGCGCCGCCCCGGTGGCCACCTCGTCGACGGCGAGGAGGTGGACGGGGTCGTGCTGGCCACCGACGTGCGCGGCCTGCGCGCCGTGGTGGCCGCCTCGCCCGACCTCGGCGACCCGGCGTGGCGGGCGCGGGTCGCGGGACTGCGCACCGCGCCGCCGTTCCTGGTGAGCAGGCTGTGGCTGGACCGGCCGGTCCAGCGCGACCGGCCGCCGTTCCTGGGCACCAGCGGGTTCGGGCTGCTGGACAACATCAGCGTGCTCGACCACTTCGAGGCGGAGGCCCGCGACTACCGCGACCGCACCGGCGGGTCCGTCGTGGAGCTGCACGCCTACGCCCTGGCCGGGGACGCGGACCGGGACGAGGTGGTCGCCGGGCTGGTGGCGGAGGCCGAGGGCGTCTACCCGGAGCTGACCGGGGCGCGGGTGGCGCAGGCGGAGCACGTGCTGGCCGACGACTGCCCGCTGTTCGCGCCGGGCTCCTTCACCGGCCGCCCCACCGTGGACACCCCGGACCCGGGGCTGGTGCTGGCGGGCGACCTGACCCGGGTCGACCTCCCGGTCGCGCTGATGGAACGCGCCGCCACCACCGGTTTCCTCGCCGCGAACGCCCTGCTGGCGCGGTGGGGCGTGCGCGGCCACGACCTGTGGACGGTGCCCAACCGGGGCCGGTCGGCCCTCCTGCGCGGCGCGGCCCGCCGGGCCAGGCCCGTCGTCCGGGTCTGACGACGCGGGACGGCCGCCCCGCGCCTGTTGAGACGAGCGGTGTTGGCATGATGACCGACCGTGGCGAGGTTTCGGGCGGGGGCCGGGCTGGCGCTGCGGCGCCTGGCGCAGTACGGCCTGGACACGCTGCTGGTCGTGGTCGCCGCCCTGTCCGTGACGATCTTCAGCCTCGCGGCGGTGGTGCTGCTGGCCGGGGTGGTGCGGTTACCGCCGCAGGCGCTGTTCGTGCCGCTCGGCGCGCTGGTGGTGACCTCGCTGCTGGGCACCCTGTGGGTCGACGTGTGGTGCCCGCACCGGCACGGCGGCACGACGCCCGCGATGCGGTGGCTGGGCCTGCGGATCACGACCCTGCGCGGCGGGCCGCCGACCCTGCGGGCCTACCTGCTGCGCTGGCTGCTGCTCCAGGTCGACACCCTGTTCCTGGGGCTGGTGGGCGTCGTGCTCATCCTGGTCACGCCGCGCCACCAGCGGCTGGGTGACCTCGTGGCCCGCACGGTCGTCGTGCGCGCCCGGAAGGCCGCCGAGGACGCCGAGGCCGCCGAGGTCACCGAGGGCGAAGCCGCCGAGGACAGGACCCCCGCCGACAGGACCCCCGCCGGGGAGGTCACCTGAGCAGTCGCCGCTCCCACGCCCACACGGCGATCTCGGTGCGGTTGCGGGCCCCCAGCTTCCCCTGCACGCTCGCCAGGTGCGTCTTGACCGTGGACAGCGAGACGCCCAGGTCGGTCGCGATCTCCGCGTTGGTCCGCCCGCGCGCCGCGCCCAGCACCACGTCCAGCTCCCGCGAGGTCAGCGGCAGGTCCGGATCGTGGCGGGGCCGCCCGCCGGCCCGCGCGCCACCGGTGAAGTGGGCGAGCAGCCGCACGGTCACCGAGGGGGACACCATCGCCTCGCCCTTGGCCGCCGCGTGCACCGCCTCCACCAGCAGCCGCGGCCCGGCGTCCTTGAGCAGGAACCCGCAGGCGCCGGCGAGCAGCGCCGCGTAGACGTTCTCGTCGATGTCGTAGGTGGTGACCACCACCACCCGCAGCGGGTCGTCCACCCCCGGCCCGGCCAGCAGCTCGGTGGCGCGGATGCCGTCCAACCGGGGCATCCTGACGTCCATCAGGGTCACGTCCGGCCGCAGCTTCCGGGCCAGCCGGACCGCGGACTCGCCGTCGGCCGCCTCCGCGATCACCTCGATGCCCGGGTCGGCGTCGAGGATGAGCCGGAAGCCGGTGCGCACCAGCGTCTGGTCGTCGGCGATGAGCACCCGCGTGGCCACCTCAGACCCCCTTCGGGAGGTGGCCGAAGGGGGAGTCCTCGGGGCCGAGGGGGAGCCGGGCGGTGACGCGCCAGCGGTCGCCCGACTCGGGACCGGCGTGCAGGCTGCCGCCGAGCGCGGTCACCCGCTCCGCCATGCCGATCACGCCGTACCCGCTGCCGGACCGGTCGGCGGGCTGCGCGGGCACCCGGTCGTTGCGGACCTCCAGCACCAGGTCGTCGCCGTCGGTGAACGCGCTGACCCGGACGTCGGTGGCGCCCGGCGCGTGCCGCCGCACGTTGGTCAGCGCCTCCAGCACCACCCGGTGCACCGTGCCGGCCAGCTGCGGCGGGACCGGCATGGCCTCCAACTCCTCCGACATGTCCACGGTGGACCTCCCGTCCGCCGCGGCGCGCACGGCCTCCCCGAACCCCGTGCCGGGCGGCGGCGGCGCGTGCTCGCGGCTGCGCAGCATCCCCACCAGCCGCCGCGTCGCGGTCAGCGCCTCCACGCCCGCCTCCTCGATCTCCCGGTACACCTCGACCGGGTCGTGCCCGGCCGGGTGCTCGGCCACGACCCGCGCCGCCTGCGCCCGCACCACGATGCCGCTGACGTGGTGGGCGACCAGGTCGTGCAGCTCGCGCGCCAGTTGCAGGCGCTCGTCGGTGCGCACCCGGTCCAGCGCGACCACGTGGCGCCGGTCGGCGTCCCGCAGCACCAGCCCCACGGCCAGCGCCGCGCCCCACAGCACGGCCGCGGGCACGCCCAGCAGCGCCTCGGTCGAGTCGAGCCCGAAGCGGACCAGGGGAGCGGCGACCATGGCCGCGCCCAGCGCCGCCGTGAGCGCGGCCGCCCGGACCGGCGGCAGCCGCCGGCACCCCGCGCCGACCAGCAGCGCCGCCGCGCACACCTCCGCGGTCGGCGGCCCCTCGGCCAACGCGCCCCCGCCGGCCGCCACCAGCGCCGTGCCCACCAGCGACAGCGCCGCCACCGCGACCCCCAACCCGAGCACGTGCCGGGGGAACCGCCGCCGCAGCACCGCCAGGACCGCCGCCGCCGACCCGGAGGGCGACGCGAACGAGCCCACCACCGTCGCGAGCGTGCCCGGCGGACCGGGCGACCGCACCTGCCACACCAGGTCCACCGCGACGGCCGCGACCAGGACGGCGAGCTCGGTGACGAGCACGCCGCGCCTGGCCTGCGGTCCGGTCGAGGTCATCCGCGGATCATCCAACCCGGCCCGGCCGGCCGGCTAGCGGGCCCGCCGGAAGTGCGCGGAGGAGGAGGGGAGGTAGGACAGCACCAGGGCGAGCACCGCGACGGCGGCGCTGGCGTACCCGACCCAGGTGTTGCCGTCGCCGGTGACCACCGCGGCCACCTGGAGCGCGGTGAAGACGGTCAGCGTCACCCGCGCCCAGTTGCGCCCGGCCTTGAGCTTGAACGACAGCCAGAGGTAGACGAGCGCGATGAGCACGGCCGTGCCGAGCACCGTGGCCTGCCCCAGGGTGACCGCCGAGCCCACCTGGTCCTCGGTGAACCCCGGGTTGGACCGGCGCACCGCGTCGGCCAGCTCCGCCTCCATGCCCAGCACGACCAGGCCGCCGGCCAGCGCGGAGACCGCGGAGACCAGGAAGCCGAAGAACGCGGCGACGAGCGTGGCCGGGGGAGCCGTGGTGTCCTGTGTCGTAGTCATGAGCGGAACGTAGGACGCTCCGGGGGGTGGGTGCACCCCATCGGGCAGCGTTCTCGTACTTTCGGCCGAGGTCGCCGTTTAACCCTCTCCACGCAGGGTAAATCACCTTCACCCGTGCGCGCGCGTTTTGGCACGGCAGGCCCGCTCCGGCGGGCCGGGGCCGGGGTGTGCGGAACCGTTGAGCAAACCAGCGTCCGCGCACCCCGGCCCTCCCCGGCCCCGCTCCACCGGTCCTGCCCGCGGCGGCGAACGGCCCGTGCGCTACTGTCCTGAGCCGCGACGGGCGTGTTCAGCAGCGCAGCATCCCGACGGACCACTCCCGTCGTCCCGGTCGGTCGCGGCCGGGACGCGGTGGACCACCTCCGGGGGGATGCACCGAATGACACACGACGTACTGGCGCTCGCCGGCGCGCTGGCCGAGATGGCCCGGCTCAACGACGACGAGGCGTACGAGGCGACCGCCCGCCACTTCCTGGACCACCTGGTCGCCTCCGTACCGGGGTGCGACCTCGCCTTCATCTCGGTCGGCCGCGAGGACGGGGGGTTCGAGGTCGTCGCGACCACCGGCGAGCCCCCGGTGAGCCAGGCCGACCCCGCCACGGACGGCGGCCCGCTGCTCGACGTGCTGCGCTACCGCGAGCCGCGGCGGATCGAGGACACCCGCGACGACGACCGGTGGCCGCTGTTCACCGCCCGCCTCGCGCTCCGGGAGTTCCGCGGCTGCCTGGTCCTGCCGGTGCCCTCGCAGCGCCCGCCCCACGCCGCGGTGACGCTGCTCAGCCGCGAGCCGCACCTGTTCGACGACCACGCCTACGACATCATCCTGCTGATCACCCTGCACGCCGGGGTGGCGTTCGACAACGCCCAGCTCTTCCACGACAGCCGCCGCCTGGTGGAGAACCTGACCACGGCCCTGGGCACCCGGCACACCATCGGCCTCGCGCAGGGGCTGCTGATGCGCCACTTCTCCTGCGACACCGACGGCGGGTTCGCCCTGCTCCGCCGCGCCTCCCAGCACGGCAACAGCAAGCTGCGCGACATCGCCGCCGACCTGGTGGCCGCGCACGAGCGGGGCAGCTTCCGCGAGGCGCTGATCGGCCACCGCATCGGCCGGGACCTCTCCTAGCCGGCGCTACCGCGGCGTGATGGTGACCGGTACCCGCACCGGCGTGGCGAGCAGCGCGCCCGCCGTCACCGTGCCGGTGATCGCGCCGCTCACCGCCGCGGGCCCGGCCAGCACCCGCAGCACGAAGGTCACCGACTCGCCGGGCGCGAGCGCCCGCTCGGCCGTGCACGTCACCGTGCCGCGGCTCGACGGGCACCCCACCCGCGCCTGCCCGGCCGCGCCGTCGAGCGCCACCAGCCGCCTGCCCAGCAGCGACTGGCCGGGCCCGACCACGCGCACGTCGTCGGGCAGGACCAGGGCGAGCACCGGCGGCGGCAGCGGGACCAGGCCCGTGTTGTGCACGACCACCGGCAGCTCGGTGGGCGGCCCGCCGGTGTCGGTGGCGAACGCGGTCGGCACGATCGGCGTCAGCTCGCCGCCGACCTGCTCGACCGGGGTGGTGGTGGTCGTGTCCGCCGTGGTGGTCGCGACCGTCGCGGGACCGGTGGTCGAGGAGGTGGTGGCGCCGGTCGTGGTGGGTGCGGTCGTGGTGGTGGGGCCGGGGGAGGGCGTCTGCTCCGGTGCGGGCGCGGTGGAACCGGCGACCCGGGTAGGGGTCGGCGTCGAGCCGGCCGTGGGCACGATCGCCTGCCGGGTGGTGTTCGTCCCGGCCAGCACCGCGACCAGGACGGCGGTGGCCGCGGCCGCCGCGCCGAGCCACTGCGCGGGCGACGTCGCGCTGCCGGACCCGGGGCCACCCGCGCCGGAGCCGCCCCCGCCGCCTGTTCCGGGGCCGTTACCGCTGCCTGTCCCGGAGCCGCCCCCGCCGCCTGCCCCCGGGTCGCCTGCTCCGCTGCCTGTTCCAGGACCGCCTGTTCCGGAGCCGCCGCCGGTCGCGCCGCTCACCGCCGCGGCGCCCGACACCGCCGCGGCCTGCCCGCTCCCCGCCGTCGCCAGGTAACCGGCCGCGCCGGCCCCCAGCACCAGCGGTGCGACCACCGCGCGCAGCGCGCCGCTGACGTCGGTCAGCTCGGCGGCCAGCGAGCGGCAGTCCAGGCACTCGTCCAGGTGGGACTCGACCTGCGCGGTCTCCCGCGCGGACAGCCCGCGCCGCGTCCACGCGCCCAACCGCGAGACCGCGGCGCGGCAGCGCCCACCGGGGTCCTGCACGACGTGCGCCTGCACGTACGCCTTCCGCAGCCCCTCCCGGGCCCGGTAGGCGATCGCGGCCACGCCGTTGGTGGTCAACCCGAGCAGCGGCGCGACGTCGGTGTGCGACTGCCCCTCGACCTCGGTGTGCCACAGCACCACCCGCCACCGCTCCGGCAGGCTGGCGAACGCCCGCGCGGCCAGCGACCGCTCCAGCTCGGCCACCGCAGTGTCGTGGAACGGTTGGCTGACCGCGCGCTCCACCCCCGAGACGGCCTCCAGGTCGCCGGCCAGCTCAACCCGGCGCTCGTGCCGGGTCCGGTCGTACGCGGTGTGCCGCAGCGTGGTGAGCAGGTAGGGCCGGAACGCCTCGTCGGGCCCGCGCCCGCCCCGCAGGACCAGCAGGACCTTCGCGAAGGCGTCCGAGACGAGGTCGTCGGCCTCCACTGGCGAGCGCGACAGCTGCCGGGCCAGGTTGCGCGCGGCCTGCACGTGGCGCGAGTACAGCTGCCCGTAGGACCGCACCGCGCCGCCGCGCACCGCCGCGATCAGCTCGGCGTCCGAGGCGGACGCGGCGGCTGGAGCGCCCGGGGCATCGGGTAAGCCGGGAGCGGACGGAGCGTCGGGTAAGTCCGGCACACCGGGAGCGTGTGGAGCGGACGGAGCGTCGGGTAAGTCCGGCACACCGGGAGCGTGTGGAGCGGACGGAGCGTCGGGTAAGTCCGGCACACCGGGAGCGTGCGGAGCGCCCAGCGCGCGGTCGAGTTCCGCGCGCAGGGCCGTCGGGCCAACGGCCCGCCACCCGGCCACGTCGCGCTCGTCGGGCTCCCCGAGCACCGATCGCCCCCTCTCGACGCGGCGGGTGGTGAGTTCTCCGCGGAAACCCTATACAGGGTCCGGGAGTCCCACCGCACGAGACTCGGATCACGTGTCAGGAGCGCGCGCCGGACCGCCGTTCCGCGGGCCGGACCACGACGCCGCCGTAGACCGCGGTGTGCACGACCGCGATCCACACCAGCGCGAGCAGCAGGCTGCCCAGCACGTCGGTCGGGTGGTGGAGACCGGTGTAGAGCCGCTGCACCGCGACGACCGCGGGCACCGCCGCGGCGAGCACCACGGCCGGCACCCGCCACCACCCCCGCACCGCCCGCCGGACCAGCAGCACCACGGCGGCCCCGAGGACCAGGGACGCCGCGACGTGCCCGGAGGGGAACGCGGAGGTGGGCGGGACGTCGCTGGGGATCCGGGACGCGGGCCGGGCCCGGTCGATGATCGACGAGGTGATCAGGAACAGCGCCACCTCGCCGACGAGGCCGAGGACGACCAGCAGGACGGGACGCCAGTCGCGGGTCGCGGCGAGGGCGAGCACGCACACCACGACCGCGGCGGTGATCACCGGCCCGGTCCCGGTGGCGTCGCCCAGCGGCACCAGGACCGCGTCCCACGCCGGGGTCCGGCGCTCGGCGAACCACTCGACCACGGCGCGGTCCCACGCGGGCGGCACGTCCTCGCCCGCGGCGGTGAGCCACGAGCCCAGGGCGAACAGCGCGCCCAGCAGCAGGCCCCACGCCACCAGCAGCCGCGCCGCGGCGCGCCAGGCCCCGCCCGGCACGTGCGCCCGCTCCGGCGCGGGTTCGAGGTCGTCGGCCGCCTCGGGCACCAGGCCGTGCGACACGGGCACGTCCGGCATCCCGCGGTCGCGCCGCCACTGGCGGAACACCTCGGTGGTCAGCGCCAGCCACAGCAGGCCCAGCAACCAGCCGCCGAGCACGTCGGTCGCGTAGTGCACGCCCAGCGCCACCCGCGTCGCGCCGACCGCGACGACGACCGCGACCACCAGCCAGGTCAGCGCCGCCCGGCCGCGCGGCACGGAGGCGAAGACCAGCAGCAGCACGCCGTAGGTGACGGTGGAGCCCAGCGTGTGCCCGCTCGGGAAGCTCGGTCCCGCCGCGTCGGCCACCTCGACCTCGACCAGCGGGCGCAGCCGCCCGACGAGCTCCTTGACCACCACGCCGAGCAGCCCGCCGCCCGCCGCGGTGACGACCACGTGCACCGCGACCCAGGGGCGCCGGCGCAGGAGCAGCCACGCCGTGGCCAGCCCCGCCACGCCGATCAGGGTGGTGGTGTCGCCCAGGGTGGTGATCCCGCGCAGCACGGCCACCGCGGTCTCCGAGCCGGCGACCCAGCGGTTGAAGGAGGTCGAGATCGCCTGGTCGGCGGCGCGCACCGGGGCCCAGTCCGCCCAGACCACGGCCAGCACCACGAAGAAGGCCGCGCCCGCCGCGCTCGCGGCGATCAAGGACACCGCGCTGCGCACCGCGAACTTCTCCGCGGTGACCACCGTCCGCCGGTCCGCTCCACTGATCGTCACGACGTGTGTGGTGCCCAAACCGGCCGGCGCGCAATCCCGTCCGAGATCAACTACCCCGGTCGGCGCGGCCGGGAGTGCGCCGAACGCACCAGCGCCGCCGGGACCCGGCTCAACGCAGGGTCGGCACCTCGCCGTTGCCGACCCGGGCGACCTCGACGCCGCGCCACCCCGTCGTCCACCGGGCGACCAGGTCGGCCAGCACCGCCGCGCCCACGGGTCGCCGGCCGAGGCCGATCGCGAACCGCGTCGCGCCCGCGTCGCGCCCGACCGGCCGGGGCCACGCGTGGACGTCCGGCGACCCCGCCGCCCCCAGCGCGGCCGTCAGCGCGAGCACCCGCCCCCGCACCGGGCCGACCAGCCGGCGCGGCACCGTCACCAGCGCCCACGCGGCGTGCGCCCGGTGCGCGTCCGGTGGCGCGGTCAGCCCGTCGCCGCCGGACTCGACGATCTCCCACGCCCGGTACAGCTCGGCCGTGAGCAGGTCGCGGAACCCGGGACTCACCTGCCCGGTGCACGAGCGCACGGGCGCGGTCGGCGTCAGGACCGCGACGGGCGCGCCGGTCGGCTCCGGCGTGCCGGTCAGGGCGACCGGGTCGTGCCAGTCCCACGCCGCCCACGTCGCGAAGAACCCGGCGGGCAGGTCCGGCCCGCGCCACCCGGCCACCGTCCGCGCGGCGAGCACGGACCAGCCCAGGCCCGGCACGCCGCCGAACGGCGCCGAGTCCAGCCCGCGCGCCCGCGCCCACGCCTTCACCTCGCGGGCCAGCCGCGCGAAGGCGTCGACGCGGTCGCCGCCGGCGGCGAGCACCGCCTCGGCGTCGGTCACCGCACCGAGCACCACCTCCCGGTCCGCGCCACCGGCGGCCACGGCCACGTCCACGCCGAGCCCGTCCACCTCCAGCCGCAGCCCCGGCGCCCGTGCGCCGACCACCGGCCGCACCGAGGTCGCGCCCGGCAGCGCCGCGACCACCCGTGCGACCACCTCCGCCGGGTCGGGCGCGACCGCCACCAGGTCCAGGTCGGCGTCGGGCAGGGCGCACCCCGTCCTGCGCGAGCCGACCACGCGCACGTCGTCCAGCGCGGCCGACAGCGCGGCGGCGACCCGCCCGGCCACCGCGTCCAGCGACGGTCCCGGCGGGGTCGGCGGCTCCGGGAACCAGGTCACCTCGCCGGTGCCCAGGGCGACCGCCGCGCGGGGCGGCATCGGCCCGTCGCCGCGCCGCGACAGCACCACGAGCCGGTCCACCCGGTCCGACCACGCGCCGATCGACCCGGCCGCCGGCCGGGACCGGCCCACGGTCAGGTGCGGGGTGAAGCCCTCGCGGGTCGCGCACGCGGGGAAGCGCCGCCGCACCGCGTCGTGCAGCGCCGCCCACGGCCCGGCGCCGTCAGCGGCGGGGTCGAGCCACACCACGTCGGGCCGGAACTCCCGCACCCCGGCCACCCGCACCGGGAAGGCGGGCACCTCCGCGACCGCGCCGGCCAGCAGCGGCACGGCGCGGTCGAAGTCGGACTCCGGCACGAACCCGAAGAGCACCGTCACGTGCGGCGGCCACCGGTCGGCGCGGTGGTCGTGCTCCCGGCGCACCCGCACCACGTCCTCGCCCGCCGCGGGCAGCCACACCACCGCGGTGCGCGGTGTCGGTGCGGTGTCGGGGATGTGGGTGGGTGTCTGGGTTGGTGCCGAGTGGGTCAGCCCGGCCTCGGGGACGTCGGCGGGCGCCTGGCGCGGCGCCAGCCGGGCCAGCACGCCGTAGTGGTCGGAGGCGAACAGCCCCGCCGCGGTGGGCGTGGTGCCGCGCAGTTCCGCGCCCGCGCACCGCACCTGGCCCCGCAGCAGGACCCGGTCGAGCCGGGCGGCCCGCCCGGTCAGGGAGGACACGGCGGCCAGCGGGTTGGCGCCGGGGTCGAACGTCGGCGGCGCGTCGTCGCGCGCCTCCAGCCAGGCGTCGCGCATCCCGAGCGCGGTGGCCGGCCGCCGGCCGCCGTCGTTGAGATCGCCGGCCAGGACCACGTCGCCGGGCACGCCGGCCAGGGCCTCGGCGACGCGGGCCGGCTGCGCCCGCCGCTTCGCCGCGCCGTTCGCGGTGTGGTCGCTGGTGAGGTGGGTGGCGGCGACGACGAGCGGACCCGAGGCGGTCTCGACCACGACCGCGGCGACGGCCTTGTGCGGGCCCAGCGGGAACCGCCCGGACTCCCGCACCGGCAGCCGGCTCAGCACCACCAGGCCGGTGCGGTCCACGTCCGGCCCGGTCGGGTCGACGTCCACCGCGTAGCCGTCGCGCACCCACGGCTGGGCGAGCAGCACCGCGAGCAGGTCCGGTTCGACCTCCTGGAGCGCGATGACGTCCGCGTCGGCGGTCGCCAGCTCGGCCGACAGCAGCGGCCGGCGGCCCGCCGTGTCGATGCGGTCGGCGTCGTAGCGGTCCCACAGCACGTTCCAGGTCAGCACGCGGACCTCGGTCGAGGTGGCGGCGCGGCGCGGGCGCGCGGGCACGGCTTCCGGCCGGCGTGGGACGCGGTCCCGGCCGGCGGCGTCCCGAGGGCGCGCGGGCACCCACCCGGCCACCGGGTCCCAGGCGTGCGGGGTGCTCGCGGTGAACACCGGCGGGCGCAGCAGGCGCGGCACGCGCACCCGCCCGGCCGCCGTCTCCCCGACGCGGTCCAGCCCGGCGGCCCGGTCCCACACCAGCTCGCCGTCGGCCTCCACGAACAGCACCCGGTGCCAGGGCACCTCGCCGCCGGGCGCGAACGCGGGCAGCGGCACCCGCTCCGGCGCCGCGCCGCGCTGCCCGACGCCGAGCACGAACAGGGCCGGGTCGAGCCGCGGGTCCCAGCGGACCTGGTGGTAGACCTGCTCGCTGGTGCGCATCACGGTTCCCCGTCGTCGGTGTCGTCCACGGTGCCGGCCGCGCCGACGTACCAGGTGCGGTGGGCCTGCCACGGGTACGGCGGGCTGAACCGGCGCGCCCGGTCGGCGAGGACCGCGGGCGGCACCGGGCGCGCCCTGGACCCGTTGCGCCGGGCGGCTTCGCGCTCGTCGACCAGCAGCACCGCGTGCGTCACCAGCGCGTCGTGCCGCCGGGCGACCGCGTGGACCGCGGCCCCCCGGTGGTCCGACAGCGAGGTGGCGTCCCACACGACGGTCCGGTGCTCCCGCAGCGCGGCGCCGAGCCGGTCGAGCCCGGCGCGCAGCACCCGGCCGTTGTCCCGCTGGTCGGCCCGGTCGCCCGCCTCCTCGCGCAGGTCGTCCAGCGACACGCGGGCGCCCACGTCGGGCAGCCCGGCGGCGAACGTCGTCTTGCCGCTGCCCGCGCCGCCCACCAGGTGCACCAGGACCGGGAAGTCGCCGGACCGCCACCGCCACGTCGCGGCGACCGCCTCGGCCACGTCCAGCACCCGCCCGGCGCGCAGGCTCGCGTCCCGCGCCCCGGCCTAGCACCGGTCGGCGGCCGGGCCGGTGCCCAGCCGGTCGCGCAGGCCCGAGCGCAGCGGGGCCCACGGGCCCACCTCCTCGGCGTGCAGGGCGGACCACGCCACCTGGTCGCGCGGTCCGGGCGCGTCCGCGACGGCGGCGGACACCGCGTGTCAGCACCTCCAGGTCCGCGGCGGTCGACAGCCGCAGCAGACCGGCCCGGCGGTGCTCGTCGGGGAACGGCTCGTGCGGGAGGCGGTGCAGCCCGACCAGGTCCGCGGTCCGCCGCGCCGCGGCGACACCGACCGGTCCGGCCGGCAGCGTCGCCACCCGACCGCGCGGCACCCGGTGCAGCGCCGCCGCGAGCACGCCCGCCAACCGCGCGTCCCCGGTCCGGTCCAGCTCCTCGGCCACCCGCCCGGCGGGCGCGACCTCCCCCGCGCAGCCGACCGCCGCGAGCAGCGCCGCGACGTCGACCGGCGCGCCGGACCGCGCGTCCCACAGCGCGGACGCCGCGCCCAGGCCGTTGGGCACCACCGGCGCGGTCGCCCAGTGCACGTCGGTCCGCACGTGGTGGGGGTGCACCCACTTGGCCACCCGGCGCCCGAACTCGGCGCGCCCGAACCCCTCGGCGGTGCGCACCACGAAACCCTCCTGCCGCGCGGTGTCGACCCGCAGCGCGCGCAGCGCCCGTTCGTCGAACGCGCCGCGCCACAGCACCGGGGGAGTGGGCACGCCCAGCTCCCGCAGGAACCGCTCGGTGGCGTCCCAGTCCAGGCAGCGGTCACCGGCCCACACCGAGAAGCCGTAGAACCAGCTCTCCAGGTCGGTGTAGGCGAGGGAGTGGCGGGCGTGGACGTTCTCGCCGCAGACGCGCCACCCGGCCGGCAGCCGCGCCGCGATCCGCCCGTGCAGCCCCTTGACCCACGAGCGGGACGGGTGGTGCGCGGAGTCCGGGGACCGGGCGTGCAGCCCGTCCGGGTACAGGGTGGTGTTCTCGCCGTCGAGCTTCTCGGTGACCACCACCTCGCGCCCGCGCAACCCGACCGGGTCGACCACCCGCACGTCGTCCGACGACGCGCCCGGGGACCACGGGAGGTGCGGTGTGCGCGGGTACTGGGTGCGCATGTTCCCTCCCGGTGGCGGACGACAGGAGGACCGTAGACAGGCCGGCCGCGGGTGATCGACCGGATTTCGTCGGCCGCGCGCCCGTTCGGGAACAGCCGGACGACCGGCCCGCCACCCCCGAAGGGATGGTGCCGGTCGGGTGACTTCGGGGCCCCGAAGGTCGTCATGAGCTAGATCACTCACATCGACCAACCCACGGGCCGGGCCGAGAAGTTAGGTTAGGCCAACCTAATGACCTGCTCGTCGGGGAGAGGAGTGCCGGTGACCGCGTCGGGGAACGGGGAAGCGGGCGTCGGGGGCCGGGTGGCGCTGGTGACCGGGGCCGCCCGGGGCATCGGCGAGGCCGTGGTGGACGCGCTGGTCGGGGCGGGTGCGACGGTCGCGGCGCTGGACGTCGACGCCGAGGCCCTCGCGCTGGTGGCCGCGCGCCACCCCGAGCGGGTCGTGCCCCTGGTGGTGGACGTGGGCGACCCCGGTGCGGTGGTCCGGGCGGTGGCGGAGGTCGAGGAGCGGGTCGGTCCGATCGGCATCGGGGTGTCGGTCGCGGGCGTGCTGCGGCACAGGTCGGTGTGCGACACCACCGACGAGGACTGGGCGGCCACGTTCGCGGTCAACGCCACCGGCGCGTTCACCGTGCTGCGGGAGGTCTCGCGGCGGATGGTGCCGCGCGGCGGCGGCGCGCTGGTGACCGTGGGGTCGAACTCGGTCGGGGTGCCGCGGGTGGGGATGGCCGCCTACGCGGCGTCCAAGGCGGCGATCACGATGCTCACCCGGTGCCTGGGCCTGGAGCTGGCGGGCAGCGGCATCCGGTGCAACGTGGTGTCGCCCGGCTCGACCGACACCCGGATGCAACGTCTGTTGTGGACGGACGAGGAGGGTCCCCGGGGCGTGCTCGCGGGCGACCCGGAGCAGTTCCGGGTCGGCATCCCCCTGGGGCGCATCGCGGACCCGGCCGACATCGCGGAAGCCGTGCTGTTCCTGGTCTCCGACCGCGCGCGGCACATCACGATGCAGAACCTGTACGTGGACGGCGGCGCGACCCTCGTCGCCTGACCGGGCGCCGGGCCCGGTCGTCGTGCTCAGGTGTCGAGTTCCATCGCCGAGCCCGATCACCGGGCTTGATCGTCGCCGAAGGGTTCTGCGCGCTGCCGGATTAGGCTAGGCTCTCCTAAGTTTGGTGAGGCTGGCGAAACGCCGCCGCCCCAACGATCTCCGAAAGGGACCACCCGACGTGTCCACACCCGCAATGGTCCGACCTCGACCCGTGCACCGGGCGGCCGACCTGCTGGCCGCCTACCTGCCGGGGTCCTTCTTCTACTCCTCGGCGACCGGCTCCCTGCTGGCCGACGGCGTCCACGCGCCCGTCCGGTCCGGGCACGGGTCCCGGGCCGCCGCGGTGTCCGAGGCCCTCGACGCGGCGGCGGTGCACGGTGTGGAGGACCCGGTGGCGGTCGGCGCGATCGGGTTCCGGCCCGACGCCGAGGCCAGCCTCGTGGTGCCCGCGGTGGTGCGCCGTGCGGGCGCGCCCGACGGCAGCGGCCCGGCCGGGGCCCCCGCCTCCGCCAAGTGGTCGATCACGCCGCGGCCCGAGCCGGAGGTCTACGCCGACGGCGTGCGCCGCGCGCTGGAGCTGATCGGGGCAGGCGAGCTGGACAAGGTCGTGCTGGCCCGCTGCCTGGAGGTCACCGCGGACCAGCCCGTTCCGGTGCCCGCGCTGCTGTCCCGCCTGGTGCGCCTCAACCCGGCCGCGCACGCCTTCGCCGTGGACGTCAGCGCGCCGGGCGACCCCGCGCCGCGCACCCTCGTCGGGGCGAGCCCGGAGCTGCTGGTGTCCCGGCGCGGCACCGAGGTGGTGGCCAACCCCCTGGCCGGTTCGCTGCCGCGCGTCGCGGACGAGGCCGAGAACCGCAGGCGCGTCGCCGCCCTCCTCGCCTCCGCCAAGGACCGCGCCGAGCACGCGCACGTCTCGGCGCAGGTGGCCGAGGTGCTGGGCCGGTTCTGCGTCGACCTGGACGCGCCCGCCGAGCCCTCGGTGATCGGCACGCCGACCATGTGGCACCTGTCCACCCGGATCACCGGTCGGCTCGCGGACCCGACCGATCCGGGGTCCTCCGCGCTGGCGCTGGCCGAGGCGCTGCACCCGACGCCCGCCGTGTGCGGGGTGCCGGTGGACCGGGCGCGCGCCGCGATCGCCGAGCTGGAGCCCGAGGACCGCGGCTACTACTCCGGTCTGGTCGGCTGGTCCGACCTCCAGGGCGACGGCGAGTGGGTGGTCACCATCCGCAGCGCGGAGGTGTGCGACCGGATGGTGCGGTTGTTCGCGGGCGCCGGGGTCGTCGCGGGTTCGGACCCCGCCGCGGAGCTGGCCGAGACCAGCGCGAAGTTCCGCACGCTGCTGCGCGCGCTCGGGCTGGAGGGCACGGCGTGAGCGGCGGTTCGGATGCAGGGCACGGCGTAAGCGCGGGCGCGGGACCCGCCGTGAACCCCGCCTCGGACGCCGGACCCGACCACACCCCCTGGCCGCCGGCGGTCGCGGCCCGCTACCGCGCCTCCGGGCACTGGCGCGGGCAGACCTTCGGCGCGCTCCTCACCTCCCTGGCCGAGGCCCACACCGACCGCACCGCGGTGGTGGGCGAGCGGGCCGGCGCGACGGCGCGCTGGACGTTCACCGAGCTGGACGAGCGGGCCCACCGGATCGCCGCCGGCCTGCTGGAGCTGGGCGTCCGCGCCGGCGACCGGGTCGTGGTGCAGCTGCCGAACGTGCCCGAGTTCCTCCCCGCGGTGTTCGGCCTGTGGCGCGTGGGCGCCTGGCCGGTGTTCGCGCTGCCCGCGCACCGCGACAGCGAGCTGCGGCACTTCGCCGAGCAGAGCGACGCGGTCGCGGTGCTCACCGTCGGCGAGCACGAGCGGCACGACCACGCGGCCACCGCGCGCGCCGTGGCCGCCGGGGTGCGCTCGGTGCGGCACGTGCTGGTGGTCGGCTCCGCGGAGTTCGACGACCTGGCGGCCACCGCGCCGCGCGAGCTGCCCGACCCCGACCCGGCGGGCGTGGCGTTCCTCCAGCTCTCCGGCGGCAGCACCGGGCTGCCGAAGCTGATCCCGCGCACCCACGACGACTACCTCTACAGCGTCCGGGAGAGCGCCCGCATCTGCGCGCTGCGCCCGGACAGCGTCTACCTGGCCGCGCTGCCGGTCGCGCACAACTACCCGCTCAGCTCGCCGGGCGTGCTCGGCGCTCTGCACGCGGGCGCCACCACGGTGCTCGCGCCCCGCCCGGACGCGGACACCGCCTTCCGGCTCATCGAGGCCGAGGGCGTGACGATCACCGGTGTGGTGCCGCCGCTGGCCGCCGCCTGGGTGCAGGCCGCCGCGCGCACCTCCCGCGACCTGTCCTCCCTGGAGGTCCTGCTCGTCGGCGGCGCCAAGTGCGGTCGCGAGCTGGCCGAGCGGATCGGGCCCGCGCTGGGCTGCCGGTTGCAGCAGGTGTTCGGCATGGCCGAGGGCCTGGTCTGCTACACCCGGCTCGACGACCCCGACGAACTCGTGCTGACCACCCAGGGCCGGCCGATCTCGCTGGACGACGAGATCCGCGTGGTCGACCCCGACAACCCCGCGGCGGCCTCGACCGACGAGGTGCCCGCGGGCGAGGTCGGCGCCCTGCTGACCCGCGGCCCCTACACGATCCGCGGCTACTACCGGGCCGCCGGGCACAACGCGACCGCGTTCACCGCGGACGGCTTCTACCGGACCGGCGACCTGGTGCGGCGCACGCCGACCGGGCACCTGGAGGTGGTGGGCCGCGCCAAGGAGCAGATCAACCGGGGCGGCGAGAAGGTGGCCGCCGAAGAGGTGGAGAACCACCTGATGGCCCACCCGGGCGTCCTCGACGCCGCCGTGGTCGCGGTGCCCGACGAGTACCTGGGGGAGCGCACCTGCGCCTACGTGGTGCCGGTCGCGGGCGCCGCGCCCACCGGCCCCGAGCTGCGCCGCTTCGTCCGGGAGCGCGGCGTGGCCGCGTTCAAGGTGCCCGACCTGGTCCAGGTGGTCGAGGCGTTCCCGGTGACCGGCGTCGGCAAGACCAGCAAGCGCGAGCTGAGGGTGGCGCTCGCCGCCCTGGCCAAGGAGGGGTGAACCGTGTCCCTGCCGGAGATCCGGCCCTACCCGATGCCCACCGCGGCGGAGCTGCCGCCCGGTCGGGTGGACTGGCGCCCCGAGGCGGCGCGCGCCGCGCTGCTGGTGCACGACGCGCAGCGCTACTTCCTGGCGCCCTACCAGGGCGCGCCGATCCCCGAGATGACGGCGAACACGGCCGCGCTGATCGCGGCGGCGCGCGAGCTCGGCGTGCCGGTGTTCTACACCGCGCAGCCGGGCCGGCAGGAGGCCGCCGACCGGGGCCTGCTCACCGAGTTCTGGGGTCCGGGCATCGGCGGGGTCATCGACGCCGACCCGTCCGCCGCCGACATCGTGGCCGACCTGGCGCCGCGGCCGGGCGACACCGTGCTGACCAAGTGGCGCTACAGCGCCTTCCAGCGCAGCGAGTTCGCCGAGGAGCTGGCCGCGCTCGGGCGCGACCAGCTGCTGATCACCGGCGTCTACGCCCACATCGGCTGCCAGGCGACGGCCGTGGAGGCGTTCATGCGCGACGTCCGGCCGTTCCTGGTGTGCGACGCCGTCGCGGACTTCTCCCGCGAGCGGCACGACCAGGCGTGCGAGTACGTCGCCCAGCGCTGCGGCGTCGTCACCACCACCGCCGACGCGCTCGCCGCGCTGTCGGCGTCCACCCCGATCCCCGCTGGAGCGGCACGATGAGCACCACCACCCCGTCCGCCGAACTGGTCCGCGCCGACGTCGCCGACCTGCTCGGCGTCGAGCCCGCCGAGCTGGACGCCGACGCGGACCTGCTCGACCTCGGCCTGGACTCCATGCGGATCATGAGCCTGGTCGAGCGCTGGCGCGCGGCGGGCGCGACCGGGCTGGAGTTCGCGGACCTGGCCGAGGACCCGCGCCTGGCGCGCTGGACCGAGCTGGTCGCCGGGGCCGGGGCGTGAGCCGGCCGGGCCAGGGCCGGGTGGACCACCGGGGCCGCCACCTGGAGCGGATCGCCGAGGTCCGCGCGGGCCGGGTGCCGGAGAAGGTGGGCTACCCGATCCGCGTCCGCGAGGTCGAGGTGGTGCGCACCGCGCTGGTCGGGTCCGCCCTGCTGCGGGTGACCCTGGGCGGGCCCGGCACCGCGGGCTTCGAGGCGCACTCGCCCGACGAGCACGTGAAGCTGCTGTTCCCCGAACCGGACGGCACGCTGCGCCTGCCCGAGCCGGACGGGCTCATGCTGCGCTGGCCCAAGCCCTCGCCCACCTCGCGCGAGTACACCGTGCGCCGCTACGACCCGGCGACCGGCGAGCTTGACCTCGACGTCGCCCTGCACGACGGCGGGCTGGGCGCCGACTGGGCCCGCGCGGTCCAACCGGGCGCCGTCGTGCACGTCGCCGGCCCGCCCGGCGGCCTGATCGTCCCGCACCGCTACGACCGCTACCTGCTCGCCGGCGACATCACCGCCCTGCCCGCCCTCGCCCGGTGGCTGGAGGAGCTGCCGCGCACCGCGGCCGGCTGGGCGTTCATCGAGGTCGCCGGCGCGGACGAGGAGATCGAGCTGTCCGCGCCCGAGGACGTCGAGGTGCGCTGGCTGCACCGCGGCGACGCGCCGGCCGGCTCCACCGGCCTGCTGGCCGACGCCGTGCGCGCGGTGCGCGTCCCCGAGGGCGAGAGCCTCTACGCGTGGGCCGCGGGCGAGGCGGGCGCGATCAAGCCCCTGCGCCGCTGGGTCCGCGACGAGCTGGGCCTGGCCAAGGCCGACCACGACATCACCGGCTACTGGAAGCGCGGCGTCGTCGACTTCGACGACGACCACGACCACTGAAGTCCCCCGATCCCCGACGAAGAACACCGAATCCCGAGGAACGACCATGTCCATCGCCAGATCCCCCCGCCTCGTCGCCGCCCTCGCGGTCGCCCTCGCCGTGGCCACCGGCTGCGGTTCCGACGACGGGGGTGACGCGCCCGCGGCCCAGACGGGGTCCGAGACCCGGGTGTTCACCGCCGACAACGGCGACATCACCATCCCGGTCTCGCCCGAGCGGGTGGTGGCCACCGGGTACGCGGTGCCCGCCCTGCTGGAGGCGGACGCGCCGCTCGTCGGGATCTCCACCTGGAAGCGCGGCATCCCGCTGATGTCCGAGGAGGACCTCAAGAAGTACGAGGAGCTGACCAAGGTCGCGGGCGAGTCGGCCGCGGAGACCAACTACGAGGCCATCGCCCAGGCCGACCCCGACCTGATCGTCATCGGCGTGCCCAAGCCCGTGCTGGCCGACATCGACCTGGCCCGGCTGGAGGCCATCGCCCCCGTCGTGGCCATCGGCCCGTCGGTGCCGTCGATGTGGCGCGACCTGTCGAAGAAGCAGTCCGACGCGGCCGGCGCGCTGGCCGGGTTCGACGCCCTGCGCGGTGAGTACGACGCCAAGGCGAAGGAGCTGGCCGACAAGTACGCCTCCGTGCTGCCGCAGCTGAAGCTGGCCCACGTCGGCGCGTACGGCGAGGTCGCCAAGGGCAACTTCCAGCGCGAGTTCAACGGCTCCTGGGGCACCAACGTGGTCGAGGACATGGGCGCGAGCTACTACGGCCAGGTGAAGGTCAAGGGCGGCGGCTCCAAGGACGTCAGCGAGTACTCCTCGATCGAGGAGATGCCCGCCGCGTTCGCCGAGGCCGACGCGATCACCTACTCCGTGTCCGCCGACGGCTCGGTCCCCCCGCCGGTCCAGTACGTCATGGACTCGCCGCTGTGGAAGGAGCTGCCCGCGGTGAAGGCGGGCAAGACCTTCCCGCTGCGCTACACCGAGGCGGCCACCTACGGGTCGGCCGTCAAGACGCTGGAAGCCGCCGACGAGGCGTTCGCGCCGCTGCTGCGGAAGTGATGGGGACGCGCCGGCGGTCGGGCGCGCGGGTCGTGCTGCTGGTCGCCGCCCTGGTCCTGCTGGTCGGGGTGGCGGTGCTCAGCATCGGCGTCGGCGCGCACGCCATCGCCCCGGCCGAGGTCGTCCGGGCGCTGCTGGAGCCCAACGGGTCCAGCGACCACCTCGTGGTCCGCGACATCAGGGTGCCCCGCGCCGTCCTGGCCGTCGGCGCGGGCGCCGCGCTGGCCGTGTCCGGCGTGCTGGTGCAGGTGCTGTCCCGCAACCCGCTGGCCGAGCCGGGCGTGCTCGGCGTGACCGCGGGCGCGGCCTTCGCCATCACCGTCGGCTCGGCGCTGGGCGCCACCGCCACGGCGGCGGGCGAGCTGTCGCTGGCCGTGCTCGGCGCGGTGCTGGCGGCGCTGCTGGTCTACTCGGTGGGCCGCAGCTCGCCGCTGCGCCTGGTGCTCACCGGCGTGGCGCTCAGCTCGGTGCTGACGGGCGTGTCCCTCGGGATGCGCCTGCTGCTGCCGGACGTGTTCGACGAGTACCGCTTCTGGTCGGTCGGCTCGCTGGCCGGCCGGGAGCAGGCCCCGACCGGGTGGCCGCTGCTGGTGATCGCCCTCGCGGTGCTCGGCGCGCTGCTGCTGAGCAGGCAGCTCGACGCCGTCGCGCTGGGCGAGACCACCGCGCACGCCCTGGGCGCGAACGTGGCCAGGGTGCGGCTGGCGACGCTGGTGCTGATCACCGTGCTGGCCGGGGCGGCGACGGCGGTGGCCGGGCCGATCCTGTTCGTGGGCCTGATGGTGCCCCACCTGGCGCGGCGCATGGCGGGCGCGTCGGTGCCGTGGCTGACCGCGTACGCGGTGGTGCTCGGGCCGGTGCTGCTGCTGGTGTCCGACATCGGGTCCCGCGTCCTGCTGCCCACCGGCGAGGTGCCGGTGGCGATCGTGACCGCGTTCCTCGGCGGCCCGGTGCTGGTCTGGGCGGTCCGGCGGTACGGGGCGGCGGCGCTGTGAGCACCGTGGTCCTGCGCCGGGGGAGGTTCTCGGCCAGGGCGGAGCGCCGGACGCTGCTGCTGTCGGCCGTCCTGGTGCTGGTCATCGCGGGCCTCGGCCTGCTCGGGCTGTGCTACGGCGCGACCTGGGCGAGCCCGGCCAAGGTGTTCGACGCGCTCGGCGGCGCGCGCGGCGGGTCGAACGTGGTGATCCGCGAGTGGCGGCTGCCCCGGGTCCTGGCGGGCCTGGTGTTCGGCGCGGCGCTGGGCCTGGCCGGCGCGATCTTCCAGAACCTGACCCGCAACCCCATGGGCAGCCCGGACGTGATCGGCCTCGACGCCGGCGCGTACACCGGCGCGCTGATCGCGATCACGGTCCTGTCCGGCACGTCCGCGCAGCTGGCGCTGGGCTCGGCGGTGGGCGGCGTGGTCGCCGCGGCCGCGGTCTACCTGCTGTCGCTGGGCGGCGGGCTGTCCGGGCTGCGGCTGGTGGTGATCGGCATCGCGGTCAACGCCACGCTGACCGCGGTCAACTCGTGGATCGTGCTGCGCGCCGAGCTGGAGGTGGCCATCGCCGCGGTGGGGTGGAGCGCGGGCTCCCTCAACGGCGTGGACTGGGCCGACCTGCGCATCCCGTTCGCGGTGCTCGCCGTGCTGCTGGTGCTGCTGGTCCTGCGCTCGCAGGCGGTGCACCAGGCGTCGCTGGGCGACGCCGTGGCGGTGACCACCGGCGTGGGCCTGGAGCGGCTGCGCCTCCAGCTGGTGCTGATCGGCGTCGGCTGCACGGCCACCGTGACCGCGGTGGCCGGCCCGATCGCGTTCATCGCGCTCGCCGCGCCGCAGATCGGCCGCCGGCTGGCCCGCTCGCCCGGCATCCCGCTGCTGCCCGCCGCGCTGACCGGCGCCGTGCTGCTCCAGGGCGCCGACCTGGTCGCGCAGGCGCTGCTCGCCCCCGTCCCGCTGCCCGTCGGCGTGGTCAGCACCGCCATCGGCGGCTGCTATCTCATCTGGCTGCTCACCAAGGAGGTGCGGCGGACGTGACCGCTCGCCTGACCGCGAGGGACCTGACCCTGCGCTACGGCGACCGGGTGGTGTCGACGCGGCTGAGCCTCGACATCCCCGACGGCGCCTTCACCGCCATCGTCGGGCCCAACGCCTGCGGCAAGTCCACCCTGCTGCGCGCGCTGGTGCGGCTGCTGCGCCCGGCCGGGGGAGAGGTGCGCCTGGACGACCGCGAGGTGGGCGCGTACCCGACCAAGGCGCTGGCCCGCGCCCTGGGCTTCCTGCCGCAGGACCCGGTGGCGCCCGAGGACATCCGGGTGCGGCAGCTCGTCGCCCGCGGCCGGTTCCCGCACCAGTCGCTGCTGTCCGCCTGGTCGGAGCACGACCAGGCCGCGGTGGCCGAGGCGATGGTGCTCGCGGGCGTCGAGGACCTGGCCGACCGGCCCGTGCAGGAGCTGTCCGGCGGGCAGCGGCAGCGCGTCTGGGTGGCGATGGTGCTCGCCCAGGAGACGCCGCACCTGCTGCTGGATGAGCCGACCTCGTTCCTCGACATCACCCACCAGTACCAGCTGCTGACCCTGCTGGCCCGGCTGCGCGACGAGGGCCGCACCGTCATCGCCGTGCTGCACGACATCAACCAGGCGTGCCGCTACGCCGACCACCTGGTCGCCATGAAGGAGGGCCGGGTCGTCGCCGAGGGCGCCCCGGCCGACGTGGTGGACGCCGCGCTGCTGAAAGAGGTCTTCGACCTGCCCAGCGTCGTCGTCCCCGACCCCGTGACCGGCACGCCCATGGTCGTGCCCGCGCTCTGAGCACCCCAGGAGCCCCGTTGACCACCGCACCCGCCCACCCCGCTTCGGCCCACCCCGCTGCGGTCCACCCCGCTCCGGCAACCGCCGCGGTCCTCGACCTGACCGGCGCGCAGCTGGGCATCTGGCACGCCCAGCGGCTGGAGCCCGACTCGCGCTACTACGTGGTCGGCGACGTCGTCGAGGTGCGCGGACCCGGGCCGGTCGACACCGGGCTGCTCGCCGAGGCGATCCGCGCCACCGCGGCGGAGGCGGAGAGCCTGCGCCTGCGCGTGTTCGACACCCCGGACGGGCCGCGGCAGGTCGTGTCCGACGACCCGGTGCCGCTGCCGTCCCTGGTGGACCTGAGCGGGGAGGCCGACCCCGGGGCCGCCGCGCACGCGTTCGTGGCCGCCGAGCGGGAGCGCGTGGCCGAGGCGTGCCGGGGCATGGTGGACCGGGACCTGTTCTCCTTCACCGTGATCCGCCTGTCCGACCGCGAGGTCTGGTACACGCAGCTGGGCCACCACCTGGTGTTCGACGGCTACACCGCGGCCATGCTCGCCCGCCGCACCGCCGCCCGCTACACCGCGCTGGTCGCGGGCGAGGCGCCGCCGCCGTCGACCTTCGGCCGGTTCGCCGACCTGGTCGCGGCCGACCTGGACTACCGGGGCGGCGAGCGGGCCGAGCGCGACCGGCGCTACTGGGTGGACCGGTTCACCCCGCTGCCCGAGCTGGACGACACCGCCGCGCCCCTGCCGGACGGGGACGCGGCCGGCGGCACGCTGACCGCCCGCGCCGTCGTCGACGCCGAGGAGTTCGCCCGGCTGCGCGCCGCCGCCGAGCGGGAGGGCATCACCTGGGGCGAGGCGCTGATCGCCTGCTACGCCGCGTTCCTGCACCGCGTGCTGGGCCGCGCGGACGTGGTGTTCGCGCTGCCCCTGATGTGCCGCACGGGCGTCGCGCTGCGCACCCCCGCGATGGCCGTCAACGTGCTGCCGCTGCGGGTGGAGGTGCGCGGCGACGACCGGCTGGGCGAGCTGGGCGGGCGGGTGGCGGGCGTGATGCGCGAGATGCGCGCCCACCAGCGCTACCGGGGCGAGGACCTGCCGCGCGACCTGGCCGTGCCCGGCGCGGGCGCGCTGCTGCACGGCCGGGGGATCAACCTCAAGGCGTTCGACCTGGCCATCGACTTCGCGGGCGCGACCGGGGTCATGCGCAACGTCGCCGGCGGCCCGCCCGAGGACATGGGCCTGAGCGTGCTGCCGACGCACGACGGCGGCCTGCTGCTGGGCTTCGAGGTCGACGCCCGCACCCACGACCGGGCCGCCGTCGAGGGCAAGCTGACCGCGCTGCGCCGCCTGCTGGCCGGGCTGACCGACCCCTCCGCCCCGGCGGTCGGCCGGATCGACCTGGTCGGCGACGAGGACCGGGCCCGGCTGCTGGCCGAGTGGTCGCCCGCCGCGCTGCCCGGCGCGCCGCGCGACGTGCCCGACCTGCTGGCCGACCTCGACCCGGCCGCGACCGCGCTGGTGTCCGGCGCGGACCGGCTGACCTCGGCCGAGCTGGTCGACCGGGTGCACCGGCTGGCCCGGCTGCTGCGGGCGCGCGGCATCGGGGCCGACGACGTGGTGGCGCTCGCGCTGCCCCGCTCCGCCGACCTGGTGGTGGCGCTGCTGGCGGTGCTCGACGCGGGGGCCGCGTTCCAGCCGCTGGACGTCGAGCACCCGGCCGAGCGGTTGCGGGAGCTGGTGGCCGACGCGGGCGCGGTGCTCGTGCTGGCCGTCGGGGGCACGGCCGACATCAGTCCACAGAGGACGCTGCGGCTCGACTCGCCGGACGTGCGGGCGGAACTGGCCTCGCTGAGCGGGGAACCGCTGTCCGACGTGGAGCGCCACCCCGACCACCTCGCCTACGTCATCCACACCTCCGGCTCGACCGGGCGGCCCAAGGGCGTGCTGGGCCGCGTCGGCGGCCTGGCGGCGCTGGCGCACCACCACCGCTCCACCACCGTGGCGGAGGCCGCGCGGGCCGCGGGCCGGCGGCTGCGCGTCGCGCACACCTACTCGTTCGCCTTCGACTCCGCGCTCGACCAGCTGCTGTGGTTGCTGTGCGGGCACGAGCTGCACGTCTACGACGCCGACCTGGCCCGCGACGCCGACGCCCTGCTGGCCGCCTACGCCCGCGACCGCGTCGACGTCGTGGACACCACCCCCTCGATGGCCGCGCCGCTGGTCGACGCCGGCCTGCTGCACGGCGACCACCGACCGGTGCTGCTCGTGCTCGGCGGCGAGGCCACCCCGCCCGGCCTGTGGCGGCGCGTGGCCGCCTCCGGGGTCGCCGCCCGCAACATGTACGGCCCCACCGAGGCCGCCGTGGACGGCACCAGCGCGCGCGTCGAGGGCGCGGAGCCCACCATCGGCTTCCCGCTGCCCGGCACCAGGGCCTACGTGCTGGACAACGCGCTGCGGCCGGTGCCGCCGGGTGTGCGCGGCGAGCTGTACCTGGCCGGGCCCCGGCTGGCCCGCGGCTACCTCGACCGCCCCGGCCTGACCGCCGACCGGTTCGTGGCCGACCCGTTCGGCGCGCCCGGCGACCGCATGTACCGCACCGGCGACCTGGCCCGCTGGACCTCCCGCGGCCTGGAGTACCTGGGCCGGCGCGACGGCCAGGTCAAGGTCCGCGGCCACCGCGTCGAGGTCGGCGAGGTCGAGGCCGCGCTGGGCGCGCTGCCCGGCGTGAGCGCGGCGGCCGCCGCCGTCCGCACCGGGACCGGCGCGGCGCGGCTGATCGGCTACGTCGTGCCCGCCGCCGGGACCGCGGTCACGCCCGAGGCCGTGCGCACGGCCCTCGCGGACCGGGTGCCCGACCACCTCGTGCCCTCGGCCGTGGTGGTGCTGGAGGAGCTGCCGGTCACGGTCAACGGCAAGCTCGACCGCGCCGCCCTGCCCGAGCCCCGCGCCGCGGGCGGCGGGCGCGCCCCGGGCACCGAGCGGGAACGCGCGCTGTGCGCGGTCGTCGCGGAGGTGACCGGCGCGGAGCGGGTCGGCGTGGACGACGACTTCTTCGCCCTGGGCGGCGACAGCATCACCGCGATCAGCGTCAGCAGCCGGCTGCGCGCGCACGGCCTGGAGCTGCGCCCGCGCGACCTGCTCGCCCGGCGCAGCCTGGCGTCCCTGGCCGCGGCGGCGCGGACGACCGGCGCCGCCGAGACCGTCGTGGACGAGCCCACCGGGCCCGTGCCCGCGCCGCCCATCGTGCGCGCCCTGCTCGACCCGCACCCCGACCCGGTCGCGATCGCCGGGTACGCGCAGTGGACCGCGCCGCACGTGAGCCCCCTGTCCGTCGACGACCTGGCGCGCGGCATGCGCCGGGTCGTCGACCTCCACGACGCCCTGCGGCTGCTGGTCACCGCCGACGGCGGGCTGGTCGTGCGCCCGCGCGGCTCGGTGACCCCGGACGTGCGCGAGCTGACCGGCGACGTCGCCGCGGTGGCCGACCGGCTGGCCGCGTCGTTGGACCCGCGGGCGGGCGAGCTGACGCGGGTGGCGCTGGTGCGCACCCCCGCCGGCGAGCCTGACCGGCTGGTCGTGGTGCTGCACCACCTGGTGGTCGACGGCGTGTCGTGGCGCGTCCTGCTGCCCGACCTGCACGCCGCCTGCGCCGGCGCCGAGCTCGCCCCGGTGGGCACGTCCTGGCGGCGGCACGCGCTGCTGCTCGCCGAGCAGGCCGAGCGCGGGACCCGGCGCGGCGAGCTGGAGCACTGGCGGCGCGCGCTCGACACCGCCCGCCTCGGGCACCGGCCGCTGGACCAGGCGGTCGACACGGTCGCCACCGCCGACCGCACCACCACCGTCGCCCCGCCGGAGGTGACCGCCGCGCTGCTCACCACCCTGCCCGCCGCCTACCGCGCGAGCGTGGACGAGGTGCTGCTGGCCGGTCTCGCCCTGGCCCTGCGGCGGCACGGCGTGCGCGGCGACGTCGCGGTCGGCGTGGAGGGCCACGGCCGCGAGCACCCGGGCGCGGACCTGTCCCGCACGGTCGGCTGGTTCACCGCCGAGTACCCGGTGCGCGTGCCCGCCGCCGCGCTCGACGGCGGCGACGTCGACCGCCTGCTGCGCGCCGCCAAGGAGGCCAAGCGCGCGACCCCCGACCAGGGCCTGGGCTACGGCGTGCTGCGCCACCTCGACCCGGTGACCCGCGCGGAGCTGTCGGCCACCCCGCCGCCGGACGTGCTGCTGAACTACCTGGGCCGGTTCACCGCGGAGCCCGGCGAGGGGTGGCGGCTGCCGGAGGGCGAGGCGTTCGCGGTCGTGGAGCCGCCCGCCAAGGCCCTGGAGCAGGTGCTCGCGCTGAACTGCTTCGTGCGCGAGGACGGCGAGCCGCGCCTGGCCGTCGAGTGGACCGCCGCCCGCGCCGTGCTGCCGCCCGACGCCGTGGCGGACCTCCAGCGCGCCTGGGGCTGGGCGCTGGCCGAGCTGGCCGCGCACGCCGACCGCATCGGACCCGACGGCGGCGGCCTGACCCCGTCCGACCTGCCCCTGGTGGACCTCGACCAGGACGCGATCGACGCCCTGGAGCGCACCGGCCGCGTCGCCGACGTGCTCCCGGCGACCCCGCTCCAGGTGGGCCTGTCGTTCCAGTCCCTGGTGCGGGCCGAGGGCGAGGCCGACGTCTACGTGGTGCAGGCGGTGACCCTGCTGCGCGGCGCGCTGGACGCCGACCGGATGCGCGCCGCCGCCGCCGAGCTGCTGCGCCGCCACCCCGCGCTGCGCGTCCACCTGCACACCACGGCGGCCGGCGACGTGGTCCAGGTCGTGCCCGCCGACGTGCGCCTGGACTGGCGGCACGTGGCGGCGGCGTCGGAGGAGGGCGCGGCGGCCGAGTGCCGCGCCGAGCTGGAGCGCCCGTTCCCCACCGACCGGCCGCCGCTGATCCGGTTCCTGCTGTGCTCGCCGGCCCCGGACGCGCCGGCCCCGGACGAGCACCGCCTCGCCATCACCATCCACCACGCGCTGCTCGACGGCTGGTCCATGCCCGTCGTCGGCCGCACCCTGCTGGCCACCTACGCCGAGCTGGGCGGCGGCCCGGCCGCGCCCGTCGCGCCCTCGCCGGCCGAGTTCTTCCGGTGGCTCGCCGACCGCGACCGCGAGGCGGCGCTGGACGCGTGGCGCGAGGCGCTGGCCGGCGTCGAGGGCACCCACCTGGCCCCGGCGGGCACGGCGTCCGCCGCCGCCCGCCCGGAGCGGGTGCTGGTCGGGCTCGGCCCGGACCTCAGCGAGCGGCTGCGCGCGTTCGCCCGCGAGCGGGGCACCACGCCGACCACCGTGCTGAACGCCGCCTGGGGCGTGCTGCTGGGCCGGCTGACCGGGCGCCGCGACGTGGTCTTCGGCTGCCCGGTCTCCGGCCGGCCCGCCGAGGTCGACGGCGTCGAGGGCATGATCGGCCAGCTCGGCGGCACCATCCCGGTCCGGGTCCGGCACACCGCCGCCGACACCGCCGCCGACCTGCTCGACCGCGTGCACGCCGAGGCCGTGGCGCTGGGCGAGCACCACCACGTGGGCCTGCCCGACATCCAGCGGGCGGCGGGCGCGGGCGAGCTGTTCGACACCATGCTGGTGATGGAGAACTTCCCGCTCTCCGACCGGCGGCGCTTCCCCGTCGCACCGGGCCTGGAGCTGACCGGGGTGGACATCACCGACGCCACGCACTACCCGCTGACCGTCGTCGTGCTGCCCAGCGACGAGATCACCCTCGGCCTGGGCTACCAGCCGCACCTGTTCGACGAGGGGACCGTCCGCTCCTACGGCCGCTGGCTGCGCAACCTGCTGGGCGAGATCGTCACCCACCCCGACCGGCCGGTGGCCCGGCTGCGGGCGCTCGACGCCGACGAGCAGGACCACCTGCTGCGCGTGGGCGCGGGTCCCGAGCCGACCCGGCCGCGCGGCGGCGCGCTGGCCGAGTTCGGCGCGTGGGTGCGCCGCACCCCGGACGCCGAGGCCGTGGTCTGCCGCGACCGCTCGCTGACCTACGCCGAGCTGGACCGGCGCGCGAACCGGCTGGCCCACGCCCTGCTGGACCGGGGCGTGCGGCCCCAGGACCCGGTCGCGGTGCTGCTGGACCGCGACGTGGAGCTGGTGGTGGCGCTGTTCGGCGTGCTCAAGGCGGGCGCGGTGTACGTGCCGATGGACCCGACCTACCCGCGCGACCGGCTGGCCTTCATGCTCGACGACGCCGCGCCGACCGCCGTGGTCGCCACCGGTGACGTCCCGGTGGACCTGCCGGTAGTGGATCCGTCTGGGGTGGACCCGTCCGAGGGGGGCGGTCCGGCGGGGTGGGACGCCGACCCGGCGCACGCGCGCCGCGACCTCACCGAGGACTCGCTGGCCTACGTCATCTACACCTCCGGCACCACCGGCAGGCCCAAGGGCGTCGCCCTGCCGCACCGCGGCGTGCCGAGCCTGGTCTCCCTCCAGGAGGACGTCGTCGGGATCGGCGGGCGCGAGCGCTACCTGCACTTCGCCTCGACCAGCTTCGACGTGGCGTTCTGGCAGTTCATGCTGCCGCTGCTGTCCGGCGGCGCCTCGGTCATCGCGCCCGAGGAGGTGCGGGTGCCCGGCGACGAGCTGCTGGACTACATCGCCGAGCACCGGGTGACCGGGGTGAACCTGCTGCCGTCGTTCCTGGCCGCCGTGCCCGACGACCGCACCGTGCCGCCGGAGGTGTTCTTCGTCGTCGGCGCGGAACGCCTCGACCCCGAGCTGGCCCGCCGCTGGGGCACCGGCCGCCGGGCGCTGTTCAACGCCTACGGCCCCACCGAGGTCACCGTCAACTCGGTGACCTGGCACTACGACCCCGACGACGCGGGACCGCTGCCGATCGGCCGGCCCGACCCGGAGGTGCGGGCCTACGTGCTGGACGCCGGCCTGCTGCCGGTCGGCGCGGGCGTGACCGGCGAGCTGTACCTGGCCGGGCCGAAGCTGGCCCGCGGCTACCTCAACCGGCCGGGCCTGACCGCCGACCGGTTCGTGGCCGACCCGTTCGGCCCGCCCGGCGAGCGCATGTACCGCACCGGCGACCTGGTGCGGTGGCGGCCGGACGGGCAGCTGGTGTTCCTGGGCCGCGCCGACCACCAGGTCAAGCTGCGCGGGTTCCGCATCGAGCTGCCGGAGGTCGAGACCGTGCTCACCCGGCACCCCGACGTGCGGGCGTGCGCGGTGGTCGTGCGCGAGAACAGGCTGGTCGGCTACGTCATCCCCACCGACGGCGCGGAGGTCGACCGGGCGCGGCTGCGCGAGCACCTGGCCGCGGCGCTGCCCGACCACATGGTGCCGAGCGCGCTGGTGGTCCTCGACCGCCTGCCGCTGGGTCCCGGCGGCAAGCTCGACCCGGCCGCCCTGCCCGCGCCCGAGGTCGCGCCCACCGCGGCGCGGGAACCGGCCACGCCCGCCGAAGCCGTGCTGCTGCGCGTGTTCCGCGAGGTGCTGGGCACCGACGAGGTCAACCTGGACGACTCCTTCCTGGAGGTCGGCGGCGACAGCATCGTGTCCCTGCGCGTGGTCTCCCGGGCCCGGCGCGAGGGGGTCGTCCTGACCGCCCGCGACGTGTTCGAGGGCGGCACGGTCGCCGGCATCGCGGCCCGCTGCGGCGGGCCGGCGCGGGCCGACGAGGCGCCCGCCGTGGGCGACGCGCCGCTCACCCCGGTGATGCGGGACCTGCTGCGGCGCGGCGCGGCCGACGGGTTCTGCCAGTGGGTCGAGGTGTGCGTGCCCGCCGGCGGCGACGCGGCGACCTGGCGCGCGGTGCTCGACGCCGTGCTGGCCCGCCACGACGTGCTGCGCGCCCACCTGGTCGAGGACGCGCTGCGCGTCCCCGCGGTGGGCGCGGTGACCGGCGCGGACGTGCTGACCGCCGTGCGCGCGGGGGAGTCCGACGACCTGCGCGCGCTGGTCGACGCCCACGTGTCCGAGGCCCGCGCGGGCCTGGACCCGCGGACCGGGCCGGTGCTGCGCGCGGTCTGGGTCGACGCCGGCCCGACCCGGCTCGGCCGGCTCGTGCTGGTCGCCCACCACCTCGTCGTGGACGCGGTGTCCTGGCGGGTGCTGCTCGACGACATCGCGCACGTGCACGCCACGGGGGAGGCGCTGCCCCGGCACGGGCAGTCCTTCCTGGGCTGGGCGCGGTCGCTGCGCGCGGCCGGGCCCCACCGGGAGGCGGAGCTGCCGCACTGGCGGCGGGTGGCCGAAGCACCCGCCGCGCCGCTGGCGCGCACCCCGCTCGACCCCGCCCGGGACACCGCCGCCACCGCGGCGCACCACCAGGTCGCGCTGGACCCGGAGACCACGCGGGCCGCGCTCACCACCCTGCCCGCCGCCTACCGCACCACCCCGGACACCGTGCTGCTCACCGCGCTCGCGCTGGCGGTGGCCGACTGGCGCGGCGGCGAGCCGGACCTCCTGGTCGCGCTGGAGGGCCACGGCCGCCCGCCGCACGCCCCGGACTTCTCCGGACCGGTCGACCTGTCCCAGACCGTCGGCTGGTTCACCGCCGTCCACCCCGCCCGGATCACGCTGCCCGAGGGCGGTGCCGCCGCGCGGCTGCGGTCCGTCCGGGACCACCTGCGCGCCGCCGGCGACGGGCTGGGCCACGGCATCCTCGCCGGCTCCCGCGCCGACCTCGGGCGCACGCCCGAGATCAGCTGGAACTACCTGGGCCGGTTCCCCGCCGCCCCGGCGGCGGAGACGGCGTGGCAGGCGCCGCCGGACGCCGACCCGCTGGGCTCGGGCGGTGGTGACGACCTGCCGCTGCCGCACGCGCTGATGGTCAACGCCCTGGCCCGCGACACCGGCGACGGCGACGCGCTCGGCGTCCGCTTCACCTGGCCCGCCGCGCTGTTCACCGAGGAGGAGGTCCGCGACCTGGGCGAGTGCTTCCGGCGCGCCCTCGTCGACCTCACCGCCGACGTGCCCGCCGGCGAGGTGCTGCCGCTGACCCCGTTGCAGGAGCTGGTGCTCGAGCAGTCGCGCCTGCACGGCCCGGCGGACCCCTACACCGTGCAGGCCGCGTTCTCGCTGTCCGGCGCCCTGGACGTGGCGGCGCTGCGCGCGGCGGGCGCGGACCTGCTGCGGCGGCACCCGAACCTGGGCGCGGTGTTCCCGCCGGGCCACGACGTGCAGGTGGTGCCGGTCGACCCGGAGCCCGCGTTCCGGGTGCTCGACGCGCCCGACGACGCCGACGTGGACCGCGCGCTGGCCGCGGACCTCGCCGAGCCGTTCGACCCGGCGACCGGACCCCTGGTGCGCCTGACCGTGCTGCGGCGCGGCCCCGACCGCCACGAGTTCGTGCTGACGAGCCACCACGTGCTGTCCGACGGGTGGTCCGCGCCGCGCATCCTGACCGGGCTGTTCGCCCTCTACACCGCACGGGTGGGCGGGACCGCACCGTCGTCCGGCTCCGCCGCGCTGTCCGAGACTGCCGCGCTGTCCGAGCCCGTGCCGTTCTCCCGCTACCCGCGCTGGCTGGCCGCCCGCGACCACACCGCCGACCTGCGCGCCTGGCGCGCCGAGCTGGCGGACCTGCCCGAGGGGGACCACCTCGTGGCCGGCCGGCCCGAGGCCGTCGGCGCGACCGACCCCGTGCTGTTCGAGGTCGACGAGCCGGTGGTGACCGAGCTGACCCGGGCCGCCGCGGCGCGCGGGCTGACCCCGAACACCCTGCTCCAGGGCGCGTGGGCGGCGGTGCTCGCGGCCCGGTCCGGGCGGCGGGAAGCCTGCTTCGGCGTCATGGTCTCCGGCCGCACCGCCGACGTGGACGGCATCGAGGAGATCATCGGGCTGCTGGCGAACACGGTGCCGGTGCGCGCCCGCCTCACCGGCACCGCGGCGCAAGCGCTGGCGGACCTTCAGGCGCGGCAGCAGGCGATGGTGGAGCACCACCACGTCGGCCTGGCCGAGCTGGAGGCGCTGACCGGCCGCCGGCGGCTGTTCGACAGCCTGGTGGTGTTCGAGAACTACCCGGTGGACCCGGCGCGGCTGCGCGAGCCCGCGCCCGGACTGACCGTCACCGGCACGCGCTTCCGGGAGCGGACGCACCACCCGGTGACCCTCACCGTCGTGCCCGAGACCGGCGGCGGCTGGACCGGCGTCCTCGGCCACCAGGCCGGGCTGTTCCGCCCGGACGAGGCGCGGGCGCTGGTCGACGACCTGCTGGCGGTGCTGCGCGGGCTGCCGGACCGCTTCGACGACGACGCCGCCTCGCTGCTCGACCTCGTCGCGCCGGCGGGTGGGCGGTGAGCGCCGCCCCGAAGGTGGACGCGGCGCTGTGGCGCACCGCGTTCGTCCTGGTGCTCGGCACGTTCATGGCGACGCTGGACAGCACCATCGTGTCCGTCGGCGTCGAGGTGCTGGCCGAGCGGTTCGACGCGGCGGTCACCGACGTCCAGTGGGTCAGCACGGCCTACCTGCTCGCGGTGGTCGCCGCCGTGCCCGCGTCGGGCTGGCTGGCGAACCGGTTCGGCGGCCGCCGGACCTGGCTCGCCGCCGTGGTGGTGTTCGTGCTCGCCTCGGTGCTGTGCGCGCTGGCCTGGTCGCTGCCGAGCCTGGTCGCGTTCCGCGTGCTCCAGGGCCTGGCGGGCGGGCTGCTGCCGCCGACCGGGCAGGCGCTGCTGGCGCGGGCGGCCGGGCGCGAGCGGATCGGCCGCGTGCTGGCCGTGGTCTCGGTGGTGCCGCTGCTGTCGCCCGTGCTGGGTCCGCTGGTCGGCGGTTCGGTCCTGGCCGTGGCCGACTGGCCGTGGCTGTTCGCGGTGAACGTGCCGATCGGCGCGGTCGCGGTGCTGCTGGCCCTCCGCGCGGTGCCCGCCGCGCCACCGGCCGCGACCCGCACCCCGTTCGACGCGCGCGGCGCGCTGCTGCTGTCGCCGGGCCTGGCCGTGCTGGTCTTCGGCCTCACCGGCCTGGAGGGCGGCACGCCGCCGGTCGTGTCGGCGGGGTCCATCGCGGTGGGCGCGGCGATGCTGGTCGGGTTCGTCGTCCACGGCCTGCGCACCACCCGGACCCCGCTGGTCGACCCGCGCCTGTTCGCCCGCCCGCCGTTCGGCGTCGCGGCCCTGGCGCTGGTCCTGCTGGGCGCGTCGGTGTTCGGCACGATGTTCCTGCTGCCGCTGTACCTCCAGGGCGCGGGCGGCCTGACCGCCTGGGAGACCGGCCTGCTGCTCGCCCCGCAGGGGGTGGGCGCGGCGGTCGCGGCCATCGCGATCAACCGGGCCGTCGTCACCGCCCCGCCCCGCACCCTGGTGCTGACCGGCATCGTGCTGGTGGCCGTCGGCACCGCGCCGTTCACCCAGTTGCACCACGACCTGCCGGACGTCGCCGTCGCGCTGTCCCTGCTGGTGCGCGGCGCGGGCGCGGCCATGATCGGCGCGCCGGTGATGAACATCGTCTACAGCCGCATCGAGCCGGCCCACCTGCCCGGGGCGGCGAGCGCGCTGAACCTCCTCAACACCCTGGGCGGGTCCCTGGGCACCGCGGCCCTCGCGGTCGTCCTCCAGGCCCGCCTGGACACCCGCGGCCCCGACGCGTCCGCCGCGTTCGCCGACACCTTCTGGTGGGTGCTGGCGCTGGCCGTCGTCGCCGCGCTGGGCGCCACCAGGCTGCCCCGCCCCGAAGCACCGGGCCGAGCCCGGATCCCGAACGAGCCCACCACCGCGAGCGCGTCCCGGAACCCGAGCGAGAAGGACCCCGCAGATGCCTGAGGACACCCTGCCCACGCCGGCCGAGTTCGCCGCGCACCGCGTGGCCGACGCGGTGACCGGGCACCGCGACACCGTCACCGGCGTCCTGTCCCGCCGCGACCCCCGGCTGCTCGTGGTCGTCGGCCCCTGCTCGGTCCACGACCCGGGCGCGGCGCTCGACTACGCGGCCCTGCTGGCGGGCGCGGCCGAGCGGTACGCCGACGACCTGGTGGTGGTGCTGCGGGCCTACCTGGAGAAGCCGCGCACGGTGTCGGGCTGGACGGGCCTGCTGCCGGACCCCTCCCTCGACGGCAAGGGCGACATCGCGACGGGCATCCGCCGCGGCCGCGCGTTCCTCGCCGAGGCGGCGGCCACCGGCCTGCCGCTGGCCTACGAGTTCGTGGACCCCGTGCTGGCCCACTACGTGGCGGACCTGATCAGCTGGGGCGCGGTGGGCGCGCGCACGGTGGCGTCCCAGCCGCACCGGCACCTGGCCTCGTGGCTGCCGATGCCGGTGGGCATGAAGAACTGCGTGTCCGGGCACATCGGCACCGCGGTGGACGCGGTCCGCGCGGCCGGGCTGTCCCACGCGTTCCCGGGGGTCGCGGCGGACGGCAGGCTGACCACCCTGCGCAGCACCGGCAACCCCGACGCCCACCTGGTCCTGCGGGGCGGTCCCACGCCCAACTACGACGCCGCGAACGTGGCCGCGGCGCTGACGTCGCTGACGGCGGCCGGGCTGCCGCCCCGCGTGGTGGTCGACGCCTCGCACGGCAACAGCGGCAAGGACCACGACCGCCAGCCGGCCGTGGTGGAGGACCTGGCGGAGCAGGTGGCGGGCGGCAACCGGGCCCTGGTGGGGGTGATGGTCGAGTCCTACCTGTCCGACGGGCGGCAGGACCTGGCGGTCGGGCGGTTGCGGCCGGACCTGAGCGTGACCGACTCGTGCCTGGGCTGGGACCGCACGGTCCCGCTGCTGGAGACCCTGGCGCGGGCCGCCCGGCGGCGGCGCGGCTGAGGACCGGCAGGAGTTCGACCGGTGGGCCCTGCTCCGGGGTGCACCGGGCGGTTGTCGCGAAGGATGGGACCGGTGTTACCTGTCAGCCGCCGCCGGGGGTGCTGGTCATCACGGCCAATTCCGCTTTGCCACGACCCGGCCGGTGACGTCGTTGCGAGTCGGCTTGGATTATGCTCTGAATGACGGCGGCGGGGTCGTCTCCGGTCGTTTCCATGCCCAGACTGCAAACGGCGCAGCTCTCGGCAAGGGCGTCGTCGCTGTTGGATGTGGCCTGACCGCGGAGGCTGCCCAATACTCGCGATCGACACGACGCAAAGCGCAACAGAGCGGGTAGTCAACATGATCGATAAACGAATCGTACAACTGACGACCGATCCACCCCGAGAATCACGCACCACGTGAGCTGCGCCGGGTCCCAGACCGCGTGAGCAACCGACGAGGACCCATGGCCGACCGACATCTGATCGACGTCCACCTTCTCATCGTCCGTGATGACGACATCCTGCTCACCCGCCGTCGTGATGCCAACCCACTCTTCGACGGCCTGTGGCACCTGCCCTCCGGCGAACTCGACGCCGCCGTTCGCGAAGCAAAGGAGGAAGTCGGCCTCCACCTCGACCCCGTCGACGTACGCCTGGTCCACACCCTGCACGTCAACGGCTCCGGTCCCGAACCCCGCCTCGGCCTCTTCTTCGAAACCCGCCGCTGGGCCGGGACGCCGATCAACCGGGAACCCGTGGTTCACTACCTCGACAGTCAGGCTGGTTGCACACTTTGGGTATGATTCGATCAATCCCCGGTCGGGGTTGATTGTTTGATTTCTGCGCTCCGGTAGAACCAGTGCAGGGTTTCGCACAACGTTTCGACCGAATTTTGATCTTCGAGAACCTTCAGTGGGATGCTCGGCCGCAAGGCGAGCTTGCTCTCCGGAAGATTGACGCCGGGGAGCTTGTTGAGGCGGACGCGCAGCTCGTCGCGCAGGGCGAGCTCCTCGAAGGGCTCGCGGGTGGCCAAGTACTTGAAAACCACTTCCAGGTAACCGGAGCGTCCATAGGTGGGGTAGATCGTCAGGGGCCAGATGTCTGGCTGGTTCGGGCGTTCCAGCACGAGGAAGCAGCTCGTCACCGTGGTTCCGTCACCGAACTGAAGAACTCCGCCGAGGGTCGTCCAGCGCTTGAGCAGCTTCACGACTGCGTCGGCGACTGCGTCGGAGTTGTGCTCGTGGAGCTGATCGAGGAAGCGCTGTTGCCGCTCGGCCAACGCATCAGCACCCACCCCGGTAGTCGTGCTGCCGGGTTCGGCCATCCCCAACAGGTCGGCCAGGTCGCGGGCAGTCAGCCGTTGCACCGGATCGGCGACTCCCTGCTCGTTGAGGGTGATCCCGTCGGCTCGCAGCACGGTCAGCACGTCCCCCCGGTCCTCACCCGCCCAGCGGAAGGTGTCTGACACCCGTCCGCCGTGGCCCAGCACGCGATAGGCGTTGACGACCCCGGGAGTGTTGGCGAGGTGCGCGCCTATCGGCCGGGGGTGCGAGCCGACGAGCGTGGCCAGATCCCCGTAGGTGGTCCACGTACCCGCAGGCATGACCAACAGGGCCTGGTGGAGCAGAGCCCAGTCCCGCCCGCGCTCGACCTTGTGGCTGCCTTCTCCCGGAGCGGGCCACAGCGCGGTGGCCCGATCGGCGAGGTCGTCGGCGCGAGCGAGGATTTCCGACATGCCCCAGCGCGCGGCCTCGGCGATACGGCGGTTCATCTCCAGGTGGCTTCCGGACAGCAGGTCCTGCTTGCGCTGAAACGGGTGGTTGGACAGCTTGGCGTTCTCCGCGGTCAACGTGAGGTTGCCCAGGGTGTGGACGAGGCGCTCGTGAAGCTCCTGTGCCGACTCGTCCTCGCCGGCATCCTCGGCGAGTACCGCCAGCCACTCTCCTCCCGGGTTCTGCGGCAACACGTGTTCCACGGTCAGAGCGGCAGCGGCGAAGTCCACCGGCTCCGGGTGCCCGTAGCTCTCCTCCAGGCGTTGCAGGACCATACGTTGCTGCTCCGGCCTGCCCTGCCAGTAGAAGGGGTTCCAGCGGATGGCTTTCCGCAGCTCTTCGTCGCTCGGCCAGAACCTCCGGGCACCCGACAGGACCCAGTGCAACCCGTCCACGACCGGTCGGCCGGCAGGCAACTGCGAAGGCAACGCCTGGAAGATGCGGTTGAGGTTGTTCGTCGGCACCTGGCAGATCGCGCGCCGCACGAGGAAGCTCTCGATGTAGGACAGTGCCCGCAGCAGGTCGGGTGAGGAGAGCTCACCTCGTTCCTGCCGGTCGAGCAGCAGCATGACCGCCGGGTAGGCGACACCACCACGCCATTGCAGGAGGCGTTGGAAGTACTCGCGAACCTCGACGTCGGGCTCACGCGTCGGGTCGACCATTCGGATGAAATGTGCGGAGCGGCGGGCCAACTCCTCGATGTATGCCTCCGCCGCGTTCTCGGTCTCACCCTCGCGACGCAAACGTGCTTGTTGTGCGGCGTACATGTCCTGTCTGCGGACCCGTTCGTCCCCGTCCAGCACCAGTTGCAGCCACATCAGCTGTTCAAGCTGATCATTGCTCAAACTGCGCTGCAATGGCAGCCAGTAGTCCTCGTACACCTGCTCGCCCCGCGTGGGGAGGCACATGAACAGGTAGTTGCGCAGTAGGTCCGCCTGGCTGAGCCGCAGTCCTGTGTTGTTCAGCGACTCGAAGATCCGGTGCACGTTGTCGCCGTGGTCGGCCGTGATGACCACCAGCGTCAGCCGTGTGGTGAGCACCTGCTCGACATCCTCGACACTGATCGGGGCTTCCAGAGCCTCAAGTCGGCTGCGGAAGAACCGGTACGCCACCGCGAGCCGATCCTCACCGCCCGACTTGTTCGTCCGGATGCACTCGACGTAGGAGGGGCGGTCGGCCTGCGTGGGCAGGAGTCGCAGGTGGTCGTCGCCCTTCTTCCAGCGGTTGACCAGGTACTGGTCGTTGATGCGTTCGGCCGCTTCCCGGTCGTCGGCGGCAAGGTGGTGATCCCGTACGGCGGCCAGCGCCACGCTCAACGTCGTCAACCGTTGCTGACCATCGACAACCAGCCATCGCTCGAAGGGGGCCTCGGTGTTCGGCGAAGGCGCGAGCACAACCGAGCCCAGGAAGTGGGAGGGACCGGCCGCACCTGCTGTGAGTAGTTCGATCTGGTTGACGATGTCATCCCACAGACGACCGAGGTGTTTGTCCTGCCATGAGTAGGTCCGTTGGTACAGCGGGATCTGGAACTGCTTTTGCCCCTGGATCAGACCGACCAGACTGGTCTCAGATGCCTTCATGCCCTACCTCGATCACAGCCGAGTTCAAACGGCCGGCCCACTCGTCTCCGCCTGCGGTTGCCGGCACACCCCAGGGGCGTTGAGATCAACCGCACGGCTATTCGTCGCTCAACCCCTTCGAGCCGTTACACCGCCTGACCGCGTTGAACATGGGCCCGGCGGGAGAAGTGCTGCCCCACTCGTCGTTCATCCTGGAGTTCGAGACCGAAGTCCGATGAGGCGGTCACTTCAGCGGCCGCAGCACACCTCGTCGTTGCAGCTCCCTGACGTGCTCGGCGGAGCGGGCCGGTGCGGTGCCGCCGCGGATCAGAACGCCTGCTTCGATGTTGTGACGCGCTCCGGAGGCGGTCAGGTTCGCGCTGCCGAGGAACAGGACCTGTCGGTCGACCACCAGGATCTTGGCGTGCTGCCGGGCACCCCGTTCCTCCCGCTGGTCCAGCGGCCAGTGCCAGAGTCGCACGGTGGTGAACCCGGCCAGTTCCGAGAAAGCCCGGGCCGGCTCGGGGCCGGTCAGCAGGCCGCCGGCGCCCTGGATCGTCTCCACCACGATGTCCACTTCGACCCCGCGCTCCGCCGCTGCGCGCAGGGCCGCGGTCAACGGCTTGTAGGCAGCAGCGGAGTAGGTCATCGCCAGCACCTCCGTCGTCGCCTGTCCGACGACGGACACCAGTACCTGGGCAGTCGACCGGACCGGCACGCCGGGGGTCGGTGGTCCGCTCCACACCGGCTGCACCTCGGTCAGTTCCCGCTGCCGCGTCCAGGCGGCTGCGAAGCCGCGCAGGTACATCGCCACCTCGCCAGTAGGTATGCCCGCGAGGTCCACGGCGTTCAAGAGGCGGTGGACGGTAGGTCCCGCGGTGCGCATCCGGACCGCGTGCAGGATGTACTCCCGACTGCGCCCCTCGGCCAACTGCCCCGCCAGGTCCCTGGTCTGGGCGGGTCCGAGCACGGCGACCGCCTCAGCGGCTGCCGCCTCGAACTCCGCCCTGCTCAACCCGTCAGCTCCTTCGGCGACAGCACGATGGACGGATCGTTGCCGATCGGCACGAGGAAGCTCCGGTCGAGGAAGCGGTTGCCCCGCTCGCAAGTCGTCTCCGAGACGAAGAGGCAGACGTGGCAGGCAGCGCCGTGCAGGAAATCGGCAGGGGACTGGGGAAGCCGCTCCGCGCACAGCGGGTCCGACGAGCAGTGACGGGCTCCGGCCAAGGCGCTGCGCACGATCCGCTCGAAGTGCTCCTCCTCGGCCAGCGTCACCAGGCCGCCGAGAGTGCCTTCGGAGTCCGGCACGGCGGTGTAGATGAGGATGCCGGTGCGGGGGTCGTCCTCATTGCCCGCGTAGATCCGCTCCGCGAGGCTGGCCGAGCTGTAGCCGCAATCGAGCGCGATCGCCCTGATCAGCAGGTGCGACAGCGTGTGCAAGGCGATGTAACGTTCGCCGGGCCACCCGCGCTCCGGATCGAACGCACCGGTGAGGCGATCGGAACGGCGGTTGGTCCGGAAACGCTTGTAGGACTCCAGGTGCGCGATCATCTGCGCCGAGTCCTCGACCCGGGTGACCCAGTCGGCGACCAGTTCTTCGTCGAGCCTGAGGAAGATGCCCTCGCCGCGGACCTCGCTCGCCGGGATCCACTTCTGCGAAGTGCGGCTGAGTTTGACCCGGGTGACCAGGTCGGGGTCCTCCGGGTCCGGGGCGTCGAGGCGCGTGAACCCGATCAGGGCTCGGGCTTCACGCAGCCTCTCGACCTGGCGGACGTGCGAGAACAGGCAGGTGAGCGAGGGGGGTACCGGGACGTGCGCCAAGGCGAAGTCATTGGTTGGATTGGGTAACTTGGCTGCTGAGAGTGTTTCCCACTCCGGGGTCAGGAGGTCTTCTTGGCTGACCTTATCTGATGTGGCCGTTCCTTCTTGCACGGCATTTCGGGCGTGCACGGCGGCGATCAACGCAGTGGCGTCATGATCTTTTAGGTAGCTGAACACGGGAATGTTGGACAATAGTTTATAGGAAGCCTGATCGGTCATTCCCTGTAGTTCATCCCACCGTGCCTCGACCAGCTTCGCCAACCCTTCATCACCGGTCTGCGGCAACGCAAGGGCGCTGAGCGTGATCGGGAACCACTGGTTGGAGGCGCCGGACACCAGCAGCATCGCCGCTTGGCCGCAACCTTCGTCGTCGAAGGAATCCAGGTGCGGGTGCCGACCCCGGCAGGCCGGCAGGTTCTGCGCACCCTGCGCCCCTTGGGCTTCCTGGATGTTGCGGCGCGTGCCGCACGGGGTGCAACTGATGGTAACTCTGGCCGCTTGATTGCCACCGTGGTCGAACATCTTCATCCGCGGCACGACTCCTTTGGGACAGGGTCCGCCGTGGTGGACGAAGGCGACGTAGGGGAACTCGTCGAGGTGGCCGGCCGTACAGGCGAGCAGGAAGCGGGCGGCAACGGCCAGCGGTTCCTTCTTCCTCTTCCCGCAGCCCTTGTGAGTGAATCTGGCCTCGTGCGGAGCTCTCGGCACCGAGTTGATGAAGCGGAAAACATCTGAACCGATTGACCCCAATTCGTTGCACGCGGTACAGCGCAGCCATTGCGGGAATGGCATGACCGGCGCACCGATCTGCTGGGCGGCCTGCCCCTTGGGGTCCTGGTCCGCGCCCTCCATCCACGGGGCCGACCGGAGTTCGGTGATTCGATCCGAACCGTAGAGTTGCAGGGCGCGGTTGACGGCGGCGCGGAGTCGTGGTTCGTCCACGTCATAGCCGTGCACTCCACCGTAGGTCCACGACTCCAGACCCTTGACCAGGACGGAGAAGTTCGGCAAGTCGACCAGTGATCCGATGCCGCCGGTGTACATCAGGTGGCTGGGTCGCGCCGCGCCAACCCTGCGGTACGCGCCACTCATTCCTGGGTCCCTTCCGGACTGTGGTCCGCGTCAGCAGGGGATCTGAACCGCCATGCCGGACCGGTTTGCCCGGCGAAGTTCCCACTCCCGGGGAACAGCAGATTGATCTCGTTCTCCGTCTCGCGCATTGATTGCGGCACCGTCAACTCGTTCCACCGGCCGCCGTCGGCGTTGCGCAGTAGACGGATGACATGTCGGTCCTTGAGCTTCTTCTCCCTGTAGCCGAGGCTGCCCCCGTCGCTCTCCCGCCGGTTGCGCCAGGAGTCCTTGAGCGCCTCGATCCGTTCCTTGAAGTAGCCCCGGGCGACTTCTCCCCTGACCGTCTCGGCTCGCTCCAGCAGGCGCTTCTCGACCCGCTGGGCGATCGGTCCGTCGAGGTCGAGCGTCCCGGCGTCGAGGTTGTGCGAATGCTCGAAGGCGGCGTGCCGGAGAGCGGCGATGTACGTGGGCGCGGTGCCCCGATCCAACGCCCGCCGGGTGTAGGGGGTGACGGACAAGGCTTCCACCTGGCGGTAGAAGGTCGAGTGGTAGTGCTCGAAGTCCTCGAAGTGGGCCAGGTCCCGCGGTCGGGTCCAGTTGTAGAGGGTGACGACGAGGCCGGGCCGCTGCGGGTCACGTCCCACGCGGGAGGACGCCTGGATGTACTCGGCGGTGTTCTTCGGTTGACCGACCACCATCATCAGTCCGAATCGCGACACGTCGACGCCGACCTGCAGCATCGAGGTGGCCAGCACCGCGTCGACGCCCTTGTGGTCCGGAGTTGCCCCTTGGCCGCGGGGCTTGCGAGGAGGTTTGCTCTTGAGTGCGTCGGTCACCTCCGCGGCGAAGGCCCTGCGCCGCAGGCTGGTGTCGTGCTCCGGGTCGAAGCCTGTCTCCAGCCTGCGCAGGGCCGTGTTGATGTCCGCCGAGGAAACCCGAGAGGTCAGCTCCTGGATCGTGAGCATCCCGGACTTGGTGACGATGCGATCGGCGATCCCCTTGGCCGTACCGTTGCGGCGTACCCGGGTGGTGATGTCGTCGTCCAGGTACCGACGCATACCCGCCAGCTCGCGAGTGGCGTTGAAGTAGCCGACCAGGGTCATGTAGGGGTCCGCGGGAGACCCGTACTGGTCGAACAGCTCCTGCCCGGCCAGCAGCAGGATCTCCGCGAGCCTGATCTCGGCGGCCTTGATGCGGAAGCCGTGGGCACAGACGCCCAGGTAGCGGCGGCCGGGCTGGTCCTTGGTCACGGGGACCTGGAGCGAGAAGAAGGTGTTCCCCGCATCCACCACCTGGGGCGGGAAGACCGCGACCCTGCGGCCGAACACCCCGAGCACCTGTTCGGCGGCGCGCTTGGTGGTCGCGGTGGAAGCGATGATCTTGGGTCCGACCTCGTGCGTGGTGCCTTCCCGATCGGTGTAGGACCAGGTGCACAGCTGGTCGACTGCCGCCTCGAACAACCCGACCGTCGTACCCAGCGCACCGGAGATCAGGTGCAGCTCGTCCTGGATGATCAGGTCCGGCGGACGTAGCTGGGTGACGGGCTGTGAGACGACCTTGTCCAAGCCGCCCCTGGCTCTGCCTCCGCGCTTGTTCTGGTGGTGGCTGCCGCAGCCGATTTCCTGGTCCAGGTCCCCGTGTCGGTAGCCGTGCCGGGGACACAGGTGGGAGACCCGGCCGAAGAGCAAGCCCGCCCAACCCCGCCAGGGCAACTGGGCGAGCTTGTCGACCGTGGCGATCAGCAGGCTGGGGACGAGTCGGTAGATCTCCTCGTCCACGGTGAGGATCGGCAGGCCCTCGTTCGGGGAGAGCCGTCGGGAGAAAGGACAGGCGTCCCCACCCTCGCCACGGGGGCAGTAGACGAAGACGCGACGAACGTCGTCATCGGTGGACAGGTCGCGGTGGGCGCGTAAGCCCTCCCCGCACCAGGGGCAGCTGAGCACCTGCAAGGCGCGAGCGGCCTTGCCGTGCCCTGCCTCCCGCGCTTCAGCGACCTGCTCGGCGGCTTCCTTGTACCAGTTCGGGGAAACCGTGCCACCGACCCACATACCGATGCGGAAGGGCGTGGCCCCCCATCGGTGATCGGGAGCCGTGACCCAGGCGCCCGCCTCGTCGCGCACCCCGTCGTACGCCTCGCGGCGCAGCACCTCGGCGGCGCACACCAGCGCGGCTGCCCGCTGGAACTGCTGTGCGGTCAGGAGCCGCAGGGTGTAGCGCATCAGGACGGCGACACCTGCTTCGCCGCTGCGGGCGTCCGGACCGGTGCCGAGGGTTCCCTGGAGGCGGCGCAGCGCGAAGGTGTACGCGGCCAGGCCGAGGTACGCCTCGGTCTTGCCGCCGCCGGTGGGGAAGAAGAGCAGGTCGACCAGTGCCTCGTGGCCGGTGCCGCGGTGGGGGTGCGCGGGGTCGCTGAGGGAGGCAAGGTTCAGCAGGACGAACGCGAGCTGGAAGGGGTACCAGCTCGCAGCCGCCTCACCTCGGTTGTCGATCTCCGCCTTGGCTTGCCGGTACGTCAGCGAGCCGTCCTCGGAGGCCGAGCGCAGGGTGGCCAGAGCGGTGTTGCGCCGCTGAAGTGCCATCGCCTGGTTGGCGAAGCGGAAAGCTTCGAGCGCGAGGGGATCGGAGAGCAGGGTGTCGATGCCCTCGGAGATCCGCGCGCGGATGTCCCGGGCTTCGTCGATGGCCACTTCGGCGCTGGTCCTCAGCTCCTCGGGAAGCCGCTGCGCGTCCGTGCGCTGCTGGGCGAGCCAGGTCGCGTAACCGTCCGAGAGTGGTCGGAGGGCGGTGACGAGCTGCTCGCGGTGCGCGGGAACCGCAAGGCCGGCAAGCTTGTCCATGGAGAGTTCGAGGCCGGTCAAGAGCTTCTGTCGCTCGATACCGGGTGCGGTGGTCGCGGCGACGTTGTAGGCAGGCAGCCAGGTGGTGACGAGTTCGTACGCTCGGCGTTCACCCTCCCGCACTTTGGGGTGCACGGCCACGTTGCGGCCGACGGCATGGCGCAACTGGTCGCGGTAGAGCAGCCTCAGGCGACGTTCCTCGGGGTCCTCGGGTGCACGTCGCGCGTTGCCGGGGAGCAGGGGGTCGTCGATCGGCAGGAAGACGGCGGCGTCCTTGGTCGATCCGGTGACTTCGAGCTTGGTCTGGAAGAGCCAGTTGGCGTCACGCAGGTCGCGCGATTCGTCCAGCGCGTTGACGAGAGCGACCTCCACGACGCGCAGCTCCGTGCCACTCTCGCCGTCGGAATCCTCGACCCGACTCCGGACCTTGACCCGGAGCTGGACCGATGGCTGGTCGGCGTGCTCGCCTTCCAGGAGGTAGGGCTCCTGGTCGCCGACGGTGGTCACGGTGATCCGCCGTTCGTGGCTGACCGGTCGGCGGGCCCAGCGACGAGTGGGCCGAGCGGAGTCGGACAGTGACTCGCCCTGGGTGTAGCTGCCCCAGGACGCCACGACGCTGATCTCGCCGATCGAGGCCGGAACGACGAAGGACAGTCCCATGGAGGAAGCCCAGATCCGGCCAGCCACCTGTGGTGTGAGCAGCTCCGGGAGTTCGGCGTCCTGACCGTCCCCTCCGCCGCTGAACCCGGCTCCGTCGTCATCGTCCTGTGCCGCCTTGCGAGCCACGGCGTTGTGGTCCTTGATTTCAGCGGGGATGCGCTTCGGACCCAGCATGCCGACGAGGTAGCGGTCCAGGGGACCGGCGGAGCCGGGTGCGAGATCTTCGAGTTCGCCGTCCCAGGGGCCGAGAAGATCGCGGGAGATGTACTTCTCCAGCGCGCTCCGCACGTCGTGCGAGTCGCCGGCCAGGAAACTCTGGGGCACCTCGTCGATGGGGTGCGGAACCGCGAAGCCCGTGGCGTCAGGCTGCTGGTCGGGCATGAACGGAGTCCTCTCCCGTCCGGCGGGTAACTGGAGCGCTGAGGGTATCGACCATTCAGGCATGGCGCGGACCTCTGTGAATATCGAGCGCACCTCAGTTCCACATGTCATGTGCTGATCAGTCCGTTATCCGAGGGGGGCTCAATTTTTGGTTGCTCTGCTTTGGCGGACGGGCTCACAGGTCGAACAGGGCTGCGAGCTGCGCCTCTTTGACGCCGATCGGGTCCCCTGAGGATCGGCGCCCGGCAACGCATAGGCCACCACGTGCATCTGATCGTCGGCCACGGCGGCGTACCCGGCCGTCGTCGCCGGTGACGAATGCCGCATGAGCCGCTGGGTGAGCAGGAGATCACGCCCGGATGATCGGTACACCGCCGTCCCGTAACGGTGTCGGAGTTGGTGGTACCGCATCCGGATGCCCAGCTTGGCCGCCGCCACCGCAACCGCTCGGGATACCCGTTCGGGCCGCACCCCGGGCCACAGCGGACCGCTCTTCTCCAGATCGAGCGCTTCGAGGACAACCGGCGGGACGGGGACGACGTCTGTGCGCCCACCCTTACCGGTCACCCTGAGAACGATTTCGCCGCCGTCTCCTGTGATCACATCGGCAGCGGAGAGCTTCGCCGTCTCATGGGCGCGGAGGCCGCAGAACGCGCCGAGCAGGACCCACAGCTTCCGTGGCCCCTGTTCGGCGTCCACCAGCTTCTTCAGATCCTGCTCGGAGAGCGGGTCGGGCGTCGACCTCGGGGCCGGGGGCTTGCGGATCCCCTCGATCAGGTCGACCCCGAGCCACTTGCCGAACACCTTGAGGTGGTTCAGGTAGGTTCGCCGGGACCAGGGGCGAAGCTCCCTGTCTGCGAAGTACGCCACCACGGAGTCGAGCGTGAGCTTGCCGGCGGCTGTGCCGGCGTGGCGCGCGATCGCCTTGATGCATCGGACCCGGGCTCCGATTGTGTTGCGTGAGTAGCCGTCGGCACGCTGCGCTTCGATGAACCCCTCGATGTCCATGGGCGACATCATGGACTGGTGAGGCCGCATTCGGATACCAGTTCCTCGTGGAGTTCGCGGAGAGCCGGTGTTGTGGCCTGAACCTCAGCCTCGTTGGCTTGCTCGGCACTGTGGGATATCACCTGCTCGGTCCTGTCATCATGCCCTGGTTGTGCCGCGGACCTGCTGAAACGCAACCAGGAGTCCACATTGGGGATCGACCGTTCACTTCGTGAAACACGGCCAGTTCCGCCTGGTATCCAATCGAGGACGATCGTTCCAAGGCTCCAACGTCCTGGGCAAGGGCTTCATCCTCACTCCCGACC
>NZ_JAUQOL010000019.1:0-124013 GCF_047689505.1 Saccharothrix sp. BKS2 | reverse complement strand
AACATCCTGCGCACGACAGGGAATCCTTCCCCACCGAACACCACGATCAGATGCTACGACCGCCTGAACCTGCCGAGGGCTTGCCCGGCTACCGGTGGGGATGGAGTGACCGAGCAGCGGGAGCGGGTCGCCGTTGCCGTTCATCGCTTCCGTCAACTGTGCGCTTCTTCCCCAGGCCGAAGGGCTTTCCCTGCCGGTGGGCGGCTCGCTGCTGTTCTTCCTGCACCACGAGGATGACCTGGAAGCGCATCCCAACGCGGACGGGCCGGAGTTCGCGCGGGTCCTGGACGTTATGTTCGAGTCGGATGTCGTGAAGCAGCTGTTCGAGGAGTTGGAGCACATCGACGAGCTGTGCGAACTGGTCGACGAGTTCTGGCCGGCGCCGGACCGGGGCTCCGTGCTCCGCATCGGCGGGTACTGCGTAGAGATCGGCGGCCAGGACGCGCCGTGGACGCAGATGGCGTCCGCCAACCTCAAGGACCGGCATGGAGCCGATCCCGACCTCCCGAGGTCGGAACGGGTCCGCCTGCGCAAAGCGGAGGAGCACCGGTTGATCCGGGAATGGGTGCCGCTCGCCCAGTTCCACACGGAAAGCGACTTTCACTACGGATGCTTCCTGACCAGTTCCGATGATCTCGCCGCCCACGGTGGGGAGGTCGGGGCTTCCGCGGCCAGTCGTTCCAGGGCCGGGCGGTGCAGGGCGAACGCCATTCGTCCGACCGCGTCGCCGGACGCCACGGTCCAGCTGGTCGCGAAGATGGCCGGCACCACGAGCAACGGCCACCACGTGCGAGTGCCCGGTTGCGGAGGCCGGGGCAGTTTCCCGACGCGCCGTGCACCCGCCGCCCAGGCCACGCCTACCGCGAACCAGGCGACGAACCCGCCGACAGCACGAAGAAGTACCCTCCCGGCGCGCTGACGCCGACGAACAGCAGGCACACCGGCACCACCGACGCGGCCACCGGCCACCACATCAATTCCCGCCTCGACATGGCTGTCCCCCCTCGGTCGTAGCCGAGGACGTCCGGCGGGCTCATGGGTTCCTGGAGGATGCTCCTGACGCCCGTTGAGCGATCGACGAGTGGCGGCGGCGGGTACGCGGATCCCGCCGGTCCGCCGGGGAGCACCGGTCGTCACTCCGGCAGCGTCGCGCCCGGCGGCCGCACGACACCCGGTTTTGTCCACTTTTTGGCCCGTACCGGTTCGATTGCCCACTTTTCTGTCTTTTCCCCGCGTGCGCCGAGTGCATACCATCCACCGCGTGTCCGGCTACAAGTTTGATTTGTTCATCAGCTACGCCCGTCGCGGGAGCGTTCAGAAATGGTTGCTGAACCACTTCCACGAAAAGCTCCTGGAGTGCCTGGCGGACCAGTTGGCGCCAACGCCGAAGGTGTACGTCGACAGGTCGATGCCGCGCGCCGTGCACTGGCCTTCCAGCCTGCGGCACGCCCTGCGGCACAGCAAGATCATGATTCAACTGCTCACGCCGCACTACTTCCAGTCGAAGTGGTGCATGGCCGAGTGGTACAGCATGTTGGAAAGGGAGAGGGTGCTGGGGCTGGCCAACCCGGAACAACCGCAGGGCCTGGTCTACCCGATCCTGTACTCGGACTCGGACAACTTCCCGCTGGAGGGGAAGGTGCGCTCCTGGCAGGACTTCAAGGAATTCGCCCACCCGGATCCCCCGTACCAGGAGACCCGCGAGTTCGTCCTCTTCCACCGCGAGGTCAACAGGGTCGCCGCCGATCTCGTCCAACTGCTCCAGCACGTGCCGCCGTGGCGACCCGACTGGCCGGACGTGGACCCGCCCGACCCCGTGCTCCCCCCGACACCCCTCCTGCCGAGGTTTTGATGACCACCGGGACCGTCATCACCTTCTACTCCTACAAGGGCGGGGTCGGGCGGAGCTTCACGCTGGCCAACGTCGCCGTCCTGCTGGCGCGCTGGGGCTACCGCGTGCTCACCATCGACTGGGACCTGGAGGCTCCCGGCCTGCACCACTACTTCAGGTCGGTGACGTCCGAGGAACCCGAGGGCGGCGTGATCGACCTCGCTTACGACTTCCTCTCGGGTGCGGAAGGACCCCGTCCGCACGCCGTCCGGATCGACGTCGAGGGCAACACCCTCGCGCTGCTGGCCGCGGGCCGGGACGACGACTCCTACACGGCCCGCGTGCAGCGCATCGACTGGGAGGACCTCTACCGGCGCGGGTTCGCCACCTTCCTGGAGCGCTGCCGGGAGCAGTGGACCGAGGACTACGACTTCGTGCTGATCGACAGCCGGACCGGCATCTCGGACATCGCCGGCATCTGCACCGCGCAGCTGCCCGACCGGCTGGCCATCGTGTTCACCGCCAACGAGCAGAACCTCAAGGACGTCGTGAACGTCGTACGGCGTGCCGACGACGCCCGGGACCGCCTGCCCTACGACCGACCGCGGCACCTCGTGCTCCCGATCCTGTCCCGGCTGGACAACCGGGTGGAGTACGAGCGCGCCGAGAGGTGGCAGCGCAAGTGCGCCGAGGTCGTCGCGCCGCTGTTCGGCAACTGGCTGGTCAAGACCGTGCCGGAGGACCTGGCGCTGCGGCACCTCACGATCCCCTACGTCTCCTACTGGAGCTTCGGCGAGCAGTTGTCCGTGCTGGAGGAGCTGGTCCCGTCGGCCGACCAGATCTCGTTCGCCCTGGAGACGGTGGCCGCCGTCCTGGCGCAGCAGTTCGACCGCACCGACCTGCTCGCCGACAACCGGGACGCCTACGTGGCGTCCGCGCGCGACCGCCGCCGGGAGTTCGCCCTCGACCTGCTGGTGTCCAGTCCGCGATCCGCGCTGCGCACCGCGGATCAGTTGATCGAGGAACTGCGCGTGCTCGGCGTAGCGGTCGAGCGGTCGTCGTCCGGCGACCCGGAGATCCTCGACCGGACCAGCGAACTGGCCGAGCACCTGTGCCTGGTGGTGGACGGGGGCTTGAGCCGCTGGCAGGTCACCGAGGCGGAGCGCTTCCTGCGCCACACGATCGGCCCGGACAGCGGCCAGCGGCGGCTGTTCTGCGTGCTGATCGACGGCACCGACCCGCAGAACCTGCCGGGCTTCCTGCGCGACCTGCGCCACCTGGTGTTCCAACCGGGTACGCGCCCCACCGGCGTGGCCCGCGAACTGCACGACCTCATCACCGGCACGTCCGCCGGTGAGGTGGACCCGGGCCTGGAAGCCCTGCGGAACGCGGCGTCCGCGCTGCGCGCCGTGCCGGACGGGATGCCCTCCGCCGGGCGGTTGTCGCTCGTCGAGCAGACCGTGCGCGGCATGTCCACCGCGCTCGACGACAGCGACCTGGCCGCGCTGCGCGACCTGTCGGTGGACCTCGACGTGCTGTCCAAGTCCCACTCGAGCGGCGGCCGGTTCACCCTGTCCGACGGCCTGCTCACCGACATCCACACCCTCCTCGACCGGATCGACCGTCGGATCGACGCGTCGACGAACTGAAAGGCGGCGCCATGCCGGAGGAATTCGCGAACGACGAGAGAGCGGCGCTCATCGTGCTGATGCTGGAGAACCGGGACGTGCCCAACGTGGAGCTCGACCGCGAGCTCAAGGTGCGGCTCGGCAGGCCCGGCCGGGAGAGGTTGAACGAGATCGGCCTGCTCCGGTCGTGGCGGGAGAAGAACCGGCTCGTGCACCGGATCACCGACGAGGGGATCACCTGGTGCCTGGAGGACCTGGCCGCGGGTGGGGCGCCGACGAGGTCGGGTCCGCTGTCGCGGGCGCACTCGGCGGTGCTCAAGATGTTCATCGAGTACCACCGCCGCCGGGGCACCCTGGCCGAGGTGATCCGCTCCGGCGGCGACCTGGAGTCGGTCATCCGGGCCGCCTACCTGGCGCTGTCGGTCAAGCCCCAGGACTGGGTCCGGCTGGCCAGGCTCCGTCCCGAGCTCGACGGCGCGGACCGGGACGAGGTGGACGACGTGCTGCTGGGGATGTTCAAGGCCGGCGAGGTCCACCTGGTGCCGGAGTCCAACCGCAAGGCGCTGACCGACGCCGACCACGCCGCGGCGATCCGGATCGGCAGCGAGGACAAGCACCTCTTGGCGATCGAGGGATCATGACCGAGCACCAACGCGAGGCGCTGGCCGCGCTCCGCTTCAACTCCGCCGAGACGCCGGACGACGTCTGGCACACCCCGCCCTCCCACGTCGAAGGTCTGCACGCCGGGGCGGAGCGCCGCATCCGGGCGGGCATCGCGGACGCTCGGGCGAGCAACGGCTCCAGCCCGATCGGCCTGGTGCTCCAGGGGCAGAAGGGCGTGGGCAAGACCCACCTGCTCGGCTCGGTCCGGCGCGTGGTGCAGGGGGAGGGGGGCTACTTCTTCCTGGTCGAGCTGACCACGGGCCCGGAGTTCTGGAACGACGTGGCCGACGCGATGCGCAGCGAGCTGCGCCGGACCACCGACGACGGCGAACTCCAGCTCACCGTGCTGCTGCGGCAGCTGTGCGAGCGGGCCGGCGTGCCCGGCGTGATCGCGGGGGCGATCCGGGGCGACGCGCCGCTCACCCCCGACGACCTGCGCAACTTCCTCCACCACCTGCGCGGGCTGGACAGCCGGGTGGTGGTCGAGTGCGGTGACACGATCCGCGCGCTCGTGCTCTACGCGTCCGAGCACTTCGACGTCGGCCTGTCCTACCTCCAGGGCGTGGAGGACGGGGGTGACGAACGCCGCTACTGGGGCCTCCAGGTCCGGCCGAAACCGTCGCGCACGCTGGTGCGGGACATCTCGCACGTGCTCGCCCTGACCGGCCCGAGCGTCGTCGCGGTCGACCAGCTGGACACGCTGGTCAACAAGAGCCAGGACGCCACCGGCGAGGTGGGGACGAACGCGGAGCTGAAGCAGGAGCTCGCGCTGGTCTCCGACGGGTTGATGCAGCTGCGCGAGACGACCAGGCGGACGCTGTCCATCGTGGCGTGCCTGCCCCACACGTGGGCGCAGCTGCACCGGATCGCGAGCGACACGGTCTCCGACCGGTTCACCGAGACCCCGATCCTGAACTCCATCGTCGACCCGCGCATCGGTCAGGCGCTGGTCGCCCGCTGGCTCGGGGTGGTCTACCAGCGCATCGGCTTCACCCCGCCCCAGCCGACCTGGCCGGTGTCGCCGGACGCGTTCGGCGACGCGTGGCTGCCCCAGACGCCGCGTCAACTGCTCAGGGTCATCCACGCGCACGCCGAGTCCTGCCTGTCCGGCGAGGTCCGGGAGCTGGGCTCGTTCACCGAGAAGCCGGTCGAGGCCCCCGCGCCCGCGCCCGTCCCCAGCGGGCCGGAGCCGGACTACTTCCAGGAGTTCGACGCCCGGTTCGAGCGGCTGCGCGCGGAGGCGGACATCTCGGCCGCCGAGCTGAAGCAGCACAACGAGGACGAGGTGATGCCGGTCCTGCTGCTGGCCGGCCTGAAGTCGTGGATCAACGAGGTCGGCAACGACGACATGGCGTGGCAGGCCGAACAGCTCCACGGCGGCAGCGACCTGCACGCCCGCCTGCTGCGCACCGTGAACGAGGACCTGGACACCGACGAGCGCTGGGGGTTCCGCCTCATCGCGAGCGGCCACGGCAACCGCGTGCTGCGCCGGATGCGCAAGGTCCGCGACACGGCCCGCTTCGGCACGGACGACCGGCACCTGGTCCTGCTCCGCAACGGCAACGACGGGTGGACGGGGGCGAAGACCAGGGCCGAGGTCGCCGCGCTGGAGCGGGCCGGTGGTCGGCGGGTCGAGATCTCGGACGACGACCTGCGGACGTTCAGCGCGTTGAAGCAGATGCTGTCCACGCAGACGCACCAGCTGCTGGCCTGGCTGGTGGCGCGCAAGCCCGCCAGCCGGACGACGTTCCTGCGGGAGGTCCTGCCCGGTCCGGGGAGGCCCGCGGCAGGCCACCAGGAGACCCGGCCGCCGCCGGGACCGATCGCGCCGACGCCGACGCCGACGCCGACGCCGACGCCGACGCCGACCGCGCCGCCGTCGCCGACGGAGATCGCGCTCGGCATCGACGGCGAGATCCGCATCGAGCTGGAGTCGCTGCGCAAGCACGCCATCGTCTTCGCGGGTTCCGGCAGCGGCAAGACCGTGCTGCTGCGGCGGATCGTCGAGGAGTGCGCCCTGCGGGGGGTGTCGGCGATCGTGCTGGACCCGAACAACGACCTGGCGCGGCTGGGTGACGCGTGGCCGGAGCCGCCCGCCGACTGGCGGTCCGGCGACGCCGGCCGCGCCGCCGAGTACCTGGCGAACACCGAGGTGGTGGTGTGGACGCCCGGCCGCGCCGGTGGGCGGCCGCTCAGCTTCCACCCGCTGCCCGACTTCGACGAGGTGCGCGGCGACGCCGACGAGTTCACCGCCTCGGTCGAGGCGGCGGTGGCCCGCCTCATCCCGCACGCCAGGGTCGACGGCGCCTCGAAGACCGCCGTGCGGGGCCAGGCGGTGCTGCGGGAGGCCCTGGCGCACTACGCGCGCACGGGCGGGCGCGACCTGTCGGACTTCGTCGACGTGCTGGCCGACCTGCCGGAGGGGGTGAGCACGCTCAGCACCGCCCGCGCGACCGCGACGGACCTGGCGGAGACGCTGCGGGCCGCGATGGTCAACGACCCGCTGCTGGGCGGTGCGGGCGAACCGACGGACCCGGCCGTGCTGCTGACCCCGGCGCCGGGCAAGCGGGCGCGCATCTCGGTGATCAGCTTCGTCGGGCTGCCGTCGGAGGAGCAGAAGCAGGGGTTCGTCAGCCAGCTCCAGCTGGAGGTGTTCGCCTGGGTCAAGCGCAACCCCGCGGTCGACCGGCCGCTGGGCGGCCTGGTGGTGATGGACGAGGCGCAGACGATCGCGCCGTCCAGCGGGTGGACGGCGAGCACCCAGAGCACGATCCTGCTGGCCTCGCAGGCCCGCAAGTACGGGTTGGGCCTGCTGCTCGCCACCCAGGCGCCGAAGGGCGTGCACAACCAGGTCGTCGGCAACGCGACCACGCAGTTCTTCGGCAGGTTGAACACCCCGGTGCAGGTCGCCGCGGCGACCGACATGGCCAGGGCCAAGGGCAGCTCGGTCGGCGACATCTCGCGGTTGGAGCGCGGTCAGTTCTACGTCACGGGCGAGACCTTCGGGTTCCGCCGGATGCGGACGCCGCTGTGCCTGAGCCACCACCCGCCGAGCCCGCTGCGGTTGGAGGAGGTGCTCGACCGGTCGCGACCCGGCCCGAGCTGAGCCCCCGGCACGACGAGACGCGCTCCCCACCCGCCGAGGGTGGGGAGCGCGTCTCGTCGTGCGCTCAGCCGACGGTGGAGGCGAGCACCGCGTCGATCCGCTGCCAGAGCGCGTCGAACAGCTCCTCCCGGCGGTAGGCGCGCGACGCGCCACCCCCGAGCACCGAGAAGTCGTGCACCTCCAGCACGGCCGCGCCCGCGCCGGTGTCGTAGACCGGCCGCGCCCAGCCGTTGGTGAGGGCGCCGTTCCCGTCGTGCCTGCCGAGCACGAAGTTCACCGTCTCGTCGCCGCCGATGCCACCGCGCTGGATGTCGAGCGCGTACACGGTGTCGCCCGCCCGCTCGACCCGCACGGCGATCCGCGCCCCGTCGACGTGCGCGGTGCCGACGAACCCGCGCCGCGCCAGGCCCGGGAGCGCCGCGGCGAACTGCTCGCCCAGGTAGCGCAGCGTCGCGTCCTGCTCGGTGTAGCGGCTGAAGGTGGCGGGCACGGCCGGCTCCGCCTCCTGGACCGGGGCGATCCCCTTGGCCCTGGTCACGACCTCGGCCACCGACGCGCGCTGTCCCCCGTGCGCCTCCGCCGCCTCGATCCGGGCCACCAGCGCCTCGGTCAGCTGGTCCGGCCGGTGGGCCGCGCCGCGCACGTAGGCCACGTGGGGGTGCAGCAGGTCCGGCGGCACGGCCACGTCGCCCAGCAGCACGGGCAGCACGTGCTCGTCCCCGGCCTTGACCGCGCGCAGCACGTCCGTGGTGAAGTCGTCCACCGCGGACACGAACGGGACGAAGAACCGCACCCGTGCGTCCGGCAGTTCGCCGCCCTCCTTGTGCGACCACCACTCGTGGGTCTGCTCGGGCCCGTGCAGCACGGTCAACCCGCGCTGCTCGAACGCCTCGACCACCTGGTCGACCGCGGCGCGCTGCTCCTCGTCGAACGACACGGCGACGTCGTACTCGCTCACAACCGAACCTCCCTGTCCACGCCGGCGCGGCGGCCGGCCGTCCTGGTCTGCGCGCCCAGCATCGGGACCCCCTGTCGACCAGAAGTGGACGAGGAGTGGATGCGCCGCCGTCGCCCGTTGCCCACCGCGCCGGGAAACGGGCAACACCTGGTCGGCCGCAGGACGCTGATGAATCATTGTTGGTGAGGGCGAAATGGTCGGTCAAAAGCCCGAATTCCATTCACCGGTTTCCTGTGGAGGTTTGTCATGTTCAAGTTCACGTCCAATTTCGTGCCCAGGGCGGGGTTGGTGCTGGCCGGTTTCTGCGCCGTTGTCGCGGTGTTCGCGTCCGTCGGTGGCGCGTCCGCGGCGTCGTTCGAGGAGTGCCCGCCGCCCGTCACCATCACCCTCGGCCCCGACGGCAACCCCTGGTACGGCTGATCGCCCGGCGAATGCGCCCGGCCGTGGCGCGGGTATTCCGCGCCACGGCCGGGCGATTGCGCCGGACGGGACGTGGTGGTGTACTCGACGACGGCCGACCAGGAGGCTCAGGTGAGTGGATCGTTCGGTGAATTACTCCGTGAATGCCGCGTGGCCGCGGGCCTGTCGATAGGTCAGCTGGCCAAGCGCGTGCACTACAGCAAGGGTTATCTCAGCAAGGTCGAGAACGACCTGAAGCTGCCGCACGAGACCATGGCGCGGCTCTGCGACGGGGTGCTGGACGCGGGCGGCGGCCTCATCGAGGCGGCCCGCTCGGCACGCGACCGGGTCGTCGACGCCGGGCTCACGCTCGACCGCCGCCAGGTGCTGGTCGCGGGCACGGTGCTCGGCATGGCGCTCGCGGGCGGACCGCGGCCGGCGCTGGACGAGCGGGTGGTCGCCGGGATGCGGACCTCGTTCGAGCAGCTGCGCGCCCTCGGTGTGCAGACCAGCCCCGTGGTGGTGCTCGAACCGCTGGTCGCCCTGCTGCGCACGGTGCACGCGCTCGCGCTGGAGAACCCCGAGCCGACCAGGGGAAGGCTGCTGCTGCTCGCCGCGCGGATCGCGGAGTACACGGGGTGGATGAACCAGGAGGCGGGCGACGAGCAGCGCGCGCTGGCGTGGACCCGGCACGCCTCGGAGCTGGCGCGGGTTGGCGGCGACCGGGAGATCGTGAGCTACGCGTTCGTCCGGGAGGCCGGGCTCGCGCTCTACCGGCAGGACGCGGCGAACACCGTCGACCTGGCCCGGCAGGCGCAGCTGGTCGACCGGGCGGGCCCGCGGACCCTGGCCCTGGCCGCCCGCCGGGAAGCCCAGGGACACGCCCTGGCCGGCGACCGCGCCTCCTTCGACCGCGCGCTGGACCGCGCCGTCCGGCTGTTCGACGTGTCCACCCCGGACACCCGGCCCTACCCCGTGCTCGGCTCGACCGCGCCCGATCCCGCGGAACTGGCCAGGGGGTGGTCGCTGTGCGACCTCGGCCGGGCGGAGGAGTCGGCGGCCGTCCTGGACCGGGAGCTGGTCCGGCTGCCGGCGGCGTCGCGCCGCTCGCGGGCCCGGTTCGGCGCCCGCCGGTCGCTCGCCCACGCGCTCGCGGGCGAGATCGACCAGAGCTGCGCGACGCTGGTGGGCACGCTCGACGACGTGGCGCACGTCGACTCGGCGACCGTGCGGACCGACCTGCGGGAGCTGGCCAGGACCCTCGGGCGCTGGCACAACCACGGCGCGGTCCGGGAGGTCTACCCCGAGCTGCGTCGGGTGCTGGGGCAGCGGTACTGACCGCCGTGCCCGGCGGGTCGCGCTCCCGGCGGCCCGCCGGGCCCGACGGCGTGCGTCAGCGGCACCCGCAGGTCAGGGCCGCGTGCTCCGCCCGGACCTCGTCCGCCTCGGGCTGGCCGAGCGCGGCGAACTCGGCCTCGGCCGCGTCCCAGTGCCCGGCGGCGTCGGTGTGCTGCCCCAGCGCGTGCAGCACCTGCGCGGCGCCGCGGTGCGCGCGGGCCCCGTGGCCGCGGTTCCCGGCTCCGGTCGCCAGGTCCAGCGCCGCCCGGTAGGCGCGCAGCGCGCCCACCCGGTCGCCGCCCGCCTGCGCGGTCGCGGCGCGGTCGAGGTAGAGCCTGGTGCGCAGGTCGGTGTTGGACACGTCGGCCGCCACCACCCTGGCCCGCTCGTGGTGGTGCGCGGCCTCGGCCAGCCTGCCCTGCGAGCGGTGCACGTTGCCGGTGTAGTTCAACGCGTAGGCCGCCAGGCAGTCGTCGCCCAGCCCGGCGGCCAGGTCGTACGCCTCCAGGTGGGAGACCAGCGCCTCGTCGGCCAGGCCGAGCCGCTGCTGCACCGTGCCCAGGTTGTTCAACGCGTGCGCCAACCCGTGCACGTGGTCGACCTCGCGCAGCACCGGCACCGCGGCCCGGTGCTGGCGCAGCGCCAGGTCGAGGTGGCCGCGCTCCTCGTTGAGCACGCCCAGCATGCTCAACGCGTGCGCCTGGCCGCGCCGGTCCCCGCACCGCTCGTACTTCCCCAGCGCGGCCCCGAAGCGCTCGATCGCCTCGGCGTGCCGGCCGAGCTGCATCAGGGAGATGGCGATCGAGCACAGCGCGGACGCCTCGCCGGGCGCGTCGTCCAGCCGCTCCCACGCCGACAGCGCGCGGGTGGCCAGCCCCAGCGCGTCGTCCAGCCGCCCGAGCCGGTCGTAGGCGGTGGCCAGCCGGAGCAGCACGTGCGCCCGGCCGTGGTCCTCGTCCGGCTCGGCGGACACGACCTCCCAGGCCAGCTCCACGGTCTCGACCCAGTCCTCGAACCGGCTGGTGGTCTGGAAGTGGCGCCAGGTCAGCACCGCCAGCCGCCACACGTGGCCGGGCAGGTCGCGCCCGGCGGCGCAGCGGATCGCGGCCACCAGGTTGTCCCGCTCGGCGGCGATCCACGTCGTGGCGTCGTGCTTGTCCCCGAAGACGGGGACCACCCGGCTGGTGCGGTGCACCGCGGGCAGGTGCGCGCGGTCGAAGGGGTAGGCGGTGCCCACCGCGCCCGACAGGCCCACCAGGTAGAAGTCGAGCAGCCGCAGCAGGGCGTCCGCGCGCTCGGTCGGCGAGGTCGGGGGCGGCTCGGCCGCGGCGAACTCCTTGAGCGGGTCCAGCATCCGGTAGCGCTCGGGGGCGACCTCCTCCAGCAGGCACACCTCGTGCAGGTCGTCGAGCACCGCGCGGGTCCCGGTGACGTCGCGCGCCGCCAGCGCCGCCGCGCCGACCACGTCGAGGTCCGGCCCCGGCAGGTGGCCGAACAGCCGGAACAGCTCCCGCTGCGGCTCGTCGAGCTGGAGGTAGGACACCCGCACCGCGGCGGTGCCGTCCTCGTCGGAGGTGTCGGCGCGCCACGGCCCGCTCTCCTCCAGCAGCCGCAGCAGGTGCTCCAGCGGCCACCGGTCGTGCCGGCGGAACACCGCCGCCGCCAGCCGGATCGGCATCGGCAGGTGCCCGCACCGCTTGACCACCCCGGTCACGTCGGCCGACCGGCCGCGCAGGCGCGACGGGCCCACCAGCGTGCGGAACAGCGCGAACGCGTCCTCGGCCGGCAGCGGGGCGAGCCGGACCTGCTCGCCGGTGTCCGGCTCGCCCACCCGCCTGCTGGTCACGACCGCCAGGCACCCCGGCGCCTCCGGCAGCAGCGGCCGCACCTGCTCCGGCGAGTGCGCGTTGTCCAGCACCACCAGCGTCCTGGTGCCGTACAGCTCCGTCTGGTACAGCGTGAACTTCCGGTTCACCGAGGCCGGGACCTGCTCGGGCGGCACGCCCAGCTCCACCAGCAGCCGGGTGAGCGCGTCCGAGACGGTCACCGGGGACAGGTTCGGCGTGTACCCGTCCAGCCGCACCAGCAGCTGCCCGTCCGGGAACCGGTCCCGCAGCCGGTGCGCCGCCTCGACCGCCAGACCGGTCTTGCCCACGCCCGGCGCGCCGCTCACCCACACCGCCCGGCGCTCGCCCGGCGTCGCGGCGACCGCCTCGACCACCTCCAGCTCCGCCTCCCGACCGGTGAACCCGCCCGGCCGCGACGGCAGCGAACCGGCCGGCTCACCGCGTTCGGCCCGCGCGACGAGCTTGCGCAGCACCGGCCCCGGCTCCACGCCCTCCTCGGCGAGCGCGGCCCCGGTGCCGTGGAACACCCGGACCGCCCCGACCCGGTCACCACCGGCGATCAGGGCCCGCATGAGCAGCTCGGCGTGCCGCTGCCGGGCCGGGTCGGCGCGCACCACCGGGCGCAGCCGGTCCCGCGCCGACCGGTGGTCGCCCGCGTTCAGCTCCAGCTCGGCCAGGTCCCCGACCGCGTCGAGGTAGCCGTCGTCCGGGTGCATCACCTCGGTGCCGCCGACCCGGTCGACGTCGATGTCCTCCAGGAACCGCCCGCGCCACAGGTCGACCGCCACGCGCAGCAGCTCGACCGCCCGGCGCGGGTCCTCCGCGCGCACCGCCTCGGCCTCCGCGCGCAGCCGGGCGAACCGGGCGGTGTCGATCCGGTCCTCGTCGACCCGCAGCAGGTAGCCGGTCGGCGTGGTCTCGATCGCCACGTCGCCCGCGCCCCGGAAGGCGATGCGCAGCTTGTTGATGTAGCCGCGCACCAGGCCGCGGCGCTCCTGGTTGCCGCCCCACACGATCTCCGTCAGCCGGTCGGTGGACACCGGTCTGTTCACGTGCAGCAGGAGCACGACGAGGACGAACCGCTGCTGCTGGTCGCCCAGCTGCACCCGGTCGCCCCCGTGCCACGCCTCCAGCGGGCCGAGCATCAGGAATTCCACGCCACCTCCCGGTTCGCGAGCTTGATGTCTGCGGCAGATGTCGCACAAGCGGCCGTCCGTGTGTCCGAATCCGCCTTGCGTCCACCTTCGGTAGACAAACACCGGCCACGCTCCGCCTTGTCCGCAAAAGGTGTGAGAAGGAGGAACCGCGTGGGGTCCGATGTGCTGCCGTGCTACGTGGCGTGCGACGTGTCGCCGTCGATGACGGACCACCTCGACGAGGTGAACGCCGGCCTCCGCGAGTTCCGCGGCGCCGTCCACGCCGACCCGCCGGCCGCCGCGCGGACCAGGGTCTGCGTGATCGGGTTCGCGGCGACGGCCACCGTGCTGCAACCGCTGCGCCCCGCGGCGGAGCTCACCGGGCTGCGCGCCCCGGTCGCCCGCGCGGGGACCGACTTCGGCCCCGCGTTCACCCTCCTGCGCGAGACCATCGCCCACGACGTCCGCACCCTGGAGGCACAGCGGCTCCGCGTCCACCGCCCGGTCGTGTTCTTCGCCTCCGACGGCCGGTGCACCGACCCGGCGACCTGGCCCGGGGCGTTCGCCGCGCTGGTGGACCCCTCCTGGCCGGCCCACCCGACCGTGATCGCCTTCGGCCTCGGCGCCGCCGACCGCGGCACGCTCGACCGCATCGGCACGTCCGGCGTCTTCCTCGGCCAGGACGGCATCCGCCTCGGCACCGCCCTGGCCGTGTCGGTGGTCCGACCGACCCGGCGTTCCGGCCGGACCGGGCCATCCACGACGCGTCCACTTCCGCTCCACGGGCCGGACGCACCCTGCGTCGGAGAACACCGTGCAGATCAACGGGGGTGAGCCGATGAACGCGTACGCGGAGCTGGTCCGGGAGCTGAAGTCGCTCCGCAAGGGCCGCGGCGTGCTGGCCGGCGGGATCGGGGACCGGGTGGGTCCGGTGCTGCGCGCCGCCTGCGGGGTGGGCGACGGCGACGAGCCGGGGACCATCCGCCGGAAGGTGTCCGACCGGCTCTCCGAGCTGGCCGGGCAGCTGCCGGTGGACCTGCGGCTGCCCACGCTCGCGGCGTTCGCCATCGACACCGAGGTCCGGCTGCCGCTGTACCAGGACCGGGTGAACTGGGCGGCGGTCAGGATGGACCGCGACCCGCGCACGGTGCGCCGCCGGGTCGACGAGGCCATCAACCACCTCGCCGAACTGGCCGTCGCCGCGCCGCGCGACCGGTCGGGAGGGCGGACGGGCGGCTGGCGCACCGCCGAGCTGCACGCCGTGCTGGCCCTGGACCTGCCCCGGCCCGAGGTGATCGAGCGGCACCGGGTCGTCGCCGACCGGGGTGACCTGCGCGAACTGCCCCTGGCGCCCCCGCTCCCGCTGGACCGGCCCGACCTGGACGTCCGGGTGCTCTACGGCGGCACCCTGGTCGACCGGGGCGCGCCGACCCTGGCCCTGCCGGCCCCGGTCCCCGAGGACCACCCGCACGACTTCGCGATCAGCTTCCGCCCGCCGAGCGCGGACGCGGTGCGGTCCTACCTCGTGTACGTGCCGACGAAGCCGTGCGACCTGCTGGACCTGAGGGTGCGCTTCGGTCGCACCCCCGTCCCGCCGCGCGTGTGGGCGCTGTGCGGGGCGGACCGCGACGAGGGCGCCGAGCCGACCGACCGCGGCCACCCGCACCCGGTGGACCAGGCCGGCGAGGTCCACCTGAGCTTCCGCCACCTCGTCCCGGGCACGGCCCACGGGGTGCGGTGGGAGGTGGCGGGTGATTAGGCGGGGCTCCTGGCGCGCCCCGGGGCTTCTTCACGCACCGCTTGACCCTGACGCGACGTCAGGCTTGACGATGGCGCCATGACCGACACGTTCCCCGCTTTCGACATCAGCCCCGTGCCGCGACCGGAACCCGGCGTCGAGGCCCCGGAGTTGTTCCGCGGGCTCTACGGGATGCCCATGTTCGTCACGGTGCCGACCTCCGACCTGGCGGCGTCGACGGAGTTCTGGGTCCGCGGGCTCGGGTTCTTCGACCTGTTCTCGGTGCCCGGGCAGATCGTGCACCTCCGGCGCTGGGCGTTCCAGGACGTCCTGCTCGTGCCGGGTGGGACGGCGGAGGGGGCGCCGGCGCTGAGCGTCAGCTTCTCCTGCGTGCTGGACCAGCTCGACGGGATCGCGGCCGCGTGCGAGGAAGCGTCGCCGGGGTCGACCTCGGGACCTCGGCACAGGCCGTGGAACTCGGTGGAGCTGGAGGTCGTCACCCCGGAGAACGCCCGGGTGATCATGACCGCCGCCCGGCCGTACGACCCGGGCAGCGCCGAGGCGCGGTACCTCCGCGACATGGGGATCGAGGGGCCCGAGGGGTGATCCCCGGGGGGAGCAAGCGCAGCCTGGACCGGGGCTCGGCTGCCACACTGGGCGGTGTGGGGTTCCGACCTGACGACGGGTCCGCGGTGGCCGGCGGGATGACCGTCGGCACCGCGGCCTCCCTCGTGGGCGTCACCGTCCGGACCCTCCACCACTGGGACGCGATCGGGCTCGTCCGCCCCTCCGGCCGCACGGCCGCCGGCTACCGGCTCTACACGGCCGCCGACGTCGCCCGCGTCCACCGGGTGCTCGTCTACCGGGAACTGGACGTGCCCCTCGACCACATCGCGGGGCTGCTGGACGGGTCGGCGGACGAGGTGGCCGAATCGCTGTCGCGCCAGCGGGACCGGCTCCACGAGCGCATCCTGCGCCTGCGGGGGATGGCGGAGGCGCTCGACCGGGTGGTGGAGGCCAGGGACCGCGGCACCCTGCTGTCGGCGGAGGAGCAGGTCGCGATCTTCGGCGAGCACTGGCGGCCCGCCTGGTACGCGGAAGCACGTGACCGGTGGGGGGACACCGGGCAGTGGGCGCAGCACGCCGAACGCGCGGCGGGCCGGAGCGCGGAGGACTGGCGGCGGATCGCCGACGACGTCCGGGCGCTCGACGGGGACCTGGCCGCGGCCCTGCGGGACGGGGTGCGGCCCGGCGACGACGAGGCGAACGCGCTCGCCGAACGGCACCGCGCGTCCATCGGCGCCTACTTCGACTGCACGCACTCCATGCACGTCTGCCTGGGCCGCCGGTACACCACCGAGCCGGGGTTCACGGCCCACTACGACGGTGTCGAACCCGGGCTGGCCGAGTGGCTGAGCCGGATCATCGACGCCAACGCCCGCGCCCGGGGCGTCGACCCCGAGACCGCGACCTGGGGTGAGACCCACCCGGGGCGCTCGCCGGCCGGCGCGTCACACCCCGTCGCGCCGGCGGAACACCGAGAGCAGGCCGCGCCGCTCGTGCTCCGCCCGCCAGCCCTGCCACCACTTGCCCCAGCCGCCGTTCGGCCGCTCCGCGCCCAAGCCGTCCCCGGTCGGCTGGAGCGCGCCGCCGACCCGGTCCAGGAACCTGCCCCGGCGCTTGCGCAGGGCGGCGGGCAGGGTCTCCTCGACCAGGATGTGCCGGTACGCCTGCCGCTCCAGCTGCCGCCACGCGACGACCACCGCCGCGATCCGGTGCGGCGGGGCGTCGGCCAGTTCCACGCGCACCGCCCGCCGGTAGGCGGGCAGGAACACCGGCGCGTGCTCGTCGAGCGCGCGGGAGAGCAGGTCGCGGTGCAGCGCCGGATCGGCGCGGAGCACGAACGACGCGGCCGCGGCCACCAGCCCGTGGCCGACCCCGTCGGGCAGGGAGTTCGCGGCGGCCAGCGCGGACAGGAGCACCCGCTCGCTGCCTCGGCCCGGCACCGCGCCGCGGAGGTGGACGATCCTCCTGGCCGCGTCGAGCGCGGTGTGGTCGCGCTGCTCCAGCAGGCCCGCCACGGGGGAGCGCAGCAGCTCGTCGACCAGCCTGCCGTCCGAGGGGTCCGGCTCACCCGCCCGGTCGAGCACCCGGGCCACGATCCGCGCGGCCAGGCCGCTGTCCACCAGGACCCCGGGGCGCACCTGCCGGACCAGGCGGACGGCGTCCTCGGCCGACGGGTCCCCCGGCCACAGGACGGGGCCGAACAGCCGCCAGTCGACCTGCTGCGTGCGCGTGCCGTCGAGCATCACCCGCACCGGGTCGAGCGCGCCGTGCCGGGCCAGCACCAGGTCCGCGAGCAGCCGGATCCGGTCGGTGCCCCGGCCCGCCAGCAGGCGCGCCACCTCCGGCGGCGTCGTGGTGGCCAGCCGGGCGGTCTCGCGCGGGTTGGCGAGCCTGCGCTCCAGCACCCGGATCAGCGCGTCGACCAGCGCGCCGTGCCCGGCCAGGCGGGTCAGCGCGGGGTGCGGCGCCGAGGAGGCCAGCGCGGGGACCACCACGCGCTCGGCGACGTCGTCCAGGTCCGCCGCCGAGAGCTCCGGCGCCCACAGCCGGTCGTCGCCGCTCAGCGCCGTGATGAAGTAGGCGCCGAACAGCTCCGCGGGCACCGCCTCGCGCCGGTCGCGGGCCGCGCGCAGCACCTCCGACCACCCGGCCGCGTCCACCGGGCCGCTGTCGCGCACCTGGTCCGAGAGCCGCTGCCAGCCCGCCGCCGACAGGCGCCCGGTCAGCCGCTCCACGGCCATCCGCGCGGCGGTGAGCAGCAGGTCCCGGTCGGCCGGGGCGCGCACCGGCAGGTCGAACGCCACCTCCAGCAGGACCGCGAAGACCTCCAGGTCGGCCGCGGCGAGGGCGGGCCGCGCCTCGCCGGCCAGGCGCAGCGCGGTGGGCACCGAGTCGCGCTCCCACAGCTGGGCCAGCGCCGACGCGTACCGCGTGCCACTCGGGTCCGGCGGTGGCGTCGAGGTCAGGTCGATGGCGGTGACGTCGCCGTGAGTTGGCGGCGGCGCGTCCGGCGTCGTGCAGGTGATCAGCGCGGTCGACTCCGCCGGCCGCGCCGCGCGGGTGGTGAACGTGACCGCCGACCCGAGCGGGTGGGGTAAGGAGCGGCACGTGGCGGAGATCCACAGCGCCGCGGTCCGGTCGTCCGGCACCACCAGCACCAGCCGGCCCCGCCCGGCCGCCAGCGCCTGCTGCACCGCGCCGAGCACGCGCTCCAACCCGGCGGCGTGGCCCGCCGCGAACCGCGGGGTGGTGGCCGGGCCCGCGTCGTCACCGGGGACCAGCGAGGCCACCTCCGGCAGCTCGGGGCCCACCGCCGGGTCGCGCGCCCAGGCCGGGCCGCCCCACAGGTCGATCGGCAGGAGGCCCTCCAGCTCGCGCTCGACGTCGTCGAACAGCAGGGCGTGGAAGAAGTGCGCGCGGCCGGCGGGGTCCGCGCACCGGCTCTGGACCAGGGCCGCCACGCGCCCGGCCGACAGGAAACCGAGGCCGATCGCGTTCCCCGGCGCCGGTCCGCTCGCGCCGGCCCGGACCGCCAGCTCCACCAGCTGCCGCGGCGTGCCGGGGGTCATCGCGCCGATCCACGGGGGGCCGCCGTCCCCGCGCGCGGTGAAGTGCAGTTGGCGGACCGCCATCACTTCCCCCCTCGTCCTGGTCGCCGCTCCGGTCGTACCCGCATTGTCGTGGCCGGTGGCGGTGCGCGACAGGGCCGGCGCGACGGCCGCCGGTCACCGCTCCGGCAAGCCCGACTCCCACGCCCACGCGGCGATCTCGACCCGGTTGCGGGCGCCCAGCTTCGCCTGCACGCTCGCCAGGTGCGTCTTGACCGTGCCGACGGTGACGTGCAGGGCGTGCGCCACCTCGGCGTTCGTGCGCCCGCGCGCCACCAGCAGCACCACGTCCAGCTCCCGGGGCGACAGCGGCACGTCGCGGGGCGCGGGGCGGCTGGTCGCCAGCTCCCGGAGCATCCGCACGGTGATCGCCGGGCTCACCAGGGCCTCGCCCGAGGCGGCCGCCCGGATCGCCTCGACCAGCAGGGTCGCGCCGGAGGTCTTGAGCACGAAACCGCACGCCCCGTGGAGCAGGGCGTCGCGCACGTGCTCGTCGTCGTCGAAGGTGGTGACCACGACGACCTTCGGGCCGCTGATCCGGCGCAGCGCCGCCAGCCCGTCCAGGCGGGGCATCCGGATGTCCATCAGGACCACGTCCGGGGCCAGGTCCCGCGCCATCGCCACGGCCTCCACGCCGTCGACCGCCTCGCCCACCACCTCGATGTCGGGCTGGGCGGACAGGATCATCCGGAAGCCGGTGCGGACCATCGCCTGGTCGTCGGCGAGCAGCACGGTGATCGTCACCCCCGGGCCCCGATCGGCAGGCTCGCCCCGACCGCCCAGCCGTGCGGTCCGGGGCCGGCGGACAGGTCGCCGCCCGCGGCCGCGACGCGTTCGCGCAGGCCCCGCAGGCCGAAGCCGTCGCGGTGCTCCGGGGCGGGGCGGCCGTCGTCGGTCACGTGGATCTCCAGGTGCGTGGCGGTGCGGTGGAGCACCACGTCGACGGTGGTCGCGTCGCGCGCGTGCTTGTGCGCGTTGGTCAGCGCCTCCATGACGACGCGGTAGGCCGCGGTGGAGGTCATCGGGGCGACGTCGGTGAACGGACCGCGCAGGTCGAGCGCGCCGGGGAGGCCCGAGGTGCGGCGGAAGCGCTCGACCAGGGTCGGCACCTCGGCCAGGCCGGGCGCCTCGTCGTCGGAGGGGGCGCGCAGCAGGCCGACCAGGCGGCGCATGGCGTCGACCGCCTCGGTGCCGGCGCGCTCGATCTCCCGGAGGGCGGGGAGCACGAGGTCGGGGCGGTGGTCGGCGACCGCGGCGGCGCCCTGCGCCCGCACCACCATGCCGGTGACGTGGTGGGCGACGAAGTCGTGCAGGTCGCGGGCGAACTCGACGCGTTGCGCGACCCGCGCCCGCTCCGCCTGCCGCGCCCGGGTGGTGGCGGTCAGCCGCGCCGCCAAGCCGCCGGTCACGGCCACCGCGACGCCGAGCGACAGCACCAGCACGCCGAGCACGGGCCGGAAGCCGCTGAGGTCGTCGAGGTCGCCGCGCACGGGTTGGACCATGATGGCCACCGCGGCGGCGGGCACCACGAACGCCATCCACCGGTGGTCCCCGCGCCACACCAGCAGGGCCAGGACGCCGAGCAGGGCGGCGGTGGCGGACAGGGGGAAGGGCAGGCCGGTCGACGGGTCGTGCCGGGTCACCCACCACGTGACCGCCGCGCCGAGCACCTGCGCGGCGGACAGCACACCCACCCCGAGCGGACCCGCCCACGCGGCGCCCAGCGCGACCGCCGACGTCGCCACCGCCCACACCAGGCGCAGGGGGTCGTCGCCGCTGAACTCGCCCAGCCGCAGGTCGACCAGGCCGAGTCCGGCGAGCGCGCACGCGGCGACCAGCCAGCAGGCCGCTGTTCGGGTGGAGAACCGCACGGGATCAGGGTAGAGACCGCCCCGCCGTCACCGGATCCCTCGGGAGAAGGTCTGCCGAAAGGAGGAGGCGGCCCGACAAGACCCGTCGGGAGGAGGAGGCCCCCACGGCACGCCACCCCGCAAGCTGACGACCGAGCCAGAGGAGGTCGGCATGTGGGACGACGTGGGGTACGCGGGCGTCGGGATCGAGTCGTGGCACGTCCTCGTGCCGCTGCTCGCGGTGTGGTGCGCGGTGCTCGTGGCGCGGGCGGTGCGGGGGCGGCCGGGGTGGACCGGCACGCACCTGGCGACGCGGGTGGTGGTCGCGCTCTACGTCGCGGGGGTCGCGCACTTCACGCTGTTCCCGATCGACGTGCAGCGGGGTCCGGGCGAGCCCGGGTTACCGTGGTACTCGCAGGTCAACCCCATCCCGCTGCTGACCGCCGACGCGCCGTCGTTCGTGCTCAACGTGGCGATGCTGGTGCCGTTCGGCGTGCTGCTGCCGCTGGTCGCGGCCCGCGCGGTGGGCGTCGGGCGGGTGGCGGCGATGTCGCTGGCGTTCAGCGGGGCGATCGAGGTGGCGCAGTTGCTGGTCTACGTCCTCGCGGGCAGCGGGCGCAGCGTCGACGTCAACGACCTCGTCGCGAACACCCTGGGCGGTGTGCTCGGGTACCTGCTGGTCAGGTCCCTGCCCGTGCTGCACCGCACCGCGCTGCCCGGTTCGTCGCTCGCCTGAGCCCCGGGCAGCGCGGCACGCCGCCCGGTGGTCAGGTGGTGGGCACGACGCTCGTGGTCGACGGGACCGGTCCGGTGGTCGACGGCGGGGCCGACTGCGTGGCCGACTGCGTGGACGGGACCGGCTGCGTGGACGGGGCCGAGGGGAGGGGGGAGAGCGACGGCGGGGGAGTGGTCGTGGTGGTGGAGGTCGGGGTGTTCGGGATGACGGCCGCGAACGGCACACCGGAGATCTCCCGGCACCCGCGGTCGTCGTGCTCGACGCGGGGGCGCGGGTACTGGTTGTCCTCGCGCCGGCTGTAGCAGCCGTACCACGGCGTCTCGATCGGGCGGCCGTCCTCGTCGTAGAGGTACACGTCGGTCAGCGGCTTGCCGTCCTTGTCGAACACGTAGATGTTCGTCGGCGCGGACTGCTGCGGGTTGTTGTAGACCGACACCGGGGTGGTCGGGCGGTCCAGCCCGCCCACCAGCGAGCCGAGGATGAGCAGCAGCGAGCCGAGGGCGAAACCGGTGGCGGGCAGGCTGATCCACAGCCAGCGCCGGTCGGTCCTCGCCTTGGGGCCCGCGACCAGCGACAGCGCGCCGAGCAGCAGGGCCAGCAGGAGGGTGCTGTCGAAGCGGTACACCAGCGCGCCCGCCGCCACCACGAGCAGCGCCCGGACCACCCACCACGCCGGTTGCAGGGCGCGCAGGGAGAGGAGGACGTGGCCCGCCTCGGACCGCTCGGCGCGGCCGAGCGCGTCGCGCAGCGCCCTGGTCTCCGGCAGGGCTTCGACCTGCGGCAGGAGCTCCTTGCGCCAGAACACCAGCCCGGCGGCGACGGCGGCGAGGAGGGCGGTGAGCGCCACCAGCGCCTCGCCGTCGCCGCCCTGGAGGGCGAAGCCGAACGCGACGGCGGTGAAGACGACCAGCGCCCAGAACGCGAACCGCGCCAGGAACGCGGTCCTGATCGCGCCCGTCCCCGTACCCGCCCCCGGCTGCCCGGCGGCACGCGGCGGGTAACCGGCGGCGACGCGCAGCTCGCGGGCGTAGACCTCCGGCGTGCCCAGCCGCTCGGTCAGGGCGTCCGAGGAGAACCCCTCGCCCATCTCCTCGGCGACCTCGGCCACGTGCGCCTCGGCGTCGTCCAGGATCTCGCCCACCTCGGTGGCGGGCAGGTCGGACAGCTCCGCGCGCATCCGGGCGACGTAGTCGCGCACCTCGGCGCTGGTCTGCGTGTTCATGCCGAATCCCCCAACAGGTCGTCGAGCGTGTGCGCGAACGACTTCCAGGTCTGGCCCGACTCGCGCAGGCGCACCCGGCCCGGCTCGTTGAGGCTGTAGTACTTGCGGTGCGGGCCCTCTTCGCTGGGCACGACGTAGGACGTGAGCAGGCCGGCGTTGTAGAGCCGGCGCAGGGTGCCGTAGACCGACGCGTCGCCGACGCCGTCCAGGCCGCCCTGGCGGAGCCTGCGGAGCACGTCGTACCCGTAGCCATCCTCTTTGCGCAGCACCGCGAGGACGGCGAGGTCCAGCACCCCCTTGAGCAGTTGACTGGTGTCCATCAGCCCTCCCCCGGTGGTGTGCTGTGAACACTACTACGGAAAGCGCAGTAGCTTGCGATCGGGGGTAGCACGATCAGGTCACGGTCGACCGGTGGCACCGAGTGCCGGTGGCGTCGCCGGTGGCGGGCGGGACCCCGCCGGGGCGCGGCGTGGTCGGCATCATCCGGGCGGGTCGCGTCGGCGGGTCACCCCCATGCGCAGCGCGGTCGGGGCTTGCCCTATGATCAAGGTCATGAGCGAAATTCTCCTGATCGCCGCAACGATCATGGAAACGTGCTGGATGCGCTACAGCTGATCGGCCGCTGAACCCCGTGGGTCGGCCGCACGGCCAACGGGGGGCCGGACCTCGCGGGGTCCGGCCCCGACACGTGTCGCGCGGAGTTCCGGTGGCGTGCCGGGAAGACGTCCGGGGAGCCGCCTGGTTCGACTTTCCGGGATGCCCGTGTCGCCGGAGGTCGGGAAAACCGCCCCCGCGGTCCGTCGTCAGTCGTCCGGGCGCTCGCGAATGCTGTCGAGGTGCGCCTGGACGACCCTCGCCGTCGGGTCGTTGGTCGACAGGAACAGGGAGAGCGCCTGGCGCCAGGCCTGCGCCGCGGCCCGCTCCTGTCCCATGAACACCATCACCCGCCCGAGCAGGTGCAGGCACCTGGCCTGCGCGGTGACGTCGTGGAGTTCGTCAGCGAGCGAGGCGGCTTCCGCGGCGTGGTCGTGCGCCGAACCGAGGTCGCCGTGGTCGAACTCGATGGCCGCGAGGGTCATGAGCGCGTGACCGGTCTCGATCCGGTCGCCCGTCAACCGGTGGATCCGGAGCGCCCGTTGGCAGTGCTCGAGCGCCCGGTCCGGCTCCCCCAACGCCTGGTGCAGGGCGGCCAGGGCGGTCAGCGTCGCCCCCTGGCCCCGGACGTGGCCGATCTCCACCCGGATGCGCAGGGCTTCGTCGAAGCTCCGCTTGGCCTCGGCCAGGTTGCCCGAGCGGTGGTGGGCCATGCCGATCCGGTGGTGGCCGAACGCCTCCCCCTCGCCCCCTCCGAGCTCGTGGTTGATCTCCAGCGCTCGTCCGTAGAGCTCCAGGGCCTTCCGGTCGTCGCCCCGCTCGAAGTGCACGGTGCCCAGGTTGTGCAGGCACACCGCCTCGCCGGGGCGGTGGCCCTGTTCGCGCGCGATGTCCAGCCCCGCCAGGAGGTGCTCGAACGCCTCGTCCACCCGGTGCACGTTCAGGTACATCAACCCGAGGTTGTTGAGGGTGCCGATCTCCGCGTCGACCTGACCGGTGGCCCGGGCGGACCCCAGGGCCAGTTCGTGGCTCGTCAGGAGGTCGTCGTGGTAGCCGGACCGCTCGAACACCTCCTGGACCGCCGCCGGGATGCGCCAGGCGTGCTCGTGGAACCCGTGGGCGGAGGCGAGCCTGGTGGCCGCGACGAGGTTCTCCCGTTCGAGGGCGCACCAGTCCAGGGCGTCCTGGTCCGTCGCGAACAGCAGGGGGATCACCTCGACCGGGGTCGGCAGGGCGGGGATCGGCGGGCTCTGCGGCGACAGCCTCCCGCAGGCCTCCGCGCTGGTGAGCACGTACCAGGTGAGCAGCCGCTCGATCGCGTCCCGTCGCGCTCCGGGCGAGTCGCACTCCTGCGCGCGTCCCGCCGCGTACTCGCGCAGCAGGTCGTGTATGCGGTAGCGGTTCGCCACGTCGTGGTCGAGGAGGTTGACCCGGGCGAGGTTCGCGAGGAGCCTGGCGGCCTCCCTGGACGAGGTCCCCGCGAGCGCCGCCGTGCACTCACCGCTCACCCGGCTGCCGGGGTGGAGCCCCATCAGGCGGAACAGCCGGGCCGCGTCCGACACCAGGGCCTCGTAGGACCAGGAGAACACCGCCGAGAGGCTGATCGCCTCCTCGTCCTCCTCGTCCAGGAAGAGCAGGTCGCGGTGGGCCTTGAGCTGCTCGGCCAGTTGGCCCGGCGTTTCGCGCGGGCGATCGGCGATGTGCCGCCCGGTGATCTTGAGCGCCAGGGGGAGGCCGTTGGACAGGCGCGCGATCTCCAGCAGTCCCCGCTCGTCGTCGGCGGCGCGGTCGTCCTTGATCGTCGAGCGCAGCAGGTCGAGGCTCTCCTCGACGTTCATCTCCGGGACCGCCAGGGTGTGCGCGCCCTCGCGGATCGCCAGGAACCGCAGCCGGTCCCGGCTCGTCAGCAGCATGAAGCAGTCGGAGGTGACGTCGAGCAGCGGGAGGACCTGCTCCGCGTCGCGCACGTTGTCCAGCACGAGCAGCGTCCTGCGGTTGGCGAGCGCCCTGCTGAGCACGACCGGTCGGCGTCCGGGATCGACGGGTATCTGGTCCGCCGGCACGCCGAGCCGGTCGAGGAGCATCGAGATCGCGTGGTCGGGCGTCAACGGCCGGCCGCTGCCGTACCCCCTCATGTCGAGCAGGACCATGCCGTCCGGGAAGTCGTCGCGGTGCCGGTGCGCCCAGTGGACGGCCAGTTCCGTCTTGCCGACGCCGGGCATCCCGTGCAGCGCCACGATGGGGTCGGCGGGGCCCGCGTCGAGGAACGAGTCCAGGCGGCGCAGAAGCTCCAGCCTGCCGGTGAACCCCGGCACCTGCCGGGGGAAGCGGTACGGCCGCGCGTCCACCGGTGCGGCGGACCGGGCCGCGTGGTCGGGTTCGCCGGTCGGGGGTTCGGTGAGCAGCCTGTGGTACAGCCGGTCGAGTTCGGCGGAGGTCTCGGTGCCGAACTCGTTGGCTAATCGTCTGCGGAACTGCATGTAGAACGAGGTCGCGCCGTGCCGGTCCCCCATTCCGTCCAAAGCGGTCATCCGGATGCGGGCGAGCGTGTCGTCGTGCGGGTGCTGCTCCAACAGCGGCACCAGGTCGCGCATCACCCCGGCGTACTCGCGCAGCTCTACCCGCGCTTGGAGAAGGGCGTGGTGCGCGTGGAGCAGATCGATGCTCTCCATGTCGTTCCGTCTTTTTGCGGCCCACTCGCCGCGGATGTCGGCTAAGGGGACCCCGCGCCAGAGCCCGATCGCCTCGGTCAAGATCAGTTTTGCTTCCGCGTGGTTCTCGGTGGCGCTGGCCGCTCGGCCCGCTTCGACCATTCGCAGGAATCGGTGGTAGTCGACGAGGTTTTGGTCGAGGTCCAGTCGGTAGGTCTCCCCCTCATGGGTGACCCGGTACTCCACCCCGGCTCTGGCGAGCGCTCCTCGGATCCTGCTCATCAGCGACTGGAGGTTGCTCCGGACCCCGTCGTGGACCTTCCCCGGCCACAGGGCCTGGATGATGGTCTCGACCGGTACAGGGCGTTTCACCTGGAGCAGCAGCAGTGCCAGGAGCGCTCGTTGCTTCTTCGCGCCCAGGTCGACCTTCGTGGCTCCGACCTGCAGCGATGTTTGACCCAAGATCGTGAACTCCACCAGTGCCACCCCCTCGGTGGTACCGGGTGCGCAACGGAGACGTGCACTCGGTCCGATCGATCCCTCCCTTGCGCATTAGCGTATCGTCCGGTGCCGCCGCATCGACACGGTTCTGCATGCCAACTGCAGGTCGACTGGCGAACTCACTCGGATGCTTGTCCTCGAGGGTGTTTTTCCTTTTGGAGTGGAAAGAGGCGGGGGATGAGACCATTCGGGTGGCGGGATGTTCCGGTTGGCATGGACGCGGGGCGCTGGGTTACTCGTCGGGGTTGCCGTTCGGTACTGGCCGTGGGACATACGGTGGCGAGCTGCGAACGTTTGTTCGAAGCGTTGGAGCTGATTGAGTCGGATCGGCGGGTGCAAATTGTCTTCACCCAGGCCCCCGATGTCTTCGGTAATGGGGTGGAGGAGTTCCTCCGTGCGGCCGAGGGGGTCGTCGTCCCGTGGGAGCAGGCGGTGCGGGAGAGGTTCGACCTCGCCCTCGCGGCGGCGTACGGCTCGATCGACCGCGTGCACGCCCCGCTGGTCGTGATGCCGCACGGCGCCGGGTACGCGAAGGGACACCCCACGTCGGCGGGGAGGCTGTCGGTGTACGGACTGGACGGCCAACGGCTGGTGCGCGACGGCCGGCCCGTCCCGCGGATGGTCGTGCTCTCCCACGACAGCCAACTGGACCTGCTGCGGGAGCAGTGTCCCGAGGTGGTCGAGGTCGCCGAGGTCGTGGGGGACCTCAGCTACGACAGGCTGGTCGTCAGCGCGTCGTCGCGGGAGGCCTACCGGGACGCGCTCGGTGTGGGACCGGCGCAGCAACTCGTCGTCGTCACCTCGACGTGGGGGGCCGGTTCGCTCTTCGGGATGCACCTGGACCTCCTGGAGCGCTTGATGGACGAGCTGCCGCTGTCGCGCTTCCGCGTCGCGGCGCTGGTGCACCCGGCGGTGTGGTTCGGCCACGGTCCGCGCCAGGTCAAGGCGTGGTTGGCGGACTGCGTCGACGCCGGGTTGATGCTGTTCACCCCGGAGCTCGACTGGCGCGCCGCGCTGGTGGCGGCCGATCGGGTGATCGGGGACCACGGGTCGACCACGGCGTACGCGGCCGCGATCGGACGCCCCGTGCTCACGGTCGAGCGACCCGCCGCGCTCGCGCTGGTGCCCGACGCGCCGCAGACCAGGTTGGGCGAGGTGGCCCCCACGTTGCGGCTCGACGTGCCGCTGCCGGAGCAGCTCGACTCGACGGACGCCGATCCCGTGCTGGCCGAGGAGATCCGCGCGAGGTTGACCTCGCGACCGGGCTCGGCAGCCTGTACGTTGCGACGGTCTCTCTACCGGTTGCTGGGGTTGAGCGAACCGGGCGCCCATCGCGCCCTCTCCGCGGCTCCCACTCCTCGGAAGTGGTGTCGATCTTGAGCCTTGAACCCGTCGTCGTGTCGGTGAACGGTGGTCTCGACCTCCGAGCCTGCGCTTGCGCCGATGTGCTGAGCAAGGTGGTGGACGTCGTCGACCAGGGACTCGCCTGGGCGGAGCAGGCGTTCTCGCGGCTGCCCGGCTTGGCGCTGGTGGCGCTGCGCCTGCCGGACAACCGGATCCTGCTCATGTCGGTCGACCGGCAGCTGGGCTTCGTCGAGGACGGGGACGGGGTGATCGAGCGCGCCTACCTGGGGTGGGCGACCGGCGACCGCGCTCACTCCTCGTTCGGCGGCCCGGCGCTGTCCACGCGCTTGCGCAGCAGGTCGGCCTGAGGCGAGCCGAGCGACCGGAACAGGCGTTCCGCCGAGGCGAAGTGGTCCCGGGCCTCGGCGGAACGCCCCGTCCGGTGCGTGACTTCACCCAGCACCTGGTGCGCTTCCGCCTGGCCGTGCACCGAACCGAGGGCCGTCATCGCCTCCAGGGCACGCGTCCCGTGCCGGAGAGCGGCGGGGTGGTCGCCGGCGCGGCAGTGCGCGGAGGCCAGGGCGACGACGGTACGGGCCTGGTTGTACGGGTCGGGTTGTTCGAGCCCGGCGAAGACCTGGACGGCCCGTTCGAGGTGGGGCAGGGCTTCGGCCGCGCGTTCCGCCTCGACCAGGGTCGTTCCCGCGTTGATCAGGCTCAGCCCGAGGGGCCTGCCCCCGCCCAGCTCCTCGTTCGCCCCGACGAGCACGGTGAACTGCTCGAGCGCTTCGTCCACCCGCCCCGTGTCCCGGTACAGGAGGGCGAGCAGCTCGCGGGTGTCGCACATCCCGCGCGGGTCGTCGAGCCGTTCCCAGATGGCGATCGACGACCGCAGGTGGTCCTCGGCCTCCGCGAACCTGCGGGCCGTCGTCGAGACCCGGCCCAGCCGCTTGAGCATGTCCGCCTCCGCGAACGCGTTCCCCCACGCGCGGGCGGCTTCGACGCCCCGGCGGTCGACCTCCAGGCGGTCGCGGTAGTGCTTCTTCAAGAGGAACAGGGGCCAGAGGACGTCGGACAGGTGCCAGGCGAGTTCCGCGAGACCGTTGTCCATCGCGACCCGGCCGGCGGCGACGAGGTTGGTCCTCTCCTCCTCCAGCCACGACAGCGCGCTCGAACGGTCCTGGAAGTCGACGACGTCGAAGGGCGGGACGGAGAACTCGTAAGGCAACCGCCGCCGGTAGGGCGTCAGCACCTCGTCGGCGCGCATCGCAGTCGCCAGGTACCACTCGATGATCCTGCGCAGGGAGGAGATCCGCTCCTCGGCCGTCTCGTCGAGTTCGAGCCGGTGCCGGGCGTGCAGGCGCAGGAGGTCGTGGAACGAGTAGCGGTTCTCGGCGCGCTCCTCCAGGAGGCTGGCCTGCAGGAGCGACTCCACCAGCGTTTCCGACGCGCGGCCGTCCTCCTGGGCCACGGACGAGACGACCCCGAGGCCGAACTCGCCGTGCGGGTGCAGGCTCAGCCGGCGGTACAGCGCCGCGGTGCGCGACTCCAGCATCCGGTACGAGAGGTCGAACGTCGCCCGCACGGACAGCTCCCCGGCGGGGGACAGGCCGGCCAGCCGCGATTGCTCGTCCGCCAGTTCGTCGCGCACGCGGGAGATCGACCAGCGCGAGCGCACCAGCAACCGCGCGGCGGCGACCCGCACGGCAATGGGCAGGCCCCCGCACAGCGCGACGAGGTCCTCGGCGCGCTCACGCTCCTCCGCGACCCTGTCCCGCCCCACGGTGTCGGCGAGCAGGGTGAACGCCGACGCCGGCGCGAGCGGGCCGACCTCGAGGAACCGCGCGCCGTCCCCCATCAGACCGGTGAGCTTGCTGCGGCTGGTGATCACCACCAGGCTCATGGGCGACGAGGGGATGAGCACCCTGGCCTGCGCCGCGGAGAGCGCGTTGTCCAGCATTATCAGCAACGACTTCCGGGCCGTGGTCGAGCGGTAGAGCGCCGTCTGCTCGGCCAGGTGCACGGGCACCCGGTCCGGGGGCGTGCCCAGGGCGCGCAGGAAGGCCCCGACCGCTTCTCCCGGGTCGGTGGGGGCGTCCTGGCTGAACCCGTTGAGGTCCACGAACAGGTGACCGTCGGGGAAGTCCGCCGACACCTCGTTCGCCCAGCGCAGCGACAGGGCCGTCTTGCCCACGCCGCCGGGACCGGTGATCACCACGACGGTCGGCCTCGACGGGTCGGCGCCCCGCCGCATCGCCTCCAGTTCGCGGAGCTCGGCTTCGCGACCGGTGAACCACGCGGGCGGCGCGGGCAGTTGGCGGGGCACGGGCAGCCCGGTCGCCGGTTCGGCCACGTGGACGTGGACGCCGCCCTGGATCGAACCGCTCTGGATGCTGGTGCCCAGGACGCTGCCCGACAGGTCGTTCCGCGTGGTCCCGGATCGCCCGTCGGATGTGCCGATCCCCGCTCCGGTCACGTCCTACCTCCAAGTCGGCCAGAATGCAGGACGTCCGTACGGTATAGCGGGCGTTCGGGTGCCGCGCGTTCTTCCCGGCACCGCACGTCAAGCACCGCCGGTGTGGAAGCCGCCCGGGCTGCGGAGCCGGGTGTTCGCCGCGACCAGCATGGTGCGGATGGTCCCGAAAGCGAGTTTGTGCCTCGTGCTCAAGGCGCGGATGCTGGCTCCTGCCTCGTACTCCCGCTTGAGCCGCAGGCTGCCCCTGAGCCGCAGGGGGTCGTCCTCCCTGCGGTACTTGAGCGCCTCGCCCAGCGGCACGTCCTCCGCGTCCTCGTGCGCCGCGAGGTCGTCGACCTCCGGGGCGACCGGAGGGTCGGCCTCGGCCGAGACCTGCTCGGGAGCCACCCCGCAGAACAGGAGGAGCGCTTCGACGACGTAGGGCCGTGACGGGTCCTCCGGCGGTCGGACCTCGCGGGCGACGTCCTCCAGCACGTCGAGCGGCGGCACGTCGTACAGCGCGGCGAGGCGGAGCAGGCGGGGCAGCGCGGGGCGCCACGTCGCGTTCTCGTAGAGCCGCAGGGTCTCGGGGGGAACGCCGATCGACCTCGCCGCCTGTTCGAGCGAGTAGCCGCTCCGCTCCCTGAGGTGGGCCAGGTGCTTGCCGAACGCGGGCCGATAGGCGACCAGTCGGTCGACCGACGTGGGAGGTGTCGCGGTGGACGACGATAATTCCTCGTCGTTTGGCATAGCTGAACCCGTCCCCCCGTCTCGCCGGCGCTGCTCTGAGTGAGGTGCCTCCTGTGTGCTCGACCCTCCATGGTGACGCCCGATGGTGATGTCGGGCAAGCTGCTCATGGCGTTACGACGTCCTCTGTGAACTGGATCAACCATCGGACTGGCAAACCGACCCGAACGCGTGTTCCGACTTGTGCCCGGGGGCTTCCTCCCGGCGGGTGTTCGATCCCATTGGCCGGCGGCGGATCCGCGGGTTCGCTGTTGTCGATCAAGTCGGTGCTGATCGGTTCCGGGTCGATCGTGCTCTTCTTCCCCGATCACTCGAAGCTCTTCGGGGGATATTGCCACAACTGTGGGATGTCACCGCATCGGGGCATCCCTTGATTTTGAGTGGGAGATGTCGGTGCAGGTCGTGCGGGAGAAGAGAAACTCCTTCACGTTACTTGCGCATGCTGAGTAGCAATGTTGTTCTTGCGCAACAGTTCTGGCATCCCCCGGACGAGGAGATCGGTTATTTCGGGGGACCGAAACATTCCGTAAGCGCAACCGCCGATGTGCGGATAGTGGGTTCGTATGCGTTGAGTACGCCGGTAGGAGGATCGGGTGACCCCGTAATGGGGTGTGTGACCCCATTGGTCGGCCCGGTGCGACGGCGCTCCTCTCGTCGGGGTGACGTGGAATTCGCACGTGGTTCGGGGGGTGTCGTTGTGCGGCGCGCGGCCGTCATGAGAATTCGCCCCGATTGTGAACAGTTCTCGAAAGGGGTGTGCGGTGATGAACCGGGCGGCATGCCCCCGCAATTCGCGGAGTTGCCGTCAGCGCCGGGTCCCGCGCGGTCCGGGCACCCCGCCGAAAACCGCGACCGGGGTCGGGGCGCCGATTCCCGGCGGGGGTCGACCCGTTGCCTGGCGGCAACGCGCGTGGGGCAGGAGGCGCGGGAGGTGGGGTCAGTTGTCGGCGACGGCGAAATCGGCCACCTGTGGCAGGTCGTGGCCGAGGCGGTCGCGTTTTGCGGTGAGGTAGCCGATGTTGTGCGGGTTCGGGGGCATCAGCAGCGGGACGCGGGAGGTGACCCGGACGCCGTGTGCCTCCAGCGCCTCCAGCTTGTCCGGGTTGTTGGACATCAGCCGGACCGAGTGGATGCCCAGGTGCCGCAGGATCAGCGCGGCCGGGGTGTAGTCGCGGACGTCCACCGGCAGGCCCAGGCTGGTGGCCGAGTCCAGGGTGTCGAGCCCCTGCTCGTCCTGGAGCACGTGGGTGCGGACCTTGGCCACCAGGCCGATGCCCCGGCCCTCGTGGCCGCGCAGGTAGACGAGCACGCCGCCGCCCTCGGTGACGATCCGGTCCAGTGCGGCGTCGAGCTGGTCGCCGCACTCGCAGCGCATGGCGCCGAAGATGTCGCCGGTCATGCACTCGGAGTGCACGCGCACCAGGACGTCCTCCGCCGACGGTCCTCCGTGGACCAGGGCCAGGTGCTCGTGGCCCGCGATCCGGAACGCCACCGCGCGGAACGTGCCGCGCCGCGTCACCAGTTCCGACTCGGCCACGTCCTCGTCGTCGAACAGTCGCTCGCGCATCCGGCTCCTCCGCTCCGCGAAACCGGCCGATCGTGATTACGCTCGGTCGGCACAACTGGCACCGTAACCCGCTCGCGCAGTGGAGGTCACCCTGTTCAGCATTACCGTACGTGATCACTTCATGGTCGCCCACAGCTTCCGCGGCGAGGTGTTCGGCCCGGCACAACGCCTGCACGGGGCAACGTTCGTGGTGGACGCGAGGTTCAAGAGGACCGACCTGGACCCGGACGGCATCGTCGTCGACATCGGACTGGCGACCCGGCGGCTGCGCGCCGTGCTCGACGGGCTCAACTACCGCAACCTGGACGACGAGCCCGCGTTCGCCGGGGTCAACACCTCCACCGAGTTCCTGGCCGGGCACATCGCGGACCGGCTGGTCGACGACGTGCGCGCCGGGGAGCTGGGCGCGCACGCGGGCGGGTTGACCGGGATCGAGGTGACCCTGCGCGAGTCGCACGTGGCCTGGGCGTCCTGCGAACGGTCCCTGTGACGGTTCCGAACGGGATGGTTCCGGTGACGGCCCCGAGCGGGACGGTTCCGAGCGGGAGAGGCCCGAGCGGGAAAGGCCCGAGCGGGATGGTCTCGTCCGGGACGGTCCACTTCGTCCTGCCGGAGCCGACCGCCCCCAGCGGCGGCCACGAGTTCGACCGCCGGGTCGCGGGCCTGCTCGGGTTGCGGGAGGTCCGCGTCGGCGGTCGGTGGCCGCTGGACGGGGACCTCCGGGGGCTCGCGCGGGCGCTGGCCGACGTGCCGGACGGGCACGTGGCGCTGCTGGACGGCCTGGTGGCGTGCGCCGCGCCCGAGGTGCTCCGGCCGCACACCGGGCGGGTGCGGGTGGTGGTGCTGGTGCACCTGCCGCTGGCCGACGAGGTGGGGCTGCCCGCGCGGGTCGCGGCGGAGCTGGACGCGCGGGAGCGCGAGTGCCTGCGCTCGGCGGACGCGGTCGTGGCCACCAGCCCGGCGGCGGCCGCGCGGATCGCCGCGCACCACGGCCTGCGCGGGGTCCACGTCGTCGTGCCGGGGGTCGACCCCGCGCCGCCCGCCGTCGGCACCGACGGTTCGTCGCGGCTGCTGTGCGTGGCCTCGCTGACCCCGCGCAAGGGCCACGACGTGCTGCTCGCCGCCCTGCGCGGGGTCGACGCGCCGTGGACCTGCGCGTTCGTCGGTCCCGGCGAGCCGCCGGCCGGGCTCGACGACCGGGTGGAGGTCACCGGCCCGCTCACCGGGGCCGCCCTCGCCGACCGGTACGCGCGGGCGGACCTGTTCGTGCTCGCCTCCCGCGCCGAGACCTACGGCATGGTCGTCACCGAGGCGCTGTCGCGCGGCCTGCCGGTGATCGCCAGCGCGGTGCCGGACGCGCTCGGCGGCGGCGGGCTGCTGCTGCCGCCCGGTGACGTGGGCGCGTTCACGCGCGCGTTGCGGCGCTGGTTCGCGGACGACCGGTGGCGCGCCGACCTGCGCGCCCTGGCGCGGGCGCGGCGGGCCGAACTGTCCACATGGGACTCGACGGCGCGGGACCTGGCCGTGGTGCTGGCTAACCTGCGCCCATGAGCGCCTTCTCCCCGGACTGGTTGGCCCTGCGCGAGCCGGCCGACGCGGACGCCCGCGCGGTCGACCTGGTCGACCGGCTCAAGATCCATCTGAACCGGCCGCCCCTCGTGGTGCGTGATCTCGGGTGTGGAACGGGATCACTGGGGCGGTGGCTCAGCGGGCGGCTGCCCGGACCGCAGCACTGGGTGCTGCACGACCGGGACCCCCGGCTGCTCGACCTGGCGCGGGCGACGGTGACCGGGCCGGGCGTGACCGCCGGGACGCGGGAGGGCGACCTCACCGCGCTGACCGCCGCCGACCTGGCCGGCACCTCGCTGGTGACCGCCTCGGCGCTGCTCGACCTGCTGACGGAGGAGCAGGTGCGGGGACTGGCGGCGGCGTGCGCCGGGCGGCCGGTGCTGTTCACGCTGTCGGTGGTCGGGCGGGTGGCGTTCGCGGCGGCCGAGCCGCTGGACGCGGTGTTCCGGGACGCGTTCAACGCGCACCAGCGGCGGGGCGGGCTGCTCGGGCCGGACGCGGTGGGTGTGGCGCGGGAGGCGTTCGCGGGGCTGGGGATGGCGGTCGCCACGAGCCCGAGCCCGTGGCGGTTGGGGCCGGAGCGCCGGGAGCTGGCGCTGGAGTGGTTGCGCGGCTGGGTGGGCGCGGCGGTGGAGCAGGAGCCGGAGCTGGCCCGGGAGGTGCCCGCCTACCTGCGGCGGAAGGCCGACGACCCGCGCGTGGTGGTGCACCACGAGGACCTGTTGGCGGTGCCGGGGTGAGGCGCTGGTGGTCGCGGGGACTGGCTGCGGTGAGGCGCGGGTGGCCGCAGGTGCTCGCCGCGGTGAAGCGCGCCTGGCCCTGGCTCCGGCTGCTGTCGGCGGTCGGCGTGCTCGCCGCGCTGGGGCTGCGGCTCGGCGCCGACGCGTTCCTGGACGGGCTGCGCGCCGTGGACGCCTGGTCCGCCGCCGCCGCGCTGGGCATCGGCGGGGTGACCACGGTGTGCTGCGCCTGGCGGTGGTGCGTGGTGGCCCGCCGCCTCGGGTTGTCGCTGCGGTTGCGGGCCGCGGTGTCCGACTACTACCGCGGCCTGCTGCTCAACGCCGTGCTGCCGGCCGGTGTCCTGGGCGACGTGCACCGGGCGGTCGGGCACGGGCGCCGGGCCGGTGACGTCAAGCGCGGCCTGCGGGCGGTGCTGGTGGAGCGGCTCGCGGGTCAGGCGGTGCTGGCCCTGGCCGGGATCGCGGTCCTGCTGCCGCACGGCGTGCCGGTGGCGGGGGTGCTCGCCGCGGTGGCGGTGTGCCGGTCGCGGGACGTGCGCCGGGTGGTGCTGTCGTCGGCGGTGGCGCTCGCGGGGCACGTCGCCCTGTTCGCGGTCGCGGCCGGGGCGGCGGGCGTGCGGGCCCCACTCGGGCAGCTCGCGGCACTGGCGGTGCTCGCGCTGCTGGTGATGTCCGTGCCGCTCAACGTCGGCGGTTTCGGGCCGCGCGAGGCGTTCCTCGCGGTGGCGTTCGGCACCGCCGGGTTGGGCGCGGCGCAGGGCGTGACGACCGGCGTGGTGTACGGGGTGCTGGCGCTGGTCGCGAGCCTGCCGGGGGTGGTGCCGCTGCTCGGCTCAGAGCACCGCCGGGTACGGGCCGAACGCCTCGACCAGCGCGGCGAGCACGGCCTCGCCCTTGCGCGCCGAGGCCAGCGAGGGCCGGCCCACCACGCCGGAGTCCGTGTACGGCGCGAGGCCCAGCGTCAGCAGGTGCCGCCGGTCCTCGGCGAGGTGGTCGGCCGACTCCCAGCCGGGGCGGACCAGCCCGGGGTGGGTGTGCAGCAGGATCGAGGTCTCCAGCTCGCCCGCGTGCATGTCGCTGGAGGAGGACGTCGCGATCCCGGCGCGCGTCCGCGCCTCCGCCCAGTCCTTGGAGCTCGGGAACAGGGCCATCCCGTCGGCCTCCTGGACCACGTTGGACAGCACGTAGTTGCCGCCGTGCGCGTTGACCAGCACCAGGTTCGGCACCCCTGACCGGCGCAGCGAGTCGGCCACGTCCGTGACGACGGCCTGCAGCGTGCGCGCCGAGACGCTGACCGTGCCGGGCCACGCGGCGTGCTCGTGCGAGCAGGAGATGGCGATCGGCGGGAGCAGTCGCACGGGGTGCGAGGCGGCCACCGCGCGGGCGATCTCCCACGCCACGATCGTGTCGGTGGCCAGCGGCAGGTGCGGGCCGTGCTGCTCGTGGCTGCCGATCGGCAGCACGGCGGCGGTGGCCGCGGCGTCCCGGGCGTCGGTGGTCGTGTCAGGCGGGAACATCACCGGCACCGTAGTCCACCCGGTGGCAGAGGGCGGGCAGCTCGCCGCTCGCCAGCCGCGGCAGCACCCCGGGCAGCTCGTCGAACCGGCTCGCGCCGGTGACCAGGGCGTCGAACACGGGGTCCGCCAGCAGGTCCAGCGCCAGGGCCAGCCGCTCGGCGTGCGTGCGGTCCGGGCGGGCCACGGCGCCGACCTGGCTGCCGACGACGCGCAGCCGCCGCGAGTGGAACGCCTCGCCCAGCGGCACGGCCGGCCGCCGGTCGCCGTACCAGCTCAGCTCGACCACGCGGCCGCCCGGCGCGAGCAGCTCCAGCGACCGGGTCAGGCCCTCCCCGGTGGCGCTGGCGTGCACGACCAGGTCGCACGAGCCCAGCGCGTCCCCCGGGGAGGCGAAGTCGACGCCCAGCGCCGCGGCCAGGGAGGCGCGCGCCGGGTCGGCGTCCACCAGTTGCAGCCGCACGCCGGGGAACCGGGCCAGCAGCGCCGCCGCGCTCCCGCCGACCATGCCGCCGCCGACCACCGCGATCCGGTCGCCGACCAGCGGCACGGCGTCCCACAGGGCGTTCACCGCCGTCTCCACCGTGCCCGCCAGCACCGCGCGGGCCGCGGGCACCGCGTCGGGCACGGGCGTCACCGCGTCGGCGGGCACCACGTAGTGCGTCTGGTGCGGGTACAGGCAGAACACCGTGCGCCCGGGGGAAGGGCCCCGCTCGACCACGCCGACGTTGAGGTAGCCGTACTTCACCGGCCACGGGAACGCGCCCTCCTGGAACGGCGCCCGCATCACCGCGTGCTGGCTCTCCGGCACGCCACCGCGCAGCACCAGGGCCTCGGTGCCCCGGCTGATCCCCGAGTGCAGGGTCCGCACCAGCACCTCGCCGGGTCCCGGCTCGGGCAGTTCGGCCTCCCTGATCTCGCATTTTCCGGCGGAGGTGAACCACAGGGCCCTCGCCGTGCGTGTCATCTGTTGTACCTCCGGAAACGGTGACGAGGGGCGTGATGACGACACTCCAGCACAGCGCGGCGCCGACCGCGCGCGAGCCGGGCCGGTGGGAACCGGGCCAACGGGAGCCGGCCCGGTCGGAGCCGGCCCGGCGGGAACCGGTCCGGTGGGCGGTCCGGTCGGAACCGGTCCTGTGGGTGGGCGCGCAGGTCCTGCTGCTCCAGCTGCTGGAGGTCGCGGTCGGCCTCGGGCCGCCGGGGTGGTTCGCCGGCGTGGCCCACGCGATGGCGACCTCGGCGCTGCTGGGCGGCGCGGTGCGGCGGACCGGGCACCGGCTGGGCCCGGCCGACCGGGTCACCCTGGCGCGGGGGCTGCTCGTCGGCGGGGTGGCCGCGCTGGTGGCGGCCCGGTCGGGGGAGACGGCGCCGCTGGTCGCGCTGGCCTCGGTGGCGCTGGCGCTGGACTTCGTGGACGGCCGGGTCGCCCGGCGCACCGGCACCGCCTCGCCGCTGGGCGCGCGGTTCGACATGGAGGTCGACGCCTTCCTGATCCTGGTGCTGAGCGTGCACGCGGCGTGGCAGCTCGGGCCCTGGGTGCTGGTGATCGGGGTGATGCGGTACGCGTTCGTGGCGGCGTCGTGGCCCTGGGGTTGGCTGCGCGGTGACCTGCCGCCCAGCCGGGCGCGCAAGGTGGTCGCCGCCGTGCAGGGGGTGGTGCTCGTGGTCGCGGTGTCGGGGCTCGTGCCGTTCGCGGGGGCGCTGGTCGGGGGCGCGCTGGCCGCGCTGGTCTGGTCGTTCGGGCGGGACACCGCCCGGCTGTTCGGGAGGAGAGGGCTGTGTCCGTCCAGGTGAGCACGTCGCGGCGGGCCGCGGTGTGGGTGCTCCAGGTCGCGTTGGGCGCGTACTTCGCCTACAGCGGGCTGCTGCTGTTCGGCGACGGGTTCGCGGGCAAGTTCGACCGGATCGGCCTCGGGCAGGGCCTGCGGTACGCCACCGGGGTGCTGGAGATCGCCGGCGGGGTGGGGTTGCTGGTGCCCGCGCTGGCCGCGTTCGCCGCGCTCGGGCTGGCGGCGGTGATGGCCGGCGCCGTGGTGACCGAGCTGGTCCTCCTGCTGGACCCGGCGGCCGCGGTGCTGCCGGCGCTGCTGCTCGCGCTGGTGTCGGCGGTGGCGCTGTTCCGCTGGGACGCCGTGCGGTCGGCGGCTCAGCGTTTCGGGAAGTAGCGGAGCACGGCGACGTCGCCGAGCCTGGACACGTCTTCGAGGTGGAATCGGTGGGCTGGTCCGCCGGGGAACGCGGTGGGGTCGACGAAGCGCGGCGCGTCGGCCTGGCCGACCAGCAGGGGCGCGACGGCGACCCGGAGCTCGTCGGCGAGGCCGGCGGCGAGGAACGCGGTGTGCACGCGGGTGCCGCCCTCGACCATGAGGCGCCGCACGCCGCGGGCCCCGAGGTCGTCGAGGAGCGCGCCCAGGTCGACGCCCGCGCCGGAACCCAGCGGGACGGGACCCAGCGGGACGGGACCCAGCGGGACGGGACCCAGCGGGACGGGACCCAGCGGGACGGGACCCAGCGGGGCGGGGCCCAGCGGGACGACCTCGACGCCGGGCAGGCCCGCCACGGCGGCGGCGCCGGAACCGGCGGTGTAGACGAGCTTCCCGCCGCCGCAGTGCCAGAACGCGCGGTCGGGGTCGAGCTCGCCGGTGCGGCTGACGGTGACCTTCAGCGGGTGCTCGGGTCGCCCGGCGGCGACGCGCGCGGCCCGGCGGCCGGCGTCGTTGACGAGCAGGCGGGGGTTGTCCCGGCGGACGGTGCCCGCGCCGACCAGGACGGCGTCGGACTCGGCGCGCATCCGGTCGACGTGGTCGAAGTCCTCGGCGTTGGACAGCGGGAACCGGGCCTCGCCCCGGTCGTCGATGTGGCCGTCCACGCTGACCGCGACGCTGAGCAGGACGTGGGGGCGGATCACCACGCCACGGTAACCCGATCGGGCGGCGCCCGGGTGGTGGCGCGGGTCCGGACCGCGCTGTCGGCGCTGGTGGTGCTGTTCGCCCTGCTGCTGCCCGCCGACTTCGACGAGCTGACGCCGTCGGCGTTCCTGCGGGTGCCGGTGGAGGCGCCGGCGGCCGTGGTGCTGCTGCTCGTGCTGCCCGCGCGCCGGCGGCGGCCGGTCGCGGCGGTCGGCGGCGCGCTGCTCGGCCTGCTGCTGGTGGTGAAGTTCCTGGACATCGGGTTCGACGCGGTGCTGTACCGGCCGTTCGACCTGGTGCTGGACTGGCCGCTGCTCACGCCCGCGGTGGACTACGTCGACGTGACGGCGGGCCGGGCGGCCGCGATCGGCGCGGTGGCCCTGGCGGCGGTGGCGGTGGTCGCGGTGCTGGTGCTGGTGACGCGGTCGGTGCTGCGGCTGGGCGGCGCGGTGGGCGCGCACCGGGGCGCGGCGGTGCGCGCGGTGGCGGTGGCGGCGGTGTGCGCGATGAGCCTGCCGGTGGCCTCGCACGGCACCTCCGAGCTGGTGGGGGACCACGCGCGGGCGGTGCGGGCCGGGCTGCACGACCGGACGGCGTTCGCGGCGGAGTCGGCGGTGGACGCGTTCGGGGACGTGCCGGGTGATCGGCTGCTGACCTCGTTGCGCGGCAAGGACGTCCTGGTGGTGTTCGTGGAGAGCTACGGGCGCGGCGCGGTGGAGGACGCGGGGGTCGCCGCGGCGCTGGCGGACGGCACGCGGCGGCTGGCCGGGCGCGGCTACGCCTCCCGCAGCGCCTTCCTCACCTCGCCCACGGCCGGCGGGGGCAGCTGGCTCGCCCAGGCCACGCTGCTGTCCGGGCTGTGGGTCGACAACCAGCAGCGGTACCGCACGCTGGTGGCCAGTGACCGGCTGACCCTCGGCGGCGCGTTCCGGCGGGCCGGGTGGCGGTCGGTGGGCGTCATGCCGGGCATCACGCAGACGTGGCCGGAGGGGCTGTTCTTCGACTACGACCGGATCTACGCGGCCGCCGACCTCGGGTACCGGGGCCCGCGCTTCGGCTACGCGACCATGCCCGACCAGTACGTGCTGGCCGAGCTGGAGCGCGCGGAGCGGGGCCCGCGCGACGAGCCGGTGATGGCCGTGGTCACGCTGCTGTCGAGCCACGCGCCGTGGACGCCGCTGCCGGAGGCGCTGCCGTGGGACGGGGTGGGCGACGGCTCGGTGTTCGGGGGGATGCGCGCGGGCGCGGTGCCGCCGGAGACCATCTTCGGCCGGGACCCGGTGGAGGTGCGCGCCGACTACGGGCGGTCCGTCGAGTACTCCGTCGACACGATCGTCTCGTACCTGGAGACCTACGGCGACGACGACCTCGTGGTGGTGCTGCTCGGCGACCACCAGCCCGCGCAGGTCGTCACCGGCGAGGGGGCGGGCCGGGACGTGCCGGTCACGGTCGTCAGCCGGGACCGGTCGGTGCTCGCCCGCACCGACCCGTGGGGCTGGACCGACGGGCTGACACCGGCGGCCGGGGCGCCCGTGCGGCCCATGAGCGCCTTCCGCGACCAGTTCCTGGGGACCTTCGGCTGATCCCGGTACTTCTCCACCGACCGCCTCACCTATCCGTTACCGATGCTCTACGGTCGGTCGCACAGGCATCGGCACCAGGGGGTACATGCCATGGGAACGACCCGACGAGTGGTGACGGCGGTGACCGCCACCGCGATCCTGCTCGGCGCCACGACCGCACCGGCGACGGCGACCGGGGACGGCGTCGGCGGCCGGCTCGCGGAGCAGGTCCGCCGGGCCGTGGTCGCGCAGGACTTCCGGGACGTGCTGGACCTGACGCCGCCCGAGCTGTTCGCCGCGTCGCGGGCGGGCGCGCCGGAGAAGTACGACTCCGTGCCCGCCGGGCGGGCGGGCGGGCTGGGTGCCGCCGAGGCCCGGCCGCTGCACCAGACGCCCAACCTGGACATCGCGGTCATCCGGCTGGACCCGTTCGGCAGGCCCACCGCGGTGGCCGACGTGCTGCTCAGCCCGCAGTACCCGCGGGGCGTGAGCGTGCCGGTGCACCGGGGGCGGCTGGCCACCGACCAGGTCCGCTACCGCTGGTGGGACGACACGGAGTGGGACGTCAACGGCGGGCGCGGCACGCGTGACGTGCTGCCCGGCCGGGAGGACGCGCCGATCGACTTCTCCTCGCCCTACCCCGCGTCGGTGCTGAAGCTGATGGTGGGCTTCGGCGTCCTGCGGCTGGCCGACGCCGGGCGCGTCGACCTCGACGGGACCTACGCCTACGAGCCGACCGAGCCCAACGCGGCGTGCGGCGGCGCGCAGGGCAAGCCCGTCCGGCAGTTCTTCGACGAGATGATCACCCGGTCGCAGAACGAGTCGACCTGCGCGCTGATCAAGCTGGTCCACGACCTGGGCGCGTGGGACGAGGTCAACCGGACCTTCGCCGAGCTGGGGATGCCGACCCTGATGGTGACCGGCACCAACCCGGCCACCGGCGGCCGGTGGATCGGCTCGAACATGAGCGCCCTCGACACCGCGAAGCTGCTGCTGCTGGTCAACGGCGGCCACGGCACGCTGTGGACGACCGACGCGGGCCGCGCGATCACCCGGGACGAGCTCAGCGCGTCCTCGCGCGCGTTCTTCCGGCGCACCCTGGGCGACCAGGGCCACAACGAGATGCTGTCCACCACCAACTGGTGCGGCCGCGCCTACCCGGTCCAGGGCATCCCGCAGGTCACGCCGCCGCGGTGGGTCCAGCCCGACGGCACGGTGCGCGTCGGCGACGCCGTCTACGACCGGGACGTGCGCCCGTGCGACGAGGCCGCCGAGGTCACCTACGCCCACAAGAACGGCTGGGTCGACACCACCGGCAGCGACGCGGGCATCGTCAAGTCCCTGCCCGGCGAGGTGCGGCGCGACTACGTCGTGGTCGTGTTCTCCAACCTGGGCACCGACTACGTCGACGCCCACCGGCCCGCCGACCCGCCCGGCGTGTTCCCCGTGCTGTACACGGAGAAGTACGCCAAGCTCGGCCGGGCCGTCGACCGGATCATGAAGGACCTGCGGTGACCCACCGCGCGGACGCGGGCCCCGCCGGCCTTCCGGCGGCGGCCCGCGTCCGTGCGGTGGAACTTCGTTGCCGACCCGGGCCGGGCGCGCTGCACTGGTGGACGTGAACCCGCGACCGGAGTCCGCCGGCGGCTTCCCCGAGTGGCCGCCGGGTCTGCGCGCGGTGGAGGTGCGGTGGCTGGACCGGGTCCGCCGGGTGTTCGAGTCCCACGGGTTCGGCCCGGTCGCGACCTCCTCGCTGGAGCCGCCGGAGGAGGAGCCGGGGGAGGCGTTGGCGGTCGGGGACGGCGACCTGGCCCTGTGCGCCGACCTGACCGCGTCGTTCGCCCGCTGGGCCGCCGACCACCGGGACGAGCTGGACCTGCCCTTCCGGGGCCGGCAGGCGCAGCGGGTGTGGCGCGGGTCGCGGGAGGACGGCGTCCGCGAGTCCACCTGGTGCGCCCTCGGCGTGGTGGACGCCGCCCCGCTGTCGCCGCGCCTCGACGCCGAGCTGCCGCGCGTCGCGCACGAGGCGCTGTCCGGCCTGGACCTGCCCGCCTGGACGCTCGGCGTCGGCAACCGCCGGGTCCTGGCGGGCTTCTGCGAGGGGCTGGGCGTGGACGAGCCGCTGCTCGTGCTGCGCGCGGTCGCGCGGCTGGACGAGCTGGGGGCCGACCGGGTGGCGCAGGAACTGCGGTGGGCCCTGACCACCGAGCAGGTCTACGGGGTGCTCCAGCTGGCGGAGCAGCGGGACGTGGCGGCGGTGCGGCGGCTCGGGGTGGAGTCCGACCTGCTCGACCGGGGCCTGGACGAGGTGGAGGCCGTGCTCGCCGAGCTGACCGACCTGCCGGAGGTGGTGCCGGACTTCTCGGTTGTCGGCCCGGACCACTGCGCGGGCACGGTCTACGGCGGGCGGGTCGCCCCGGGCGCCGGGTCGGCCGGTCCGTGGTCCGGCGGGGTCTGCTCGGGCGGGCGGTACGCGGGTCGCGCGGGCCTGTCCGGTGTCGGCCTGGCCGTCGACCTGGGGCGGCTGTTCGCCGCGGCGGTGGACGCCGGGCTGGTGGCGCGGGGGCCGGGCACGCCCACCGAGGTGCTGGTGGTGCCGCGCGCGGGGCGGTACGGGGAGGCGGCGGCGACCGCGGCCGCGTTGCGGCGCGGTGGCCTCAACGTCGAGATCCACCACGCCGGGGTCCACCACACCGGGGTCCACCACGCCGGGGTCCAACACCGGGAGGACGACCCCGCCGCGGCGGTGCGCCGGGCCGGCCGCCTCGGCATCCCGTTCGCGTGGTTCCCGCCCGCGGTCGACGGCGAGGCCCACGAGGTGCTGGACCTGGGCTCGGGCGAGCGGGTCCGCGCCGACCCGGCCGCCTGGTCCCCGCGGCGGTAGCCCCGCCGCGCCGACCCCGCCGCCTGGTCCCTCGCGGCGGTAACCCCGCCGGGTCGGGCGGGCGGCCGCGCCGCCGCCCGCCCGACCCGGCGTCCCGTCACCCGTGGCCCGTCACCGGCGGTCGAGCCGGTTCGGGATGCGGGCCAGCCGGTAGACCCGCCAGAAGTACTGGTCGGCCGCGTGCTGGTCGCCCGCGAAGTTGACCGCCTCCACGATGCGCCGTGCCCGGATGCGGAACGCGAGCGCCCACGTGATGTCCAGGCCCTCCGGCCGGGTGCTCCAGCCGCGGTGCAGGTCGATGACCCAGTCGCCGTCCGGGGCCAAGGCGAGGGGCTCCGCGCGGAAGCCCGCCCGCCCCAGCTCGGCGAAGAACGCCAGCACCTCCTCGACCCCGACCTTGGTGCCCGCCAGCGGGTGGTGGCCGGGGATGGTCCACCGGATGTCGTTGGCGAAGAACCGGCGCAGCCGGTCGAGGTCGCCCGACGCGTACGCCTCGTAGTAGTCCTTGATCAGCTTGACGTTCGGGTGCTCCGGCGGGGCCGGGGTGGCGGCGGCGCTGCCCGCGCCGAGCAGCGAGCCCGCCGCCACGCCCACCGCGGTCATCCCGACGCCGCGCAGGACATCGGCCCGGGACACGCCTGTGGGGTTTTCCGTCGTCATGCTCACTCCTGGTTGAGGGGTCGCGGATCCGTCGGGGGTGGGGGATCCGTCGGCACCTCGAACCTAAGATCGCCGAGCGTGACCAGTCCAATACCTTCGGCGATTACACATCCGCATGAGTATCGGGCATGAGATACAAAACGCCCATCGGCGGCAGGGTGAGGGCCGCCGAGGCGGGCTGCCCGTGGTACGGCGTCCACTCGGCGACGACCGTGCCGAGGTTGCCCACCCCTGACCCCCCGTAGTCGACGCCGTCGGTGTTGAGCACCTCGCGCCAGGCGCCCGCGCGCGGCAGCCCGACGCGGTAGTCCCGCCGGGGTTCGTCGGCGAGGTTCACCGCGCACGCCACCACGTCGTGCTCGCCGCGGCGCAGGAACGCGAGCACCAGGTCGTCCCCGTGCACCCACTCGAACCCGTCCGGCGAGGTGTCCAGCTCGTGCAGCGCGGGCGTGGCCCGGTAGGTCGCGTTGAGGTCCGCCACGAGCCGCCGCACGCCCGCGTGGACCGGGGAGTCGAGCAGGTGCCAGTCCAGCCCGAACTCCGACCACTCGTCGCGCTGCCCGAACTCGCCGCCCATGAACAGCAGCTGCTTGCCGGGGTGCGCCCACGTGTAGGCCAGCAGCGACCGCAGGCCCGCGGCCTTGGCCCGGTCGTCGCCGGGCATCCGCCGCCACAGCGAGCCCTTGCCGTGCACCACCTCGTCGTGCGACAGGGGCAGCACGAAGTTCTCGCTCCACGCGTAGCTCAGCGAGAACGCCACCTCGCCCTGCCGCGCCGCCCGCCGCTCCGGCTCCAGGCCGAAGAACCGCAGGCCGTCGTGCATCCAGCCCATGTTCCACTTGAACCCGAAGCCGAGCCCGTCGTGGTCGGTGCGCCGGGTCACGCCGGGCCAGGTCGTGGACTCCTCGGCGATCACCACCGCGCCGGGGTGGCGCCGGTACACCGTGGCGTTGAGCTCCTGGAGGAACCGCACCGCCTCCAGGTTCTCCCGGCCGCCGCGGACGTTGGGCTCCCACTCCCCGTCCGGCCGCGAGTAGTCCAGGTACAGCATCGACGCCACCGCGTCCACGCGCAGGCCGTCGACGTGGAACTCCTCCAGCCAGTACAGCGCGTTGGCCACCAGGAAGTTGCGCACCTGCGGCCGGCCGAAGTCGAACACGAACGTCCCCCAGTCGGGGTGCTCGCCGCGCCTCGGGTCCGGGTGCTCGTAGAGCGGGGTGCCGTCGAACCGGGCCAGCGCCCAGTCGTCGCGCGGGAAGTGGGCGGGGACCCAGTCCACGATGACGCCGATGCCACGTTGGTGGAGGGTGTCGACGAAGTGCCGGAAGTCGTCCGGCGAGCCGAACCGCGAGGTCGGGGCGTAGTAGGACGTCACCTGGTAGCCCCAGGACCCGCCGAACGGGTGCTCGGCGACCGGCAGCAGCTCCACGTGCGTGAACCCCTGCTCCACGACGTAGTCGGCCAGCTCGACGGCCAGCTCCCGGTAACCCAGGCCTGGACGCCACGACCCCAGGTGCACCTCGTAGGTGGACACGGGCGCGCGCGACCAGTCGGTGGCCTCCCGCGCCGCCAGCCACGCCGCGTCACCCCACTCGTGCGTCGAGGAGTGCACCACGGAGACGGGCGGCCGGGCCGCGAACGCCAGCGGGTCGGCCTTGTCCCGCCACACCCCGTCCGCGCCCAGCACCCGGAACCGGTACTCCGCGCCCGCGGCCACGCCAGGCGCGAACAGCTCCCACACCCCGCCGCCGAGCCGCCGCATCGGCAGGTCCAGCACCCGCACGCCGAGCGCGTTCGGCGCCCACACCGCGAACGCCGTGCCCGCCACGCCGCCCAGCTCGCGGGGGTGCGCGCCGAGCACGTCCCACAGCCGCTCGTGGCGGCCCTCCCCGATCAGGTGCAGGTCCAGCTCGCCCACGGTCGGCAGCCACCGGTACGGGTCGTCCACCCGCTCCACCCGGTCGCCGCGGACCACTTCGAACCGGTAGTCGGCCAACCGCACCGGCACCACGCCGGAGAACAGCCCGCCGCGCAGCTCCACCAGCTCGAACCGCTCGTCGCCGGTCACCACGGCCACCGCGTCCGCGCCCGGTTGCCACGCCCGCACCACCGCGCCCGCGGGCCGGGGGTGCGCGCCCAGCACCAGGTGCGGGTTGGCGTGCGTGCCGGCCAGCAGCCGGTCCACCGCGCCGGAGTCCGGCGCGCCCACGTCCACGAGGGACAGCTCAACGGTCATCGAGGTCCTCCTCCCCGAGCAGCCGCCGCACCGCGCGCAGCGGGATGTCGACCCAGTCGGGCCGGTTGCGCGTCTCGTACACCGCCTCGTAGACGGCCTTCTCCAGCTCGAACGCGGTCAGCAGCCGCCCGGCGGGGTCGACCCCGGCCGCCTCGGCGTACCCGGCGGTGAACGCCTCCCGGTTGTGCGCGGTCCACCGCCGGGCCCGCCGGCGCAGCTCCGGCGTGGGGTGGAACAGCCGGAGCTGGTGCTGCGCGGCGTAGTCCAGCGACCGCAGCACCCCGGCCACGTCGCGCAGCGGCGAGCGCGGCTCGGTGCGCTCCGCGATCGGCGCGGCGGGCTCGCCCTCGAAGTCGATCAGCAGCCAGGTGGCCGGGGTGCGCAGCACCTGCCCCAGGTGCAGGTCGCCGTGCACGCGCTGGACCGGCACCCGCTCGCGCAGCGCCCCGACCCCGGCGAACGCCGCCCGCAGCCGGTCGGCGTACGGCGCCAGGCCCGGCACCGCGACCAGCGCCGGTTCCAGGTGGGCCAGCATGTCGTCGGCCACCGACCGCGGGTCCGCGGTGCCCGTGCCCAGCTCGCGGGCCAGGTCCGCGTGCACGGCGGCCACCGCGCCGCCCAGCCGGCGCGCCTCGGCGGCGAAGTCGGCGCCCGCCGCGTCCGGGTCCGCGTCGGTGTCCGCGAACAGGTCCCGCACGCTGGTCATGGCCATCGCCCAGCCCTCGGCGGCGTTGGCCGCGAACGCCTGGAGCATCCCGAACGTGGCGGGCTCGCCGCCCACCTCGCCCTCGATCGAGCCGAGCAGCGGCGCGATGTGCCGCGACCGGGCCCGGCGCAGCGCGCGGTGAGCCTCCAGGTCCGGGTTCAGCCCGGCCGCGACCCGCCGGTACAGCTTGAGGATGTACCGGTCGCCGTAGACGATCGAGGTGTTGGACTGCTCGGCCCCGATCGGCCGCCCCACCAGGCCGCGCTTGCTCGCCCCGGCGAAGGACGGCTCGGGCGTGAACCCGACGCCGCCGCGCCCCGCGCGCTGCCCGATCAGCCGCAGCAGCACCGCGTTCAGCTCGGCGTCGCCGGTCGCGTCGTACACCACGCACCCGTCGAACCCGGCCAGCACGGCGGGTGCGAGCCGGTCCGGCAGCGCGGTGCGCACCCCGATCGGCACCTGGTACCGCTCGGCGTCGCCGCCGTCGGCGAACCGGACCGCCACCACGGCCAGCAGGCCCAGCGGCCCGCCGGACGCGCGCTGGTCGACCAGTTCCACCAGCTGCTCGACCTCGACGCCGGCGACCGGCCTGCCCTTCCCGCCGAACCAGCGCTGCCACGGCAGCCAGGCGGCCAGGGCGCGTTCCAGCCGGGGCCGCAGCGCGGTCCCCTCGGGGCGGCTCATCGGTGGTCTCCCATGCGGTGGACGGCGAACCAGTAGAAACCGTGACCGGGCAGGGTGAGCCGGTACGGGTCGGCCCCGATCGGCGCGAACACCACGCCGCCGGTCAGCTCCACGGGCAGGCTGCCCGCGAACTCGGCCAGGTCGAACTCGGCCTGCTGCGGGAACCGCGACAGGTTGTTCACGCACAGCACCAGGTCGTCGCCGTGCGCCCGCAGGTACGCCAGCACGCTCGGGTTCGCGCAGGTCAGCTCGGTGAACGTGCCCAGCCCGAACGCCGGGTGGGCGCGCCGCACGGCCAGCGCCCGCCGCGTCCAGTGCAGCAGCGACGAGGTGGTGCTCAGCTGCGCCTCGACGTTCACGCCCTGGTAGCCGTAGACCGCGTCGGCGATGGTCGGCAGGTACAGCCGGCCCGGGTCGGCGTGGGAGAACCCCGCGTTGCGGTCCGGCGTCCACTGCATCGGCGTGCGCACGCCGTCGCGGTCGCCGAGCCAGATGTTGTCGCCCATGCCGATCTCGTCGCCGTAGTACAGCACCGGCGAGCCAGGCAGCGACAGCAGCAGCGCGGTGAACAGCTCCTGCTGGTCGCGGTCGTTCTCCAGCAGCGGCGCCAGCCGGCGCCGGATGCCGATGTTCGCCTTCATCCGCGGGTCTTTCGCGTACTCCGCGTACATGTAGTCGCGCTCTTCGTCGGTGACCATCTCGAGGGTGAGCTCGTCGTGGTTGCGCAGGAAGATGCCCCACTGCGCGCCCGCCGGGATCTCCGGGGTCTGGGCCAGGATCTCCGAGATCGGGATGCGGGACTCGCGCCGCACCGCCATGAAGATGCGCGGCATCAGCGGGAAGTGGAACGCCATGTGGCACTCGTCGCCACCCACCTCGGGGTCGCCGAAGTAGGCCACCACGTCGGCGGGCCACTGGTTCGCCTCGGCCAGCAGCACCCGGCCCGGGTACTCGTCGTCGACGACCTTGCGGCACAGCCTCAGGAACTCGTGCGTCCGGGGCAGGTTCTCCCCGTTCGTGCCCTCCTCCTCGAACAGGTACGGCACCGCGTCCAGCCGGAACCCGTCGATGCCCAGGTCCAGCCAGAACCGCAGGACGTCGAGCATCGCCTCCTGCACGGCCGGGTTCTCGTAGTTCAGGTCCGGCTGGTGGGAGAAGAACCGGTGCCAGTAGAACTGGCCGCGCACCGGGTCGTAGGTCCAGTTCGAGGTCTCCGTGTCGACGAAGATGACGCGGGCCTCGGCGTACTTCCGGTCGTCGTCGTTCCAGACGTAGAAGTCGCCGTGGGGCCCGTCCGGGTCGGCGCGCGAAGCCTGGAACCACGGGTGGGCGTCGCTGGTGTGGTTCATGACCAGGTCGGTGATCACCCGGATGCCCCGCCGGTGCGCCTCGTCCAGCAGGTGCACGAAGTCCTCGACCGTGCCGAACTCCGGCAGCACCGCCCGGAAGTCGGAGATGTCGTAACCGCCGTCGCGCAGCGGCGAGGCGTAGAACGGCGGCAACCACAGGCAGTCCACGCCGAGCCACTGGAGGTAGTCCAGCTTGGCGGCGAGACCGCGCAGGTCGCCCGTGCCGTCGTCGTCGGCGTCGTTGAAGGCGCGGACCAGCACCTCGTAGAACACCGCGCGCTTGTACCAGTCCCGGTCCACCGGCAGCGGCTGGGCCTTCTTCACGCTTCCCCCACGGACACGATGTGCGCGACCGCGAAGTCCGGGTCGAGCTTGACGTAGTTGGCGGCACCCCAGTCGAAGGTCTCCCCGGTCACCTCGTCGCGGCCCCGGAACCGGGCGCCCTCGGGCAGCCCGAGCGCGGGCAGGTCGAGCGTCACGGTGCCCTCCTGCGGTCGGTCCGGGTCCAGGGTGACCACGCAGACCACCGCGCGGCCGGTGGCCGGGTCGGTCTTGGAGTAGGCGACCAGCCGGTCGTTGTCGGTGGCGTGGAACCGCAGCGTGCGCAGCCGGTGCAGCGCCGGGTGGGCCCGCCGGATCTCGTTGAGCCTGGTCAGCCACGGTGCGAGGGTGTCGCCCGCGTAGTCGCGCGGCCGCAGCTGGTACTTCTCCGAGTCGAGGTACTCCTCGCTGCCCGGCGCCGCGGCCTCGTGCTCGAACAGCTCGTAGCCCGAGTACACGCCCCACGACGGGGACAGGGTCGCCGCCAGCGCCGCCCGCAGCGCGAACATGCCGCGCCCGCCGTGCTGCAACGACCCGTGCAGGATGTCCGGGGTGTTGACGAACAGGTTGGGCGTGCCCTCGTCGGCGTGCTCGACCAGGCCGCGGCCGAACTCCTCCAGCTCCTCCTTGGCGGTGCGCCAGGTGAAGTAGGTGTAGTGCTGGGTGAAGCCGATGCGGGACAGCCCGTGCAGGCGCGCGGGCCGGGTGAACGACTCGGACAGGAACAGCACGTCCGGGTCGCCCTCCTTGACCTCCCAGATCAGCCGGTGCCAGAAGTCCGGCGGCTTGGTGTGCGGGTTGTCCACCCGGAAGATCCGCACCCCCTGGGCGATCCAGTGCCGCACCACCCGCAGCACCTCGCGGTACAGGCCCTCCGGCTCGTTGTCGAAGTTGAGCGGGTAGATGTCCTCGTACCGCTTGGGCGGGTTCTCCGCGTACGCGATCGAGCCGTCCGGGCGCGTGGTGAACCACTCCGGGTGCTCGACCACCCACGGGTGGTCCGGCGCGCACTGGAGCGCCAGGTCCAGCGCCACCTCCAGGCCGTGGTCGTGCGCCCGGGACACGAAGCGCCGGAAGTCCTCCACCGTGCCCAGCGCCGGGTGCACCGCGTCGTGCCCGCCGTCCCGCGAGCCGATCGCCCACGGCGAGCCCACGTCACCGGGGCCGGCGGTGGTGCTGTTGTTGCGGCCCTTGCGGTTCACCTCGCCGATCGGGTGGATCGGCGGCAGGTACAGCACGTCGAAACCCATGTCCGCGACGCGCTTGAGCTCCGCCTCCGCGGTGGCGAACGTGCCGTGCACCGGCTCGCCGTCCGCGCCCACGCCGCCCGTGGAGCGGGGGAACAGCTCGTACCAGGCGGAGAACCGGGCCCGGGGCCGGTCCACCCACACGGGGTGCGGCGTGCCCCTGGTCACCAGCTCCCGCACCGGGTGCCGGCGCATGACCTGGTCCACCGCGTCCGACAGCGCCTGCTCCACCCGCCGCGCCAACCCGTGCTCCCGCTCCCGCAGGGTCGCCGCGGCCAGGCGCAGCAGCGGCCGCTCGGCGCGGCGGCGCAGGCGGCGGGCGGCGCGCTCCAGCAGCCGCGCCCCCGCCTCCAGGTCGTTGGCCAGCAGTTCGGCGTCCTGCCCGGCGGCCAGCTTCGCCGTCACCGCCCGCCGCCACGTCGTCCACGGGTCGCTCCAGGCGTCCACCCGGAACGTCCAGCGGCCCTCGCGGTCCGGGACCACGGTGGCGTGCCACCGGTCCAGCCCCTCCTCCGCCGGCACCATCCGGACCTCGCCGCGCGCACCGCCCGGACCCCGCCACACCACCGTCGCGGCCACCGCGTCGTGGCCCTCCCGCCACACCGTGGCCACCACCGGCACGTGCTCGCCGACCACGGCCTTGGCCGGGTGGCGGCCCGAGCTGACCTCGGGGGTGACGTCGTCGACCACCAACCGCCCGCTGCTCACCTCAGCCCTCCCCTCGGTCCCGCTCGTCCCGCTCCGCCCCGGTCACCGGTTCAGCCGAACAGCGCACGCGCGGCCTCCGGCGCGAGCAGCTCGCGCGCCAGGTCCAGCGGGGTCCGGCCCAGGTGGTCGAGCAGGTCCGGCCGGGCGCCCGAGGCGAGCAGCACCCGGGCGGCCCCGGTGTTGCCGTGCCGGACCGCGATGTGCAGCGGCGTCTGGCCGGTGGTGGCGACCGGCGCGTCGACGATCGAGCCCGCGCGCACCAGCGCGGTGACCACCTCGGCGCTGCCCTGCTCGGCGGCCTTGTGCAGCGCGGTCTGCCCGGAGCGCTCGGTGACCAGCACGTCCGCGCCGCCGCCGAGCAGCGTGCGGACCGTCGTGTCGTCGCCGCGCGAGGCGGCCGCCTGGAGCGCGGTCAGGCCGGTGCGCGCGTCGTGGTGGTCCGGGTCGCCGCCGAAGGCCAGCAGGTCGCGCACCCCGTCCACGTCCCCCGCGACCGCGGCCGCGTGCAGGCGCTCCTCGCGGTCCGCGTTGAAGGCGTTGACCTCGGTGTTCGGGTCGAAGTACACCTTCCAGTGGGTGATCTTGCCCTGCTCGTTGAGGACCACCTTGTGCATGTCCTCGATCTCGAACAACACCTTCGTGCGCGTGTGCCGCCCCTTCGTGTAGACCACCGCGCACGCGGTGTCGCCGTCCACGACCAGGCCGCGCAGGCCGTAGTCGAGCACCTCGGTGGTCTCGGCGCGGACCCGGAACGCCTCGGCCACCTCGTTCAGGCCGACGTGCGTGCCCAGGTACGGGATCACCGCGTTCCACTGGTCCTGCGGCAGCTCCAGCACGATCGACGGCGAGAGCCCCGCCGTGATCGCCTCCATGTCGCCGCGGCCGATGGCGCCGTACCAGTCGTCCACGATCTTGCGGGTGTCCATGCGGATGTCCTCTCAGCGGTGGGGAAATCCCCTGCGCCTCCAGGCTGGCAGCGATCCACACAGGACACGAGGAACCGGGCGCGACTGCGGCAACATGCCCAACTGCCGCGCCGACCTGACCAAGAAGCGTTGGCCTGGACGAAAAAAGAGGACCCGCCGCGTTGCCGCGACGGGTCCTCGTGGTGCGGGGGCGTTAGCTGTAGCGCCCGATGACGTCCTGGATCAGGCCGTCGCGCACCAGGTACTCGTAGTAGAAGACCTCCTTGCCGCCGTGGCCCGTGTCGTAGTCGTAGTCCACGCGGTAGCGGTCGCCGTTCCAGGCCGTGCCGGTGACCGCGTACCGGCCACCCGCCTCGATGACCTCGGGCCCCAGGAAGCGGTCCATGATGTCCTGGCGCGACGGGTAGATACGACCCACGCTGTCGAAGCGCGCGTCCTCCGCGAACACCGCGGCGACGCCCTCCGCGTCACCCGCGTTGGCCGCCTCCAGGAACCGCTCGGCCAGGCCGGGCGCCGCGGCGCGGTCGGCGTCGGACAGGGGGACCGCCGCGGCGGTGCCGCCCGTCGTCTGCGCCTGGACCTGGTCCTGACCCCGGTCCTGGCTCGTGGTCGGCTCCTGACCGCCGCACGCGGCCACCGCCACCAGGACTAACGAGACCAAGCCGATTCGTCGGTGCATGATGGGTTCCTCACTCGATCGGGAAACTTCAAGGCATACCCCCTCGGCCCGGAGGTCTGGGGAACCTCCGGGCCGAAGATCGGGATTCAGTGCACTCATGCGGGGAATGGCGTGCACCTAGTCCCCGCGCCCCGACCCCGGGGGACAAGGCGGGTGGCGCGGGGAGCCCCGAGACAGGTGGTTTCAGGAGCGCCGGGCGCCTCGCAGGAGCACGGCGATGACCGCGATGCCGACGCCGATCACGGCGATCGCGGCGAGGTAGGCGGCGTGGTAGCCGGCCAGCACGTCGGCGGGCTCGCCGGACGTGCTCACCGTGGCCGCGAGCGTGACCAGGGCGGCCACGCCGACGCTGCCGCCGAGCTGCTGGGCCGTGACGTTCAGCCCGCCCGCCACGCCGTGCTCGTGCTGCGGGACGCCGGTCAGCGACGCCGCGGTCAGACCCGCGAACGCCACGCCCTGGCCGATGCTCATCACGAACACGGCCGGGAAGACGTGCGGCCAGTACGCGCCGTCCAGCGGCGTGACCGCCCACAGCCCGACCCCCGCCGCGATCAGCAGCAGACCCGTGATCAGCAGGGGCCGCTGACCCGTGCGGGCCATCACCCGGCCCGCGATGTTCGAGCTGACGACCACCGTCACGCCCATCGGCAGGATGGCGAGCCCGGACTGCATCGGCGTGTAGCCGAGCAGGCCCTGGAGGTAGAGGGGGGCGAAGAACAGCACGGCCAGCACCGCGGTGAAGAACGCGACCGCCGCCACCGTCGCCGCCGACACCGCCGGGATCCGGAAGATGCCCAGCTGGAGCAGCGGGTTGGCGACCCGGCGCTCCCACCGGACGAACCCGACCAGCAGCACCGCGGCCAGCACCAGCGGCGCCACGGTCAGCGGGTCGGTCCAGCTGGAGTGACTGGCCTGGCTCAACCCGAGGACCGCGAGCAGCAGACCGCCGGTGACCGCCGCGGCGCCCCCGACGTCCAGCTTCTCCGGCTTGCGGCGGCCGGCGGGCAGCACCGACCTGACCGCCAGGAGCACGGCGGCGCCGATGAGCAGGTTGAACACGAAGACGGCGCGCCAGCTGAACAGGTCGGTGAGCACACCGCCGATCACCACGCCCGCGCTGAAGCTCGACGCGCCGACCGACGTGTAGACGGCCAGTGCGCGGTTGCGGCGCGGGCCCTCCGGGAACAGCTCGGTGAGCAGGGCCAGCGAGGCCGGCCCGGACAGCGCGGCGCCGACGCCCTGGAGGGCGCGGGCCACCATCAGCACCTCGGCGGCCGGCGCGACCGCCGCCACGACGGTCGCGGCGGTGAACAGCCCGACCCCGATGGTGAACACGCGGCGCCGCCCGAGGACGTCGGCGGCGCGCCCGCCGAAGAGCAGGAACCCCGCGAACGTGACCGCGTAGGAGGTCATCGCCCACTGGAGCCCGGTGCTGCCGATGTTGAGCTCGCGACCGATCACGGGCAACGCCGCGTTGACCACGGCGACACTGCTGGTGTCCAGCGCCAGCGCGGCGGCCAGGACGATGACCGCGAGCCAGCGGGGGTTGTCGGGTTCGGGTTTCCGGGTGGTGGTGTCGACCGGGTCGACGTGGGTGGACACTGTGGTTGTTCTCCAGTTCACGGGCGCGGCGCCACCCTCGGGGGTCCCGGGGCTCGTCGATGTCCGAGCACTCTCGGTACCTCGCTGGGGGGGCGGCCGCGCGAGTCGGCCGGCCTGCTCGGCTCGACCGCGCGTCAGCGCGCGGGTGCGAGCAGGCGCGTTACGGGTGGCGGGATGATCGAAGCCATGTCACGGTTGTCCCGGCGCAGGGCGGCCGGTCGCACGATCGGGTGATCATCGCCGCAAGATGTACGTAAACGGGGGTCTCGACCATCGGTTGAGAAAGAAGGCCCCCCGAAACCACCCCGGCCCGCCGACCACCCCGGCCCCGCCGGCCCCCGGGCCGAACGAGAACGGAGAGCCCAGCCACCGGACCAGGGCACCAGCCAACCCCCGACCGCGACCCCAACTGCTCGACCCGCAAGCACACCCACGTGCCCGCCCCCACGGCGGACACCCCGGCGCCGGCCCCCGCGGACACGGCTGCCAGCGTGGACACGGCCGCCCCCGCGGACACGTGCGCCCCCGCAGGCACACGCGTTGTCGCGGACACGCCCGTGGACGCGCACCCGCGCCTGTGCGGACACGCACCCGCGAACGCGCACCCGCCCAGGCGGCGTGAGCCGACGGAGCGGCGCAGGTCGGCAAGCCCGGTAGGCGCGGGTGGGTCGGCTGTTCGCGGTGGTGGGGTGAGGTGGGTCGTGCAGGGGGAGTTGGCCGGGATGGGGTTCGGGACCCGCCAGGAGCATGTCCCGGTTGTCGCTTCGGGCAGACCCGGGAAGCGCTGAGCGGGAGCTCGTCGACGGCCCCGGAGTCGTGCGCGCTCGGACCGACCCGGAGACCGACCCGGAGGCCGGCTTTGAAGCCGGCCCTGGGACCGGCTTTGAGGCCGACCCGAAAGCCGACCCCGGGACCGGCTCGAAGGCCACCGGCCCGGAGGCCGACCCCAAGGCCCGCCTCGAAACCGGCCCGCAGACCGGCCCCGAGACCTGCCCCGAAGCCACCCCCAAACCTCGCCCCGAAGCCAAGACCCGCCCCACGCGGGTCATCCGAGCAAGAGCCGCGGCCCGCGATCCTGCCACCGCGAACCAGTGGGCTCGCCGCGCCGCGCCGCCGGTCGCAACCAGGTGGTCGCCGGCGCGCGGGGCGAGCGGGTGGGTTCGGGCGTGGGCGGGGCGCGTCAGGCCCCGCGGCTGGTGTGCGGGCACGGCGTCGCTCTCAGTTCTCGATCTCGGTGGCCCGGCCGACCGGTTCCCACTCGGTCAACTCGGCCCGCACGGCGTCCAACCGGGCGCTGATCGCGTCCGCGGCGTCGTTGCCGAGCACCAACCTCAGCGGCGTGCGCGGGGCGTCGAGCGCCACGCGGATCGCCTCCGCCGCCTTGGCCGGGTCACCCGACTGGGTACCGTCCATCTCGCGCACGAACTTGCGGACCGGCTCCATCACGTCCTGGTAGTCGGGGATCGGCGCCCCGAACCGCAGCGCGCTCCCCGCGAACGCCGTGCGGAACGCGCCGGGCTCCGGCACCAGCACCTTGATCCCGAAGTCGGCGACCTCGGCCGCCAACCCCTCGGACCACCCCTCCAGGGCGTACTTCGCCGCGCAGTAGGCCGAGAACCCCGGCCACACCACCTGCCCACCCATGCTGGACATCTGCACGATCGCCCCGGTCCGCCGCGCCCGCATGTGCGGCAGCACGGCCTTGGTCAACGCGACCGGCCCGTGCAGGTGGACGTCCATCAACGCCCGCAGCTCGTCGTCCGGGGTCTCCTCGGCCGCGCCGAGGAAACCGTGCCCCGCGTTGTTCACCAGCACGTCGATGTGACCGTGCCAGGTGATGGCGTCCTGCACCGCGTGCGCGATCTGCTCGCTGTCGGTCACGTCGAGCCGCAGCGGCGTCACGCGATCGGGCGCGATCGCCGTCAGCGGGGCGAGGGTCTCGACGTTGCGGGCCGTGGCGACGACGAGGTCGCCGTGGGCCAGGGCGTTCTCCGCGATCGCCCTGCCCAGACCTGAAGAAGTACCGGTGATGAACCACACCCGCGCCGTCTCGGCGCCGCCGTGGTGCGGTACCTGGTTCGTGCTCATGAAAAGGTCCTCCTCGCCCGTGGACCGGTCAGCCCTGCACGATCCAGGAGACACCGGGACTTCACCGGAAGTCCAAGACCCTTGCCCATACGCTCACGGCATAGATCGCTATTTCGAGGGGGCTCCCAACTCCGATGGACGTCGACACCCGCGTCCTGCGCTACTTCGTCGCGGTGGCCGAACAGCTCAGCTTCACCCGCGCCGCGGAACGGCTGTTCGTGTCGCAACCGGCCCTGAGCAGGCAGATCCGCCAGCTGGAGGCCGACCTCAAGATCCCGTTGTTCGAACGCACCAGCCGCGAGGTCCACCTGACCGCCGCGGGCGAGGCGCTGTTGCCCGTGGCACGCGGGCTGATCGCCGACTGGCAGGCCGCCCAGCGCACCGCGCGCGGCATCGCCGCCGCCGAGAAGAGGGTGCTGCGCATCGGCTTCGAGGCGACCGGCGCCGGTCCGCTGACCACGAGGGCGCGCACCGCGTTCGCCGCGCGCCACCCGGACGTCACGGTCGAACCCAAGCGCTTCGACTGGGGCGGCGAGGTGGCCGCCCTGCGCGACGGCCTGGTGGACATCGCCTTCCTGTGGCTGCCCGCCGACACCACCGGCTTCCACACCGAGATCGTCGCGGTCGAGGAGCGGCTGGTGGGCCTGGCCGCGAAGCACCGCCTGGCCGACCGCGACCGCGTCTCCATCATGGACCTGCGCGAGGACCCGGTGGTGTGGACGCGCAAGGCGCCCCGCTTCTGGGTGGACTGGTGGGCGGTCAACCCGCGCCCGGACGGCTCGGAGCCGGTGTGGGGTCCGGAGAACGGCAACGTGGAGGAGATGCTGGAGCACGTCGCCGCGGGCGAGGCCATCTGCATCGGCCCACGCTCGATGGCGGCCTACTACGCCCGCCCGGACCTGGTGTGGCGGCCCATCACGGACGTCGCGCCGCTGCGCATCGCCTTCGCCAGGCCGGCGACCAGCACGAACCCGCTGGTCGCCGACTTCGCCGAGGTCGTCCGGGAGCTGGTCGGGACGCCCGCCTCAGCCGGGGACGTCTGAGCGCCCCCCGGCTCCCGGACCGCCCCGGGACCGCCAGCCCCGGGGCCGCTCACCCCGGGGCCGCCCGCCCCGCTAGGCGTTCCACTTCGCGCTGGCGCCCGCGGTGACGTCGAGGACGGTGCCGGAGACGTAGCGGGCGCGCGGCGAGGCGAGGAACGCGATCGCGTCGGCCACGTCCTCCGGCTCGATCAACCCCACCGGCTGGGTGTTGTACGAGCGCAGCGCGCGCTCCAGGTCCTCGACCGTCGTGCCGCCCGCCCACCGGTAGGTGGCCTCGTTGAGCACCATCGCCGTCCGGGTGCCGGTCGGCGCGACGCCGCTGACCCGCACCCCGGCCGGCCCGACCTCGGTGGCCAGGGCCTTGACCAGGCCGACCACGCCCCACTTGGCGGCCTGGTAGTGCGGCAGCAGCGGCGCGCCGTGGCGGGCCTCGCTGGAGGCCACCGCGATGACCGACCCGCTCTTGCGCGCGACCAGGTGCGGCACGACCGCGCGCATGGTGTTCGCCACGCCGACCAGGTTGACGTCGATGACGTCGGCGAACTGCCGCGGCGACATGTCGGCCATCGCGTTGTAGGTGCAGATGCCCGCGTTGGCGACCGCGATGTCCAGCCGCCCGTACTCGCGCACGGCCTGCCGGGCCACCTCCTGCAACCGGGCCGCGTCCCGCACGTCGGCCTTCACCGCGGTGGCGCGCCGGCCGAGCGCGCGCACCCGGCGCACCGTGTCGTCGAGCTCGGCCTCGCTGCCGAGCGGGTAGTCCAGCTCCATCGCGTCCGGCCTGGCGATGTCGAGCGCCACCACGTGCGCGCCCGCTCGGGCCAGCGCGAGGCACGTGGCGCGGCCGATGCCGCGGGCCGCGCCGGTGACCAGCGCGACCTGCCCGCGCAGGTCACCGCCCCTGTTCTCGTCGGCCTGCGCCCCGCCGGCGCCCGCCACCACACCCGCTGCCGCGCCCGCCGCCGCACCGGCGCCCGCCAGCAGCGCCCGCCTGCTCACCTTGGCCTGTTCCGTCATGGCCACGATCGTGGTGAGCGGGCCCGCGCGGTGTCCAAGACCCGCGACGATGCCGTTTGGTAATAGCACTCGTGCACCCGGTCAAGTCCACCCAGTCGCGCACCGCGCCTTGTCGGCCGTCACCGACCGCTAGTTGACTGGGCCTCGTTCCCGGGCACGTCGTCCCGAACCCCCTGTTTTCCAAGGGAAATCGGCCGTGCCCAGAAACCCACCCAAGGAGAGTTCCATGAGTGACGCGGTGCGCACGCTGCTGCTCAACGCGGTCCGCCGGGACGACGTGGCCGAGGTGCGCGGCCTGCTGCGCAACGGCGTCGACCTGAACTCGCGCGGCTCCGACGGCCTGACGCCGTTGATGATCGCCGCGGGCAAGGGCAACGCCGGCCTGGTGCGGCTGCTCGTCGACGCCGGCGCGGACGTCTACACCACCGACAGCGCCGCCGGTGGCACCGCGCTGCACAAGGCGGTGCAGGGTGGCGACCTGGAGACGGTGAAGGCGCTGGTGGAGGCCGGGGCGTTCATCGACGCGGTGGCGGTGACGACCGGGCACACGCCGCTGCTGGACGCGTTCTGGTACAAGCACCCCGAGATCGTCGGCTACCTGCTCGACCGGAACGCGGGGCTGAACCTGGCCACGCACTACGGGTTCTCGATGCGCGACCACTTCGAGTACGCGATCAACGTGAACACCCGCGGCCAGGAGAAGCTGCTGGCCGCGGAGGCGCTGCTCAAGCGGCGCATCGAGGCCGACGAGCGCGCGGTGGAGCGGCAGGCGCTGATGGCGGCCACCGTCGCCGGCGACCTGATCGGCGTGCAGGTGCTGCTGGCCAACGGCGCCGAGGTCGACGCGCGCCACCCGGTGCTCAACGGCTTCAACGACCTGCACACGCCGCTGCTGGTCGCCTCCCGCGACGGTCACACCGAGATCGTGCGGGCGCTGATCGCCGCGGGCGCCGACGTGAACGCGACCGAGCCGACGTTCGGCGCCGTGCCGCTGCACAAGGCCGTCTACAACGGACACGCCGACATCACCCGGGTGCTGGTCGAGACCCCCGGCACGGACATCGACTTCCAGGGCTCCACCAACGGCTACACCCCGCTGCACGACGCGCTGTGGCACGGCTTCGAGGACTGCGCCCGCATCCTCGTCCGCGCCGGTGCCCGCCTGGACCTGGTCGGCCACGACGGCAGGACGCCGCTGGAGATGGCGGTCGCCGTCTTCGGCCCCGACCACCCCCTGACCACCACCATCCGCAACGCCTGACCCCGCGCGAGTCGTACGCCCAGTACCCGCGAGTCGTACGTACAGACCCCGCGAGTCGTACGTCCAGGCCCGTCGTGTCGTACCTCCAGGACCCCCGAGTTCAACGTTCGGGACCGGTGAGGTCGTGACCGCGGTGGTCCTGAGTGCTGAATTCGGAGGTCCTGAACGTACGACACGACCGACCGGAACGTACGACTCGCGCGTTTGCCGAAGGGAAGTAGAGGACCATGCTGTTCTACTGCCAGATGAAGTGGAACCACGAGGGGCGCATCAGCCTCGACGAGCTGTGGGAGCTCGAGGAGGAGGAGACCCGCCACGCCGAGGAGACGTTGAGCTCGGGCTACTGCATCGGCCTGTGGAAGGTGGCCGGCCAGAAGCGGGTCATCGCGGTGGTCGACGCGGAGTCCGCGGAGGAGCTGGACCGGTCGGTGTTCCGCCTGCCGATGCGCGAGTACCTGGAGTTCGAGGTCATCTGGCCGCTGCGCGACTACCTCGGCTTCGCGGAGGACGTGGCCAACCGCTACCGCCCTACCGAGGCGGAGACCGGCCGATGATCCACCAGCTGATCTTCGCCTCACCCCGGCCGGGCATGGGCGAGCAGGAGTTCCACCGCTACTGGGTGGAGGAGCACGCCGTCCGCTACGCGAGCAGGATCCCGCAGATCCGGCAGTACGCGGTGGACACCAGGGTCGAGCTGGGCCTCGACGAGGCGGAGCCGCTGTGGTCCGGCGTGGCCGAGATCTGGCTCGCCAACGAGGAGGAGCAGCTGGCGTCGTTGCAGACGCCGGAGTTCCTGGAGGGCGCCCGGCTCGACGAGCCGAGGTGGGCGGCGTTCTGGCGCACGCTGGTCATGGACACCGAGGCGCACGTGGTGGTCGAGGGGCCGCCGCAGCGGGCCGACCTGCCGGGCACCAAGCTGTTCGTGCTGGTCAAGCGGCGCGAGGGGATGCCGCTGACCGAGTTCCGCCAGTACAGCCGGGACGCGCACGCCCCGCTGGTGGCGAAGGTCCCCGGCCTGCGCCGGTACTACCAGAACCACACGCGCGACGGCGCGTACGGCGTCGGCGAGGCCACCCTCGACTGCGCCTACCAGCTGTGGTTCGACGACGCGCCGGCCCTGCGCGCCGCCCTGCGCACGCCGGAGTTCCGGCGCGCGATGGCCGACCTCGCCACGTTCACCGAACCCCGGTACGTGCACACCCTCGCGGTCCGCGAGAACTGGGTCGTCGGCCCGTCGGAAAACGTCATCTAGTCAAGTCCGGAATATCGTCCGGCAATTCTCGCCAAACCCATCCGGAAACGGTTGGATGAGAAGTGCGAGACCCCACCGAAAACCTGTTTGAGGAGAATTGTGACCAAGCGAATCCTGGTCGTGCTTTCCGAGTACGGTTATTGGGGTGAGGAACTGGTCGGCCCCGTCGAGGCGTTCGACGCCGCGGGCTACCGCACCACCTTCCTCACGCCGACCGGCAAGCGGCCCCAGGCCCTGCCGCCGAGCCTCGACCCCGAGTACCTCGACCCGCCCCTGGGCCGCTCGGTCACCACGCCGGACATGGCCCGCCGCGCCCGTGAGCTGGACGCCTCCCCCCGCCTGGACAACCCGCTGAGCCTGGCGGACCTCGTCCCCGAGCGGCCCTACTACAGCGCGGTCAACCACCTGCGCGAGGTGGAGGAGTACCACCGCCGGCTCGACGGCGCGGTGACCGACCTGGTCGGCAGCTTCGACGCCCTGGTGCTCGTCGGCGGTTCCGGCCCGATCGTCGACATGGCGAACAACGAGCGCCTGCACGAGCTGGTCATCGGTTTCGTGAACGCCGACAAGCCCATTCTCGCGGAGTGCTACGGCGTCGCGGTGCTCGCTTTCGCGCGTGACCTGGAGAACCGCCAGAGCATCATCCAGAACAAGCACGTGACCGGTCACCCGAAGGAGTACGACTACAAGGACGGCACCGGTTTCATGGGTGTCGAGTTCAACATGGGCCCGCCGCCGTACCCGCTGGAGTACATCCTGCGCGACGCGACCGGCCCCGTCGGCCGCTTCCACGGCAACGTCGGCAAGGAGACCTCGGTCATCGTCGACTACCCGTTCATCACCGCGCGCTCCACCCCCGACTCGGTGCCCGCCGGCGAGCTGCTCGTGCGGGTGCTGGAGCAGGGCCTGCGCCGGTTCGGCTGGTAGGAGGGGACCACCCATGAACGGCAGGCCGGGAAAGGTCGCCCTCTTCGAGCAGTTCGCGGCCGACGGCATCCAGTACATGTTCGGCAACCCGGGTACCGTCGAGCAGGGGTTCCTGGACGCGGGCGGCGAGTTCGACGTCGAGTACCTGCTGGCGCTGCACGAGGGCGTCGCGGTGGGCATGGCCGACGGCTACGCCCGCGCCGCGCAGCGACCGGCCCTGGTCCAGCTGCACAGCGGGGTCGGGCTGGGCAACGGCATCGGCATGCTCTACCAGGCCAAGCGGGGCGGTTCGCCGCTGGTCGTCGTGGTCGGCGAGGCGGGGGTCCGCTACGACGCCATGGACGGGCAGATGGCGGCCGACCTGGTCGCCATGGCCGAGCCGGTGACGAAGTACGCCACGCGGGTGCTGGACCCCTCGTCCACGCTGCGGGTGCTGCGGCGGGCGGTCAAGATCGCCATGACGCCGCCGCGCGGCCCGGTGCTGGTCGTCGTCCCGGCCGACGTGCTGGACGAGATCACCACCGAGCCGGTGTTCCCCACCCCGATCCCGAACACCCGGGTGGTCCCGGAAACCCCGCTGGTGGCGCGGGCCGCCACCACGCTGCTCGCCGGCGAGCGCCGGCTGGTGCTGATGGGCGACGGCGTCGCCACCAGCGGGGCCCAGCGCGAGCTGACCGCCGTGGCGGAGGCGCTGGACGCGCAGGTGTGGGGGGTGAACTCCTCGGAGTTCAACTTCGACGCCACGCACCGCCTGCACGGCGGCCAGCTCGGGCACATGTTCGGCGGGGACAGCGCCCGCGTGGTCGCCGGGGCGGACTCGGTGCTCATCGTCGGCACGTACGTGTTCCCCGAGGTGTTCCCCAGCCTGGAGAACCCGTTCAAGCCGGGCGCCCGGATCGTGCACGTCGACCTCGACGCCTACGAGATCGCCAAGAACCACCCGGTGGACGTGGGCATCGTGGCCGACCCGAAGCTCACCCTGGCCGCGCTGGCCAGGGAGCTGGTCCGGCAGGACCCGTCGGCCCGGTCCGCGCCGGAGCCCGCGCGGGGCCGCCCGGTGCACCCGGAGCCCCCGCTGACCGAGGACACGGTGCTGGACCGGTTCGTGCGGCGGCTGGCCCGCCGCGCGCCGGAGGACCTGGTGGTGTTCGACGAGGCGCTGACCGCGTCGGCGCCGTTGGCCCGGCACCTGCCGCCGCAGCGGCCGGGCGGGTTCTTCCAGACCCGCGGCGGCTCGCTGGGCGTGGGCATCCCGGGCGCGCTGGGCGTCAAGCTCGCCCAGCCGGACGCGCCGGTGGTGGCGTTCACCGGCGACGGCGGCTCGATGTACACGATCCAGGCGCTGTGGACCGCGGCCCGGTACGGCATCGGCGCGAAGTTCGTCATCTGCAACAACCGCCGCTACCACCTGCTCGACCTGAACATCGAGCAGTACTGGCGGGAGCTGGGGGTGTCGCCGCGCGCCCTCCCCGCCGCGTTCGACCTGTCCAGGCCGGACATCGGCTTCACCGGGCTGGCCGCGGCGCTGGGCGTGCCGGGGCAGCGGGTGGAGAGGCTGTACGAGGTGGACTCCGCCGTGGACGCGATGCTCGCCCACGACGGCCCCTACCTCGTCGACCTGGTCATCGACTGAGGGAGGGGGAACCATGACTGGGGGAACCGGTGACCGGATCACCGAGTCGGCGGTGCGCGGCCTGGTGCGGGACTGGTTCGCCGCACTCGACCGGCACGACGACGTCGAGGTGCTGCTGGACCTGCTGACCGAGGCGGGCCTGGTGATGCACCTGCCGCAGCGCACGGTGCGCGACCACGAGGACTTCCGGGCCTGGTACCGGGAGACCACCAGCACCTACTTCGACGAGGTGCACGACGTGCTCGACGTGAAGGTGGCGACGACCTCGCCGCTGCACGCCGAGGTGGCGCTGCGGGTGAACTGGCAGTCCCGGATGTGGGTGCCGCCGTCGCCCAGCAGCGCGTGGGTCGGCGTCACCGCGAAGGAGACGTGGTCGGTCGTGCTGCGGGACGGCCGCCCGAAGATCCGCACCTGCACCACCGGGGGTCTGACCCCCATGCCGGGATCCGCCGCCCCGCGCGCGACCGGGTTCGCGCCCGAGAGCGCCGCGGCGTAGCAGGCGTCGATCCCCGCCACCGGCGCGCGTCGCGGGGACGCGCGCCGGTGGCCCGCGCCCCGGCCCGGCGGGTCGACGAACCCGCCGGGCCGGGCCGCCCCAAGGCCAACCACCGAGCGAAGGCAAGGACAATGACCCAGACCACGGAAGTCCCCGGCACCACCGGCAGGCTCCAGGGCAGGCGCATCGGCATCCTCATGGAGAGCGACTACGTCGAGGAGGAGATCGCCTACTACCGGATGCGGTTCGCCGAGGAGGGCGCCCAGGTCGAGCTGCTGACCCGGCTGTGGGGCAGCGACTCGCTGACCTTCACCGGTCACGAGCAGCGCGCGCCCATCGAGGTGGGCGGCGACCTGGAGAAGCTGGACTACGACGAGCTGTCCCGGTTCTCCGCGCTGATCGTGCCCTCGGGCATGGTCGCGGACCGGCTGCGCTACACCGACAACGTCAGCCGGCCCGCGCCCGCGGTCGAGGTGATGCGGCGGGCGTTCCGGCTGCCGAACCTGATCAAGGCGTTCTCCTGCCACGGCCTGCTGCTGCTGTCGTCGGTGCCCGAGCTGGTCCGCGACCGGCCGGTGACCTGCCACAACAACCTGGTCGGCGACGTGCGCAACATGGGCGCGGTCTACACCGGCCGCGACGTGGTGGTGGACGGCGACCTGGTCACCTCGCGCACGGTCGAGCAGTGCAACCTGCTGGCCCGCACGGTGATCGAGATGCTGGTGGCGAGGGGCAACGGTGGGCGCTGAGATTGCCTACTCGTTCTCGGACACCACCGCCGGCCGCGTCGAGTCGTTCGCCGGCCGCGCCCTGCGGCTGCGCACGTTCGACGGCCGCGCGGTCGCGCTGGAGCTGACCGACACCACCTCCGCGCAGGTCGTGCGCAACCTCGGCGAGCCGTACCGGGACGCGGGCGGCCGGCTCGCCGAGCTGCTGCGGCCGGGCCGGCTGGTGTTCGCGCACGGCCCGGTCTACCCGGACCCGGGCGGGCTCCGCTACCAGGCCACCCAGCTGGTCCTGGTGGGCGACGAGGCCGAGGACCACGTGTTCGAGCGGCCCGGCTGGTGGGTCGAGCAGCTGCGCGAGCTGGCCCGGTTCTACCGGCGCGCCCAGTTCGGCGCGGGCGAGGTCGACTACGCCGACTACCGCACCGAGATCCGGCTGGGCGGCGACAAGAACGGCCGGCACGTCCAGGAGACCGACACGATCTCCCGCCTGGTCTACGGCATGGCCTCGGCGTACATGCTGACCGGCGACGAGGACTTCCTCACCGTCGCCGACCGCGGCTCGGCCTACCTGCGCGAGCACATGCGGTTCGTCGACACCGACCTGGGCGTCACCTACTGGTACCACGGCGTCGACGTGGACGGCGGCCGCGAGCGCAAGCTGTTCACCTCCGAGTTCGACGACGACTACCGCGCCATCCCCGCCTACGAGCAGATCTACGCGCTGGTCGGCCTGGTGCAGAACTACCGCGTCACCGGCGACCCGGCCACCAAGGCCGACATCGACGGCACGGTGCGGCTGTTCGAGCGGTTCTTCGCCGACCCGGCGCGGGGCGGCTACTGGTCGCACATCGACCCGGTGGACCTGAGCCCGCACTCGCCGGCGCTGGGGCGCAACCGGGCCCGCAAGAACTGGAACTCGGTCGGCGACCACGCCCCCGCGTACCTGTTCAACCTGTACCTGGCCACCGGCGACCCGCGGCACCTGGACGCGTTGGAGCACACCTTCGACATGGTCGTGGCGCACTTCCCCGACCGCGGCACGCCGTTCGTCCAGGAGCGCTTCCACGGCGACTGGACGCCGGACCGCGAGTGGGGCTGGCAGCAGGACCGGGCGGTGGTCGGGCACAACCTCAAGATCGCCTGGAACCTGACCCGGATGAACGCCGCGCGCGCCAAGTACGACTACGCGCGCGTGGCCGAGCAGCTGGCGCGCTCCATGCCGGACGTGGGCCGCGACGGGCAGCGCGGCGGCTGGTACGACCTGGTGCAGCGGCAGCCGCCGCACGACTTCGTGTGGCACGACCGCAAGGCGTGGTGGCAGCAGGAGCAGGCGATCCTGGCCTACCTGGTGCTCGCCGGGCACCGGCGCTCGGACGAGTTCCTGGCGCACGGCCGGGAGGCGGCGGCGTTCTACAACGCGTTCTTCCTCGACCACGACGAGGGCGGCGTGTACTTCAACGTGCTCAACAACGGCATCCCGTACCTGGTGGGCACCGAGCGGCTCAAGGGCAGCCACTCCATGTCGATGTACCACGCGGCGGAGCTGTGCTACCTGGCCACCGTCTACACCGGACTGCTGGTGCGCGGCGAGCCGCTGGACCTGTGGTTCAAGCCGCGCCCGGACGCGGACTTCCCGGACCGGCTGCTGCGGGTGGCGCCGGACCTGCTGCCGGCGGGCCGGGTGCGGCTCGACGGCGTGCTGGTCGACGGCGAGCCGTACCGGGACTTCGACCCCGAGGCGATGGCGGTGCGGCTGCCCGACAGCGCCTCGGCGGTGACCGTCCAGGCGCGGCTCGTGCCGGTGGAGGGGGCATGACCGCCGTGGACCGGGCGCCGGGGGCGCGGAGGTGGGTCGACGGGTTCCGGGTGGCGCCCGCCCCGCCGCTGCCGCTGGGGTCGACCGCCACGCCGGACGGCATCGCGTTCGCGGTGGCCTCCGGCTCGGCGCGGCGCGTGTCGCTGGTGCTGCTGGACCCCGAGCGCGGCGACGAGGTGGCCGAGCTGCCGTTCCCGGAGGACTACCGGGTCGGCGACGTGTGGGCGATGACCGTGGTCGGCCTCGACCCGGACCTGGTGCACTACGCCTACCGCGTGGACGGCCGGGACGACCTGCTGCTGGACCCGCGCGCCCGGCGGCTGCCCGGCGGCGAGACGTGGGGCCGGCGGCCCCGCTACCGGTCGGCCGTGGCGCGGCCGGACGACTTCGACTGGGGCGACGACCGGGCGCCGCGCCTGCCGGTCGAGGACCTGGTGGTCTACGAGCTGAACGTGCGCGGCTACACCCGGCACGAGTCCTCGGGGGTGGCCGCGCCCGGCACGTTCGCGGGCCTGCGGGAGAAGGTGCCGCACCTGCGGGAGCTGGGCGTGAACTGCGTCGAGCTGATGCCGGTGTTCGAGTTCGACGAGACCGACGTGCCCGGCGCGCCCGAGCGGCTCAACACCTGGGGCTACCACCCGGTGGGGTTCTTCGCGCCCAAGGCGTCCTACGGCTCGCCGCGCGAGTTCAAGGAGCTGGTGCGCGACCTGCACGCGGCGGGCATCGAGGTGGTGCTCGACGTGGTGTTCAACCACACCGGCGAGGGCGACCACCGCGGGCCGACGCAGTCGTTCCGGGGCCTGGACAACGCGGTGTACTACCTGCTGACCCCGGACGGCGACTACTACAACTTCAGCGGCACCGGGAACACGCTCAACTGCAACCACCCCGTGGTGCGCGAGCTGGTCGTGGACAGCCTGCGGCACTGGGCGCTGGAGTACCGGGTGGACGGCTTCCGGTTCGACCTGGCCTCCATCCTGTCCCGGGGCCGCGACGGCGGGCCGCTGCCCGACCCGCCGCTGCTGGAGGCGCTGGCGCTGGACCCGGTGCTGGCCGACCGCAAGCTGATCGCCGAGGCGTGGGACGCGGGCGGGCTCTACCAGGTCGGCTCGTTCCCCGCCTACGGCCGCTGGATGGAGTGGAACGGGCGCTACCGCGACGCGCTGCGCCGGTTCCTGGTCGCGGCGCCGGGCGGCGCGGGCGAGCTGGCGGGCGGGCTGATCGGCTCGCCCGACCTGTACGCCGGGCGCGGCACCGGCGCCTCGGTGAACTTCGTGACCTGCCACGACGGGTTCACGCTGGCCGACCTGGTGTCCTACGACCACAAGCACAACGAGGCCAACGGCGAGGACAACCGGGACGGCCACGACGCCAACGAGAGCTGGAACTGCGGCGTCGAGGGACCCACGGACGACCCGGGGGTGCTGGCGCTGCGGCAGCGGCAGGCGCGCAACGCGCTGGCGCTGCTGATGGTGAGCAACGGCGTGCCGATGCTGCTGGCCGGCGACGAGTTCGGCCGCACCCAGCGGGGCAACAACAACGCCTACTGCCAGGACAACGACATCACCTGGGTGGACTGGGGGCTGGCCGAGCGCAACCGGGACCTGGTCGGGTTCGTGCGCTCGCTGACCGCGCTGCGCGCCCGGCACCCCGTGCTGCGGCGGGCGGTGCACCCCGGCGGCGAGCCGGTGCCCGGGTGGCGGTACCCGGCGGTGAGCTGGCACGGCGCGCGGCCGTTCGAACCCGACTGGTCGGCGGACTCGCGGCTGGTGGCCGTGCTGCTGCACGAGGAGGGCGTGGACTCGGTGTTCGTGGTGGCCAACACGGACCTGGCCGCGACCGGGGTGGAGCTGCCGGAGGCGCCGGAGGGCACGGCGTGGCACGTGGCCGTGGACACCGCCACCGGCAGGTCCGGCGCGGGCGGGCGGCGCGGGTCGCTCGTGGTGGCCGGCAAGTCCGTGGTCGTGCTGGAGGCGCTGCCCGTGCCGGGGGAGGACGGGCCGGGGGAGGACGGGCCAGGGGAGGACGGGCCAGGGGAGGACGGGCCCGAGGCCGGGTCCGAAGAGGACGGTTCTGCACAGCACAGCGAGGGAGGACAGCGGTGAGCTTCGAGGCGTACCTGGGGTTCAACGGCCGCACCGGCACCGTCTACCTGACCGGTGAGCTGGACGCGGGCACCGCGCCGGTGTTCCGGTCGCTGGTGGAGCAGGCGGCGCGGCGGCCGCTGGACCGGCTGGTGCTGGACCTGACCGGCCTGGCGGCGATGTCCTCGGCGGGCGTGCGCTCGCTGGCGTTCGCGCAGCAGCAGCTGCCGCCCTCGGCGTCGATCATCGTCGTGGGCGCGAGCGCCGGGGTGGTGGAGGTCATCCGGCTGGCGGGTTTCGACCAGGCGGTCACCATCGCCGAACGCGTCGCCTGAACGAAATGGCCTGACGGCCGCGGGGAAATCATTCACGAAGGCGCGGGCGCGCCGGCGAACCACCACCCGGGTATATCGGTTGAACGTCAACTGTTTACCAACACGTGGTTATGTCGGCGCGCCCCGCCGCGCGAATCCGCGGCGCGACCCGAACGCCGCCGGGGCGGATTCCACGCCCGGGGCGCTCACGCGCCCCTTCAGGTTGAACGGTCAACTATATAACGCTGCGTGCCGACGGTGGTGACCGGTTTCCACCCGGATGTACGAAGTGTTCATCCGCCGACTGGCCCTGTCGTCCTGCTACTCAGGGTGATCAACATCGTTCGACGGGATACGCCCCGGAGCCGGCTTTTTCCTGTTGGCGTGGATGTCGATAGGCGGCCCGCAGTGCCCTCACAATGCTCTCCTCACAGAGGGTGAGCACCACTGGGGCGCTGTATAAGTATTCTGCGATAGCGCTTGCGTTTCGGACCTCACGAGATCGTCCCGGCTTGGCCGCAAGTAGCTTGCCGCACGCGTTCCCCATATGGAGTATCGATTGAGTACGACATGTGACAGTTTCGGGGGTCTACGGTGGTCGAGGACAGTCTTCGCACTGCTCTTTCGCTTGCCAAGAATGATGAGGTGACACACTTCGCGCAGGACAAGTTCAGCTCCCTTCCGCGCTCTGACCAGCGCAGATGGGCTGAGGTCTATCTCAGGGGGCTGCTGCTTGGGCGTGGCCGGAAGTCTGTCCGCAGAATTGCTGAGGAGGTGCTCGAGTTACCTGTTTCGCAATCGCTCCAACAGTTCATAAACCAAAGCCCGTGGGACTGGCGGGAAGTGCGCTCCAGAATAGCGGGAGAAGTTGAGGAGCTGCTGTCCCCGAGGGCGTGGGTGATCGCCGACACGACCATTCCGAAAAGGGGGGAGCACTCGGTCGGCGTGGAACGCAGGTTCGTGCCGAGCGAGGGTCGTGCGATCAACTGCCAGCTGGGCACCGGGTTGTTCCTGGCCGGGGAGGCGGCGAGCATCCCGGTGAACTGGCGGATCCAGCTGACCAGGCGGTGGATCGACGACGAACGCCGCCGCAACCGCGCGTACATCCCCGACTCGGTCGAGGCGCTGCCGGAGTGGCGGTACGCGCTGGACCTGGTCGAGGAGGTGGGCGAGTGGGGCGTCCCCCGCGCGCCCGTGGTCGGCGACCTGCGGCACACCGCGGGCGCGCACCGGCTGATGGCGAGGCTCGCCGAACTGGGGGCCGACTTCGTCTTCGAGGTGCCGGACTCGTTCGAGGTGGTGCCGGGACCGCACCTCGCGGCCGTCCGCAGCGGCTTCGGCCCGCAGCGGGGGCCCAACCTGGTCCGGGCGCGGGACTGCCTGCGGGGCGCGGACATCAAGCACCGGCAGGTCGTCACCTGGGCGCCGGGCGTGGACGGCAAGCACCGGGCCACGCAGGCGGTGTCGGTGCCGGTGCGGCTGCCGGTCGACCCCGGGCGGCGCGGCGGGCCCGCGCTCCAACTGGTCGGCACCTCGCGGCAGGGAGGCCGCGTGAAGCTGTGGCTGACCAACCGCACCGACCTCCGCGCGGCGGAGGTCATCTCACTGGGGGCACTCGTCGATCGCACCGCGTGCGACCTGCTGGACCTGCGGGCGCACTACGGGCTGCTGGACTTCGAAGGCCGGTCGTACCGGGGTTGGCACCACCACATGACGCTCGTCTCGGCGGCTTACACGTTCGCCAAGCGCAGCGCGGTGCCGGGCCGGCGGGAACGGCAGCTGTCCTGATCGGCGCACATGCCTCAACGGCGAGGCATGTGCGTCGCGCGCGGGAGGGCGCACCGGGCGTGCCGGAGTTCCGCGGGGAACGGGACGCGTCCGGGCTGAACCCGCGTGACCTGCTCGAACGGTCCGGCGGATGGGGCCGGGAGGCCGTCACGGCGCTCGCCGTGCCGGAGAGGAGGCGGCACGGCGACCGCCCCGCCCACCCGGGGCCCGCGACCGCCCGCCACCCGGGCGCCTCCCGCGTCCGCCCCGCCACCCGGGGCGGCCGCGGGCCCCGGATCAGCCGCGCGCCTCCCGCGTCCGCCACAGCACCACCACGAAGTACGGCGTGCCGAGCAGCGCGATCACCAGCCCGGCGGGCACCTGCGCGGGCGCGACGACCGTGCGCCCGACCGTGTCGGCCAGGCTCACCAGCACCGCGCCGAGGACGGCCGCCACCGGGATCACCCGCTGGTGCCGGCCGCCGACCAGGGACCGGGCCAGGTGCGGCGCGACCAGGCCCACGAACGCCACCACGCCGATGGCGGAGACGGCCGTCGCCGCCAGCACGCCCGCGCCCGTCAGCACGGCCAGGCGCGACCGCTCCACCCGCATCCCCAGCACCCGCGGGGTGTCCTCGTCCAGGCTGTGCAGGTCCAGCTCGCGGTGCCGCGCCCACAGCAGCGGCGTCAGCAGCGCCAGCGCCAGCGCGGTCGGCACGACCTGCTCCAGCGTCCGCCCGTAGGTGGAGCCGGACATCCACGTCAGCGCCTTCGCCGTGTTCCACGGGTCCGAGGTCACGATCAGCAGCGTGATCAGCGCCGTGCCGCCCGACCACGTCGCGATGCCGATGACCACCAGCCGGTCCGGGTCCAGCCCCGACCGCCACGCCAGCCCGTAGACCAGGGCGAACACCACCACGGCCCCACCCCCGGCGGCCCCGGCGATCGCCCACGCGCCCGCGGCGGGCACCACCGTGATCAGCGTGATCGCGCCCAGCCCCGCGCCGGCGGTGATGCCCAGCAGGCCGGGCTCGGCCAGCGGGTTGCGGCTGACCGCCTGGATGCCGCAGCCGGCCACGGCCAGCGCCGCGCCCGCGGTCAGCGCCGCCAGCACCCGCGGCAGCCGCTGGTCCAGCACGAACGTCAGCGCGGTCCCGGTCCGCCCGGACACCCAGTTCGCCAGGTCGCCCAGCAGCACCACCCGGTCGCCCAGCATCAGGCCCGCCACCGGCGCGGCCACCACCAGCGCCGCGAGCACCGCGCCGACGGCCACCAGCCGCCCCCGCGAGCCGGCCTGCCCGACCCGCCCGGCGGGCGCCTGCCGCGGCGTGCCGCTCGACCGGCTCCGCCGCGCCAGCCACACCAGCACGACCGCGCCGAGGACCGTGGTCATCACCCCCGTCGGCACCCGCACCGCCGCCGCCGAGCCCATCACCGCCCGCAGCAGCACGTCCGCGCCGAGCACGATCAGCACGCCGACCAGGCCGGACACCGGCAGCAGCAGGCGGTGCCGGCCCAGCCCCGGTACGCGGGGCGCGAGCAGCCGCGTGATCACCGGCGCGCTCAGCCCGACGAAGCCCACGGGCCCGGCCACGTTCACCGCGGCGGCGGTCAGCGCCACGGTCAGCAGCACCGCGCCGACCCGCGTCCGCCGCACCTTGAGGCCCAGCACGGTCGCGTTGTCGTCGCCCAGGGCGAGGACGTCGAGCGACCGGCCCATGCAGAACAGCGCCACCACCGCGACCAGCACCACCGGCGCCATCTGCCCGGTGGTCCGCAGGTCCCCGACGGACAGCGACCCGCTGCCCCAGGCGAACAGCCCGGTCGTCTCCTGCTCGAACAGGAGCAGCAGCAGCATCGTCAGCGACTGGAGCGCCAGCGCCACCGCCGACCCCACCAGCACCAGCCGCGGGCTGGTCGACCCGCCGGCGGACAGGCCCAGCACCACCACCGCCGCGGCCAGCCCGCCCGCGAACGCCGTCGCGCCCGTGAGCAGCACGGGCAGCCCCAGGCCGAACGCCGCGACGACCACCACGGCCAGGTGCGCGCCCGCGTTGACGGCGAGCGTGTCCGGGGACGCCAGCGGGTTGCGGGCCACCGACTGCATCCCCGCGCCCGCGACGCCGAGGGCGAAGCCGAGCAGCAGGGCGGTGAGCAGGCGGGGCACGCGCGAGCCCTCCAGCACCGCGAGGGTCTGCGCGTCCCCGCGGCCCACCAGGGCGGCCAGCACGTCGAGCACGCCGGTGTCGGCGGTGCCCTGGGTGAGGTGGACGGCGGAGAGCGCGGCGACGACCGCCACGATCCCCGCCGTCACGGCGGCGGCGCGGAACATCAGGCGGTGACGGCCTTCACGAACTGCTCGGCGACGCGCACGACCGACTTGGGGCCGCCGAAGGTCCACGTGCCCGGCTCCAGCTTGACGACCCGGCCGGAGGCCACGAACGGCAGCCGCTGCCACACCGGGTTCTGCGCGAGGCCGGTGGTGAACACGTCGTCCTCGGACGCGCTGTAGAACAGCACGGTCCTCGGGTCGGTGATCGCGGTCATGCCCTCGACGTCGGTGGCGCCCAGGCCCCACTGCGCGTCGACCTCGCCGGTCCAGGCGTTGACCAGGCCGAGCGCCTCGGCGGTGTCGGAGACCAGCGAGCCCTTGCCGAACGGGCGGATGTTGACGGTGCTGCCCTCCACCCAGCCGTCGGCCATGACGAACGGCGTGCCCGCCGCGCCCCCGTCCGCGACGGCCTTCCTCCCGTCGGCCAGGGCCTGGTCCATCTCGTCCAGCAGGGTGTCGGCCTCGATGTCCTTGCCGATCACCGCGGCGATGACGCCCAGTTCCTCGCGCAGGCGGTCGAAGTTGCGGCTCGCGTCGGTGGACTTCGTGACCACGACCGGGACGTACTCCTCCAGCCTGCCCGCGAGCGTGGCGTCCCGGCCCTCGGCCATGATCACCACGTCCGGGTCGAGCGCGACGATCGAGTCGACGCTGGGCTCGGCGCGCGTGCCGACGTCCGCGACGCCCTCGTCCAGCGGGGCCGCCCTGTTCCAGGCCCGGTAGCCGGCGGCGTCGGCCACGCCCACGGGCATGACGCCCAGCGAGGCGACCATCTCGGCCTCGGCCCACTCCAGCGCCACCACCCGCTGGGCGGGCGCGTCGAGCCTGACCTCCTTGCCGCGCGCGTCGGTCGCGGTGACCGGCCCGCCGGCGCTGTCCGCGCTGGTGGGGGTGGTCGTCGGGGCCTCGGTGGTGCCGCAGGCGGACAGCAGCACGGCCGCCGCGACGAGGGCAGGGGTCGACCAGCGCATGGTTCGCACCTCTCCTGGCTTGTTCGGGGTTGTTCGGGTCAGCTGACGGTGCGGGGCGCGTGCCTGCCCAGGGGGCGGCAGTGGATCGCGCCGGTCACCGGGTCGTCCGCGACGTGGACGGTGACGCCGTAGGCGCGGGAGAGGTGGTCGCCGGTCAGCACGTCCCGCACCGCGCCCGCGGCGACCACCCGGCCCTCGGACAGCAGGACCACCTCGTCGGCGACGACCGCGGCGTGGTCGAGGTCGTGCAGCACCACGCCGACCGCCACGCCCTGGTCGGAGAGGTCGCGGACCACGTCCAGGACCTCGACCTGGTAGCGCAGGTCGAGGTGGTTGGTGGGCTCGTCGAGCAGCAGCACGGAGGTCTGCTGGGCCAGGCAGGACGCGAGCCACACGCGTTGCAGCTCGCCGCCGGACAGCTCGTCGACGCCCCGGTCGGCCATCGGCGTGACGCCGGTGAGCTCCATGGCGCGGGCGACGGCGGCGCCGCCCTCCAGGTCGACCCCGCGCCACCCCGCGCGGTACGGGTGGCGGCCGTAGGAGACGACGTCGCGGACCGAGACGCCCGACGGGGTGGGCCGCTGCTGGGTCAGCAGGGTGACGTTGCGGGCGAACTCCTTGCCTGACAGGGCGGACCGGCCCCAGACGGCGCGCCCGCCCACGGCGACCCGTCCCCCGCGCGGCCGGTGCAGGCGGGCCAGCGAGCGCAGGACGGTCGACTTGCCGGAGCCGTTCGGGCCGACCAGCGCGGTCACCGCGCCGGCGCGCAGGCTCAGCGAGACGCCCTCCACGACGGTGCGGTCGTGGTGCGCCAGGACCAGGTCCTCACCGGCGAGCAGCGCGTCTCCTCTGGACATGAGGGGAGCCTAACCTAAGCCGTAAGACCCCCTCTTCGGGCGGAACTCACCGCACTTCCGGGGCGTTCCGCGCAACACGGAGCGCACGTCGCCCCGGTCGGGGGACGCCCCGACCGGTCGGCCCTCACCGGCTGAAGTGCCGCCGCGTGTCCGCCGCCAGCGCGGCGCACACCTGCGCCGTCCGCTCCGCCCAGAACCGCCGCCCCGCGAACCGCTCCGCGGGCTCCCAGGCGAACGTCCAGGTGAACCGGCACCCGCCCGCCGCCGGCTCCACCAGGTGGTCCTGCCCGAACCGCCGGAACAGCGGCAGGTTCGCCGACTCCGCCCGGAACGACTGCCGCCGCCCCTCCTCCCAGCGGAAAGCGCTCTCGCGCAGCCGCAGCACCCCCAGCGCGGTCGCCCGGCGCGTCGTGCCCACCCCGAACGGGCGAGGCGAGGCGTACTCCGCCGTCGCCAGCCGGCACCACCACAGCGGGTTCGAGGCGGTCAGCCCGCGCCACACCCGTTCGGGCGACACCGGCAGGTCCAGCGCGTAGCTGCGGCGCTGCGGCGCCGCGGTGAAGAACTCCTCGTCAACCGGTTCCAGGCGCGGCATCCCCCCAGTGTGCGGCCTGTCCTCCCGGAGCACCGGGCACGCGGAGTGCGGACACCGCCAGCAGCACCGCGTTGGGCCCGCCGGGGGACACCCGCGCTCGAACGTGTGGATCAACCCCCGGGGGTCTTGGCCGGGGCGCCCCCGCACTGGTTGCGTACCGGGGTACGCCACACCGACGCGAGAGGCGCGTGCCGAATGCAGCCGTTCCAGTTGCCGGAGTTCTACCTGCCCCACCCGGCGCGGCTGAACCCCAACCTCGACCGCGCGCGCGCCCACACGAAGGCGTGGGCCTACGGGATGGACATGGTCGACGTGCCCCAGCACGGCACCGTGATCTGGACCGAGCACGACCTCGACTCGCACGACTACGCCCTGCTCTGCGCCTACACCCACCCCGACGCCACCGCGGACGACCTGGACCTGGTCACCGACTGGTACGTCTGGGTCTTCTACTTCGACGACCACTTCCTGGAGCTCTACAAGCGCAACCCCGACCTCGCCGGCGCGAAGGCGTACCTGGACCGGTTGCCGCTGTTCATGCCGGTCGACGGGCCGATCACCGAGGAGCCGACCAACCCGGTCGAGAAGGGCCTCAAGGACCTCTGGGAGCGCACCGTCCCGGCCCACTCGGCCGACTGGCGCCGCCGGTTCGCCGAGAACACCGAGCACCTGCTCGACGAGTCGATGTGGGAGCTGCTCAACATCTCCGAGGGCCGGCTGGCCAACCCGGTCGAGTACGTCGAGATGCGCCGCAAGGTCGGCGGCGCGCCGTGGTCGGCGAACCTGGTCGAGCACGTCACCGGCATGGAGGTACCCGCCCGGATCGCGCTGAGCCGCCCGCTGGGCGTGCTGCGCGACACCTTCGCCGACGCCGTCCACCTGCGCAACGACCTGTTCTCCTACGAGCGCGAGGTGCTCGACGAGGGCGAGCTCAGCAACGGCGTGCTGGTGCTGGAGAAGTTCCTCGACCTGCCCACCCAGGAGGCCGCCGAGGCGGTCAACGACCTGCTCACCTCCCGCCTGCACCAGTTCGAGCACACCGCGTTCACCGAGGTGCCGCCGCTGCTGGACGAGCACGGCGTGGACCCGGAGGGCCGGCTCGCCGTGCTGGCGTACGTGAAGGGCCTCCAGGACTGGCAGTCCGGCGGCCACGAGTGGCACGCCCGCTCCAGCCGCTACATGAACGAGGGCGCGGTCACCACCCCGGTGCTGGGCGGGCCCACCGGCCTGGGCACCGGGGGACTGCGCTCGTTCCTGGCCACCGCGCCGCAGCGGGCCCGCGCCTTCGGCCACGTGCCGTTCGAGCAGGTGCCGCCGTTCGCGTGGCCCGAGATGCACATGCCCTACCCGCTCGCGTTGAGCCCGCACTGGAAGGACGCGCTGGACCACAACGTCGAGTGGTGCGGGGCCATGGGCATCTACGACGACGTGCCGGGCATCTGGACCCCGGAGAAGGTCCGGGGCTACGACTACGCGCTGTGCTCGGCGGGCATCGACCCGGACGGCACGCTCGACCAGATCACCCTGTCCTCCGACTGGCTGGCCTGGGGCACCTACGGCGACGACTACTACCCGTACGTGTACGGCCGCTCGCCGGACCTGGCCGCCGCGAAGGTCGCCACCGAGCGCCTCAAGCAGTTCATGCCGGTGGAGGGGGAGTCCCCGATCACGCCGGCCAACCCGCTGGAGCGCGGGCTGGCCGACCTGTGGCGCCGCACCGCCGACCCGATGCCGGTCGGGTACCGCGAGGACTTCCGGCACGCCGTGGCCAAGATGATCGACGCCTGGCTGTGGGAGCTGCACAACCAGCGGCTCAACCGCATCCCGGACCCGATCGACTACGTGGAGATGCGCCGCCGCACGTTCGGCTCGGACCTGACCAAGAGCCTGGCCAAGTTCGGCCACGGCAACACCGTGCCGCCGGAGGTCTACCGGACGCGGGTCGTGCAGAACATGGAGAACGCCGCCTCCGACTACGCCTGGATGATCAACGACCTGGTCTCCTACCGCAAGGAGGTCCAGTACGAGGGGGAGCTGCACAACCTCGTGCTCGTCGTGCGCAACTTCCTCGACGTGGGCTTCAAGCGCGCCTACCAGGTGGTGCACGACCTCCAGACCGCGCGGATGGAGCAGTTCCAGCACATCGTGGACATCGAGCTGCCCGCCCTGTTCGAGGACCTCGACCTCGACCGGCCGGCGCGCGACACGCTGCTGAAGTACGCGGCCGAGCTCCAGGACTGGATGGCGGCCATCGTCGAGTGGCACTTCAAGACCTACCGCTACGGCGACGCGGCCCTGGAGGAGCACAACCGCCCGCGGGAACCCGTCGTGATCCGGTCACCCCTCGGCCCGACCGGACTCGGCACCTCGTCCACGCGCCTGGTGATGAACAACAAATGAACCGGGAGTAACGAAGAAAACAAGAAAGAACTGTTCCTGTTCGGGGCGGCCGGCGGAATTCCTCCCGGGTCGGCCACCCGTAGTCGAAATACTTCCCGCCACTGCCACCGCCACCGCCACGCCGGTCCCCCGCGCGAGTCGTACGCCCAGACCCCGCGTGTCGTACGCCCAGGACCCCCGAGTTGCACGTTCAGGACCCCCGAGTTGCACGTTCAGCAAGCCGAACCGGGTCACGAACGTTGAACTCTGGGGTCCTGAACGTACGACACGGTCGGTCTGAAGGTACGACTCGCGCGACCTGGACGTACGACTCGCGCGACCTGGACGTACGACTCGCGGGTGCTGGAGGTACGACTCGCGTGGGTCAGGGGAGGATCCTGGTGGCGGCCACCGGGCGGTCGGTGGTGGGGTAGGCGCCGGTGGACGAGGTGTTCACGCTCCACCGGTAGCGGGTGAAGGCGCCGGTGGTGTCCGAGGCGTAGAACATCATGTGCCCGAAGCCCGCGCCGTCGGTGGCGGCGCCGGCGTGGAAGATCCGGCTGTCCGGGAACCGGGCGTAGTTGCCCACTCCGTACCGGCCGTGCGGCTCGGCCGTGCAGTCGACCACCTCGACCGCGTACTGCGTCTCGCCGGGGAAGTTCAGCGACGCCACCGGGGCCCTGTACACGCCCTTCACCGACCGCACCATCACGATGTGCCCGGTGTTGGTGTCCTGGTCGTTGCGGTAGTCGACGGCGATCAGGTCGCCCGGCCGCAGGTCCGCCACCGCGTCCACGCGCTCGAAGTGCGGCACGGACCGCTCGGCGAACGCCAACCGGTAGTCGCGGGCGAACGGGCTGGCCGTGCCGAAGTGGGTGCGGAAGAACCGGGACGTCGCCCACGGGTAGGTCCGCCGGAGCACGGCCGTCTGGAACGACGCGCACTGGCTCCGGTTGACCCACCCCGAGGCGTCGCCGGGCGAGCCCCAGCGGACCACGTTCGGCTGGTCGGGTTCCTTGTAGGCGTTGTTGCCCAGCGGGCACGTCGGCAGCGACAGGTGGCCGACCAGCAGTTCGGCTTCGAGCAGGTGCGGTGTGGACGTCCGGTGTGGACGCGGTCCCGGGCTCCCGGGGCGCGCCGCGACGGCGGTTCTCCCGGACTGCGGTCTCCAGGACAGGACCATCGTGCGACTCCCCTCCGGTGCGGGCCCGCACACCGTAGTCGAAGGGAGGAGCCGCCACCGGGTGGTCGACGCGCGTGCGTCGGGCGTTCAGCGCAGGTACACCAGCAGGACGGTGGTGACCGCGGCGGACATGGCGAGCGTGGTGGCGATCCCGGTCATGACCGCGCCGGCCGAGACGAGGAGTCGGGTGAGCACGCTGAGCGTGCGGCGCAGCAGCCGGGCCAGGCCCAGGAGCAGCGCCAACGCGCCTATCATGATCATGACCACCAGTGTCGGCCACCCGGTGGGGTCGGAGGACTGGGCCAAGGCGGCGAGCACGTTCACGGTTACCCCCGGAGGTTGTCCTGGGTGAACTTCAGCTCTAATAACTGAAATTTGCTGAATCTCAGTAGGATCAGGGTAAGTCGAGTCCCACCTGGGTGACAAGGCCCAATTGCGGCTTCGACTCGCGAAATTTGGGGAATATCGTGTATGTTTCTCGCTTCAGCACCCGAGCTGAAGTTCACTGAAGGGGCGCGGCACTCGTGGCGGTTGCGGAGGGCTCCCACCGGCTGGCGCACCGCCTCCGGGCGCTGCGCGAGGAGTGCTGGCCGGACGTCCCGATCACTCAGGGGGACCTCGCCGACGCCCTCAGCGCGGACAAGCCGGCCAGCGTGCCGCTGCTGTCGTCGTGGGAGAGCCGCACCAAGCCCAAGACCCCGCCGCTGCACCGCCTCGCCGCCTACGCCACGTTCTTCGCCACCAGGCGGTCCGTGGGGGAGCGCCCCTACCGGCTGCTCGGCGTCGACGAGCTGACCGCCGACGAGCTGCGCCGCCGCGAGGAGCTGCTGACCGAGCTGGCCGAGCTGCGCGCGGCCGGGCGGCGGGCGCCGGGACGGGCCCCGGCCCGCGCGACCGGCGACGACGGCGAACCGGGGTTCTGGTACTTCGACGACCCGCACGACATCACCATCGTGGTCGCCCAGCTGCCCCGGGACATGCGCGAGCGGATGCCGTACGCGGACCCGACCAAGCCCGACTACGTCGAGCTGTACACCTACGCCGACCTGGACGCGCTGATCGAGCTGCACGGCCACATCCGCGCGCTCAACCCGCGCAGCCAGGTCCACTTCCGCATCGCCTCGGAGCTCTCGCCCGACGACTACACCACCCACCTGGTGCTGCTGGGCGGCGTGGACTGGAACTTCGTCATCCGCGAGCTCCAGGACCGGGTGGACCTGCCGGTCGAGCAGGTCGGCCGGCACCACGAGTCGGAGTCCGGCGGGTTCATCGCGAGCCTGCCGGACGGCGCGGAACGCCTCTACGCGCCCGTGCTCGGCACGTCCCCCGACCAGCCCGACGTGCTGCACGAGGACGTGGCGCACTTCTACCGCGGTCCGAACCCGTTCAACCACAGCAGGACGGTCACGATCTGCAACGGCATGTACGGCCGGGGGACCCTCGGCGTCGTGCGCACGCTGACCGACGTCCGGTTCCGGGACCGCAACTTCCGCTACCTGAAGACCCGCTTCGCGGGCGAAGCCGCCTACAGCGTCCTCACCCGGGTGCTCGTGGTCAACGGCCAGGTGGTCACGCCGGACTGGAACCAGCCCGGGTCCCGACTCCTGGAATGGCCGGTGAGCACCGGTTGAACACCGCTCCGCCGACGGTCGCGCGGCACCACGCGTCGCACGGCAAACTCCTCGCCACCGTGCCCGTGGCGGACTGCCCGCCCGGTGAGGTGGACGCCGTCGTGGTGCCCACGAACCGGCCCTGGGGCCACCTGTCCACGGCGGTCGACGTGGCCGCCGCCCTCAGCCGGCCGCTGGTCGTGCTGACCAGCGGCAGCGCCTCGCCCGAGCGCACGGCGAAGCTGGCGCGCGGCAGCGGCGTCGAGACGCTGGTGCTCGACGTCGGCCGGCTGCCCCGCGCCCTGATGCCGCGCCTGGCCACCACGGAGGTGCTGCGCGGCACGGAGTTCGAGCGGCGCACCGACACCAGCCTCAAGCGCAACCTCGGCCTGCTGGTGTCACGGGTGCTCGGCTGGGAGCGGGTGGCGTTCCTCGACGACGACATCGCGGTGCCGCGGCCCCGGGACCTCGACTCGGCGGCCGGCCTGGTCTCGGCCGGCTTCGCGGCCGTCGGCCTGGACGTCGGCGGCTTCCCGGACAACTCGGTGGTGTGCCACGCCCACCGCGAGACCGGCGGCGAGCAGGGCACGTTCATCGGCGGCGGCGCCCTGGTCATCGGCCACGAGTCGATGACCTCGTTCTTCCCCAGCGTCTACAACGAGGACTGGTTCTTCCTGCTCGACGACCGGGGCCTGCGCCGCTCGGCCAAGACCGGCGAGGTGCTCCAGAAGCCCTACGACCCGTTCGCCAACGAGCTGCGGGCCCAGACCGAGGAGTTCGGCGACTGCCTGGCCGAGGGCGTGTTCGCGCTGCTGGACGACGAGGGCGGCTTCGGCGCGGCGACCGACGAGGGTTACTGGTGGGAGTTCCTGCTCGGCCGGGCCGCCCTGATCGAGGGCATCCTGGAGCGCCTGCGCTCGCGCCGCCGGCGGGACGACGAGGCGCTGCGGATGGAGATCGCGCTGCGGGCCGCCCGCAAGCGGTGCCGGGCCATCGAGCCGTCGCTGTGCGTGCGGTACCTGAAGGCGCTCGCCCAAGACCGCCGGACGTGGGCCGAGCACGTGGAGAAGCACCCGCGCGCCGCCGCCGACCTGCGCGGCGCGCTCGACGTGCTGCGCCTGACCGACCACGGTGCTTACGTGGCCCGCCGGACCCGCTGAGTCGGGGCCGGCGGGGCTGGCGGGGCGGGGCCGCTGGGCCGGCACCGCTGAGCCGGCGCCGCACGCCGGGCCGCCGGATCGGGCCGCTGGGCCGGCGCCGCACGACGGGCCCGCCGGGCGGGCACCGCCGAGCCGCCCACCCGTCCCGGTCCACCCCGTCCCGGCCCACCCCGTCCATGTGGCGGAACGCTCAGCCCACGCCGCCGCCCGCCGGTTAGGCTCCCCTGCCGGGGATGAACCGGCAGGAGGCAGGGGATGACGAGCACCGGTGGTCCGCGGAAGTGGCTGACCGTCGCCGAGGAACTGGCCGCCGGGCTGCGCGTGGACGCGGCCGAGCGCGACCGCCTGGGCGCCGAGCCCACCGCCGAGGTCGAGGTGCTGCGGCGGTCGGGCCTGCTGTCGGTCCGCGACTGGGCCACCCGGCAGGCGGTGACCAGGGTGGTGGGCGCGGCGGACGCCAACATCGGCCACCTGCTCGGCTACCACTACCTCCAGGTGTGGCGCTGCGGCCTGTTCGACAACCCGGCCTTCGACGCCGGCGACGGCCTGTTCTGGGCGGGCGTGAGCAACCCGCTGGACGCGGCGCTGCGGCTCGACCCCGTGGACGGCGGCTTCACCGCCTCCGGCCGCAAGACCTTCGCCACCGGCGCGTCCGTGGCCGACCGCCTCGTGGTCAGCGCCACCCGCGCCGACACCGGCGAGAAGCTGACCTTCACCCTGGACGCCCGCGCCGACGGCATCGCCTACGCCGGCGACTGGGACAACATCGGCCAGCGGCTCACCGCCAGCGGGGGCGTCGCGTTCGACTCGGTGTTCGTCCCGCACGGGCAGGTGCTGGGCGGCCACGACACGGCCACGCCCCGCCTGTCCCTGGCCGCCCTCGGCTTCCAGCTCGTGCTGGCCCAGCTGTACGTCGCGCTCGCCGAGGGCGCGCTGGCCGAGGCCGCCCGCTACACCCGCACCACCACCCGCCCCTGGTTCCTCAGCGGCGTGGACCGGGCCGTCGAGGACCCGTACGTCCTGGCCGCCTACGGCGAGCTCGTCGCCGACGCGCAGGCCGCCGGCCTGCTCGCCGACCACGCCTCCGAGCTGCTGCGCGCCGCCTCCGAGCGCGGCGCCGACCTGTCCCCCGACGAGCGCGCCGAGGCCGCCGCGGGGATCTCCGCGGCCAAGGTCGTCTCCACCCGGGTCGCCAACCGGACCACCAGCCGGGTGTTCGAGCTGTGCGGGGCCCGCGCCACCGCGGCCGGCTACGCCTTCGACCGGTTCTGGCGCAACGCCCGCACGCTCACCCTGCACGACCCCGTGTCGTACAAGGCGCGCGAGGTCGGCGCGCGCTTCCTGACCGGTGAGCCCGCGCCGTTCACCGGGTACAGCTGATGGAGCCGGTGCTCGCGCGCAGCGTCCGCCTGGAGCCCGACGGCGTGCACGTCCTGGACCGCCGGAACTTCCCGTTCGAGCGGGTGTGGGTGCGCTGCGCCACGGTGGCCGAGGTCGCCGCCGCGATCGAGGGCATGGTCACCCAGTCCTCCGGCCCGTACTTCGCCGCGCTGTGGGGCATGGTGCTGGCCGCCCGGGAGGCCCGCGGCCTGCCCCGCGCCGAGGCCCGCGCGTCCCTGGAGCACGCCGGGGAGCTGCTGGTGAGCACCCGCCGCACCAACAACGCGCTGCGCAAGGCCGTGGCCGCGGTGCTGGCCGGCGTGGACGCCTCCGACGACCTCGAAGCGGGCGCGCTGGCCGGCGCGCACGCGGGCGACCGGCGCTACCGGGACCGCAGCCGCAGGCTCGGCGAGGCCACCGCCGCGCTGCTGCCCGACGACGGCGCGGTGCTCACCCACTGCTGGGCCGACCTGTACCTGACCGAGACCGTCAAGGCGGCCCAGGCGCGGGGCAAGCGCTTGCGGTTCGTGTGCACGGAGACCCGGCCCTACCTCCAGGGCGCCCGGCTGACCGCGGAGACCCTGGGCGAGATGGGCGTGGACACCACCCTGATCACCGACGGCATGGGCGCGGCGGTGATGTCGGCCGGCGAGGTCGACGTGCTGCTGACCGCCGCCGACCGGGTCACCATGGACGGGCACGTGGTGAACAAGGTGGGCACGCTCGGCCTGGCCGTCGCCGCGCACGCCTTCGACGTGCCGTTCCTGGCCATGGTGCAGGCGCCCGACCGGCTCGCCCCGACCGCCCGCGACGTGCCGATCGAGCACCGGCCGGGCGAGGAGGTGCTGCACACCCTGGGCCGCCGCACGGCCTCCGACCGGGCACGCGGCCGCTACCCCGCCTTCGACGTCACCCCGCCGCGGTTCGTGACCACCGTGGTGACCGACCGCGGTGCGTACGCTCCGCACGAGCTGGCCGACTACTACGCCGAGGACGTTCATGACTGACCGGATCACCACTGAGTGGGTCGTGCTGGACATCGAGGGCACGCTCAGCGCCACCGACCAGGTGCTGGTCACCCTGTACGACTACGCCCGCCCGCGCCTGGGCCCGTGGATCGACGGGCACCCCGACGACCCGGCCGTGGTCGAGGCGGTCGCGCGGGTGCGGGAGCTGTCCGGGGTGGGTGGCGGCACGGACGAGCTGGTCGCGGTGCTGCACGGCTGGATGGACTCGGACCGGAAGGCCACCCCGCTCAAGACCCTCCAGGGCCTGATCTGGCAGGAGGGCTACGCGCGGGGCGACCTGGTCGCCGAGTTCTTCCCGGACGTGGTGCCCGCGCTGCGCGAGTGGCACGCCGCCGGCGCGCGGCTGGCCGTGTTCTCCTCCGGCTCGGTGGCCGGGCAGGTGGCGTTCTTCCGGCACACCACCGACGGCGACCTCACCCCGCTGTTCGAGTACCACTTCGACACGGTCAACGCGGGCCCGAAGCGCGAGGCCGCGTCCTACCGGAAGATCGCCTCCGCGCTGGGCTCCGACGACATCACCTTCTACTCGGACGTGCCCGCCGAGCTGCACGCCGCCGCCGAGGCGGGCTGGCGCACGGTCGGCGTGGCGCGGCCGGGCGAGCCCCAGGAGCACGCCGACTTCGGTCCACACCGGACCACGGACTCGCTGTGAGGCCCGAAGAAGCGGACCCCGGAGAAGTGGAAGCCGGAGAAGTGGAAGCCGGAGAAGTGGAAGCCGGAGAAGCCGACCCCGGCGAACACGTCGGCCGGGCGCTGGCCGCCGAGTGCGCCCGCTACGCCGCGATGGGCTGGATGCGGGGCACGTCCGGCAACCTGTCCGTGGTCGTGGGCCGCGACCCGCTGCGGCTGGCCGTGACGGTCAGCGGCAAGGACAAGGGCGAGCTGGCGGCCGACGACGTGGTGCTGGTCGACGCCGCGGGCCGCACGGACGACCCGGTGCGCGTGCCCTCCGCCGAGGCCGCCCTGCACGGCCGGATCGCCGCGGTGTCCGGCGCGGGCGCGGTGGTCCACGTGCACGCCCTCGCGCCCGTGGTGGCCGCCGAGCGCTCGCCCGGCGGGGTGGAGCTGCGCGACCTGGAGATGCTCAAGGGCTTCGGGCGGCACGCGCACGACGACCTGGTCGTCGTGCCGGTCGTGCCGAACAGCCAGGACATGCGGGTGCTCGGCGACGCGTTCGAGGCGGGCTTCCGGCCGGACGTGCCCGCCTTGCTCGTCGCCCGGCACGGGGTGTACGTGTGGGGGGACGACCTCCTCCAGGCCCGCCACCGGCTGGAGTGCCTGGAGTGGCTGCTGCGCTTCGAGGTCGGGATCTCCTGAGGAAGAGGGTGCGGGCGCGATGACGTTGCTGACCGTGTGGCCGGACACCGGGCCGGGGACCGTGGTGCTGCGCACCGCCGACCCGGCCGAGATCGCCGTCGAGCTCCAGCGGCTCGGCGTCCGCTACGAGCAGTGGCCCGTCCTGCCCGGGGTGACCGCGGCGAACGCCCTGGACGCCTACCGCGACCGGGTCGACCGGGTCACCGGGACCGAGGGCTACGTCCTGGTCGACGCGATGGAGATGACCCCCTCGGACGACCCGGGGTGGCGGGAGACGGCCGCCGGGTCGCGCGCCAGGTTCCTGGCCGAGCACACCCACGACGACGACGAGGACCGGTTCTTCGCGCGCGGGGCCGGCGTGTTCTACCTGCACGTCCGGGACCGCGTGCACGCGGTGCTGTGCGAGGCGGGCGACCTGCTCAGCGTGCCCGCGAACACCACCCACTGGTTCGACATGGGCACCCGGCCCGACTACGTGTCGATCCGGTTCTTCCACGACGACGAGGGCTGGGTCGGCAACTTCACCGGCAGCGACATCGCCCGGTCGTTCCCGACGTTCGACCAGCTCATGGCGGGTCACCGAGCGAGCTGAGCTCGGCGGCCAGGTTCCGCGCGGCCCGCGCGCCCCACCGGGCGCGCGCCGCGGGCGTGGCGTACAGCGGGTCCCGGTCGAGCAGGGACCGCAGCACCGCGCCGCGCCCGACCCGCCAGGCGTCGTCGGAGACGTGCGCGTACTCGGCGCGCACCGCCCGCCGGTAGCGCTCGTAGTCCGCCGGCTCCGAGCCGAGCACGGCCAGGTCGGCGTCCAGCAGCAGCCGCGCCAGTCCGTCGTCCGAGGTGTGGTCGGTGGTGGCGAGCACCAGCTCCGCGACCCGCTCCGCCTGCGGCAGCCCGGCCAGCCGCGCCCGCGCCCACCCGGCGCTGCGGCGCTCGTCCTCGCCGGGCCGGCCGTCGTAGACCACGTCGTGCGCCAGGGCGGCCAGCACCAGCACCGCGCGCTCCTCCGCCGTCCGGTCGGCGGCGAGCGCGGTCACGTCCCGCACGACGGCCAGCACGTGGTCGGTGTTGTGGTAGCCGCGGTGCGGCTCGGCGTACCGCTCGGCCAGGTCGCCGGGCGGGTGGTCGCCGCCCAGCGCGCGGACGGCGTCGTGCCACAGGGCCTCCGGATCGCGCACAGGGCCATCCCACCGCACCGGTCCGAAGAAATCCATCGTCCGCCGATACGCCCTTACGGTCCACGGCGATACACCGGGTGGAGGACTCCTTCGACTCCGCGAGGTGCACCATGCGCACGACGACCCGCGCCCTGCTCACGGCCGCAGCCCTGCTCACGGCGGCCCTGGTCACGACGGCCACCGCCGGCCCCGCGCTCGCCCGGGCCGGTGACAGCCGGGCCACCGCCGTGGTCGGCGACGTCCGCCCGGACTCGCCGGGCGACGCCTGCGACGTGGTCGGCCTGCCCGGCGACGAGCTCGTGCCACCCGCCGACACCCACACCGGCAACGGCCCCTACCTCGACGTGGTGGCCTTCCCGCCGGGCCGGGAGCTGACCGGCGTCGTGGTGGCCGGCGGCGGGGCGTACCACGTCTACCCGGCGGCCGCCCTCCACGACCTGCCCTGGGAGGGGCTGCGGGCGCCGCTCGACCAGGACGACCTGCTCCCGGCCGTCGAGCACTGGTTCGCGTGCGCGATCGCGGTGGCGACCACCTCGCCCACCACCGACAGCACCGCCGCCACCTCCCTGGACGCCCCGGTGACCAGCCCGAACGGCGCCGCCCCGGTCGCCACCGCGCCCCGGCCCACGACCACGCGCACCACCGCGACCGCGGCCACGGCCACGCCCGCCGCGACCACCCGGAGCACGACGACCACCGCGCCCGCCGCCCCGGCCGCCGACGCCAGGCCCGCCGGTCTCGCGACCACCGGGGCCGCCCCCGCCGGGGCGGTGGTCCTCGGCCTCGCCCTGCTGGTCACGGGCCTGGCGCTGCTCGCCGCCACCCGGTCCCGCCGCCGCCGGCACCGGCCCGCCCACCGGCTGTGACCTGCGCTACCTCGCCCGCGCCGGCAACCGGCCCAGCCGAACCCCCGGGAACCGGGCCGTCTACGATCCGAGAAGCCGACGGGCCCGCCCGCCGGTCATGCCAGAACCAGCACAGGCAGGAGGCACCGTGACGGCCGTAGCCCCGCAGCCGATCGCTACGCGGCCCTTCGGGACTCGCAAGGCGGTCAAGGGTTCGTTCCTGCTGCGGATGTTCCGCACCACGGACCACAAGCAAATCGGCATCATGTACCTGGTCACCTCGTTCGCCTTCTTCATGGTGGGCGGCGCGATGGCCATGCTGATCCGGACCGAGCTGGCCCGACCGGGGATGCAGTTCCTCTCCGCGGAGCAGTACAACCAGCTGTTCACCATGCACGGCACGGTGATGCTGCTGCTCTACGCGACCCCGATCGTGTTCGGCTTCGCGAACTTCATCCTGCCGCTGCAGATCGGCTCGCCGGACGTGGCGTTCCCGCGGCTCAACGCCTTCTCGTACTGGCTGTACCTGTTCGGCGGCCTGATCGTGATGGCGGGCTTCCTCACGCCGGGCGGCGCGGCCGACTTCGGCTGGTTCGCCTACACGCCGCTGTCCAACGCCATCCACTCGCCCGGCGCGGGCGCCGACCTGTGGATCACCGGCCTGGTCGTCGGCGGTCTGGGCACCATCCTCGGCGCGGTCAACATGATCACCACCGTGGTCTGCCTGCGGGCGCCCGGCATGACCATGTTCCGGATGCCGATCTTCACCTGGAACATCCTGGTGACCAGCGTGCTGGTGCTGCTGGCGTTCCCGATCCTGACCGCCGCGCTGCTGGGCCTGCTGGCCGACCGGCACCTCGGTGCCCACGTGTTCGACCCCGCCAACGGCGGCGTGATCCTGTGGCAGCACCTGTTCTGGTTCTTCGGCCACCCCGAGGTCTACATCGTCGCGCTGCCGTTCTTCGGCATCGTGTCGGAGATCTTCCCGGTGTTCAGCCGCAAGCCGCTGTTCGGCTACAACGGACTCGTCTACGCCACGCTGGGCATCGCGGCCCTCTCGGTCGCCGTGTGGGCCCACCACATGTACGCCACCGGCGCGGTGCTGCTGCCGTTCTTCGCCTTCATGACCTTCCTGATCGCCGTGCCGACCGGCATCAAGTTCTTCAACTGGATCGGCACCATGTGGAAGGGGCAGCTGACGTTCGAGTCGCCGATGCTGTTCAGCATCGGCTTCATCGTCACGTTCCTCTTCGGCGGCCTGTCGGGCATCCTGCTGGCCGCGCCGGCGATCGACTTCCACGTCTCGGACACGTACTTCGTCGTCGCGCACTTCCACTACGTGCTCTACGGCACGATCGTGTTCGCCACCTTCGCGGGCATCTACTTCTGGTTCCCGAAGATCACCGGCCGGATGCTGGACGAGCCGCTGGGCAAGCTCCACTTCTGGACCACGTTCCTCGGCTTCCACGCCACGTTCCTGGTGCAGCACTGGCTGGGCAACGAGGGGATGCCGCGCCGGTACGCGGACTACCTGGCCGGTGACGGCTTCACCACGCTGAACATGATCTCCACGATCGGCGCGTACATCCTGGGCGCGTCCACGCTGCCGTTCATCTACAACGTGTTCAAGTCCTACCGGTACGGCGAGACCGTGCACGTGGACGACCCGTGGGGCTTCGGCAACTCGCTGGAGTGGGCGACCTCCTGCCCGCCGCCGCGGCACAACTTCACCGAGCTGCCCCGCATCCGCTCCGCGCGCCCGGCGTTCGAGCTGCACTACCCGCACATGATCGAGCGGTTGCACGACGAGGCCCACGTGACCTTCACCGGCAAGTCGATCCCGCACGAGCAGGCGAAGGCCGCGCCGTCGGAGAAGGCCGCCCAGGCGGTCCAGTCCGGCACGGCCTCGGAAGGCACCGAGGGCGACCACAAGTAACCTGTGGCGCAGGTTCAACGACGAGCCCCGGCCCGCCCACGGCGCCGGGGCTCGTCGCTGTCTGGCATAGGAGCCATCGTGACCAAGCCCACCGCCACGCCCGTCCTGATCACGGTCACCGGACCGGACAAGCCGGGGGTGTCCTCGGTGCTGTTCGCGGTGCTGACCCGGCACGGGGTGGACATCCTCGACGTCGAGCAGGTCGTCATCCGCGGCCGGCTGGTGCTCGGCGTGCTCGTCGGCGCCGACCGCGACCCCGAAGGTCTCCAGGAGGCCGTCGAGCAGGCCATGGCGACGGTGTCCATGCAGGTCGAGGTGGAGATCGGGGCCGACTCCCGGCGCACCGCCCGGCTGGAGTCCAGCCACGTGCTCATCCTGCTCGGCCGCCCGGTGACCGCCCGCGCGTTCACCGAGGTGGCGCGGCGGCTGGCCGCGCTGGGGGTGAACATCGACGCCATCCGGGGCGTGGCCGACTACCCGGTCACCGGCCTGGAGCTGCGGGTGTCCGTGGCCGCCGACACGGCGGAGGGCGACGCGGACCTGCGGGCGGCGCTCGCCGAGGTGGCGGTGCGCGGCGGGCTGGACATCGCGGTGGAGCGGGCCGGGCTGACCCGGCGCGCCAAGCGGCTCGTGGTCTTCGACGTCGACTCCACGCTCATCCAGGGCGAGGTCATCGAGATGCTGGCCGCGCACGTCGGGGTGGAGCCGCAGGTCCGGGAGATCACCGAGGCGGCCATGCGCGGCGAGCTGGACTTCGCCGAGTCGCTGGAGCGCCGGGTGGCGCTGCTGGCCGGCCTGGACGAGTCGGTGCTCGACGAGGTGGCCGAGTCCCTGGAGCTGACGCCGGGCGCCCGGACCACCGTGCGCACGCTCAAGCGGCTCGGGTTCCGCTGCGGCGTCGTCTCCGGCGGGTTCACCCGGGTGATCCAGCGGCTGGTCGACGACCTGGGCCTGGACTTCTGCGCGGCCAACGAGCTGGAGGTCGTCGACGGCAAGCTCACCGGCCGGGTGGTCGGCGAGGTGGTCGACCGGGCGGCCAAGGCGGTGGCGCTGCGGCGGTTCGCCGAGCAGGAGGGCGTCCCGATGGGGCAGACCGTGGCCGTGGGCGACGGGGCCAACGACATCGACATGATCGGCGCGGCCGGGCTGGGGGTGGCGTTCAACGCCAAGCCCGCGCTGCGCGAGGTCGCGGACACCGCGCTGTCGCACCCGTTCCTGGACGCCGTGCTGTTCGTGCTCGGCGTGACCAGGGCCGAGGTGGAGGCCGCGGACGCGGCGGACGGCCTGGAGCTGAACCGGCTGTGAACCCGGTGCTGGAGATGCTGGTGGACCGCCACCACGCCACCGACGTGGAGGACCCCGCGGCGGTGCGCGCGATGCCGGTGGTGCTGCGCGTCGAGCGGTCGGCGCCGCCGTCGCGCACGGAGGTGCTGGAGGCCGCGGCGGCGGCCGCGGTCGCGGTGTGCCTGGACGAGCGGGCCCTGCCCGGCGGCGAGTGGCACGAGGAGGTGGTCGCGTGGGTGCGCGGCCGCATCCGCAAGGTGTCGCGGCGGGCCAGGGGCGCGCACTGGGAGGCCGTGCTGGCGCTGCCCGGGGTGACGGTCGAGGTCGGCGGCGCGCAGGCGCGGGCGTTCGTGCCGGGGCTGGTCTCCGAGCTGCCCCGGGAGCTGAGCCGGTTGCAGGTCTCGGGCAGCGACCTGCCGCCGGACGAGCCGGGACCGGTGCCGCCGGGCGCGTACGAGCTGTGGCTGAACCCGCGGGTGGGGATGACCGCGGGCAAGGCCGCCGCGCAGGTCGGGCACGCCTCGATGCTGCTCGCGCCGCGCCTGTCGGAGGCCCGACTGGACGAGTGGGCGGCGGTCGACCACCGGTGCGCGGTCCGGACGCCGTCGGCGGCGGACTGGGACCGGCTGGTGGCGCGGCCGGACGTCGTGCTGGTCCGCGACGCCGGGTACACGGAGGTCGCACCGGGTACCGCGACCGTGGCGGTGAACTACCGCTTCGGGTGAGGTTTGATCCGTCCTGTTCAGGGCAACCATCCCTGACGTGGCCCTGTTGGACGTAGTGGACGCCCGGATCGGTGACGGGCTCGAAAGCCTGCTGTGCGCGCACCACTCCCGCCGGCTGCGCAAGCTGGGCTGGGGTTCGGTGTTCGCCGGGGAGGACGGCTGGTGGTCGCCCCGGAGTCCCGTGCGGGACGGCAACCGGGTCGACGTCCTGGTCGACGGGCATGAGCTGCTGCCCGCCGTGGCCGAGGCGATCTCGTCGGCGCGCGAGTCGGTGCACCTGGCCGGCTGGTGCATGAGCCCCGACTTCCGGCTGACCCGCGAACCGGGCGCGCCGACGCTGCGCGAGCTGCTGGCGGCGGCGGCGGAGCGCGTGCCGGTGCGGGTGCTGCTGTGGGCGGGCCCGCCGGTGCCGATGTTCGAGCCGACGCGCAAGCGGGTCCGGGCCGCCCGGGAGGAGTTCATGCGGGACAGCGCCGTGTCCTGCGTGATCGACGCCCGCGAGCGGACCATGCACTGCCACCACGAGAAGATCGTCGTGGTGGACGGCTCCGTCGCCTTCGTCGGCGGCATGGACCTCACCGCCGTGGAGGGCGACCGGCACGACACGCCGGAGCACCCGCCGCGCCACCCGCTGGGCTGGCACGACATCGGCACCCGGCTGCGGGGGCCGGTCGTGGCGGACGTGGCCGAGCACTTCCGGGCCCGGTGGCAGGAGATCGCGGGCGAGGAGCTGCCGCCCGCGCCGGTGCCGGGGCCGGCGGGCACCTCGTCCGCGCAGCTCGTCCGGACCATCCCCGAGCGCACCTACGACTTCGTGCCGCGCGGCGAGTTCAGCCTGCTCGACTCCTACCTCAGGGCCCTGCGCTCCGCGACGCGCCTGGTGTACCTGGAGAACCAGTTCCTGTGGTCGCCCGAGGTGACCGAGATCCTGATCGAGAAGCTGCGCAACCCGCCGGACCCGAGGTTCCGGGTGGTGCTGGTGCTGCCGCGCAAGCCGAGCAACGGCGCCGACACCACCCGGGGCCAGCTGGGCCGGATGATCGACGCCGACGACGGCGGCCGCCGGCTGATCGCCGCCACCCTGTCCTCGCACGACGGGCAGACCTCGTCGTCGGTGTACGTGCACGCCAAGCTGGCCATCGTCGACGACCGCTGGCTCAGCGTCGGGTCGGCCAACCTCAACGAGCACTCGCTGTTCAACGACACCGAGGTCAACGTGGTCACCGACGACGCCGACCTGGCCCGCCGCACCCGGCTGCGGCTGTGGTCCGAGCACCTGCGGCGCCCGGTCGAGGAGCTGGACCGCGCGCCGGAGGACGTGGTCGACGGGCTGTGGCGGGACCTGGTCGAGTCGGAGGGCGACCACCGGGTGACCTCGCTGCCGGGGGTGTCCCGGCGGGCCGGCCGGCTCCAGGGGCCGCTGCGCGGCCTGCTCGTGGACGGCTGAGGCGGGCGCGCCCGTAACGGCCCGCGCCGCGGACCCGATTCCAGCGGCGGGGGAGCCGACGAGAGGCAGGTCCGGGTTGTCGCGGTTCGAGGACGAGTTGGACCGGGCGCTGGACGAGCGCCGGGCCGCCGACCGGTCGACGGCGGAGGCCGGCGCGGAGGCGGTGCGCCGCAACGCCGCGGCGCGGGCCGAGGCGACCCGCCGGCTCGGCGACGTGGCGGGGCGGCTCCGCGACTTCCTGACCCGGCACGGGGTGCCGCCGGTCCAGGTGGTGGCCGAGGTGAGGGGGCGGTTCCTGGGCCCCCGCCTGGTCACCCTCTGCACCGGCTGGCAGCTCCACCCGTTCTTCGTCACCGCGGAGGGCCGGCCCGTGACCTTCGGCGCCGACGTCCGCCGCTTCGGCAACGCCGGGCTGAGGCACCGGGTGAAGCCGGGACAGCACTACCAGGGCACCTACGCGGACGCCGCCACCGCCGTGGTGCCCTACGAGCGCGGGGTGCCCGCCGCGACGTTCGTCGGGGACGCGCGGCCACCCGGCTACTTCCGGTCGGTCGCGGACTTCAACGCCTACTACTACGGCGACCTCCACCGGCCCGGCGTCGAGCTGCCGCAGGTGGGCGACGCGCTGCTGCTGACCCGCTCCGACTCGGACCTGCACCTGGCCGTGTACGACACCTACGACCGGTGCTACCAGGTCAGCGCGCTGCACGAGCAGCTGCGCGACGCGGCGCTCAAGCGCGTCGACGACCGCGGCTGACCTCGGGGGCGTTGGCCGCGTCCAGCCGCTCCAGCGCCGCCCGCACCACCTCCGGGTCGTAGGTGGTCCAGAACGGCGGCAGGGACGCCCGCAGGAACCCGCCGTAGCGGGCGGTGGCCAGGCGGGGGTCCAGGACGGCCACCACGCCCTTGTCGCTCATCGACCGCAGCAGCCGCCCCGCGCCCTGCGCCAGCAGCAGCGCCGCGTGGGTGGCGGCCACGGTGAGGAAGCCGTTGCCGCCGCGCGACTCGACCGCCTTCTGGCGCGCGGAGGCCAGCGGGTCGTCGGGGCGGGGGAACGGGATGCGGTCCATCACCACCAGCTGGAGCGACGGCCCCGGCACGTCCACGCCCTGCCACAGCGACAGCGTGCCGAACAGGCACGTCCGCGGGTCCTCGGCGAACCTCTTCACCAGCTGCCCGGTCGAGTCGTCGCCCTGGCACAGCACCGGGAACTCCAGCCGGTCGCGCAGCGCCTCGGCGGCCGACTTCGCCGCGCGCATCGAGGAGAACAGGCCCAGCGCCCGCCCGCCGGCCGCGTTGACCAGGCCCTCGATCTCCGCCACGTAGGCCGGTTGCAGCCCGTCGCGGCCGGGCGGGGGCAGGTGCCGCGCCACGTACAGGATGCCGCTGGTGCCGTGCGAGAACGGCGAGCCCACGTCCAGGCCGGTCCAGCGCGGCGCGCCCGGGTCGGACGGCGGCTCCTTGTCGGTGGCGGTGCCCGGCGCCTTCACCGCCGGGGAGGACGCCGGCAGGCCCCACTGCCGCGCCAGCGTGTCGAACGTGCCGCCCAGGGTCAGCGTCGCCGAGGTCAGGACCGTGGTGCGCTTGCCGAACAGCCGCTCCCGCAGCAGCCCGCCCACGCCCAGCGGCGCGACCCGCAGCGACGCGGTCCGGTCGCCGTGGTCGCCCGACACCCACACCACGTCGTGGTCGTCGTCGAACGCCTCCAGGATGCGCACCGCGCAGTCGTGCACGTCGTCCAGCAGCGTCAGCGCCAGCTTGCGCGAGGCGGCGCCCTCGACGTCCTCCTTGCGCTCCGGCCCGAGCGAGGTGATGCACGCGTGCGTCGCGTCCCGGGTCGCCTTCAGCGCGCCGGCCACCGCCTGCGGCAGCGCGTCGAGCCGCCCGGCGGGCACGTCCTCCAGCACCATGGCCAGCCCGTCGGCCGCCTCGGCCAGCCGGTCGGCGACGCCCTGGTCGATGAGCCGCCCGCAGCGCCGCGCCGCGGTCGACACCAGCGACCCGCTCAGCTCCTCGGTCGCCACCGAGGTGATGCGGTCGACCAGGTCGTGCGCCTCGTCGATCACCACCACGTCGTGGTCGGGCAGCACCTGGTAGCCCTCCAGGGCGTCCACGGCGAGCATCGCGTGGTTGGTGACCACCACGTCCGCCCGGCCCGCCTCGCCCCGCGCCCGCTCGGCGAAGCAGTCGGTCCCGATCGGGCACTTGGCCACGCCCAGGCACTCCCGCGCGGTCACCGACACCTGTCGCCACGCCTGGTCGCTCACGCCGGGCACCAGCTCGTCGCGGTCGCCGGTCTCGGTGTCCGAGGACCACTCGTGCAGGCGCTTGACCTCGCGGCCCATCCGGGACACGGCGAACGGGTCGAACAGGCCCGCCTCCTCCGGCTCGTCGGGCGCGCCGGTGTGCAGGCGGTGCAGGCACAGGTAGTTGCGGCGGCCCTTGAGGATGGCGAACCGGGGTTCGCGGCCCAGCTCCTTCTTCAGCGCCTTGGCCAGCCGGGGCAGGTCGCGGTCCACCAGCTGGCGCTGGAGCGCGATGGTGGCGGTGGAGATGACGACCGTGGACTCCTCGGCCACCGCGTGCCGCAGCGCCGGCACCAGGTACGCCAGCGACTTGCCGGTGCCGGTGCCCGCCTGGACGGCCAGGTGCTCGCCGGTGCGGATGGAGCGCTCCACCGCCTCGGCCATCTCGACCTGACCGGTCCGCTCGGCTCCGCCCACCGCCTCCACGGCGACGGCGAGCAGGGTTCTGGTGTCGGGGATGGCGGTGGTGGCGGGCACGGCGAAGACCGTACCCGCCGGCACCGTCGGTCCTCGCGGGCGTCAGACCGCGGCGAGCACCCGGTTCCCCAGGGCCACGACGGCCTCCCGGTGCGCCGCGGTCAGCTCGACCCGCTCACCGCGCCGCGCGGCGAGCAGGTCGCGCAGCTCGTCGGCCAGGTCGGGCCAGCGCTCGGCGGCCAGCTCGCCGGCCCTGGTCTTGGACACGACCTCGCCGGTGCGGATGGTGTGCCACTGCCGCGCCGGGCCGAACGCGGCCCACAGCACGCCGTCGCGGTGCCCGGGACCGGTTCCCCCGGCCACCAGCTCCAGCAGCGGCCGCCAGTACTCGACGAGGTTGCGCCGGCAGTACGCCTCGACCTCGTCCCGCGTCACGGCGAACCGCGGCCGCGGCCCGCGCAGCGTGGTCGAGCACCGGTTGAGCTGGTGCAGCAGCACGGGCGTCACGTCGTGGCCGGGCCCGGGGTGGAACGCGCCGTCCCGCCCCCACGGCCCCGGCTCGCCGTCGACCAGGCAGACCAGGTCCAGCTCCGGGGTCAGCGCCGCGGCGAGCGCGGCCAGGTCGTCCGGGCCCGGCGCGCGGGACAGCTCCAGCACCAGGTCGAGGTCGGACCCGGGCCGGTGGTCGCCCAGCGCGGCGGAACCCACCACGTGCGCGGCGCGCACCAACCCGGGCGCCGATGCGTCCAACGCGGCTAAGAACGCCTCGCTCACCGGCGGCGGACCAGCAGCCACGCGGCGGGCAGCAGCCCGGCGGCCAGGGCGATCTTCAGCGCGTCGCCCAGCAGGAACGGCGTCACGCCGAGCCGGAGCGCCTGGCCGAACCCGACGCCGGCGGCGGCCATCAGCCACGGCACGCCGCACGCGTAGATCGCCAGGTTGCCCAGCGCCATGGTGCCGGCGGTCCGCAGCGGGGTGCGGTCGCCGCCGCGCCCGGCCAGGTGCCCGACCAGCGCGCCGGCCAGGACGAACCCGACCACGTAGCCCAGCGAGGCGGGCGTGCCCGACGCGCCGCCCTGGAACCACGGCACGCCCGCGACGCCGGCGACCAGGTACAGCGCCATCGAGACACCGCCGCGCCGCCAACCGAGGGCCGCGCCGACGAGCAGGGCCGCGAACGTCTGACCGGTGATGGGGACCGGGCTGCCCGGCACCGGCAGCGCCACCTGGGCGGCCAGGCCGGTGAGGCCGGCGCCGGCGACGACCAGCGCGACGTCGCGCGCCAGGGAGCCCGGCACCAGGTCGGCGAGGACCGCGCGACGGCCGGGAACGGCGAGGACGGACACTTCGAACCTCCTACGGGATCGACTTCCCCGGGAGGCTAACCGCCGATTCCCGGTCCGGTCCTCGTCGGAGGGCCACGAAGTCGGTCCGGAGTTGCCCACGTCACGCCGCGCCGGTCCCTCGACCGGGGATCGCCCGACAGGGCTATGTGCTGACCATCGGACGGGCGTTCGACTCACCACACCCCCGGATCGAGTGACAACGTGAAGTCTTTTCGGGACTGATTCCACCTTCAGTGGTCCCGGTTGCGCGCTTCGGGTGGAGCGCTTGGTCCGTTGCGGGCAGTACCCCTCAGCCCGGCCGGTCGTGGACCGATAGGGCAATACCCGCCCGGACATCCCCCACCCGGATATTCCCCACCCGGACACCCCCGGCCCGGACATCCCCCACCCGGACACCCCCGGCCCGGACACCCCCGCGAGAAAGGAGCCCCGCGCGTGCCCGAACGGCGTGCCGCCCAGCGGTCGCCGGGGCACCGCGTCCCCGGCGCCCCGGCACCGCGATCCCGGTGCCGGGGTGCCGCACCCCCCGCAGAGATGGGAGCGAGCAGAGATGGGAGCAAGGTGAAGGAAGTCCTGCTGCTGGCGGGCACGAGACCCGAAGCGGTGAAGATCGCCCCCGTGGCACTGGCCCTGACCGACCACCCCGTGCTGCGGCCGGTGATCGTCCACGCCGGTCGGCACCCCGACCCGGTCGACCGGGCCCTGCGGGCGTTCGGCCTGCGGCCGGACGTGGAGCTGGACGTGCCCCGCGCCGCCGGCACCCGGGCCGAGCTGCTGGCCGCCCTGGTCCCGGAGGTCGACCGCGTGCTCCGGGTGCGGGACCCTGCCGTCGTCCTGGTGCGGGGCGACTCGACGACGGCGCTGGCGGGCGCGCTGGCCGCGTTCTGGCGCGGCACCCCGGTGGCGCACCTGGACGCCGGCCTGCGCACCGGCGACCCCGGCGGCCCGCTCCCCGAGGAGGGCGCCCGGCAGATGATCGCCCGGATCGCGGCCCTGCACCTCGCGCCCACCGACGACGCGGCCGCCGCGCTGGTCGCGGAGGGCCTGGTGGACCGCGAGATCGTGGTCACCGGCAGCACCGCGGTGGACGCGGTGCGCCGGGTAGCCGCCGCCGACCAGCCCGCCCGCGACCCCGGGCTGGCCCTGCTGGAGCGCGTGCTCGACGAGCGCTCCGAGCGGCTCGTGCTGGTCACCGCGCACCGGCGGGAGTCGCGGGGCGAGCCGCTGGGGCGCGTGCTGCACGCGGTGCGGGAGATCGCGGACCGGCACCCGGACGTGCGGGTGCTCCTGCCCGCGCACCCGGACCCGGCCGCGCGCTCGACCGCGCTGGAGGCGCTGGGCGGGCACGAGCGGATCGTGGTTAGCGAGCCGCTGGACTACCCGGACCTGGTGCGGGCGCTGCGGCGGGCCGCGCTGGTGCTCACCGACTCGGGCGGCCTCCAGGAGGAGGCGCCCACGTTCGGCGTGCCGGTTCTGGTGCTGCGCGGGACGACCGAGCGGACGGCCGCGGTCGACGCGGGCTACGCCTGGCTGGTGGGCACGGACGCGATCCGCGTCCTGGCCGAGGCGGGCTGGGTGCTGGGCTCCCGGCTGCGGCTGCCCGCGGGGCGCAACCCGTTCGGCGACGGCCACGCCGCGTCCCGGGTGCGCGGCGCGCTGGAGCGGCTGATCGGCCTGCCGGCGGACTTCGCCACCGCGCGCCTACCCATCCGCATCCCCACCTGACCGCTCCCCGCGGCCCGCCTGCTCCCCCCTGACCCCGGCCCACTCCCCACCTGACCGCTCCCCTCCCGCCCGCCCGCTCCTCACCCACCTCACCCGATCTCACCTGATCACCACGGGTGACAAACCACTCGACCAGGTAAGAGGTGCGTCCCCGGCGGGTGACTTGCGGGCGAGTTCGACGTGGCACGCCGCCCCGGCGCAGATATTCATGCGCAGGAATGAGGAGGCAACACCATGAACCACACCCGAGCGCGCCGAGCAGTTCCGGTGACCGCGGCGCTCGTGCTCGGCCTGGTCGCGGCGCCGCCCGCGTGGGCGGCCAACCCGCCGGGCGTGGCGTCGGTCGGCTCCGCCGGTTTCAGCAAGGACGGCACCCAGGTCGACATCGCCCCGCTGGCCCCGTGCGCGGTGGACGGCGTGACCAGCGCGTCGTCGGAGGCGGTGGTCCGCCAGGGCATCCGCTTCGGCCCCGGCACCTCGTCGTGCACGACCACGGTGGTCGACCCGACCAACCACACGACCACCACGACCTCCGAGGCGAACGGCACGGAGTTCGAGCTGTCCACGCTGGTCGCGGAGGGCGGCCCGCGCCTGCGCATCGGCAAGTGGCGCGTCACCTGCACCGCCACCGACCGGGGGACCGGCACCGACTGGGGCCTGAACGGCCTCCAGGGCTTCGCCGGCCTGCCGGACGAGATCCCCCCGGCCTACCGCCACGAGATCAGGTCCGCCTCCGGCGCGGTCCTGGCCGTGGCCACCTTCAACGAGAACACCACCCCGGAGCAGAACGACGGCAGCATGGCCCTGACCATGCTCCGCATCACCTTCACCCCGGACTCGAAGGCCACCGGCCAGGTGGTCGTGGGCACCGCGGCCTGCTCCCCGACCCCCTGATCCCCCTCACGCGGGCGGAGGCCCCCACCTCCGCCCGCCCCAAACCCCGCGCGAGTCGAACACTCGGAACGACCGTGTCGAACACCCAGGACGACCGTGTCGAACACCCAGGACCCCCGTGTCGAACACCCAGGACCCCCGAGTTCAACACCCGCGCCGACCGCTCACCCCACCCGGGGCGTGCCCGACAGCGCCACACCGGCCTCGTCCAGCGTCGCCAACGCGCTGTCCACGGTCGCCCGAGCCACCCCCGCCGTCAGGTCCAGCAGCACGGTGGTCCGGAACCCGGCCCGCGCCGCGTCCAGCGCCGTCGCCCGCACGCAGTGGTCCGTGGCGATCCCCACCACGTCCACCTCCGCCACGCCCCGCGCCCGCAGCCAGTCCACCAGCTGCTCGCCACCGCCCGAGGTCCCCTCGAACCCCGAGTACGCCGCCGCGTACGCGCCCTTGGAGAACACCGCCTCCACCGCCGTCACGTCCAGCTCCGGGTGGAACGACGACCCCGCCGTCCCCGCCACGCAGTGCACCGGCCACGAGTCCACGTAGTCCGGCTCGGAGCTGAAGTGCCCGCCCGGGTCCACGTGGTAGTCGCGCGTCGCCACGACGTGGTCGTACGACCCGGCCGCCACGTGGGCCGAGATCGCCGCCGCCACCGCCGCACCACCGGCGACCGCGAGGGAGCCCCCCTCGCAGAAGTCGTTCTGCACGTCCACCACGACCAGCGCCTTGCCCATGAGATCGGCCTCCTTCACAGGAACGTCGTCGGAACGGCGGGTTCGCCCCGGGACAGCTTGAGGCCCTCCCACGGCACCGTCACCAGCGCGGCGCGCAGCCGCTCCCGGCTCTGGGCCAGGGTGTCCAACCCCTCCACCCGTTGTCCACCGCGGATCAGCGGCACGGCCAGCAGCCGGTCGTGCTCGCCCACCTCGACCTCGGCCGAGTGCGGGAACACGACCTCCTCCAGCGCCGTCCCGGTCTCCTTGTGCCGCCGCAGCGAGCTCTTGCGCCCGCCGCGGGACTCCTTGTGCGAGCTGCGCTTGGCCACCGGCCGCCCGTCCACCTCGACCAGCTTGTAGACCATGCCCGCGGTCGGCGCGCCCGAGCCCGTCACCACGGACGTGCCCACGCCGTAGGCGTCCACCGGCTCGGCCCGCAGCATCGCGATCGAGTACTCGTCCAGGTCGCCCGACACCACGATCCGGGTGTTGCGCGCGCCCAGCGCGTCGAGCTGGTCCCGCGCCTGCCGCGCCAGCACACCCAGGTCGCCGGAGTCGATCCGCACCGCGCCCAGCTCCGGCCCGGCCACCCGGACCGCGGTGTCGATGCCGTTGGTGATGTCGTAGGTGTCCACCAGCAGGGTCGTGCCCACGCCCAGCGCCTCGACCTGGCCGCGGAACGCCTCCTCCTCGGTGTCGTGCAGCAGCGTGAACGCGTGCGCGCACGTCCCGGAGGTCGGGATGCCGTGCCGGCGGGCCGCCTCCAGGTTCGAGGTCGAGGTGAACCCGGCCAGGTACGCGGCCCGCGCCGCCGCCACCGCCGCCTCCTCGTGCGTGCGGCGCGAGCCCATCTCGATCATCTGCCGGCCGTTGGCCGCGCCGACCATGCGGGCGGCGGCGGAGGCGATCGCCGAGTCGTGGTTGAGGATCGACAGGGCCAGCGTCTCCAGCACCACGCCCACCCCGAACGGGGCGCGCACGGACAGGACCGGCGAGCCCGGGAAGTACAGCTCGCCCTCGGGGTAGCCGTCCGCGTCGCCGGTGAACCGGTAGTCCGCGAGCCAGTCGAGCGTGGCCCGGTCGACCACGTCGGTGCGCTCCAGCAGCTCCAGCTCCTCCGCCGAGAACGTGAAGGACTCGATGGCGTCGAGCAACCTGGCCGTGCCCGCGACCACGCCGTACCGCCTGCCCTCGGGCAGCCGCCGGGCGAAGACCTCGAACACGCACGGGCGGTCCGCGGTGCCGTCGCGCAGGGCCGCGGCGAGCATCGTCAGCTCGTAGTGGTCGGTGAACAGGGACGTCGACATGGGAAGAGAGCCTAAAGCCGTTCGACCGGGGACACCTGTGGGCTCCACCACCCGCCGGAACATGACACCATTGGCGGTATGACCACGCCCGTCGAACAGGAACGGACGCAGGCCGACCCGGTGGGGGAGGAGGTCCGCGCCGAGGACCGCCCCTGGCAGACGCTGGTCTGGAACGACCCGGTCAACCTGATGTCCTACGTGACGTACGTGTTCCAGAAGCTCTTCGGCTACAGCCGCGACCACGCGACGAAGCTGATGCTGGACGTGCACCACAAGGGCCGGGCGATCGTGTCGTCCGGGACGAAGGACAAGGTGGAGGCCGACGTGGCCAAGCTGCACGCGGCCGGGCTCTGGGCGACCATGCAGCGGTCGTCGTGAAGAAGTGGACCCGCAGGGACGACCTGGTGCTGGGCCGGTTCGACCGGCAGGAGGCCGCCGTGGTGCGGGGCCTGGTGAGCCAGATCCAGGACATGCTGCTCGCCCGCGCCGAGGAGGCGCCCCAGGACGAGCTGGCGGAGCTGACCGGCATCCGGACGGGGCCGTCCACGCCGCCGGACGACCCGATCCTGGGCCGGCTGCTGCCCGACTTCCACCGGCTGGACCCCGACGCGCCGGACCCGTCCGAGGTCGACTCGGCCAACGCCCTGCGCTCGCTGCACGAGCCCGCGCTGCTGGACCAGAAGACCGGTGCGGCCGGGGTGGTGCTGGAGACGTGCCCGCCGGACGGCGGTGAGGTGCGGCTGCGGCTGGAGCAGGCCGAGGCGTGGCTGTCGGCGCTCAACGACGTGCGGCTGGCGCTGGGGACGGCGCTGGACGTGCAGGACGAGATGCCGGACGACCTGCCGCCGGACGACCCGCGCTCGCCCCACCTGGGCGTCTACCAGTGGCTGACCTGGGTGCAGGAGACGCTCGTCGAGGCGGTCATGGACTGATGCTGGTCGGGCGGTCCGCCGGGGTCGTGGTGGTGCTGGCGCCCGCCGGCGCGGTGGCCGGGGTGGACGTGCGCGGCGCGCCGGTCGGCACGCGCGAGCTGGACCTGCTGGACCCGTCGACGCTGGTGGAGCGGGTCCACGCGGTCGTGCTCGCGTCCGGCGGGCTGGCGCCGGTGGACGGGGTCGTGCGGTGGCTGGCGGCGCGCGGGCACGGGTTCCCGGTGGGGCCCCGGTGGCACGAGGTCGTGCCGATCGTGCCCGCGGCGGCGGCGCTGGGCCTGCTCGGCGGCGGGGACGGGGCCGACGACGGGGCCGCGGCCTGCGAGGCGGCCGCGGAGGAGCCGGTGGAGGCGTTGGCGCTGGTGGGGGAGACCGCGGTGGGCCTCGTCGTGGTGGAGGCCGAGCTGACGCGGGCGCAGTGCCGGAGGGTCGCGATCTCGGCCCGGGACGGGTTCGCGCGGGCCGGGGTGGACGTGCCGTCGACGGTGTTCGCGGTGGCCACGGGCGTGCCCGCGGGCGCGGCGCCGGACGAGCTGGGCGCGCGGGCGGCGGATGCCCTCGAACGGGTGGTTCTCGGCGCTTGATCGGGGGACACGTCGATCGCGGGTGTGGAACTCGGGGGTCCTGGGCGTTCGACACGGTCGGTCTGAACGTTCGACTCGCGCGGGGTGGGGTACCCGGTCGGCATGTCTGGTGTGAAGAAGCTGCTCAGGTGGGTCGAGTCGAGTACCGCGCTGGACAAGGCGGCCGGTGCGCTGGCGGAGGTGATCCCGCCCGCCCTGCGGCGCCACCAGGTGACCGACGTGCTGCGCGGGCGCCCGCTCGGCCACCCCGCGCACCCGGCGGTGGTGCTGGTGCCGATCGGCATGTTCGCCGCGTCCAACGTGCTCGACGTGCTGCCGGGCGAGAGCCGGGCCGCCCGCGCGCTGATCGGCCTCGGGCTGGTCGGCTCGCCCGCCGCAATCGCGACCGGGCTCGCCGAGTACACCGCGCTGGACGAGCGGCAGCGGCGCACGGCGTTCGTGCACCTCGTGGCCAACGCGACCGCGACCGCCTGCTACCTCACCTCCTTCCGGCTGCGCGGGCACGGGTTCGGCGGCGTGGCGCGGGTCGTCTCGCTGGTGGGCCTGACGGCGGTCGGGGTGGGCGGCCTGCTGGGCGGCCACCTGTCCTACGCCCAGGGCGCGGGGGTCGGGCGCGACCGGATGGCACCCGGGCCGGCGGCCGTCGAGCAGGTGCCGGAGTGGGATGTCTCACGGGACGGGACGCCTTCCGCCACCACGTAGGATGGGTGCGTGCTGGTGATTCGCCGTGACCTCGTCGACGAGATGGTGGCGCACGCCCGTCGTGACCACCCCGACGAGGCATGCGGGATCATCGCGGGCCCCGAGGGCTCCGACCGCCCGGAGCGGTTCGTCGCGATGGACAACGCCGAGCGCTCGCCGACCTTCTACCGCTTCGACTCGATGGAGCAGTTGCGCGTCCACCGGGAGATGGGCGCGAACGACGAGGAGACCGTCGTCGTCTACCACTCCCACACCGCGACGGAGGCGTACCCGTCGCGCACGGACGTCTCCTACGCGAGCGAACCGCAGGCGCACTACGTGCTCATCTCCACCCGGGACCCCGAGCAGCACGAGCTGCGCTCGTACCGGATCGTGGACGGTGTGGTGACCGAGGAACCGGTCGAGGTCGTCGAGTCGTACATGTTCTCGCACACCGGCGCCGACGACACGCCCGACTGTCCCTGACAGCGCGCGTCTCACCCCTCTTCACCCAACCCGGTTCCCCGGAGGTTCCAGCATGGCCGTCACCGTCTCGATCCCCACGATCCTGCGCACGCACACCGGCGGGCAGAAGTCCGTCGAGGCGTCGGGGACCACGCTCGCCGAGGTGATCGACAACCTGGAGGACAACCACGGTGGCCTCAAGCAGCGCCTGGTCAAGGAGGGCACGCTGCACCGCTTCGTCAACGTCTACGTCAACGACGAGGACGTGCGCTTCGCGGGTGGGCTGGAGGCCGCGGTGAAGGACGGCGACACCGTCACGATCCTCCCGGCCGTCGCGGGCGGCTGATCCGCCGTGGCCAGGTACGAGTCCCTGCTCGACGCGGTCGGCGGCACGCCCCTGGTGGGCCTGCCCCGGCTGTCGCCGTCGAAGGACGTGCGGTTGTGGGCGAAGCTGGAGGACCGCAACCCGACCGGCTCGATCAAGGACCGCCCGGCGCTGGCGATGGTCGAGGAGGCCGAGCGGACCGGCGTGCTGACCCCGGGGTGCACGATCCTGGAGCCCACGTCGGGCAACACCGGCATCGCCCTGGCCATGGCCGCCAAGCTCAAGGGCTACGGCCTGGTGTGCGTGATGCCGGAGAACACCTCCACCGAGCGCAGGCAGCTGCTCCAGGCGTACGGGGCGCGCATCGTGTTCTCGCCCGCCGCGGGCGGCTCCAACCAGGCGGTGGCGCAGGCCAAGGAACTGGCCAAGGCCCACCCCGACTGGGTCATGCTCTACCAGTACGGCAACCCGGCCAACGCCGCCGCGCACTACCGCGGCACCGGGCCCGAGCTGCTCGAGGACCTGCCGACGATCACGCACTTCGTCGCGGGCCTGGGCACCACCGGCACGCTGGTCGGCGTCGGCCGGTACCTGCGCGAGCACAAGCCGGACGTGCGGGTCATCGCCGCCGAGCCGCGCTACGGCGAGCTGGTCTACGGCCTGCGCAACCTCGACGAGGGCTTCGTGCCCGAGCTGTACGACGCGGCCGTGCTGACCGGCCGCTACTCGGTCGGCTCGTACGACGCGCTGCGCCGCACCCGGCAGCTGCTGGAGGTGGAGGGCATCTTCGCGGGCATCTCCACCGGCGCGATCCTGCACGCGGCGCTGGCCGCGGCGGAGAAGGCGGTCAAGGCGGACGAGCCCGCGGACATCGCGTTCGTGGTGGCCGACGCGGGGTGGAAGTACCTGTCCACGGGCGCCTACGCGGGCACCCTGGACGAGGCGTCCGAGCGCCTCGACGGCCACCTCTGGGCCTGAGGCGACACCGGGAGGGCCCCGCACCGGATCCGGTGCGGGGCCCTCGTCCGCGCCGGGGTCAGGCGACGGCGCAGGCCGCCCCGTTCAGGGTGAACGAGGTGGGCTTGCCGGTGTTGCCGCCGTGCGTGGCCTGGAGGCCGATGCCGATCGACCCGTTCGGGGCGATGGCGGCGTTGTAGGCGACGTTGCGGCCGGTCACCGCACCGCTGGTGGGTGACCAGGTCGCGCCCCAGCCGCCGGTGACGGTCTGGCCGGCGGGCAGGGTGAACGCGAGCTGCCAGCCGTTGACCGCGCTCGTGCCGGTGTTGGTGATGGTGATGGTGGCGGTCAGGCCGGTGTTCCACGAGTTGACCGCGTAGGCGATCCGGCAGGCCCCGGCCGGCTGGTTGCCGGTCGTGGTCGTCGTCGTGGTGGTGGTGGTCGTCGTCGTGCCGGTGGGGCCGCCGCGGTCCAGGCCGAAGAACTGGATCGCGCGCAGCGCCATGCCCGAGGCCAGCAGGTTGTGCCCGGTGCCCTGCATCGAGATGGCCTCGACCTTGTCGCCGTAGCGCGTGCGCGTCCAGCCGGACTGCGGCGAGTCCGTCGAGGTCGGCGTGGTCGACAGGCCGTGGACGTTGGTCCACTGCTCGACCTGCTCGGCGAAGTTCGGGTAGCGCAGCGTGTCGTCCGCGGTGCCGTGCCAGATCTGCATCCGCGGTCGGGCCCCGCTGTACCCCGGGTAGGCGCCGCGCACCAGGTTGCCCCACTCCTGCGCGGTCTTGTTCACCTGGCCGTTGGCGCACGCGCTGTTCCACGACGAGCCGTCGGTGGTGGCGAAGCAGCTCGCGGGCACGCCCGCGAACGCCGCGCCCGCGGCGAACACGTCGGGGTAGTTGGCCAGCATCACGTTCGTGGTCATCGCACCGGACGAGACACCGGTGACGAACACGCGGCCGGTGTCGCCGTTGTAGCGCTGGAGCACGTAGCGGACCATCGACGCCAGGCCCACCGGGTCGCTGCCGCCGTCGCGGCGCAGCGCCTGCGGCGAGGACACGTCGTAGCAGCCGCCGGAGCGCGTGGCGGTCGGGTAGATGACGATGAACCCGTACTGGTCGGCCAGCCGCGCGAACTCCGTGCCGGAGTGGAACGCCGGGCCGGTGCCCGTGCAGTAGTGCACCGCCAGCAGCACCGGAGGGCGGGCCTGCGTGCGGTCCGGCACGTACAGGTGCATCCGCAGGTTGCTCGGGTTCGTGCCGAAGCCGGTCACCTCGGTCAGCGCCGCGGCCGAGGCGGGCTGCGGCGCGGCGACGAGGGCGAGGCAGAACGCCGCCGCCGCGGTCACCCCGGCGAGCAGCGCGGTGAGCCCCTTCCTCACGGGGCCACCACCTGGCCGGAGTTGTTGATCCGGCCGGGGCACAGGCCCTTGGCGGCCAGGCCCTGCACGATCCGCGGCACCGCGTTCACGGTCGCCTGGTAGGCGGCGTGCATGAGCACGATCGCGCCCGCGTTCGCGCCGGTGGCGGAACGCACGATGGCGTCGGTGGAGGCGCCGTTCCAGTCCTGCGTGTCGACCGACCAGGTGACCTGGGTCAGGCCGAGCTTGCGGGCCTCGTTCTGCACGGTCGCGTTCGTCGCGCCGTACGGCGGGCGGAACAGCGTCGGCGTCTGGCCGGTGGCGCTGCGGATCGCGTTCTGGGTGTTGGCCAGCTCGGTCGCCACCTGGGCCGCGCCCAGGTTCGTCAGGTACGGGTGCGACCAGGAGTGGTTGCCGATCCACATGCCGGCCGACGCGGTCTCACGGGCCAGGCCCGCCTGCTGCTGCACGTTCCGACCGAGGTCGAAGAACGTCGCCCGCGCGCCCACCGAGCGCAGCGCGCCGATCAGCGGCCGGGTGAACTGACCGTTCGGACCGTCGTCGTAGGTCAACGCCACGTACCCGTTGCACGGCGCGGCCTGGGCCGTGGACGCGGCGACCGGAAGCGCGACCACCACGAGCGTGGCGGCGAGGAGGGTTCTCCAGAGCATCGTTGCTCCTCAAAACGGTATAAGGAATTCAGGCCACTATGTGACTCCCGACCGTGGTCGGACAACGGGTTTCGTGGAAGTTGCGGATCTCAAATGGCCTGATGAGCTGGCGGAACAGGCAAAACACCCATTCGGTCCGTGGTGGTGCCGGGGAAACTTTCGTAAGCTCGCCCGCGTGCTGCCGACCGAGCCGGAACGGGACCTGCTGGCCACGGCGCTGCGGACCGCGCGCGCCCGCACCCGGTGGCGGCACCACACCGCGGCCGCGGCCGGTCTCGCGCCGGACGGCCGCGTGTTCACCGGCCTCAACGTCTTCCACTTCGCGGGCGGCCCGTGCGCGGAGCTGGTCGTCCTGGGCGCGGCGGCGGCCGAGGGGGTCTACGAACTGGAGTCGCTGGTGGCCGTGGACGCGACGGGCGTCCTCGTGCCGTGCGGCCGGTGCCGCCAGGTGCTGTCCGACCTGATGCCGGGGGTCCGGGTGCTGGTGGCCGAGGAGGAGGCGGTGGCCGTGGTCGACCTGCTGCCGCGCGCCTACCGCTGGGTGGAGCACCTGACCGCGCTGGAGCAGCGCCGCCACGACGACTAGCGCGGGCGCCTGCCGGTCGCCGGGCCTGCTCGCCGGGCCCGCCGCCGCGAAATCCCCCGGTGGTCGTGCGCGTGCTCCGCGGGCGGCGGGTATTCGGAGGTCGGACGCAACGCGCGGGAATTGCGGCGCCGCCACCCGGCACCGGGCAATCGACCGGCGCGGAGTCGTTCCCCGATCGCCGGCCTGCCGGCTGCGCCGCGATCTCGCGCAGTTCTTCCAACACCACCGCCCGTCGAATGGCGCAGCCCGTTCAGCCCGATGCGGTGAGGCATTGTGATATGCCGGTTCGGCGGGAACCGCGGTATCGCGCACGACACCGTGCGCGCCCCGGCTCGGGCGGGGTTGACCGGGTGTACCCGTAGCTCACCCGACCGGCGGACACGCGTCACCGGATGCGCTTCTCCCCGACTTCGGCAATCCGCAGACAAGCCTGTTCGAACTCGGCCCGCCGCATCGGCCGGCGGTGCGCCGAGGGCCAATCGGGTTCCGCGCCGAGGAGCAACTCCCGCTCGGTCCCAACCGCTGCCCGACCCCCGCTGATGCATTCGAGTGAACCTATCCACCACCGATATCGGCAGCTTCTTCCCGCGTCCTTTCCGCATTTTTGCAGAGAGCGGGCTGCTATCGTTCCGCCATGCAATTGACGGTGCTCGGGTGTGCGGGCAGCGCACCCGGTCCCGGCCTGCCCACCTCCGGGTACCTGGTGGAGGCGGGCGGGGTCCGGATCGTGCTGGAACTGGGCAGCGGCGTGTTCGGCGCCCTGATGCGGCACTGCGACCCGTTCGACCTCGACGCCGTGCTGCTGTCGCACCTGCACCTCGACCACTGCGCGGACTTCAGCGCGCTCACCGTGCACCGGCGCCACCACCCGTCGCCGCCGTACGACGTGACCGAGCGCAGGCTGCCCGTGTTCGCCCCGGCGCACGCGCCGTCCCGGCTGGCCGCCGCGCACGCCGCGAGCCGCGCCGAACTGGCCGCGCTGCGGCTGGAGGAGGCGTTCGACTTCGTGCCGCTCGCGCCCGGCTCGTACCGGGTCGGTCCGGTGGAGGTCGAGGTGGCCGCGATGCGGCACATCTGCGAGGCGTACGCGTTCCGGCTGACGCACGGGGGCGCGTCGCTGGTGTTCTCCGGCGACACCGTGCCGTGCCCGGAGCTGGTGGGGCTGGCGCGCGGCGCGGACCTGCTGCTGGCCGACTCGGCGTGGCGCGAGCAGGCCGGCCGGGCCGACTACCTGCACATGAGCGGGCGGGAGGCGGGCGCGGTGGCGGCGGCCGCCGGGGTGGGCCGGCTGGTGCTGACGCACGTGCTGCCGTGGTCGGACCGCGACGGCGTGCTGGCCGACGCGGTGACCGAGTTCGACGGCCCGGTGGTGCTGGCCGAACCCGGCGCGGTGTACGAGATCGCCTGACCTCGCCCCGCCACCCGAGCCCCAGCCCTCTCAACCCGCGCCTTCGCCCCAGCCTCTGTCCCTACGCCCCCCTGCCCCCTGCCCCCTGCCCCCTGGCTCCCTCAACCCGCGAACGCGGTCGACGGCAACCCTTCCCCGACCCCGGGCAGCACCAGCACGGACCCGGCCAGCTCGCTCAGGGCGTCGCCGGACAACCCGGTCCGGGCGCTGGTGACGTACAGGTCGGTGAAGTCGGGCCCGCCGAAGCAGCACGCGGTCGGCTGGCCCACCGGCAGTTCGAGTTCGAGGTCCAGCGCGCCGTCGGGGGTGTAGCGGTGCACGGCCGCCCCGCCCCACAGCGCCACCCAGACCGCGCCGGAGGCGTCCACGGTGAGCCCGTCCGGCAGGCCGCGGCGGACCTCGGCCAGCGGGCGGCGGTGGGTGGCCTCACCGGTCTCGCGGTCGAAGTCGAGCACGTCGACGCGGCGCTCCGCGGAGTCGATGTAGTACATGCGGGTGCCGTCGGGGCTCCAGCCGATGCCGTTGCTGACCCCGAGCTTGTCCAGCACGACCTTGGCGTCACCGTTGGGCTGGACCCGGGCCAACCAGCCGTCGGGCTCCTCGTCGTAGCGCATGGTGCCCGCCCACAGCCGCCCCGCCGGGTCGACGGCCGCGTCGTTCCCGCGCACCCCGTCCCGCGCCCAGTAGACCAGCCAGGTCTTGGTCCCGTCCCGGTCCAGCAGCGCGATCCCGTCGCGCAGGTTGAGCACCAGCCCGCCCCGGGACCGCGGCTTGGCCGCGCCCACGTGCTGCGGCACCTCCAGCACGGCGTCGTCGTCCCGCGCCGGGCTGTAGCGGTGCACCTCGCCGGCCAGCACGTCCACCCACAGCAGCGTCCCGCTCGCGTGGTCCCACGTGGGCGCCTCTCCTAAGGCCGCCTCGGCCCGCACCGCCACCTCGATCACGCCACCACCCTACGTCCCCCCTCCCCACCACCCCTCGCGAGTCGTACGTCCAGACCCACCGTGTCGTACGTCCAGGACCCCCGAGTTCAGCGTTCAGGACCGCGCTCGCCACCCGATAGGTGAACCTGAACGTTGAACTCGGGGGTCCGGAACGTACGACTCGCGCGACCTGGACGTACGACTCGCGGGGTCGCGTAGGTTGGGGGAGTGGGAATCGGTGAGGTGGGGACGGGTGGCGGGGGGAAGGCGCCCACGCCGTTGGCCAAGAGGGTGATCCCGCCCAACCCGCTGCTGTCCGCCGCGGTGGTGCTGGGGTTCGTCGGGCTGCTGTACGTGGTCGAGGCCGTCGACGTGGTGCTGGGCGGCCGGTTCGACGACGACGGCGTGCTCCCGCGCGACTTCTCCCAGTGGGACAACATCATCTGGTACCCCTACCTGCACGCCGACTGGGCCCACCTGACGGGCAACGCCGTGCCGCTGCTCGTGCTCGGCTTCCTGGCCACCTCGGGCGGCATCAAGCAGTTCCTCCAGGTCACCGCCGTCATCTGGCTCACCGGCGGGCTCGGCACCTGGGTGGTCGGCTCCTACGGCAGCCACATCGGCGCGTCCGGCCTGGTGTTCGGCTTCCTGGCGTTCCTGCTGGTGCGCGGCCTGTTCGCGCGCAGCCCGTGGCAGGTCGTGGTCGCCCTGGTCGTCTTCGCGCTCTACGGCACCGCCCTGTGGGGCGTGCTCCCCGGCCAGCCCGGCATCTCGTGGGAGGGCCACCTGTTCGGCGCGCTCGGCGGCGTGCTCGCGGCGTGGGGCGTGGCCCGCGACGCGCGGGCTAACCTCGGGGTGTGACTCCGAGCTCCGACTCCCCGATCGGGATCTTCGACTCCGGCGTCGGTGGGCTGACCGTCGCCCGCGCGATCATGGACCAGCTGCCCGAGGAGCGGATCCGGTACGTCGGGGACACCGCGAACTCGCCCTACGGCCCCCAGCCCATCGCCCGGGTCCGCGAGCACGCCCTGAAGATCGCCGACCGGCTCGTGGCCGACGGGGCGAAGCTGCTCGTCATCGCCTGCAACACGGCGTCCTCCGCCTGCCTGCGCGACGCCCGCGAGCGCTACGACATCCCGGTGGTCGAGGTCGTGCTGCCGGCCGTGCGCCGCGCGGTCGCCACTACCCGCACCGGGCGGATCGGCGTCATCGGCACCGCGGGCACCGTCACCTCCGGCGCCTACCAGGACGCGTTCGCCGCGGTGCGCGACGTCGAGGTCACCGCGGTGCCCTGCCCCCGGTTCGTGGACTTCGTCGAACGCGGCACCACCTCCGGCCGCCAGGTCCTCGGCCTCGCCCAGGCGTACCTGGAGCCGCTCCAGCGCGCCGAGGTCGACACCGTGGTCCTCGGCTGCACCCACTACCCGCTGCTCACCGGCGTGGTGCAGATCGTCATGGGCAACGACGTGACGTTGGTCTCCAGCGCCGAGGAGACCGTCAAGGACGTGGTCCGGGTGCTGACCGAGCGCGACCTGTTCCGCACGGGCGCGCCCGACCAGGTGTTCTCCTGCACCGGCGAGGTGGCCTCCTTCGCCAGGCTGGCCCGCCGATTCCTGCCCCGGTTGGAAAACGCCTCCTTCCGCCCCCACTGCTGAGCCGGCACGCTCGCCGGGTGCTGTTGACCACCCTGGGCTGCTCGGGCAGCCTGCCGGGCCCGGACGGCCCCGCATCCGGCTACCTCGTCGAGGCGGACGGCTGCCGGCTCGCGATCGAGCTGGGCAGCGGCGTGCTCGCCGCCCTCCAGTCGCGCCACGACCCGTTCTCGATGGACGCGCTGCTGTTCTCCCACCTGCACCCGGACCACTGCAGCGACTTCACCACCCTCGCCGTCATCCGCCGCTACCACACCGACCCGCCGCACGACACGACCGAGCACCGGCTGCCCGTGCACGGGCCGTCGGAGAGCGCCGACCGGTTCGCCCGCGCCTACGCGGAGACCGCCGAGGAGCTGCTCGCCACGGACCTGTCCGACGTCTTCGAGTTCCACACCCTCGTCGACCGCGCCCCGTTCCGCGTGGGCCCGTTCGAGATCACCCCGGTCCGCGTCGACCACCCCACCGAGGCGTACGGGTTCCGCATCGCCACCGGGTCCGCGACCCTCGCCTTCACCGGCGACACCGGGCCGTGCGACGCGCTGCGGACCCTGGCCGACGGCGCGGACGTGCTGCTGTCCGAGGCGACCTGGACGCACGCCGACGACCGGCCGACCGGTCACCACCTGTCCGGGGTGCAGGCGGGGGAGCTCGCGGCGGCCGCCGGCGTCGGCCGGCTGCTGCTCACCCACGTGGCCCCGTGGACCGACAAGGCCGCCGTGCTGGCCGAGGCGCGCGGCCGCTTCCCGGGCCCCGTCGAGCTGGTCGTCCCGGGCGGCACCTACGCGGTTGACGAACCGGTGGTCCGGGTAATCGGCGGCCATGGCAACTGACGTCGTCGAACTGATCCTCGAAGACCACCGGAGGTTCGAGGAGCTGTTCCGCCAACTGCGTGACCGGAACTCCGACCGGACGGCCCTGCTGGGTGAGCTGGCCGCGCTGCTCGTGGCCCACGCCGAGGCCGAGGAGTCCGAGGTCTACCCGGCCCTCAAGCGCTACAAGGAGGTCGACAACGACGAGGTCGACCACGGCGCCGAGGAGCACGCCGAGGGCCACCAGGCCCTGCTGGCGCTGATGGAGGTCACCGACACCGAGTCCGAGGACTGGGAGAGCAAGCTGGAGGAGCTGGTCGAGGCGCTCAACCACCACGTGGACGAGGAGGAGCGCACCATCCTCAACGACGCCCGCGAGCAGGTGGACGACTCGCGCCGCGCCGAGCTGGGCAAGCTCTTCCTGGAGATCCGGCAGGACCGCCTGGACGACGACTGCGGCGACATCTCCTACGTGCGCCGGATCGCGGCCGACACGAAGGACCGGATCGACTAACGTCGGCCGCGTGGCGAACGTCGAGGTGCGCAGGGTGGGTCGGCACGACTTCGTGGCGGAGAACGACCGGGGCGCCTCGGTGCGCCTCGGCCGCTCGGGCGCGGAGGGTGCCTTCTCGCCCGTCGAGCTGCTGCTCGCCGCGGCGGCCGGCTGCGCGGTGGTGACCGCGGAGACGCTGGTCACCCGCCGGGTCGGCGAGGGGGGTCTGGTGGCCCGCGCGCGGGACGTGCGGCCCGAGGGCGCCCACGAGCTGGACGCCATCCCCATCACCCTCGACTACGACACCTCGGCCCTGGACGACGAGCAGCTGGCGGCGCTGGACCAGGTCGTGCGGCGGGCGGTGGAGCAGCTGTGCACCGTCACCCGCACCCTGAAGAAGGCGCCGCCCGCGCCGCTGATCCTGCCGGGCCCGGTCCCGCCGGGCCCGGTCGGCCGGCCCACGTTCGGCTAGCCCCCGATCCCGTCCCACACGGCCGTGGAGCCGCTGTGCCCGATGCGGACCACCTGCACGGTCGCCGCCACGCCCGCCGCGATCACCAGCACGGCCACCACCGCGCAGATGCGCCGCCACGTCCCCGGCACGTTCCCGTCGTCGGCCGCCGCCGCGCGCTCGCGGTCGGCCAGCCGGCCCGCGACCAGCAGCGCGACCACCGCCACGCCGAAGCCCAGCGCGAACGGCAGCAGGTCGTTGCCCAGCGAGGCGTGCCGCTCGATCAGCGGGTTCCCCAGGGCGGCCATCTGCGCGTACAGCTGGTCGCCGGACCACTGGGCCAGCGGCACCGAGCCCACGCCCGCCACCGTCACGCCCAGCAGCGGCCACGTGTACCGCCGCCGCCAGCGCGGCACCACCGCCAGAGCGACCGCCCCCGCGGCGGCCAGCGGGAGCAGCACCACGACCGCGTGGACCAGCAGCGGGTGCGCGGGGAGGCCGAAGATCTTCACCAGGTCGCTCGCGAGTGCCATGCCTCTCCCTACGCCGGTGGGCTGTCCCCGGGTTCAGCGCAATAGGGTAGTGCCGTGCTGAGGAGCGATGGCAGGAACGACGACGTGCTGCGCGACATCCGGATCACCCGCGGCTTCCAGCAGTGGCCCGCCGGGTCGGTGCTGATCGAGTTCGGCAACACCCGGGTGCTCTGCGCGGCCAGCGTGACGGAGGGCGTCCCGCGCTGGCGGTCCGGCTCCGGCCTGGGCTGGGTGACCGCCGAGTACGCGATGCTGCCGTCGGCGACGCACACCCGCGGCGACCGCGAGTCGGTGAAGGGCCGAGTCGGCGGCCGCACGCACGAGATCAGCCGCCTGATCGGCCGCGCCCTGCGCGCCTGCATCGACCTGGCCGCACTGGGCGAGAACACGATCGTCATCGACTGCGACGTGATCCAGGCCGACGGCGGCACCCGCACCGCCGCCATCACCGGCGCGTACGTGGCCCTGGCCGACGCCGTGACCTGGCTGTCCGCCGCCAAGCGCCTGGCCGACCCCCAGCCGCTGTCGTGCGCGGTGTCGGCGGTGTCCGTCGGCGTGGTGGACGGCCGCGTGCGGCTCGACCTGCCCTACGAGGAGGACTCGCGCGCCGAGGTCGACATGAACGTGGTGGCCACCGACGCGGGCACCCTGATCGAGGTCCAGGGCACCGGCGAGGGCGCCACGTTCGCGCGCTCCACGCTGGACAAGATGCTGGACGTGGCCCTGGCCGGGTGCGCGGAGCTCAACCGCCTCCAGTCCGAGGCGCTCGCCCTGCCCTACCCCGGCGTGCTGCCCGAGCCGAAGGCGAGGAAGAAGTGAAGCTGCTGCTCGCGTCCCGCAACCGGAAGAAGCTCGCCGAGCTGCGCCGCATCCTGCTGGCCGAAGGGCTGGCGGGCATCGAGGTCGTCGGCCTGGACGACGTGCCGGAGTTCCCCGAGGCGCCGGAGACCGACCCGACGTTCGAGGGCAACGCCCTGGCCAAGGCGCGCGACGCCTTCCGCGCCACCGGCCTGCCGTCCGTGGCGGACGACTCGGGCATCGCGATCGACGCGCTCAACGGGATGCCGGGCGTGCTGTCGGCGCGGTGGTCCGGCCGGCACGGCGACGACCTCGCCAACACCGAGCTGGTGCTCGGGCAGCTGCGCGACGTGCCGGACGAGCGCCGCGGCGCCGCGTTCGTGTGCACCGCGGCGTTCGTGTCGGGGAACGCGGAGGTCGTGGTGCGCGGCGAGTGGCGGGGCGCCATCACCCGCGAGCCGCGCGGCGCGAACGGCTTCGGCTACGACCCGGTCTTCCGCCCGGAGGGCCACGACGTGACGTCGGCCGAGCTGTCGCCGGAGGAGAAGGACGCGCTGTCCCACCGGGGCCGTGCGCTGCGCCTGCTGCTGCCGCACCTGCGGGAGCCGGCCCGGAGCTGACCCCGGCGGACCGGGCGGGCAGCCGGGCCGGCGGACGGGCCGCCGGTCAGGCGGGCAGCTCGCGCAGCAGCTTGGCCACGTGCCCGGTGGCGCGCACGTTGTACATGGCCTTCGTGATCTTCCCCTCGGGGTCGACCAGGAAGGTGGACCGGATCACGCCCATGATCCTCCGGCCGTAGTTCAGCTTCTCCCCGTACGCGCCCCACCGGGTGAGCACCTCGCGGTCCACGTCGGCCAGCAGCGGGAAGTCCAGGCCCTCGGCCGCGGCGAACGCGGCGAGCTTCTCCGGCTTGTCCGGCGAGATCCCGACGACCTCGTAGCCGGCGGACGCCAGCGCGGCGGTGCTGTCGCGGAAGTCGCACGCCTGCTTGGTGCACCCCGGCGTGCTCGCGGCCGGGTAGAAGTAGACGACCACGGAGCGTCCCAGGTAGTCGGACAGCGAGACGGGCTTGCCCCCGCTGTCGGGCAGCGTGAACGCCGGGGCCTGGTCGCCGGGGGACAGGCGCTTCTGCTCGGTCATGGGGCGAGACGCTACAGGTCAGGTCCTGCCCTCGAACGTGGCGTTCGGCTCCTGCCCGGCCCCGTTGGGCTCGATCACCAGGCGCAGCCGCACCGGGTGCTCGGGCACGGCGAAAGCCATGGTCAGCACGGTCTCGCCACCGGGGGCGACCTCGCTGACGGCGGCCGCGATCCCGTTGAGGCCCTGCACCGAGTCGCGCACCTCGGCCACCGGCGCGCCCGCGATCTCGGCCCGCACCGCGAGCCCGCTGGTCCGGTAGACCTCCTTGGTGTTGTTCACCAGGGTGAGCGTGAACACCGCGGCGCGCGGGGACTGCGGGAACGAGGTGTCGCTCGGCTTGAGCGAGGTCGGCTGGGACACGGTGACGGCCATCCCGCCGGCCCACACGCGCTGCGTGCCGAACTCGGTGGAGGCCTGTCTCGCGGCCGCCTCGGGACCCTGCTCGGCCACCGCGGAGGGCGCGGGGGCGACGGGGTCGATGCCGGTGTGGTCCGCACACCCCGCCACGGCCAAGCCCAGGCATGCGCCGACGGCCAGTCTGGCGAACTTCACGAACCTCCCCTTCCCGCCCCGGCGGTGGGCTTGCTGCGACTGCCACCACCATGACGGGGCGGAAGGGTCCGCGGGGGCGGATCGGGGGCCTTGACGCGCACCTGGTGCCTGCCCGTGGCCAACCCGTGATGGCGCACGGCTGCCCGCGTGGGCGGCGCCACACCGGGCGGCGCCCACGCGGGTCGGCGGCGGCCGAGCCCCGGCCGGCGAACCGACCGGGAGTTGGAGAGCGCGTCGGGGGGCGTGCGCGCTCACACCGATCATCGCGGTCCACCCGCGAACCGCTACACCTCGACTTCGGTCTTCACCCGTTCGGACGAACGATCGAACAGTTCGGCCAGCAGTTCGTACGACCGGAGCCGGTCCCGCTGCTCGGCGACCATGGTGGTCACCATCAGCTCGTCGGCCCGGGTGTCGTCGAGCAGCCGCCCGAGCTGCGCCCGCACCGTCTCGGGGGAGCCCAGCACCTGCTCGGCCCGCCGCTCCTCGATGAACAGCAGCTCCAGGTCGGTGTAGGGGTGGGCGGCGGCCTCCTCGTTGGTGGGCATCCGCCCCGGTCGGCCGCTGCGCAGGTTCAGGAAGGCCAGCGAACCGGGCATCGCCAGGTACTCGGCGCGCTCGTCGGTGTCCGCGACCAGCACCGAGGCGCAGACCACCGCATAGGGCTCGGACAGCCGCGCCGACGGCCGGAACCGCTCCCGGTACAGGGCCAGCGCGGGCAGCGTGTTCTGCGCGCTGAAGTGGTGGGCGAAGGCGAACGGCAGCCCGTTCACGGCCGCGACCTGGGCGCTGTAGCCGCTGGAGCCGAGCAGGAAGACGTCCGGCCTGTTGCCCTCGGCGGGCACGGCGTCCAGCGGCTCGCTGCCGGCGAAGTAGCCGGTCAGCTCGGCGAGCTGCTGCGGGAAGTCGTCGGCGGACAGCGGCCCGGCGGTGCGGCGCAGCGCCCGCGCGGTCCGCTGGTCGGTGCCCGGGGCGCGCCCGATGCCCAGGTCGATGCGGCCGGGGTGCAGGGCGGACAGCGTGCCGAACTGCTCGGCCACCACCATCGGCGGGTGGTTGGGCAGCATCACGCCGCCCGACCCGACCCGCAGCGTGGTGGTGGCGTCGGCGACGTGGCCGATCAGGACGGCGGGGGACGAGCTCGCGATGCCGGGCATGTTGTGGTGCTCGGCCAACCAGAACCGGGTGAAGCCGAGCCGTTCGACGTGCCGCGCGAGTTCGCGGGTGTGGGCGAACGCGGTGCTCGCGTCCCCCGAGGTGGTGATCGGGGCCAGGTCCAGTGCGGACAGCGGCACGTCGCGGAGTCGGCTCATACCCGGTGGCAACGCCCGCGGGTCCCGCTGCCTTCCCGCGCGCGCGGGGTGTGACCACCGCGACCCGCGGGCGGGGAAGCGGCGCGGCGCGCGGGGCGTTGTCCGGGACATGGACGTGGTGGTCGTCGGCGCCGGTCAAGCGGGTCTGTCCGCCGCTTACTTCCTCAAGCGGGCCGGCCTCGACCACCGCGTCCTCGACGCCGAGGAGGGCCCCGGCGGCGCGTGGCGGCACCGCTGGCCGTCCCTGCGGATGGCCACCGTGCACGGCATCCACGACCTGCCCGGGGCGCCGTTCGCCGAACCCGACCCGGACGCGCCCGCCCGCCGGGTGCTGCCCGCCTACTTCGCCGACTTCGAGCGCCGCAACGACCTGGACGTGCTGCGGCCGGTCCGCGTGCGCGCCGTGCGCGACCTCGGCGGGCTGCTCCGGGTCGAGACCGACCGCGGGGCGTTCGACACGCGCGCCCTGGTCAACGCCACCGGCACCTGGACCCGCCCGTTCTGGCCCCGCTACCCGGGCCAGGAGCTGTTCCGGGGTCGCCAGCTGCACTCGTCGGGGTACCGGGGGCCGGCGGAGTTCGCCGGTCGGCACGTCGTCGTGGTCGGCGGCGGCACGTCGGCGGTCCAGCAGCTGCTGGAGATCGCCGGGCACGCCGCGGGCACCACCTGGGTCACCCGCCGCGAGCCGGAGTTCTCCGACGAGCCGTTCACCCCCGAGCTCGGCCGCGTCGTCGTGGCGGAGGTCGAGCGGCGGGTCCGGCTGGGCCTGCCGCCGCGCAGCGTGGTCGGCGTGACCGGCCTGCACCTGACCCCGGCCGTGCGCGAGGGCCTGCGGACCGGCGTGCTCCACCGGCGGCCGGTGTTCGAGCGGATCACCGAGGACGGCGTGGTCTGGGCCGACGGCACCCGGCAGCGCGCCGACGCGATCCTCTGGGCGACCGGCTTCCGCGCCGCGCTGGACCACCTCGCCCCGCTGCGCCTGCGCGAGGCCGGCGGCGGCGTCCGGCTCGACGGCACGCGGGTCGTGGCGGACCCGCGCGTGCACCTGGTCGGCTACGGCCCGTCCGCCAGCACGGTCGGGGCCACGAGGGCGGGGCGGGCCGCGGCGAAGGAGCTCAGGTCGCTGCTCGCCCGTCCGCGGGCCGCCTGACCGGTCTCAGCCCGACCAGCTTCTGCCGGACCACCCGGGCGGCCACCGCCAGCCTGTACCGCAGCACGTCCAGCCGGCCGACGTCGCACCGGGCCAGGAACTCGCGGGCCGCGGGCGCCTCGAAGAACCACGGGGACAGCGACGACGGGTCGTTGAACCCCTCCCACAGCTGCTCGGCGATCCCGGGGTGGCGGGACGCGGCGAGGATCAGCTCCTTCTGCGCGGCGGTCATCGGCGCCAGCATCCGGTTGGTGAACTCGTTGGCGTGGCGCCCGCGCTCCCACCACTCGTCGAACCGCGAGGTCAGCCAGTCCGCGGTGTAGGGACCGTCGAACGCGGCCAGCTCCTCGGCGAAGAACCGCGCCATCCGGGTGGCGTTGTTCGCGCCCTGCCCGGTCAGCGGGTCGTTGAGCACCACCGCGTCGCCGAGGCCGAGGACGTGCCGCCCGGACGGCAGCACGCCCACGGGTCTGCGCACCACCGGCAGGATCTCGCCCTTGATCCAGGTCACCGGGGAGGTCGGTCGGGCGGGCCGGAGGAACGCCGACTCGTGCGGCAGCAGCTCGTCCACCACCTCCTTGAGCACGGCCAGCCCCTCGTCGGCCGAGGTCACGCCGCAGAACCGGTCCGCCCGACCGCCCGGCGCGGCCTCCAGCACGACGCTGCGCGACTCGCCGACGTCCCGGTCGTGGAAGGGGACCCAGAACACCTCCACGGTGCCGGGCAGGAACGAGAACACGCCCTCCCGGTGCTCGGGGCGGGCGGCCAGGTCGTACCCGTGGATGTTGATCATGAACAGCCTGCGCTGCGGCTCGGTGTGCACGCACCGCACCGGGTCGGGCTCGAACAGGGAGCCCGCCCCGGTGCCCGCGGTGACCACGACCAGGTCGTGCGTGGCGGCCAGCTCCTCCAGCCCGGCCTCCGTCACCGCGCCCACCGTCACCGACGCCCCGCGCGCCCCCAGCTCCCGCAGGCCGCGCGAGAACTTCAGCCGCTGGTCGACCGCGAGCGCGGGCTTGCGCAGCGGCGCGTCCACGGCGAACGCCGCGTCCCGGTCCCCGGTGCACAGGTCGAGGTGGATGCGCCGCATCCGGGGCGCCTCCGGCCAGAAGTCGAGGCCCAGCTCCGCCTCGTACTCCACCTGGTCCCCGAACAGGCAGGCCGTCGGCCGTCCGCGGCCGGCGAGGAGTTCCTCGGGCGTCCGATCGGAGCACAACGACACCCGCCACCCGGCCCGCAGCAGGGCGGCGGACAGCACAATACCGGCTTGACCTGCGCCGACGACGGCGATTGAGGGCACGTCAAGAGATCCTCGGTGGCCCGGAGCGGGTGGCGCCATAGCACGTTCGGGTTCACTGACCCGCGCCACGTGCACTGGGGGTTGCGCGTCGTTGCCGGTTCGTCACCCGAATTCCCCACCGCTGGGGTGAACCCGCTGGTGGCGGTGTGCGCGCGACCGGGCGCGGGTGCCGTCGCGGGGTGGGGGCGACGGGGCCCCGGGTGGTCACCCGGCGTGGGCGCCGCCGGGCCGACCCGGGGGCGGGCGGTTCGGTACCTCGCAGTGCGCGCCCCCGGTCTGTTCGGCGGGGTCGCGCCGGAGGAGCACGTCAACGCGGTCTTCGACGGATCGGGCCCGTCCGCTGTGGACGGCCGTCACGGGCGCTACCCGCGCGCGTGGGACTCCTCGTCCTCTTCCTCGTCCTGTCCGCGCTGCCGCACCCGGGAGACCACGAACCACACCACGGCCACCACCGCGAGGCCCAGCACGACCTTCGACACGATCCCCAGGTACTGGTCCACCACGTGGTAGTTGGCGCCCAGGAAGTAGCCCGCGAGGATCAGCGCGGTGTTCCAGATGAGGCTGCCCGCCGCGGTGAGCAGGGTGAACAGCGGCACCGGCATCCGCTCGACACCGGCCGGGATCGAGATGAGGCTGCGGAACACCGGCACCATCCGGCCGAAGAAGACGGTGCTCTTGCCGTGCCGGTGGAACCACTGCTCGGCCCGGTCCACGTCGGACACCTTCATCAGCGGCATCCGCTCGGCGATGCGGCGCATCCGCTCACGCCCGAGCGCGACGCCCAGGTAGTACAGCAGCAGCGCGCCGATCACGGAGCCCGCGGTGGTCCACAGGATCGCGGCGAACAGGCTCATCTTGCCCTGGCTCGCGGTGAAGCCGGCCAGCGGCAGGAAGACCTCGCTCGGCAGCGGGGGGAACAGGTTCTCCAGCGCGATCGCGAGCCCGGCGCCCGGCGCGCCCAGCTTCTCCATCAGGTCGGTCACCCACGAGACGACATCCATGATCCCAAGTTACGAACGCGCCGGCGTGGTCACCATGAAGTCGTCCTCACACCCGCGCGCGGAAATCCCGGCACGGATTCGGTGGACGACCGCCGGTGGCGGAACCCCCCGGTGCGGGAGCACCCTCGGCCACGCGCTCAGGACGACCGCGCTGCGTGCGCGGCCAGCCCCCTGGCGTAGCGGGAGATCACGGCCTGGAGCACCAGGCGGTGGAGCCATCCCGTGCCCCGCACATCGGCCTCGAACGACGAGTGCCAGTGGATCACCGTCCCGGCGCCGTCCGGCGAGAGGTCGATGAAAGCCCGGTAGTCGTGTATCGCGAGACCGGACAGCAGGACGTAGCCCACCCGCCCGTTCGGCGTCAGTTCGACGACCTCCTCCCGAGTGAGCGCCTTGCGGCCTTTGTTCCTGAATACCCGGATCTCGCCGACTCCACGCGCGTCCCCCGCCCGTTCCCGCTCGTACGACACGACCGGTGACCACTCGGGCCAGGTGGAGCTGTCGGCGGCCAGGCGGAACACCGCTTCGGGTGATGCCGCGCTGCGCACCGTGACCCCTATTTCGTGAACCATCTGGTACATGTACCATGTGGTACATGAGGGGACAAGGGGCCAGGCAGCGGCTGCTGACCGCCGTGGTGGAGCACCTGGCCGCGCACGGCCTGGGCGAGGTCAGCCTGCGCTCGCTCGCGACGGCCGTCGGCACCAGCCACCGGATGCTCATCTACCACTTCGGCTCCAAGGAGGGCCTGCTGGTCGAGGTGGTCCGGGAGGTCGAGGAGAACCAGCGGGCGGTGCTGACCTCGCTGCGGACCGACGAACCGGCCGAGGCGGCGCGGGAGTTCTGGCGGGTGCTCACCGATCCGGCGCTGCGCGCCCACGAACGGCTGTTCTTCGAGCTGTACGGGCAGGCGGCGCAGGGCAGGCGGGGCACGACCGCGCTGCTGGACGGCATCGTCTCGCGGTGGGTCGAGCCGGTGGCCGCCGTGGAGCGCGCCCGGGGGTTCGCCCCGGAGGTGGCCGAGGCCCGCGCCCGGCTCGGCCTGGCGGCCGCGCGCGGCCTGCTGCTGGACCTGGTGGCCACCGACGACCTCGACGGGGTGAACGCGGCGATGGAGCAGTTCATCACCGCGATGCACGGCTGACGGGGGCGGCTGACCGGGCGCTGCCGACCCGGGGCGCTGTCGACCGAGCCGCTGCCGACCTGGCCCGCCGGCGCAGAGCCCGGCCAACTAGGATCGCGTCACGTGAGGCGCATCCCGGTGGTGGTCGTGGCCGGTTTCCTCGGCGCCGGCAAGACCACGCTGCTCAACCACCTCCTCGCCCGCGCGCGCGGCACCCGGGTCGGCGTCGTGGTCAACGACTTCGGCGCGATCGGCATCGACGCGATGAGCGTGGCCGGGCAGGTCGACTCGACGGTGTCCCTGGGCAACGGCTGCCTGTGCTGCGCCATCGACGTCTCCGAGCTCGACGAGATGCTGGCCAGGCTCGAACCGCGGGTGGACGTGATCGTGGTCGAGGCCAGCGGGCTGGCCGAGCCGCAGGCCATGGCCCGGATGGTGCTGGCGAGCGAGAACCCCCGGCTGTCCTACGGCGGCCTGGTGCTGCTGGTCGACGCGGCCGAGTTCCCCGACGACCTCGCCCGGCACCTGCGGGTGGCCGACCTGGTGGTGCTGAACAAGGTCGACCGCGCCGCCGACCCGGCCGCGCTGGAGGCCGAGGTCGACCGGCTCAAGCCCGGCGTGCCGGTGGTGCGGGCGGAGTTCGGGCGGGTCGACCCGGAGCTGCTGTTCGACCCGCGACCCCTGGTCCGCCACGGCCAGCTGTCGTTCGAGGACCTCCTGGCCGAGGACGAGGGCGCGGCCGACGGGCACGAGCACGACCACGTGCGCTACGAGAGCGTGGCCTTCACCGGCGGCGCCCTGAACCCCGTGCGGTTCACGGCCTTCCTGGACCGCCGGCCCCGGGGCCTGTACCGGATCAAGGGGTTCGTGCTGTTCGACGTGCCCGGCCACCGGCAGCGGTTCTCCCTGCACACCGTGGGCGCGTTCCTGAGGTTCGAGCGCTCGGCGTGGGAAGGGCCGCGGCGCACCGAGCTGGTGCTGATCGGCACCGGCCTGGACACCGCCGCGATCCGCGCGGAGCTGGCCGCGTGCGCGGAGGACGACCCGGCCTCGGTGAACCCGCAGTCCATGCTGGAGGTGCTGCGGCACCTGGCCTGAACGGGAGACCTGGCCTGAACGGGAGACCTGGCCTGAACGGGAGACCTGGCCTGAACGGGAGACCTG